>NZ_JAGSOY010000099.1 GCF_018837975.1 Zooshikella harenae | reverse complement strand
AAAGAGATTGAGGCAAGAGAAAGGAGAAATAAATTACACTGAATGTGCTCCTCTCTCTAATTGTTTCTTTTAAAGTGCTAAATCAGGTTCAGTACGGCAAATGCTGTCAAGCCAGAGAGAAGCCATTAAGTTTTCACTGCTGAGCCAATTTTCAGCTAATGCTTCTTCGGCACTGGTTTGGTTAAGCTCTGGAAGAAAGTGGTCAAGTTCATCGCTGACGCTTTGCTTCTTAGCACCATTTAAATAACGCATATGTCGTAAAGGTTGAGTTTGCTCTCCTGTGGAATGCGCAAAAAACTCTTGTAAAGCCATTGAAGAAAATAACTGAGATGCAATGAATGTCATCATGAACTCCCTTTGTGATGAAGTGGTATCTCTTATCGAGTGAAGAGCATATTTACGTTACTTTATAATGTGTTTCACCTGTTTTTTTGCAACTTAGATCTAATCTGTAGTTATCAACAGGGTTTAAAACACTTGATGCCTTTAGCTAAATGATGCACTGGGATTAATGCATGATTGATGCCGACTAACCATGTGGCTGGTAGAATAAGTCTACCGTAAGTGCAGTTAAGGCCTTGAGTTGAATTAAGGAGCAACTTCAGCGTTTATCATTCAGCCAAAAGTGAAGTATGTATGCACTGACTAAGAGCATATGCTTCAATTTGGACATTTTTATTAAACATCAGTCTATTGATGAATATATTTTAACTGACTCGTGAGTTTGAAGGTTTAGCTGTTAATTTATGATAGAGCAGCGTTAGGTGAAAGCAATAGCGTTGCATATACCCCTTAAGGGTATATGTTTGGAAAAGTAGGGGGTTATAACCCCGCTACAATATCTTTGCTAAATGTTTTTTCACAATACTTGCATTTCAGGTAAATGCTTTCATGTTTTTTAGAAACCTTAAAATAGCTGGTTACAGGTTCGTGGAGTGAAATGCAGTTAGAGTTGGGGCAATCGAATACACCTTCTAATGTTTTAGGCGTTGACATTGTGAACTTGTCTTTTACTACATAATTATCGATGACATTGATGGTGGCACTAGGTGCAAATAAAGAAAGCTCATTAGCTTCTGACTCAGTAAATATTCGATTTTCTACTTTAATAAGGTCTTTTAAGCCAATTTCCTGGCTTGGTAGGTTAAAGCCTACAGTAATTTTTTCATTACCATCAACCAAATGAAGTTGTTTTAAAATTTTAATGCCTTGGCCCGCAGGTATATGATCAATGACAGTACCTTTGCGAATGGCCTCAACCAGTAATTTATTAGCCATAATGTTTTTATCCTACAGGTTAAAGAGTTTCGTTTAATACAAGCGCGAGTAATGCCTGGCGGGCATAGATGCCATTCTGTGCTTGTTCGAAATAATAAGCGTAAGGGGTTTTATCCACATCGACGGTAATTTCGTCTACACGAGGAAGTGGATGAAGTATTTTTAAATTTTTTCTGACATCTTTCAGCATTTCTGCGGTTAGAATATATTTGGAGGCCATATGTTTATATTCAGTTTCATCAAAGCGTTCTTTTTGAACACGAGTCATATAAACAATATCAACGTCATTAATGACGTCCTCAATACTCTGGGATACTTGGTATTCAATGCCTTTCTCATCTAACTCTTCCAAAATATAGTCTGGCATGGCTAATGCTTCAGGAGAAATGAAAAAGAAGCGACATTTAAATAATGAGCAGGCTTGGGCAAGTGAGTGAACGGTTCGACCGTATTTTAGATCCCCTACAAAAGCGATATTTAATTCATCCAGTTTTCCCTGGCATTCAAAAATAGTAAATAAATCCAAGAGCGTTTGAGTTGGATGTTGATTAGCACCATCACCGCCATTGATGACTGGAACTGAAGTGAATTCACTGGCTAATCGAGCAGAGCCTTCACGAGGATGGCGAATGACAAATGCATCAGTATAAGAGGAAATTACTTTGACTGAGTCAGCTAGAGATTCACCTTTTCTTGCTAAAGAGGTGTTTGCATCATTGTCAAAGCCAATGTGCGTTCCACCTAGGCGTAAGATGGCTGTTTCAAAAGAAAGCCGGGTACGTGTAGACGCTTCAAAAAAACAGCTAGCAACAACTTTATTTTTGAGTAAAGGGGGGGGAGGCTCACACTTTAATCGTTCTGCAGTGCGAACAATTAACTCCATTTGTTCTCGTGTTAAATCTGAAATGGAGATTATATTTTGTTGAAATAGAGGGTTTGCCATAGCTCACTCGCTTTTACGGGTCAAAAAAAAGCCCCGATTACGGGGCTTTTTAAATTTTTGAAAATAAATTAAGAAAATAGCAAATCGGTTGTTTGTCTGGTGTTTAAATGGACGGTATTGCCAGATCATAGCAAACAAAAAGATAAGGAGTATTATATTGAAATGCATTGGTTTGAGATGCAATGCTGTTGAAGTAGAAGAAAATATTGAAGAATGGGCTGACTCTGGGCCAACAAGACAGTTATTGTTGGTGATAGATACAGTTAGAATTTGCCCATCACGATTCACAACTACTTTTTCCTCACTTGTTTGTCTGGAATACGACAAATTAGGTTTTGGCTGACTCAGTGCTATACCACTCTTAGTGGTATAGCGAAGATTTAGTCTCAAGGGTGATTTTTAAGCTTTATTGCTATCACTCAGCAAAACTACTACCACCCAGTAAATCGAAATCCTTCACTGAGAGTATATACCCTTTTTTACATCTATAAATGATGTCGTCAGGGTATATAATTAATGTGCAATGGCGGTTTGCACTACTCGCACAAAATTGCGGGAATTTTACATACTCAAACCAAAAACACAACCCCAGTAGTTAGATGATTTTGTTTTAAAAACATGTTTTGTTGTGATCAGGTTTGAACAATAAGATTTTAAGAGTGACTAAAAACGGTTAACTGATGAGTAGTGTCACTGTCCCCAGTAAGATAAAGAGTAGCGCTGTGACCCAACGAATCCACTGAAGTGGTAACTTATCTGCAGCGAATCGGCCTAGCACGACCACAGGTACATTCGCCAGCAACATACCCACGGTTGTTCCCGTTATTACTTGTAGGGTGGCAGAATAATGGGTTGCTAGAACGATGGTTGCTATTTGCGTCTTGTCACCAATTTCTACAAGGAAAAACAGCACCAGTGTGGTTAAAAATGCACCCCAGTGTTGTGTTTTTGTTGGTGTGTCATCAAGTTTATCGGGTATCAAAATCCACATACCCATCAGTATAAAGCCTGCAGCAGCAATCCAAGATAGGTTGTTAGGGTTGATCAGGTGATTTAGATAGTTGCCTAAAGCCGCAGCCAATCCATGGTTAGCCAGTGTTGCTATGGTAATGGCAAGGATGATGGGGGCTGGTTTTTTAAAACGGGTAGCTAGCAATAGCGCTAATAATTGGGTTTTATCACCGATTTCTGCCAGAGCAACAGAAATAGTTGAAAAAAATAATGCACTCATATTGGACTCTTAGGGCGGGCTCGTTCCAATGACACATACTCCTACCCGCCCTATGCGAAGGAGATATGTGTCAAAGGTCTTGCCAAAACAGCGAGGGCTGTTGCGTTCAGGCCATGATTCATTGAGGAATCAATTATGTTGACCTAAACCTTGAAGGTTAAACAGTTAAATGTTTTGCCTTTGCAAGCGGCTACTCCCCTAAGACGGGATAGATTGTACCTTACTAGTGACTATCTGCAATAGTTACTGACAAGGTGGTATACACACTTTCTATACTTTTTGCCTGGTTCTAATCGTTAGGCACAATGAGCCGTCGCAAGTGTAAATAGTTAAATAGCGGTTTGATACGCATAACCTTGCCCTGATGAATGACTACTTCGATCGGAGTTTGGGGCAAAAACACTGACGATTTGCTGTTTCCCTCTAATGTGTATTTTACCTATTTCTCGACAGGTGAAGTCTGGTGCTAAATGATGTGTTGCTTCAGAAATCAGTATACGGGTATTGTATTCTTTATTAAGTCCTTCCAAGCGTGCTGCGAGGTTAACGTCATCGCCATGAACCGTATAGTTTAAACGGTCCTTAGCACCTACACTGCCGGCGATCACTTCACCTGAGTTAATACCAATGCGACAGCGCATCGGATGATTACAGAATAATGTTGTACTAAGTGCTTTTTGTATTTCGATTGCTGCACTAAGTGCCTGCCTTGCATGCTCAGCGGGTGTATTAATGTTAAATACGGCTAACACGGCATCTCCCTGGAACTGTGTAATCATGCCATCATGCTTTTCTAAAATACGTGTTATCAGGGAAAAGTACTCATTGAGCATGGTAAAAAGTTGTTGAGGTGAGATTTGCTCTGCTAGCGCCGTAAACCCTTCAATATCAATGAAAACAATGGTGGCCTTTTGCATCTTTGGCTCTAGAGTGCCATTAGACTGCATGAGCTGCTTAGCGATGTTGTGGGGGACATATTGACCAAATAGCCGTCTCAGGTTTTCATGAGATTGTAGATCATCCAGCATGTTATTAAACGCATGTGCGAGTAGGTTCAGTTCTTGAAGAGGCTGCTTTCTCAGTCTGGGCACTTTAGTCAGAGGAACCTGGCCGACTTTAGTAAACATTGTAGTAATATGTCTTAACCGGTTACCAATGAAACGTGCACCACCCACGGCAAGTATCATCATGACCAACAGAATACAACCGCTGGCAATTAGCAAGTGAATAAAGGTTTGCTCAATATCTGCATACTGATCATAGCTGAAGTAAATACCCACTATCCATGGGGAGTTACCAAATCCGGTAAAGTCTGTGTAGATGAATTCCCATGTGTTGTCATCAAGTGAAATACTATGTCCTTTTATTGAAGGATTTTTCAGCCACTTACTGGGTGTTTGGTTGGCCTCCCAAATAGCTTTTAAGGGATGATTCTCTGCCAGATTCGCTAAGGTAGGGGCGGGAGTTTCAGCACTCACAAAACGGCCAGGTTGATAGTCTGTACTGGATAAGCCTAATAGCTGTTGTTGGTTGTTAAGTAAGAAGATAACTGGTCGCATATCTTTTGCACTTTCTTTAATAATGGCACTGAGCTTTTCCAGCGTAATACCTGTAAGTAATAAACCTGTTTTGCCATTAGGGAGTGATACTTTGCGATAAGCCTGTATGATGCTGGCTTTCAAACCTGGAATATAAACCGGGTCAAGCCATTTCACATGATTAGTTGCTTCTGGTGCACTGAGCAAGTGGGTGATTACTGGATGGTCTCGCCAATAGTCTTTAAAGACATCTGTTTTGTCTCGCGCATAATAGCGAGCAAAGAACTGTTCATCGACATAGGCAATGCCCACTACTTGAGGAGTAGCCGCTAAAGTACCTTGTAGTAGCTTATTGAACTGCTGTGAGTCATTGGTGGCTATGTAGCCTGATTCAATCAGTGAGGCAAGATATTCCAGCTGATTATTGATTGGACGGAGGTGGCTTTTCAACTGGTCTTCAATTGAGGTTATTCCTATTTCTGCAATTTGATTAAAAAGTTTTTCAGTATTTTTTTCAGTACTAAAAAGTCCAAGTGACAAAATACTGATGACAGCAATAAGCAGAATGAGTGAGAAGCCGTAGGTAAGCAAACCTGTCAAAGTGATTTTTTTCATGAACGGTTGTTATATAGCCTGTAACTTTCATTTTGAACGTGTTGAATGAGTGTAGCTGTTTCCTGGAATGTTGTTGAACGAATTAACACCATACTTTATTGGCTGCTAGGTGTGCAATGTTGCCATCTATATCAACTTTATATCTTCCTTATGTAAAACAACTAAACTGAGAATAAACTGCATGAGGGTAATTCATTCATCCTGGAATATGGTGGGCGTATAATAATGAAAAGCATAAATGTATTTCGTGTAACAGTTTGCTTGATGTTATTCGTGGCTGGGGTTCAAACTACACTTGCTTTAGCAGACAGTAAGGTTTATCTGACCTCTTTGGATTGGCCACCCTACACGGGTAAAACTCTTCCTGACCAGGGGGCATCAGTTGCAGTGGCTAAAGCAGTATTTGCTGAGGCGGGTCTTGAGTTAGTGGTTGACTTTTACCCTTGGAAACGTGCGGTTAATTTGGCTAAAAATGATGATAAATATTTAGGCTATTTTCCTGAGTATTATGCTGCAGAGTTAGAGGAAGACTTTATTTTTTCTGAGCCGATGGGAAGTGGGCCTTTAGGCTTTGCAGAAAGAAAAGATGATCCTGTTATGTGGAAAACCTTGGATGATTTAAAAGCATATAAAATTGGTACAGTGAGTGGCTACGTTAATACCACAGAATTTGATCAAATGGCTGAGGCTGGAACAATAAAAGTGGATAATGCAGGTGATGATGTCAAGAACTTACTAAAATTAAATGCTGGAAGAGTAAAATTAGCAGTCATTGACAAGTATGTTATGTCTTACTTGCTTGATACGGACCCATCCTTGAAAAAAATAAAAGGAAAACTTGTATTTAACGAGACACTGCTTGAAGACAAAAAGCTATATATTTGTTTTCGTAAAAGTGAAAAAGGAAAAGCAATACAGCAGAAGTTTAATGAAGCGCTAAAAAAGGTTGATGTCTCAGCCATAATGGCCAAATACCTTAGTCAATAAGTTGAGGTAATAATATATCAATGATGAGTGAAGTTTTAAATGGATTAAGTTGTTGAATTTTTATAGGCATTTCTGCTGATACGCTAGAAACAGGTTTTCATATCGATATTATCATTAAAATTGTTTTGCGAGAGACTGTGACGCGATAGCGATAAGTGTTTAGACTTGCTTAGCTAACTTTGTTTTAAAAAAATCACACAACTGTGCATTCTCCTGAAGTGTAATAGAGAATCAGAGTTAGTTGTGTTAATTTCCCTGCCCGTTATTTATTCATCATAAGCTAGGTTTGAATTTATAACTTCCATCCATACTAGTACAGTGCTAGACACAAGCGTTTGTGGCTGTGTATGAATGGTAAGATGTTGCTATTAACTTTTGTTATTTAAGCACTTATGTTACTTATAACGTTGCTATGTAGTAAAAGAATGAGTAATTCATTTTCATTCTTTTTAGTAACGTGTTAACAACTATAATTTAACCGTATTTAAAGAAGTCAGATTAGTTAAAAACCTATTATACGGCTTACTGCATTTGCTACAGTGTAACTTGGTTTTTAAGGTGTATGGCTGTTACACGCCTGAAGTAAACAGATTTTCAGGCATACATTCATTGGATGATAGTAGTACCTGATATGACATTGGTCACTTTGAATCAGAAATGTAAGATGGGTAGTTTCCTTGCGCTTGTGCTTTTAGCTTTTCAGGGCAAGGCCTTTTCATCGACAATGGCAGTGGCAAGCCAACAGTATTATCAACTATCAATGGCATTTCTCAGATACCATCAATTGGCACAGAGTTCTGCATGGCAATCATTGCCTACATATGACCAGTTCATGTTGTATAAGCCAGAAGACAAGAATGCACTGCTGGCACAATTGCTGACAGCGACGGGTGATCATAAAACATCTTCTGACCCTCTTTACTTAGCGATACAGCGCTATCAACGTCGTCACCAGTTACCAGCCTCTGGTCATATTAACAAAGCAACATACTTATCTTTGTATGCGGGTCCTAGCCAGAAAGCACAGTTAATAGCACAAAATCTAAAGCGACTAGAACATCTTCCTGATGATTTAGGGCGACGTTATGTGATGGTTAATGTACCTGATTACTCGCTTCAGTATGTTGAAAATGGTGAAATTAAGCTGTCTATGCGCGTGATTGTTGGAAAACCTTATAGACCAACGCCACTTATGGTCGATACCATTCGTTCCATTATTGTGAATCCAACCTGGACTGTTCCCAGCAAAATAGCTTATAAAGATATTCTTCCTAAATTACAGAAACAGCCTAATTATTTGAAAAAACACAATTTTAGCCTGTTCCAATACAAAGATAATAATGTAGTAAACGTTGACTTTGACGATATTGATTGGGAAAACATAAATTTTAATAAAGTAGATCGTTCAGCATTTCCATATCAGCTTAGACAGAGTTCAGGCTCACATAATGCATTAGGACGGTTTAAGTTTAATTTTCCAAATAGCCAGGCAATTTACTTACATGATACACCTCAGAAATACTTATTCAGTCGCCACAATCGCGCGCTTAGTTCTGGTTGTGTGAGAGTGGAAAAACCAAGGCAATTAGCTGAACAACTCTTAAAAAATAATCGATATTATTCAAGTAAAAAAATTGATCAGGTATTAAATACTGGTCAGATGACAACGCTTTCGTTACATTCACCTGTCCCTGTATATATTACTTATCTTACTGCCTGGATAAATAAAGAGGGAGAGCTTCGCTTTGCAAGAGACGTATATAACAAGGATAAGCTTCGTCGTATTTCAATGGCAGGTAAATAGCCAAATATATGCAGTGGATGCCTGACCTTCTGCTAAATTTAAAAGGAACTTAATCATTCGGCGAAGTCGGGGGCAATGTATAAGGAGCAAGTACAAAAGCGTATTTTAACCGTTCTAGTGATTCTATCGCTTGGCTTTTTGAGTCTGGAAGGCTGGATGACATGGATGCGTAACCAGTCCACTCAAGAATTAGTAGACTATCGCCAGAATTTTTTGCAGCAAAACTTAATTCGAATGGTTAAGCGTTTAGGGCTAACGCTACGCAGTGCTTGTGGTGATTATAGTCAGTGGACTGAGATGCAGGTTTTTTCAGAAAATCTGGATCGACGCTGGGCTAAAGTTAATATTGATACCAGCCTGCCTGAATTTGGCATTACGCATACCTGGGTTGTTAATCCTGAATATCAAACAGTTTACAGATTTGTTGTAGATAACCAACCTGAACTAGAACAACCGCTACAAAAAGCCACCTTGAAGACAGTTAAAGGATTAGCGTTTTATCAAGGATTCTACCGACATAAACAATCTATTTTTGAACTTGCCGCATGTCCTCTCAATAGCAGTGACGACTATGAGCGTTTAGGCAGTACAACAGGTTGGTTAGTACTTGCTCAACCTGTTAGTGACGATTACTTGAAGCAAATAGCTCTACTAACAGACAGTGATTCTAGTATTGTACTTAATAACCACCAATCACTGACGTCAACGTTGAATGATCCATGGAATATCCGTATTGCCTTACCATTAAGAGGGACATCAGGACAAGCCGTTGCTTTTCTTGTTGCAACAACAGTGTTGGAAGATTTAAAGAAGCTTTATAATGCTTCGACTCAGCTAATCATCGTGAATGGTTTCTCCATCATTTGTTTGCTGCTATTAACGTATTTTTTACTGCAAGTTTGGGTGCTTTCCCCATTAAAGCGATTAACTAATGCTTTGGATAAAAATACGGCCAGTGAGTTAAATACATTACTCGCAAGAGATGATGAATATGGCAGGTTAGCATCGCTGGTTAATGACTTTTTTAGGCAGCGGGATTTATTGGCTGCAGAAATTCAAAAGCGTGGACAGGTCATGGACCAGTTGGCTCAGGTTAACCTACAACTGTTTGATAATGCACGCCTTGACGAGTTAACCCAAGTTGCTAATCGACGACGTTTTGACGAATACTTAATGAGTGCTTGGAGTAGTGCTATTAGTACAGGAAACCCTATCGCTTTACTCATGATTGATTTAGATTATTTTAAACGGTACAACGATACCTTAGGTCACCCCGAAGGTGATGACTGTCTGGCATTGGTCGCAGAGGTTTTTCGTAATGTCGTTAAAAGTCGTCATGATTTATTAGCCCGATATGGTGGGGAAGAATTTGCTGCAATACTCCCACTAACCGATGAGGCTGGCGCTAAAGTATTAGCAGGTCGTATTATAGAAGGTTTAAAACAAGCTGCAATCCCACATCCTGGCAGTGAATTCCAAGTAGTTACTACAAGTATTGGCGTTGCTGCTTGCTCCCCCATCCCCCATCAAAACCCCGATATGCTCATCAATATGGCTGATAAAGCACTGTATGAAGCTAAGCGCAGAGGCCGCAATGGTGTTGTTGCATTCAGTGAATTGCCGAAGAATGTGGATGAGGAAGGAGGAGTATAGATTTACTAAACGCCTAAATATCTTCGGCACTTTAAGTAAATAGTAAAAAGGACTATCTACAACTCCATTTTTAAAATACACACCTACTTTTGTCTATAATAAACAACTTGTCTTCTATATATCGGAAATATAGTTCTATTTTTTGCGGGTAAGTAATTACTTACGGCTTATTAGGCGCTATAAAATAATTGAGTTTAAAATAATGAATAGACATCGAGTAAATAGCGTGATAGCATCCGCAAAATTTTTATATATTGTGTCACTTATTTAGTTTTCTAGCCCTTAAGTACTTGCGGGTACTGCCATGGATATGACAACTAGAAAGACTAGCTTGTATTTTAATAATTAGTAGTAAGTTGCAGTATGATGCGCAGGAATGTTGCTGTATTTTGGTTATTTTTGGTTGTTTTTTGTGCGACATTTGTCTCCGCAGAAAATATCAGCTTTGACCTGAGAACTAAAGGTAGGCTCAATGCCTCATTGAATGAAATACAGTACTTACTGTCTGTTTCTGATTGTACTCAAATTGATTCTTTTTCTTATCAGGAAAAGAAAATTCCTATAAAAGAAGCCACACCTAGTAATCAGCTTGGTGGGTGCCAAGTTATTATTAATGCTACGACAGCTAATTATGATCCAAATGTAACAATAAGTTATGTTGATGGTTCTTCTCAAGTTTACTCTGAGCACTTTACTATTGAGAGTCAGCAACCTGAGTTATCAATAAAGTCTATAAGTTTCCAACAAGGAAAAGACACCCAGTATTTATTAGTAACACTTTTGAGTCAGGATAATGTTGATATAACTTCTGTTGATCTTAATGTTACAGGTTTAAAAGCAAGCGAATTAAGAAATAATGGTGGAGTTGTTCAGTCTGCGAAAGAAAAGGCTTTCCTATCTACAAATAAAGTATTAAAAGCTTTCCCTGAGTTTGATGCACAAGCAGAATTTAGTTTTACTATTCCATTTCAACAAATGCTATCTGCTGAAGAAGTTCAGCATGATGGTGTACTTCTTATAGAAGCTACAGCAATAGATTCTTCAGGAAATAAAAAGTCAATTAGTGAATTGCGTTTTACAGGGGCTGATGTTGAGGAAAAAGCCAAGTCACTAAAAGTTTTTCCATCAACAGTAAATTTAACCAATTTACTTGAGACTGTAGCGTTAGTACCTGTAGTTGACTTTGAATTTAGAGGTGAGACACAGTTACCTGGTTTGGGTACGGGTATTCAATATGAAAGCTCTCGGCCAGACTTAGTCAAGGTGACAGCTTCAGGCGTATTGATTCCTCAAAAGTCCTTTAATGAGCCTGTCAGCATCATTGTATCTTATCCAGAGCTTAATGATTCAGTTACAGTCCCTGTAACAGCACATTTTACCAAGGAGCTTAAAAGCTTAGCATTGAAAGAAACTGATGATGTGTTGACAATCAATGGACTAAATAAGTTTATAAAGATACCTCCAGTCATTGCATACTTTAAAGGTGAAGATCAACCCGTTACTTTAACAGAAAGCTTCCCTGTAAATCTTGCATTACGGGGTACAACAAGTGCCTTATTAGATTTGAATGACAATAATGAAATCATAGCGCATGGCGTTATACCTGATGCTTTACCCAGTGAGTTAGTTATTACTTCTCCTTTATTAAAAGGGCAGGAGTTTGTAACAAAGGTTGTAGCAAAGGATGCAGCACCTACTGTAGAATTAGCGTTACCGTCCCAAGTTGTAGTGGGAACTTCAATAATAATAAAACCAAATGTGTCTGATGACGTTGAAGTAAGAAAAGTAAAAGTTTGGTTAAATGGAAACCTGTTAGATGAGTTAACTTCTTCACCATTTGAGGTTAATTTTCAAACTGTGGAATCTATGGCAGGTACTCAGTTAGAGTTTAAAGTTGAGGCTATAGATAGTTTAAACCAGTCTAGCCAGACTGACTCTATCCGTGTTGAAATTACTTCTCCTGAAAAACCAAAAATACCTCAGTATGATATCGTGCAACCAGTAAATAATGAACGAGTTATTGAGGGAGCTCAATATCGATTTGCACTTGCAACTAAACTGGGTGTTATCCCTGATGTAAAAACAAATAGTGGTATTACTCGGATTGAGATTTTTCATGATGGTACCAAAGCAGGTGAAGTCACCTTTCCTATTGTCGAACAACGAAAAATAAAGAGATCGAGAGACAAAGAAGAAACTGTTTTATATGAAGTTTGGCAAGCTAAGTTAAAAGCACCATCAATTTCTACAGATGCGTCCAGTATTAGTGTTACGGCACGAGTTTATGTCGCTAGTGGAGGGATGCAAGAAAGCCCAGGACAATTAATTAGAGTTTTGAAAAATCAACCTCCAACAGCATTCATTAAAGAGCCAGTAGCTAATAGCTCAGCTACAATAAATGATACGCTTAATGTTGTTGTCGATGTGGCAGATGATACCCTTTACCATGGTACAGAAGTTTCATTATTGGTGGATGGCAAGTTGTTTGCCACAAAACACATAAATGATGAACCAAAAGCACTAGGAACTGATGAAGATGATAAAGGCAGGACTTATGAAGTGCCATCTTTACTTCAGACATTTTCAGTTCCTGTAGGTGAAGACTGGCAAGGTAAAGTCATTAAACTATCTGCACGTGTTACAGATGTTCATGGTCGTATTGTAGAAACAGCAGAACGTTCAGTTAGTATTAAAGGTGATAGTGAACCAACGGTGGCTATAACCAGCCCAGTAAAAGGTCAGTATATTACATCTGGGGAAAAACTTGAGTTAAGAGCAAATGCAACAGATGATGTAGGTATAAAAAAGGTAGAGTTTTTTGTTAATGGTGTCAGTGTTGGAGCTGACTATCAAGCACCATTTGCGGTTAGTTATCAAGTTCCTAAAATTCTCAAAGATGCTTCGGAACAGACGCTTGCTATATATGCTATTGCTGCAGATACTAAGGATGCGACTAAGAAAAGTGAAACCATTTATGTAACGTTAGGAGAGGATGATCAGCCTCCTGTTTTAAATATAGTATCTCCACAGGCTTCTGTTACTTCTGGAGAAGATAGTATTGCTCCTGTTACAGAAAGCTCAGAAGTTATTTTTAAAGTGACAGGCTATGACAACATTGGTGTAACCAAGTTAAAAGTATTTGGTCTTCGTAAGACTACATCAGGCTTTGAGTTGACAGGGGATGTTAAGGATACCCTATCAGAGAATGACTTTTTGCCACAAACTGTACCTGTAGGACTAAATGCCTATTCAGCGTTGAAAATTATTTCAATACCAGCTTTTAAGCCAGTAACAGAAAACACACAGTATAACCAGTATCAAATAACTGTCATAGCAGAAGATGGGGCAGGCAATAGAACTGAAGCTAAGCAAATAATTGGAGTTAAACGTGATGAAACGCCAGTTATTAAACAATTACTGTTAGATAAAGCTTACTATGATATTAATGATTCAATAAACTACAGTGTAACTGCGACTGATGACTTAGCTGTTACTACAATAAAAGTGGGCTTGTATAATAAACACGGTAAAAAATTA
>NZ_JAGSOY010000098.1 GCF_018837975.1 Zooshikella harenae | reverse complement strand
GGTCACGGGTCTTGGACCCGTATCCGGACTTTCAGTCCGTAATACTAACCCACCTACTTTCAGTAGGTGGTTGTTGAGTTTGTTCGTCCTGATAAATACTGTTAATCGGGCCTTGCCAGCGCACACGCACTAGTTCGGTATCCGTCTCTTTGGGACTGGTTTCCTTGCCACCGTCTTCACCACCATCACCGACTTTTAACATCGTGAGCTTAACGGTTTTACCCAAGGCATGGGCGTTAATAGTGCGCGCCTGACCGACTTCCGTCAGTAAGCTATAGTATTCCGTATTCATGAAGTACCTCGTGGATAAATGACCTGGATCTGAACCGTTTGATACGCACTGAGAATTACACGGCAACAGCACGTGGTTAAGAGCGTGGTTAATTTAGGCTTGAGCGTAAAGTGATGTACGGTATGTTGTCCCACACCCATCTGACTGGATTGTGTGGTGAATATTTGTTTCGTCAGATACGGTCTCACCCTCGTGGAATTAGCATGGATACTGGCCGTAGCGAGTTTAGGAATTTGGTTTTTATTCGTCAGGTACAGGGTTAACTCAAAATGCGAACGGGTATTTTTTGTGCTCATCAATAACCGATAAATCTGCGCATACTGTTGTGCATCGATACCGGTATGGTTGACATTCACCTCGGCTTTAAACGTATAAGGCGCACCACCGTATTCAAACCATTCCTGCAGTACCACATCTAAGCCTGTCGCTGCCAAGGCTTTTTTCACCGCACCTACGGTGCCTTTATGACGATGCACTTCAATTGAATTTTTAATCACCTGGCGTTTAATGGTCTCATTCCAGACGTCATCCCACTCGTCCACCGATAGGGTCCAGGCCAACCAGGGCAATAAATTCAGGGGGCAATGATCGGCTTGCCAGAGCGTTGCTATCGGCACCGGCACTTCGCCTAAATGTTTCATCGAGGTCGATAAGGCTTTTTCCTGCGGCGTCGCATTGGGAGGTAATAAATCCTCAACCATCGGTGGCTCCTTGGCTGAGGTGAATAACCGAGCAATAGGCGGCCTGTGACGGAGACACTGAAATATTATTGGGAGGGCTTAATAAATGAACATTTTGCACCCCAGGAATATGCAGCGCAGAATAAATCCCAGATAAGGTAATATCACACCCGAGATGATGCTGTGCCGTAACATAGGCTTGAACGCGTTTTTCTGCTTCAGTGGTGACCAGGGCAATATCCGGTCCCGAAAAATACGACAGTTTGGCCTTAATGGAATAATGAATAATCGACGCCAGATTGACAAAAACTTGATCCGTCAGGGGCCGTATAGCTTCATCATTCAGTCGAGCCTCCACCGCCTGTAAAATAGCTTGGCTGGGCACGCCCTGGCCTTCGGCACTTAATACCTTCACCACCACCTGACCCGGTGATGGGCTTTCCACACTGACATCTTTCACCAGGGCACTGGCACTTAATGCATGATAACGGTATGCACCACGCGGACCCGCCGTGCTCAAGCCTTCCAGTGAATACACAATCCGTTCACGCAGTCGGTCATCACTTTCCCATTCATCCTCAGTGGGTGGAATGGCATTAGGATCGCCTCGTTGAATCAATAACCGCTGGATCCTAAATAAGGCCGCTAAATGATCGAGATCGGTTCCTCGGGCATAGGCTACCATCACCGCGCGGGAAGCATCATTCACTCGCTGACGAATCAATAGCTCACGGTAAGCCGCCACCTCCAGAATCTTATAGGCCGGATCTGATTCCACTAAGGCCGTAAAGGCTGCATCACGTTGCCGCAAATCGGTCAGCATCCCTTGTAAAATCTGTTCATAAGCCAATGACTCGACCACGTCAGGCGGTGGTAATTGCGAAAGATTGATGGCATGGGTCATAGGATCAGATCCTTCAACGTAATCAGCTGACCATCCGGGCGATATTCTCCCTGCAGCGATAAGGTAATGTGACCACCACTCACCGCTTGGACATCAATATTCGTTAGCTGTAAACGCGGTTCCCAGCGGTCTAAGGCCTCGGCGGTGGCGGCATACAGCTCGGCAATAGTTTCGGCATTCACCGGCGCATCGACCAGCTCAAATAACCGGCTGCCATAGTCCCGCCGCATCACTCGCGTGCCCAACGGTGTGGTTAAAATATCCTGAATGGACTGGCGTAAGTGGGCTTTGCCCGCGAGGCGTTTCCCCGATGTGCGATCAATGCCGTTCATTGCTGAGGATCCGGTGGTGGTGAACTGCCGTGTTGATGCTGGTTATACCGTTCGTGATCCGCCTGCATACTGCGGGTGTGATCAGTAATATCCCCTGTGGCCTTTGACAAAGACATCGCCCTCAATGTGAACACCAGCAGGACTCACAAGATTTACCGTGCCAGCGCCGGGTAGCTGTACGGTTAACCGATTAAAGGCTCGGTCATATTCCATCAATGCACCATCGTTATACTGCACCCGATGTACACTAGGGCGGCCATCCAGGGCAGGAAACTTATTTTGGTATAGGGCGGGTAAACGCGTGGCGAGGCGTTTAATTTCCTTTAAATCAAAACGACCAGCATGAGTGCTGACTTCACGCAGCTCAGGCAAGTGTGTATGAATGATTTGGGTAATGGCAGTGAGTAAATGTTGAATGTGCATAGCACCTGTTATAAGGCAACAGGTGCTGTGAAATTAGGGGAAGTTTTCTAATTTATTTTTTATAAAAAATACAGCATTAATAATCGTCTTCAAAAGCTCTATCCATACGACGTTCATCAGCCATGACACCGTGCTGAACACATTTTGCAAAAGCTTCAGTGCCAGGTTCAAAGCCGTATTTTTCACATTTATGTTTATTACGCTTAATGCGATGCTCCATGCATCCTGCTGATGCAAGCACAACAAATATAATTAGGAAAAAACTTGTTATTTTAGTCATACTCAACCCTACATTTTAGAACGAGGCTTGCAGATTACTAAAATAAAAACACCTTAAAAATAAGGGTTAACTCCTAAAACAAACGAACCAGAATGGAGTTTATTTGAAATAGCTCTCGCTTTTATAGTGACTGGATTAAAAAATCACTTAAGGTTTGCTCAACCTCATCAATATTTTCCTCAGACAACCCCATAAATGGCCGAGCAGGTATGTTCACTTCTTTGGCAAAAATAGTTTGCTCGCCTAACGGAAACACCAAATAGCGCCCATTTTTAGGTTTAATTGTCCCCCCAAACTGATGAATGCAAACTATCGACTAAATGCCCCTCATTTTGCAGTAGGCTTTGATTGCCATGCCGTGTGGCGGCATAACCCGATGACCAAGTGGGCCAAGGAGAACCATCAGGAGCTGTTTGCTCTTCTTCAATACGCCGTCGGGTTTGGCTTTCTACCGTAGCACCTAGGGTATCTAATAATTCATGGCGATGATCGTCTAGTGCTTTGTGATCCAACTGATCATCACGATCTCTATCGGCGAGGGTATACAACAGATCATCCCCATAACGATCTTGGATATTCTCTACTGTGGCATAGGTCATTACTGCACCCGTCGTTGGTATATTTTCCAGGCCTCATTACGCTGTGCTGCTGTCACTGAACGATTTAACAAAGCTTTAATTGACTCAACTTTGGGCTCACTGTCTTTCGTCCAGTCACTGTCTTGACGATTGGCTTCCAGCATACCAATCACTTCAATCATTTCTTCCATGGCTTGTTCTGAAGTATTGATGACCTCAGCGTGTTCGACTAAGGCCTCATAATCACCATATTCAATGATCAGCATGGGTTCTGTTTTTAACCGGTTGAATGCATCATCACTTAGAGCTGTTTTTGCCAGCATGATTCCTTCTGCCGGAAAATAGCGGCCATCACGTCGAAAGCCCGGTTTACATTTTGCGCGAATAAAATAACCTTCAGCCATCACATTGCCTTCCATAAAAAAAGGCCACCGAAAAACCAGCCACTATTCTTCGGTGGCAACAGGACACACCCTCTGCTTAAAGACGTCGCGAAATCAAAGTACTAAATCGATTTTTTAATTCATTGGAAACCGTGGTATTGCCTTCCTGAATTAATTCACGATTTAACGTTTGGGTAATTTTTTTCTCTAAACTCGGTGGGGCAACAATTAAATTCGGTTTTAAGGCTAACGGACGTAAACCATCCGCTTTATATTCGGTCATGCGAGTATGAACCTCCCATAAACTATCGAGGGAAAATTCTGCTTTTACAGCAATGGCCATCTGCCAAAAGGCAAAGCCAACATTACAGCGATTATCCACACCGTAACGGTATTCGCCACGCATAAAGACGGCTTCATCTTCTTCGGTGGTCATGGCTACAAACCTGGGTTTTTTCCGTTCCTGAAAAATCAGTGGTTTAATGGCGCGGGTGGTGTCCATTAAATACCAGGTGGGTCCTTTATAATTAGCATCCTCAATAATATTAGACACACTGGTATCTGTGCCTTGGCCATCCACCTGGCTATTCACAGGATGATCGTTATCGAAAAAATACTGGCCGTCATAACATTGCGTGTTAAAACCCTCTTTTAATAAGGGAAAGGTTAACTCATCGGGAAACACTGACGTGGCCCGTCCCATCTCCTGAAACATTGGCGCATAAATGCCTAAATTGTCGTCTTCAATATCTGTCCGTTTAACCCCCACCGTACTTTCATAGGATTTATTTTGGATTTGATAACCATGAGCGGCCATGGATTTAATGGCACGTTCACCGATCCATTCTCTAAACCCTGGCCATTGACCTAACCAACCGTAGGTATTACTGGCGGTGCTGGAAGGTATCGTGGTGGCAATTTGTGTATATTGTGGGGCTGCCATCCCCAAGCCTTTTTGGAAATTTGCTTTATACGCCGTAAACAGGCTTTTAATTAACTGCGGGGTAATAATGGCCATGAAACAATCCTTTTGTCTGAACGAACGAAAATAAATAACAGGTTATTGCTCTTTTTGACTGGATTTAAATTCGTCCTCAGTCACTCCTAATAATTGGCATGCGGCTTTATCTTCTGAATTAAGCTCACCGTTTCCTTCTGGTGGTTTACCCTGGAATTGATTCATATCCGCCAGGATTTTGGGGGCTTGCTGAATATATTGTTTAAACACTTCCAAGCCTTTTTCCTGGCGGCAACAAGTCTTGTGATATTCCACACTGGCGGGGGTAATCACACCGTCTTTTAACGCCTGATCCACTAACTGATCAATTTTCGCATCACGGGCTTGTTTAGCGTGTTATTTTAAGGTTTGCTCTGCAGTTTGCGCGCGATTAATGGCTTTATCGTAGTCGGTGCGAGGCACAAACTGACTCAAATCCTGCTGATTCAGGGCCTTATTCGCGGAGTTTTTCAATTGATTGATCGCCTGTTTGACATCATCAAGCGACGCGCCAGCCTGCAGGCCTAACGCGGCAAGTAATTCCTCATCCATCGAGTGTTCCTCTGTAGGCTGGCGCTGATTCAGCGCTTTTAAATGTAAATTGGGTTTATTGGTCAGTCCAACTGACGATAAGCGGGTAATACGACGACTGTCTTTTTCATAGAAAAAAACCGGTGAGAGGTAGCGGTACTGCTTACTGGTGACTAATGCATCCCCCTCCCGGTTCCACTCTACGAGCCCCCAAATACTGCCGTTTTCACGCGCCTCTAACTGCTTGACCCAGGCCATTGCCGGTGCTGGATCACCTTGAGGGGCTTTATGTTCAGAGGCATGTTCGATATCTATGGGTAAATCCACCGCATTGGCATTAAAGGTTTGCACAATGTCTGTGGGTTTATCATTCAGCCAGCTGCGACCATCACGACCGATAATGCTGACCCCAGCAGGAATTAATTCGACCCATTGCGGCGCTTGGCTTTCTTCAGCCGCTTGGAGAATAGGCGACAGTTCGGTATTTAAGGAAAAGGTCTCAAGTTTCATACCTGCACCGTAGCGCAGGCAGAAGAGGGGAGTTAGGGGAAATTATGCAGGCTTTTTGAGTGTGTCTCGATTTAAATAGTACACAGTAATCAATGATAGGACGAGCCAGGGAACGCCTAGAACTAACTCAAAAGATACAACCCCTAATAGAAAATTAATGTAGGAATTAAAATGAGTAAAGATACGTGTTCCATCATTAAATAAGATTACAATAAATGTTCCAATCAATGAGAGAATGACAACCCGCAATGGGAAAAAACATGTACTCCAAAAAGCCTGTCTATCAGAGTATTTATTAATTTTAATAATATTGATTGCGGTAGCAATGAGATAAGGAATAAAGAAAAGAACAAGCCCCACACAATTTACTGACATAGCTAGGTAAATATCCTCAACGAAGCCATGCTTGTCGATGTCCAATAGCAAAAGTGCTCCTGTGATCAACAAAATCACAATAGGGCCTATGATTGGGATAAAAAGAGTGAGTTTTAATGAGCCTTTGAATGACATACTTCGTTCCGAACAACTGTGTAATCAAGGGGGAAGCAAGGACTTCCCTCCATCAAAGCAGCTGATTGTATCATAAAATCATGGTTTACTCTTTATTAAGCCCTTGTAATAACACAAGCAAGGCGGTTTGCTGTGACAGTGAAAGTGTGTCATATAACCGGAGCAGTTTTTTACCACGTAGGCTTTTGGTTACGGATTTATTTTCTTCTGCAAGTTGTGGATTTAGCACCGTGGGTGTAATCACCAGCACCTCACAGAGTAATATACTGTGATCTGTACTAATGGGATCCCCATGTCGCCAGCGAACTACAGTGCGCTCACTCACGTCACAATACACGGCCACTTCTGAAACACTTAGCCCCAATAAACACATACGTTGTTTAATTAGATTTCCTCTTTTTTGGCTGGGGAGTGCCAGTCCTTTTTTCATTACTACATTCCAAATACGACTTTATCATCAGACAAAGGACATGTATGTCCTGTCTACGTCCTTCCAATTGATGAAGGTTTGTTTCATGCTTAATGCTGATGTTTAAAAACAAAGATGTTTTTTAGTGTATCTACGCATGGATTACGCAGTACCAGGCTGAAAATAAAATATAACACTTTTTCTCATCAAAGTGTTGCTGTCTGGGAAGTATTGCGAGTATGAATAATTATGTAGCCTATACACTTACCCAAAAGGACGAATTGGTTCGCAAAAAGATCTGGGTCGTTATTGATAAAGACAAACAGCCTAAAATAGGAGAGAAAGGGCTTTTTTTAAATGAGGGGGAATGGGTTGTTATGGCTAGAGAAAAACACTCACCACAACAAGCCATAGGACGTGTTGTCTTTTCAGGAGAAATTAGGCTTTCTTTGGAAGAAATTCTCGATTAAATTCCTGATCTTTATCGTGTGCATAACGTTTTAATGCGGCTATTCGTGATTGTCCTGGATTATAATCTCATCCTGGATCAATCCCTTCAGGGATCCGTTCGGTACGACCTGTTTGTTGATGTGTCCAGGATACCCAGCGAATAGCGGGTGTTTTGGCGATCCCTTTCTTGGTAGCTTCTTGCACACTAAGTGCACGTACACGACACTTACAGCCCCAGCCATTGGGGGGAAAATGGGTGTGCCAAAAAGGATCATCTACGGACAACACCAACTGATGCTAGCGCTCATGCATCAAACGGTGTTCTTTGGAGGGACCCAGGCTATACAGTAAATATGGTAAGGCTTTTTTACTGCGTTGAATACGTGTCCATTGTCCTGCACTACGTGCTACACGCAAATTCGTATCATAAATAATTTTAAGACGACGTGGTGTGCCTAATTCAATCTGTTTACCTTGTGCTGACAAGGTGAATCCCAGCCAGCCTTTTTGTGCCAGTAAAGGGATTAATTGTTGTTTAAAGGTATGAAAGGTGATTCCTTCGGCCAGGGCTTTATCCACCCATTGACGAATATCCATTAATAAATCTTGGCAGGTTATTTTCGCTACGGTAAAGGCTCGCGTACGTTCATCTTTCCACACGTCCCAATAATGCCAACTTAATTGAAAGCCTTTTTCCCGAAAATATTGTAAGGCTTCATCGAATCCGGATGATTTTTTTTGCGCATCCTGTTCGCGATTAAAAGCAAAATGCATTAATGCTTGTCCTCAACACCTTGGCCATAGGCAATGAGTCCCGCTTTAGCCAGGCTTTCGGTTAGCACAGTACGATCCATTTTAGTTAATAAATCAGGCAAGATTGTTTGTATTTCTTCAAAACTGTGTGCCTGATTAATCGCTTTTAATAGCGGATCCGTGATGCCTTGCCATTGCGGTTGCCAGTCTTTCAGCATGTCATTGAATAAATCATCCTCATGTGATTGTGTTTGATTTAAAGCTTGGCACTGTGGACAGGCCTGTTGATGATTATTGGCTTTGTCTTGATCTTGCTGTTTATTGACATTCTCGGTGGGTTTCGGTGCGGTTAATAGCGTTTCGCCTTGCTGGGGCTCGGATAAACCCAGTTTAGCAAGGACTTCTTGTTGAGAAACTTTTAAACCCAGAGGAATCAGTTTCGCTAAATTATCCGCCAGGTGTTCGGTATTGTAGGTTTCCGGTAAATTAAAGGTTAATTTCGGATACGCTTTTTGAATACCGTAATTTAAATCAATGTACGGTTTAATTAAATCACGATTGAGGGTGTTGGCCAGTTGCTTGGCGTCAGCATCAATTATATCCTGACGTACTTCATTGTGGACCTCGGCTTGGGCACGACTGCTTCCATCATCTGACGTCATGGTCTGCCCAAGCACGGCCTTCGACACTTGTTGATCAATCCATTCCACCAATCGGGCAAAGGCTTCAGAGCTATTGGCAGCTTGACTTAATTGCATAAATTCAATGGCCATCGAGCGCGGTAAAATCGCTGCCGCATCACTGCCAATTTCATACACCGCCCGTCGTAAGGTTTCTTCTTGTTGTTCGTTGAGCTCACCATCGTAATAACCTACACGAATGGGTACGCCATAAATTTCTAAAAAGGCCATCCAGTCTTTTAAGCCGTACATTTTGCATAAATAGGAAAAAGCGACGAGTCGGGCAATACCACCGCGTAAGGTTAAGCCTGATTTTAACCGAGGACGGTGCACAATAAATTTATACGGCGGTAAGGGAATACCTTCGGCAATATTGTTTTCGTCAATAATTCTAAGTTCCTCGGGATTATCCCTTAAAAACATAAAATAGTGTGGATCCCGCCAACAATATTTAATGGGTTGCCATAGCTGATCGGATTGATCCCAGATAATTTCATTAACACTAAATCCTTTACCAATCGAATCCAAAGCATCGCTGAGCATATCGGCAAATTCTGGGGTTTCGATTAAGTGTTGAATATCTTGGGTTATGGCATTTCAGTGGTGTGTTCAATGCTGATATCCAAACTACATACGGCAAATTTTCGGGTGCGTAATACACTGGCATAGTGCGGTTCACGCTCTTCCATTTCTTCGGCCAGGGTTAAATAGGCATGCAAATTACCTTCTGCCGCTTCCTGTAATACTGCGGCTAATTTATTCGGTGTTAAGCCTGAAGCAATGGACGTCATATCAAACGGATTACGCACTGCTGAGGGACCGGCTAATTCGCGGGTTAAATGTGCAATTGTTTTGGTATCTGCCATCTACCAGGCTCCTTTGCGTTTTTTAAAGGCTGTACCACAACCTTGTACGGGCTTATACGCAAACTGTTGTTTGTTATTATTGACCCACTTGAGGAATTGGCTGGTACTACCCACCTGGTCGTCATGTTCGGATAGGGGAAACACAAATAATTCACGCTCATAGTCGGATAACCACGGTGAAGATTCCGGTAAATACACATTACCCGCTTCAATGGTGGCACTTTGGCTGCTCATGCGAATTAATTTATCGCCTTCGGGTTCAATCGCCACAATAGGTAAGGTGGTGGTAAGGCGCAGCTCCTGGATTAACGACTGCCCACTGGCTTTATCCTCAATTAAAATAGCGGTTGCATTCCACTTGTTAGCGAGGGATTTCACGGCGGTTTTTAAGTGAGGATACTCCACCCAGTCCCGCCAAACATCCACCAGGTAATAAGCAAATTTTGTTTCCATCCAGACCGTGCACACAGATGGATCATTAATTTGATTGGGTTTATAGGCAGTATCCCAGCTATGAATAATGCGTATAGGTTGGGCAGGACGTACACGATAACGGCGGATTCAAGCCCATTTAATTAAACCGCCTTCGGCAGGCGTGGGTCGTTGTTGGTAAAGCGCATCCCAATTGCGACTGCCTTGGCTGAGTTTTTCCTGTTCCCAATGCGCGGGGCTAAACCAGTCTGTCCATAAATACTCACCTATAGCACGATCTAGCGGATCATCCTCCCGTTCACACTGTGCTTGAAGACAGATGACGTACCATTCCTCACCATCACGGGCTTTAACCCAGCCTGATTGGCCTTCATAACCCAAGGGTAAAATACGTCACTTTCGGCTTGTTCATGGCCTTTCACGGGATCATCAATAATTAAGCCATCGGCTCGGTTACCGGTGATGCCCGATAAAATACCCCCAGCCATGTACGTCGCCCCATTAGTGAGGGACCAATTATCCACTGCCTGGTTATCTTGATTGAGTGTGGTATTAAAGACTTTCTCAAACGCTTCACTACGGGTAATCGCACGACACTTGCGACCAAACTTTTTGGCTAGGTCGCTACCATAAGACGTGGAAATAATGTTTTTACTGGGATTACGGCCCATAAACCAGGTGGGAAACACAACACTGGCATAGGTGGATTTTGCCGAGCCGGGTGGCATAAATAACATCACCCGTTTGATTTCACCATGCTCGACTTTTTCTAACGTGGTATTAATCAGTTGGTGGTGTTCAGCGGGCTCAACGGTATCCGGATAAAACTGCTCACACTCATCGGTGTCCGCCACAGGCACACCCGGAATATCAATATAACGACAGTAGGCGTCTAACGAATGTGACGCACGCAGCGCCAATTTACATTCTAATAATGCCAACAAGCGGCGCTTCTCGGCCAGACTCATGACAGTTTTTTCGTGAGTTCAGCAATACGCTGATTCAGTTCGTCCTCTGATAAGTGTTTAACCGAACCACTGTGCTCAACCTTATCGATGAACATACCATGGCGACGGCCGAGTAATTCTAAGGCTTTTAATTTGTCGTAGAGTTTAATACGGGTGCCATGAGTGGTCTGAGCCACTTCCTGGATGGTGGCAGTAATCTCAATGGGTAAGGTGTCGGAGTTTTTTAACTGCACCTGTTGTATTTCCACCGGAGGTTTATCGTCTTGCTCATGATTATTGTTAAGTTTTTCTCTTCGCCATTCCACGACATCGGTAATCTGACTAAAGGCAATCCTGGCTAATTCTTGTTCGATGCGGTCAGCGGAAATTGTGAGTCGCTTGGCCCGAACAGACTGCTTTTGTTGAATCGCTTCCTGGATGTTGACTTTTGATAACAGTCGAGCGGCTTGCTCTCTCGCCGTTCTTTTGCTGTACCCAGCCCGTATGGCTGCCTGTGTGGCATTCAGATCCACCAGGTATTCCTTCACAAACATCGCCTGCTTCGGGGTCAGCTTACGACGCATTATTTAGTTCGTCCTCCGAACTTCTCAGCCGTTCTGAGTGCGCCTAAACCTAAGAGCGCTAAGACCAGCTCCGTCATAATATCAAACGGCAGATGAGGTCCTGGTTTCCCTGATACCCATTGCACGATGGGGTTAATTAAAAAGGTAAACGTTAAACCCAAGCCGCAGACCCAACCTATAAATGGACGCCAACCTGCAACAAATAAACTGCGGTGTTGTGATTCCAATTTATTCAGTTCAACCTGTAAAACCTGAGGTTGTTGACGTAGACGCTCTAATAAAATCTCCGCCTGCATACGCTCTGCATCCGAGGTGGTGACTTTATCCAACACATTGCCAATGGCATCAATCGGCTCTGCCAGGCCACCACTGACTAATTTCGCTAACCAATTCATTCTTCCTCCCTACGCCGATCCATATGGGCGGCAATATCCGTATACATTCTGACGATTACCCCAATCACACCGACAATAACACCAATGGCGGTGAGCCAATCCATGGGATTCCATTGCTCCACGATAGCAGCGCCCACAGCAGTCACTGTGCCTACGCTATAACTCGCGACGCCTGATTTATCCATCATGCTTCCTTGTAGAGTTCAAAATGCACCAGGTCATTAAACGACTGATCACTGACATCATGATCCCGGTCCCAATCACCACCCCAGCGTAATCGATGGCTGATTTGGCCGTTTTTATACAGGTTTAACGCTGTACCCAGCACTAACCCACTGAAGTAATAAAACCCGTTAATATCCTGCCAATCGATGGGATAAGGCGCGACATCCACCGCAAGTGACGGGGATTGATTATGTTTACTTTGAGGGAATTGAAGCTTTGAACGACCGGCTGAATAAGCGTCATTCTGCGCTTCTCGACTACGAAAGCCTTCTAATATCGTACAGTCGCAGTCTTTTATGACTTCCTGGAACACCACCTGCAGATCAGGGTGGCAACTGGTAAGACGCTCAAGTGAGCGAGTACTGAATTGTGGCATAGTATCCTCAACATCATTAAGTGAATGCTGAGGATTGTGAGGGATTTAAAACGTGTTGATTAGGTGAAAAATTTCATTATATACTAGAGGTTATATCTATAAACTCATTGTTTAGCGTTTCGTGTTTACTTGGTCGTAAAAGCCGCTTGTCATCTAATTCGATAATGTTTGCAATTTGTTTAAGTGGAGAGAGAGCTAAGTCATCCATAGCACATATAATAGTTTGACAGTCATTGGGAATGGCTTTGGGAATCAAGTCAAGAATTTTCCTGTAGTTGTCTGTAGACTGTTCTTGTTGGTTAGGAGTATCAATAATCAATGGTGAGTTTACAATATCTTCATTTTTGTATATTAAATGATAAATAGTTATATAGTATGCAACCATGGCTCTTGTGCTATCAGCTGCAGCTAAGCCTTTTAGGTGCCTATAATCAGTAGGAGTCTTTATCTTTTCGCAAATCCTGTCGTCTAAGCCTAAAAGATTAAAGCAATGTGTGAGCAATTTTCTAAAATGTTTATCAAGCTCTTTTTTTCGACTTTGAGGCAGAAGATCTTGTTGTTCTTTTTTAATCTTACTATGCAAATCATTTAGTTCAGATATTTCTTCATACATAAAATCGACTTTGTTGTTGATAGTCCATTTGACAGACCAAAATGCTATTTTATCTATTAACTCTCTTAGATCTGAGGTTTTTGAGTCGTATTTTATATTATATTTATTATGGATCTCTGTTACTTTGGATCTAATTGAGTTTAGTTCAAATTGGCAGTTGGTAATCTCTTGATTAACTTTATTTAGCTCAGACTCGATATCACGTACTTGAAAATGGGCAGTTTCTTTATCTTTAAGAATAAATGCTCTACTAGTAATTGAGTTATCATGTTCTGTAGCACATATAGGACACTCAATTGTATCTGTTTCAGTGTTTTCTACACTGAACCTGTAGTCTTCATCTAACTCATACTCAATAGCTTTTGCAATTTTTAATTGATTTAATAAATGCTGTTTTGATGATTGTAGATCTACATATTTACTAAGAGTTTCCTCTTGACTCTTATAGCAATCTGCCAATTCAACTTCAATAGTATTTTTTAGTTGTAAAAAGTCTTTTTTTGATAATGCTAATCCAATAGGTGGTATATAATCTTCAACAATATTTATAGCGGACTCTGCTTTTTTTATTTTCTCTTCTGCTTGGGCGACCAAT
>NZ_JAGSOY010000097.1 GCF_018837975.1 Zooshikella harenae | reverse complement strand
TAGTACTGGACGATACATCGAAAGTGACCCGATTGGCCTTGCAGGTGGGTTAAATACCTACGCGTATGTTGAAGGGAATCCTATTCGTTATGTTGATCCTGAAGGATTGGTTGCACCAGGCAATCACAAATTAGATCCAGATCAGGTTGCTGATATTGAGAAGCAGTTAGCTGATCCAACTTTAGATAAAAAAACAAGGAATAAATTAAAACTGAAAAGGCATGAAAAAGCAACAGGCAAAAGGGGCAGCAGAAAATCAAAAGATAAAATCACCAAACCATCAGAAAGAAGTGGATTAAGCCCAGAGAAAATGATTGGTCTAGGAGTGGGTGTTGGTGTTGTTGGGTGTTTACTTTTCCCTGAAGTGTGTATACCTGTTGCCACAGTTAGTGCAATATGCACGCAATAAAATTTAACTGAATTATTCAGCTTAAAGGTTTGAAAATAAAATTAGGATGGAATAATGTGGTATGCAGCACGATCTGTTTATTTTTTCGGCGTAAAGGATAATGGAAAAAATATCTTCGAAGAGCGCATCGTATGTATTGAGGCGGATGATTTTACTTCCGCACATGCAAAAGCTGAGACTGAGTCAGAAGTCTATTCGAAAGAAAATGGTTTTGTAGCTCATCCAGAGCAATACATCTATAAACAGGATGGTGAAAAACTTTTAGATGGTTATGAGTTATGGTCAGAGCTTTTTGAATCAGACTTTGAGTTGGAAACGTTTTATAATAATAGGTACACACAATATTTATACGATGAAACCACATAAAGTGAAATAAAGCATCTTGAATACATGTTAGGGTAAACCTACCCCTACTTAACGCACAGAAAACATAAAAATCGAGCTGAACTACGGGAGCGAACCGTTGATTTTAATGAACAAAATAGTTCCAGATTTATTTTTCTAAGCCGTAACGCACTCGCCCAGCCAAACGCTGGGCCTTACTTGCTGAAGTTAAGATTTAATCTCCCCCCCCCCCTCTTTCTCAATTTGACCGGCAACAAGGCATGCTCCGCTGATACACTTAACAGCAACACCCCTCGAAGCCGTCAAAGTGCATCGAGGTGGCCGCTCTTTAACAGAAAATTGCATCGAAGTGCTCTGATGCTAGGCTCGGACGCACAAAGCCGTCCTAGTTTACAACTACTTCCGCGATTACGATCCTAGTACTGGTCGGTACATCGAAAGTGATCCTATTGGGTTAAATGGTGGGTTAAATACTTATGCATATGTAAGTGGCAACCCTAGCAATCAAGTAGATCCAAAAGGTTTACGCGGTAGTGTTGCTCTTTATGCGCCTACGATTACTGTACCAGCCCCAACTGGCTTCGCTCCAACTTCCCCCACATACCCAACAGTTACTCCTACATTTTATCCAAATGAGTCTGCTGAACCTTCCTTTGCTTTTGAAACACCAGTTGTCCAACACAACAAGCCTTTTTATAATCCTTACAGTGGAGGCTCAAATATATTTCCTGATAATGCAGGAGAGACTAGTGGTGGGCAAGTTCGTGAGAAAAAGAAAGGTGGTCGAGTTTTAGCGTGCTCAGTGGATCATCGAGAAATCTGTGCTGGTATTTTAGATGATATGTGGAGAGAAATTTATCAAGCAAGATCCTCCTCAGGCTCAAATACAGAAGGAATTGCTCAAAGGTATTACACTCACTGGTGATTTATATAAAAAAGATCCAGATAGTTGGGATAGACATAATGGGCAGATTATTAAACAGCAAAATAGACTGCGTAAACTAATTAAGAAGGCTAATAAATATGGATGCTATATACCTCCTGAAGTATATACATGGCTAAATGTTATTCCTCCAACTAGACCGCATTGGAAAAGACCACCTTGGTACAAGACGAAATCGACTTTAAGTGGAAAAATAAAGTGATTATCAATAAGGTAGTTGAAGAGTTGTGGCAAGCAGCTCTTCAAGATCAACTAGAAATGAGCGGTATTATTCTACGAAAATTAAAGTTAGAAACATATTTACAGTCCGATAAATTTTGTGAGCTTTTTATACAAAAATGTGTTGCTAATCAAAATGTAGAATTAGTCTATGACTTTTGGAGCTGTTTTGACAAAGTAGCTTTTTCTGAAGGGTTTAATATTACTTCAAGCATATTTAAGCACATTCACCATTATACTGATCAAATAAAATCTGACTACTTTGCGTTTAGGGTTATGGACTGGATTGGATCTTTTAGATCAAGAGAAGTTGCAGACTACTTTGAACTAATATATGACCAATATAAAACAAGCCCCCTATATGAAAACCTTGGAACAGGTCTTAATAACTACTTATATGTTGACTATTGCTGGGAAGCTGATCCAGAAGATAAAGCTAGAATGAAGAAGCTTTATGAAAAAATAAAAGCATCTTATAAAAAATAAAAATATTATTTATTATAATAAAAAAGCCTATAATTATAGGCTTTTTATGAGGTGGTTACACTCACAACTTTTTTATCATTATGTCTTAGAATTAAACCTTCCAGTACGGTTCTAGCCGCCTTCTGACCTTCTTCATCAAAATCCAGCAGGGCTTCTAGCTGTAGTTTGAGTTTCCCGCCATATATCAGTAATAACTGATATATGTGCTTGTGCCCTGAGTGCGCCTCCCCCACCGCAGAATACTCAACCCCCCTGAAAAAATAGCCGGTAATCATAGTTATCGGCTATTTTTCGGGTAAAGCGATAATATACTATCAAAAATGGTAATACGTATTACTAAGTGAGTAAATTCTAATGTAGTGAAAAATGACGCCCAACCCCGCCATACCTCAAAAGCACGCAACTGATACAAAATGAAACGATTTTCGCATGATGAGTTACCACAACAGGTGGCGTATTCTGACTACACTGACTGAATAGCCATCATTTGGAGTACAACAAGTGTTTCGGTTAGCGCGAGTGGGTGATAAAGACAGTAAAGGCAATACTATCGTTGAAGGTAGCCCTAACATGAAAGATCAGGGTTTACCTGTCGCCCGTGTGGGTGACAAGCTCAGTGATGGTAGTGTAATTACCACGGGTAATCCGACCATTATGGTTGATGGCAAACCCGCGGCTATCGTGGGCAGTCAAGTGAGTAATGGGTGTGCAATTGTGGGTCCTTGTAGCACCAAAGTTACTACTGGGTTTGATACTGGTTCGGGCCTGAAATCAAGAGCAAAATATAGTCAAACCAAGTCCTTTACTAATACCACTAGTGAACCCAAAACATTAAATGAACAGGATACAGCAGAAGCTTTAATTCATGTACGTGTCATCGACTTTAATGGTTGCCCCATTCCCGCTGCATATGTTAACGGTGTAATTACTAACTCTGAGGGGTTGGCTTCAATTAAAGTTAAAGAAGGTTCTACAGAACTTGAGGTCAGTAAACTACTTAGCCCATATCATACTGATCCAATAACTGATACAGAAACAATATATGCGCAAAAAAATGAAACATATGAAGTTGAGCTTGATACTGAAACTTATTCAGCAATCGGTAAGCTAAGGGTTACTTTTTGCAAAGATGTAAATCTTGATGCTTTATATGGTACTAACATTTGCACATACGATGAGTATCAGGAGTTAATGAACGAGTCAAAACAGCCAGACCATGACTGGGATACTTTTGACTATCTTGGATATGCATTTGTCAAAGTGGCTCGCAAGGTAGGATTAGGTGGCGATCCTTCACAATCTCATCTAGCACAGTTCAAAAATACATGGGTTAGAGAGAATAAAACAGGGATTATATTATCAGCCCGACGCTATAATATAAAACCTGAAATCATTGCAGGGATAGCATGGACTGAAGTGGGAGGGGATTCTGGTTTGCTCAATATTGCTGCCCATGAAGTGCGTTCAGCGGTTGATGCTTTTGAAATCACCAAGTCATCAGATAAAACTTCATTTGGCGATGTAGAAATCCAAATACGCAGAGTCCCTGAAACTGTGGGTATTACTAGAAAGCTAGAATACTGTGAACGAGTACAAGTCATCAATTTGTTAAAAAATGAACAGGTGAATATTGCTGTTGTGACTAAGTACTTAGCAGATATGCTTATTCAAATATATCCTGGTTACACAAAAGACAGCTTTGATGATTACAAAATAATGCTTTCAGGTTACTTATACAATATGGGCTACCCACATAAACTACTGGGAGCAGATAAAGACTTAAACATCATCACGCAAAAAAATATTTCATTTTATGGTCACGATTTATTAAAAAAAATTGATGCTATGCGTGAGTTAATTAAGTAATGAATATAGTCATTGAAATTGTTAAAAGGATTTTATTATATATAATGCTGGTGGTTAATTGCCTTTTATTACTCCCTTTAAGTAGCATTGACCCCAATGAATACAACTATATGGACCCTAATACCAAGACTCCAGCAGATCCTGATGATGTTTTTGGGGCTAATGTAGTCCTGGTGTTATTTTTTATACTTTCGGCTTTTCTCTATTTTTTTAGCCAATCTATTACGATTCAATTAGAGAGGAAAATAGTGCGAATAATATTAGCTATAAGCTTGATTTTGTGCGCTCTGCTGAGGCTTACATGGTAATGTTTTTTAGCTTTATTTTCTATTGAATTATGGAACGAATTTTTAAACGTATATTGTTTTATAGTGTCTTTATCCTTAATGGTTTCTGTTTTTTGGTTTCCATTCTTCCAACCAACAAATATGCGTTGATTGATCCAAATACGACAACACCAGGTGATCCAGATACTATTTTTGTAGTAAAGCTGTTTTCCTACATTTTCTACGCTCTATCAGTTTTTCTGTTTTGGGTGGCTGGCTCAATTTCAGTCAAATTAGAAAAGAATATAACACGTGGGATTTTGTTTCTGCTTGTACTTTTGCACTTCATAGCCAGGTTAGCAGTAAGTTAACTAATTATGTTCCGCGTGGAACATTTTGTGGAACATTAACTACTTCAAGATAAAAGGCTAGCTAAATATATTTAATGATATCGCTGCTTTGATGGGTAATGCGCAATATCTCAAGGTCAGAGCTATTAACTTGATAAAAAATAACATGGCGGCCAGTTGGATAGCTCATCACTCCTTGCCTCGCTTTGCTGTAGAAAACCTCAATATCAAAGGCATGGTCAAAAACCGTAAATTATCCCGAGCAATAAGCGACTGTGGTTGGGGTATGTTCATCACAACCTTACGCTACAAATGCGAGTGGAACGGTAAAAACCTACTGACTATAGACCGCTTTGCGCCTAGCTCTAAGACATGCAGCAGTTGTGGCCTGAAGCAAGAAAAAATGCCTTTGAAAGTACGTGAATGGCAGTGTGAATGTGGCGCTGTACACGACAGAGACCACAACGCCGCCATCATGATAAAACAGTTTGCTTTAGCTGATGCGCTAGGACATAGCACTTGTGTAAAGAGTTCCCCTGTAGCAATACCTATCAGCGTAGGTGCGACAGCGAAAGAGGTGGTATCAGTACCATCTGGGTCACAAGAAGCCCCCACTAGAGCGACGACAGTCGTTTAGTGGTGGGAGTATGTCACCTTATAAAGGGAGCATGTTACAAGCTACTAATCATTTCGACAGCTTCAGGGTGCTTGTCTACAAGTCGAATAAGTACTGTTGCCTGTTTGTTTGGTGTGTGTTCACCTTGCTCCCAGCCTTGATAAGTTCTTACAGGTATATGTAGGCACCGAGCAAAAACACTTTGAGATAAGTTAAGCTTTGAACGAATTTCTTTGAGTTCGTTTGCATTTAAGGGTTTAAGCTCGGAAGCATGCACCTGATGAGTTTTAAGAGTGATTTTCCCTTCACGCTCATCTTTTAAGTCGTTAAAACCTTGCACTAAATCATCAAACAAAGTCATTTTAATTACCTCTCGCCTTAACCTCATGCTCTAGCAATTCTTTCAATACAGATCGTTGTTTGGCCGTTAAATCATCGCTTTCATCTTTGTCATATAAGGTAAAAAGCCAAAACTGCAATCCTTCATCATACCAGTAATAAATGACTCGAATTCCACCCCGTTTACCTTTACCGCGTCGCTTGTCACCAAAGCGGATTTTCCTTAACCCTCCTGTATCTTTTATTACAGCACCCGCGCAAGGATTGTCCATTAACAGCGTTTGAAACTCCCTAAACTCATCATCACTTAAGTAATTAGATCTCTTCCTCTCGAATATTGATAGTTCCTTAAATACAGCCTTCAATTTGGGCCTCTATTTCAATAACTTAACTATACGTGATTCAAGTATATACGTAACTCAAGTACACATCAACAAGGCTGAGAGTTTTCGAGCAAGCCCAATACATTTTTCTGGGCTTCTTTATTATGCGCTCTATAAGCAGCCAGAAGCCTTACTTCATCTTGAGTAACGGCCAAGTTTGGTGGTTGAACATTTAAAGTTTTACAAATAACTTCCAGCTCTCCGAGCGTAAGCTTTTCTTGTTGCTCAAAGTGTCTGTATAGCGTTGTCTTAGGTATTCTTGAGATGCGGGACAGTTCAACTAGAGTGATGTCCTGATCCTTCAGAGCGACATTAATACTATCAAATATCTGCTTTATTACTTCCATTACAACATTCTAAACAATTAGTAGTTGCTTAAAAACTACTCAGTTTTACTCTAATACAAGATGTGATCAGTCGCTCATTTTTTAAGCAGGATTCCCATATATGGGAATTGGATTGACTACATCAGACTAAAATTGACGAAAATAGGGGAATATAGGCGCTTGATTAACATGGCGATTCCCATATTTGGGAACGGCAAATAAGTACAATTTTATGATAGAAATCAATAAGTTATTGTTATAAAATAATGGTTTAAAACTCTCGTTCTAATTGCCAGTTAGGTGGACGTATGAAGCAATTCGGAAGCTTTGAACACCATGCAATCCAGAAGAAAAAGCAGTTCAGTAGTCTGGAAAAAACAATTAATCGTCTTGCTGCCCGTGGTGAAGATGTAACTAGTGAAAGGCTAGAATTAAAGGCGTTACAAGAAGAGCTGGCATTAAAAACAGCCTGTCTTAATATGATTTTGCGTGTAAATGCTGAAGTAGAATCACGACTTTGACATCCTCCCCGCCCTGAAGGACGGGGTTTTACGCGCAAACCGATAAATCACTTGCCTTTATAGACTCAGGCACTGATCCTAAGGACTTAACTAGTAGTGCTTTTAGATGTTTTTTAGCTTCTGTTTCAAGTACCTGTCCATACGACTCAATAACAACATCTGAGACAAACTTGTTGTACTCTGGTAGGCTAACATGTGCAAGCGCGTTACATAACGATACATTAATCTTATCTTTTATATCTCTTCCAAACTCGCTGTATGATTCCATAGAGTTTTTTACGCACTCTTTAATACAGCTATTTAGTCGCTCGGCAATCATTTCCTCGATAGCACCTGTTGTAATCATTGAGTTAATTTGTTCGTTTACAATTTCTTGTAGTTCTTTCATGGTCGTTCCTTGAGATAAATAAAAGGCGTTACTTAACAAGCTTGAGGTGTGTTTTTTTCTGTATTTTTTGCTTTGATTTATATTTCTTATTATTCATATCTCTTCTAGCTTCATCCAAGCTGCCCAGAATCAGATAATGAATCACTTGATCGTATGTAAGTAGACCGGCTTTACTTTGCCGATGGAATTTAAGGTCTTCATGAGTGACAAACTCATAATATTCTCTTGCGTCAGCAATCAACTGTGGTAGAAATGCATTTTTCACTTCTTCAAGCTCAATTTTTACCCTTACAGCTTCACCAAAGTATTGTTCGCTTAACCCCTCAACATCATTTTTTCTTACCCATAGCTCTAGGTAGCCATTCATGTTTGCTTTACCCCGCGCTCTGCTGTAACACCAAGTCTTTCCTGTTTACTTGTTATTGTTTTCACGATTAAGCCACCTTATTTCCATATTTTTTTATGTATAATTCTTCTCGATTTATCTCAATACGGCGAGGAGCCTCAAAGCCAGTAAATATATGGCCTGTAGCTTTTTGCCAGCACACAATATCGGGTCGAGTTTTTCTGACTACAAACATAGTAACGCCGAATAATTCTCGATGCTCCCCATATTTAATGCTAAATAAATCATAAAAATTATCATTTTTTGAAGCATGGAAGGTGAATGATTTACGCATATTAATCACTTTACAGCCAATATAAGTGATTACGACATCATGGCCAATAACTACACTTTTGTTGACTCCAACGATGAGTTCCAACATGGGACATCCCTTTTTTTTTAGACAAAGAGAACCTAGGTCGCTAACGCGATGAGTAGTTTTTTATATGGGTATATTATGTAACTATTTGATTTTAGGCGGCTTTATGCTTTTTTGCGTTGCAGCTATGAAAATAAAGCGCAAAATCAAAATTTGAATCAAATATTTTGTAATGGTCGATTTCAAAATCAATATAAAATCGTAAATATTCAAGCACTTTTGCTTCATCTAAAAAGCGATTTTCGATACTGATAACCATTAATTCATGATTTTTATCGAAAGTAACTTCTACATCCCCACGGTACAGAACTACACCAGATGGCAGGCTTTGTAGAGCTTGTAGCCTTATTCCGAAAAAATTGTCTGATTCTCCATAGGGGGTTAAATCATTAACAAAAGGCGATCTGCTAGAAAAGACAGTATCTGTATATTCACCAATAATGGCGCGTTTGTTAGATCTTTTTAACCCTATCTTTAACTGCTCAATTAAAGGTTTTACAGGCTCATTTAAATAATAAATAGTTAACCTTTCCATAGCTGATCCCTCGCTTATGCAATAATAAATATAACTAAGGTTTGTTCTATACGTCTTGCGGTTGTTGGTCTGCGTAGTGTGCGCGTTGGCTCTCGGTTGGGGTCGCCTTCTCGCTTAATACCAATCCTCATATCAACAACTGAGTTGATTGCAATTGAAACAGCGAGTACAACAGCCATGACTGGCTCAATGACTTTATGTCTTATTAATTCGGCAACAAGTTGTGTACGGTTTTTAAGGTGGTATTTATGCAGTGCCTGTTTTACTTTCTGACGTATAGTGTCGTGAGAAATAGCTAACTCTTTAGCCATCTCTTTGTCAGTCATTCCCAGTAGTGACCAGAAAGCAAACTGTGTTTGTCGTGGACTTAAAAAGTTGTTCTTTAGGTGGGCTTTCCAGCGGTGAGCTGGATCTTCGATGATATCTTCCATGCCGAATATCCTTTTGTATCCTAAAGGAAAGATTATTCGACATAGTTTAACTTGTCAATAAATATTTGGTTAACTAAGAATATAGCTTTACTTGTGATATCGCTTAATAGTTGAGTCGAGAATTCTAAGCATTTCGAAGAACTCTTGGCTAATGCCATGATCAGATATGTAAGTATACATTCCCATCACAATCTTCTTAGCCTCCTTTTGTCTAGTTGCTTGAAGCTTTTCAATATCTTCTTCTATGTTAGGTTTGTCGTATTGTTCGACAATGCTTTTTGGTATATAGCTGTCTGACTCCAGCCATTCAAGTGAAACCCCAGTCACCTCTGCAATTCTTCTTAATGTTTTCCTTTCTTGAAGAGGTTCCTCACTATCAGGTTTTTCCCAAAAGTTAACTGTTATAGGTGGGACCCCTAAAGCGTCGGCAAGCTCTTGCTGCGTCATCTTGGCTTGCGAACGAGCAATTTTAATTTTTTGACTTATATTACCTACAGGCTCTTCGGTTTGGCTGATTGATAAAGCATCCATGAAGTTAGATAAGGGCTTATTTGTAGCTTTTGAAATTTTTGTTATAACTTGCATGTCAGGTAATACACGTGTTTCAGCCTTTTGAGACTCCCATTTACAGACAGTAGAACCATTGACACCGACAAGACTTCCTAAATCCTCTTGAGTTAAACCAGCCAACAACCTAGATTCTTTGATTACTTCCCAAATCGGTTTTTCCTTACTGTTTTCAGATTCCATAAACCATGTAATTGGCGTATTAGTAACTTCTGCAATTCGTTTTAATGATCGTCGCCGGCTGTTTTTGTGTTGCTTTTTTGGGCTTTCCCAAGCATTAACTGTAGCCCTAGAAACCCCACAAGCTTTTGCCAAATCTTGCTGGGTCATATTAGCATTGGTTCTTGCTACACGTATCTTTTCCCATAGGTTGGTATCATTTGATTCCTCCTCTTCTGGTTCTTCCCCAAGCTCCTGTTTAATCTTTTGCTGTAAAATACAGCCCATAAAATCCCCTAGAGGAACACTTGTAGCATCTGCTATTTGCTTTAAGGTGAACATTTGGGGAGTCATGCGCTCTTCTGGGTTTTTTGTCTCCCATCGCGATACAGTCACCTTAGTAACACCTGTTAACTCCGCAAGTTGTTTTTGTGTCAGCCCAGCTTCAACTCTCGCCGTCTTAATTAGTTCCCATAAATTGTTAGACATACTTTCGCCGTAAAATAATTTGACAAACGTTTATTGAGGCCACACAATTAAATTGACCATCTATACTTTAATTTACACTTGTTTGTAACAGTCGTTCTCGAAAACTTGTTATTACATCACAGTTTGGTTTCAGAAATGAAATGAAGTGGGGGTGAATCGATGTAAGGTATAAATCCATGTTACTCCGCCAGAGTTATTTGCAGTAGCTCCCCAGTGGGAGCTGAACCCGAGGAAAAATAATAACAGACGAGGATGTCACTATGCAGAACACATCATAAGCCGTCCGCCCAGCCTAAACCTTAATTAAATAAATCGAATTAAATACCTGCGTAATTTCGGATTTTTGCGCAGATAAGGTCTTTTTGTGCCAATTAAAAGAGCCGGAGGAAAGCAAAGGTGTCAGTTAAAGCGATCAACTGGGCATTTGAGCTAGGACTACAACCAGCAACAAAACTTGTGCTTTTAGCGCTTGCAGATCAAGCCAATGATGAGGGGGTGTGCTGGCCTTCAATGAGTACGATAGCGAAAAAAACCAGTTGCAGTACAACTACAGCTAGGCGTCACATACAGCTACTCGAAAAAATGCAGTTGTTAATATCGACAAATCGTGAGCGTTCTAATGGCTCATGCTCATCAAATCAATATCAATTATTTATCGGTAAAGAGCCAGTTAACCCTGACGATTCACCAAAATCTGATCCAGAGTCGGGGAGTGATCAAAAAAGCGACGGTTTACCTGCAAAGTCCAGTAGTGAAGCCCCTGCCAATTTGAGAGGGGCTAAATCAAGCCCCCTTCAATTTGATAGGGGGACCCTATCACCGGTGACAGGGCCAGAACCACCAATAGAAACTACTACTACTGCTAGTGCGCGCGAGGCTGAAAATCGTTCGCCAAAGGTTAAACAAAAAAAACCGGAACGAGATCCGAGAGAACACCCCATTTTTCAACGGGGAAAAAATCAGGATCAAAACCCTGAGCCGCCAGTAAAAAACAAACCTGGTAAATCCATGACTGACGACTGGGAACCGGATTGGGAGAGAGTGCAAGCAAGCTCGGTAAGGGCTGGTATTGATCCCGTATTTGCAACCCTATGCGTTGATGAATTCGTATTGTATTGGTCTGCTCGACCAGAAGTTAAACACCCCTGTTGGACAGCCAGATTTATACAACACCTGATTGATCAATGGCCTCGATATCAATCCCGTCAACACCGCACAGATCAAGTAGAAAACGCGCTCAACGAGAAGGCGGCAGCCCGAATAAAGATAATTAATCAAGAAGCCCAAACCATGGAGGTGAATCATGCAATCAACTCAACAGCTCATACAGAAAACGCTGCATTCATCGAAAGGCTCACGGACACAGACTGGTGAAAATACGGCGAGAGATGGCTATCAAGACAATCAAAACCAGGCAAAAACCATCTCGCAATTACCGGTCAGTGAGCAACGTATTTTGGTCAATCAAATATTCGGGATGTTTGAGGCAAGGTGGCCGCTGCAATACAAAAAAGCGTGGCCTTTGGATGTCCCAACGACTGCAAACAAAGGAGTAAACCTTGATATCAAGCTGAAGACGGCAAAGCGAAGCTGGCTCAACAATGAACGCTTTCAGCAGTTAACACCTGAACAGGTAGAGCTTGGTATACAACGTACGTCGTCGGAGAGTCGATTTATTCCATCGCTCGCTGATTTTCTTATGTACTGTGCGGAAGCTGATCGAGACAAGCATGGTTTACCCACGGCAGATGCAGCATGGCGCGAAGTCACTCAACACTGTCACGAGCAAATGACACACAACTGGAGTCACCAGACCGTCTACACAGCCGCTAGAGCAACGGATTTCTTTCGTATACGTAGTGCTCAGGGTGATGAAGTAAAAGCGCTGAGAAAGACCTTTGAGAGCCTATACAAGCAACTGTGTAACCGTATCGCGCGTGGTGAGCAAATACCTGACGTCAGACCTGCGTTAGAAGACGCTAGAAGTAAATCACTACTGGATATCAACGAGCAGTACCACGAAGCCAAGCTTCAAGCACAGATCAAAGCCCAAGGTTTACAACAACTGACGTCAGCTAAGTCAGCATTAGCTGCGATGAGATCCCGCTTAGCCTAATGGAGCCAGACAAGCATGAGACCAAAGAAATACGTAAATCATTTAACCCCTGCGTATGTGGCAAAACGAAAAGATCACGAAGGGATAGAGCAAAAGCATTTATTTGCATGGATGTTTGCGTGTCACAGAGGGCTTTATGACTGTGCTTTTCATGTACCGAATGGTGGTCACCGTCATGTCGCGGTAGCTAAGAAGCTGAAAGGTGAAGGCGTTAAGGCGGGGGTGCCGGATATTTTGATTCTACAGCCCCGAGGCGGGTATCACGGACTGGCTATTGAGTTTAAAGCGACACCTCCGAATGATGCGCCGGTGAGTGGCTTACAGCTTAAGTGGTTAAACCGGCTAGCAGAGAACGGGTATTTATCTGTCGTATGTCGTGGCACTAAAGCTGCTAAAGAAACGATTAGCAATTACGCCCAGCTGTCTTTAGATCAACCATGTCAGACATTGACTCAGTAGAAGAATACAAACGCGACTGCCATGCACGCTGGATGCTCGACAATATGCCAGCAGAAGGGATACGCGAGTGGCTCAAAAAGCAGCCTGCAGAATTTCGAGAGGATATGCGCCAGCGCCTGAACCAGGAGCGTGAAAAGCGGAGAAATCGCGGTGATATCAATCCTAATTCAAATAATGGACCCCGATAAAACATACACCTGCGAAGAATTAGCTAAAGCCACGGGAAAGCAAATACACATCATTAACGAAGCGCTTAATTGTGCCTATAAGTTTGGATTATTAGAAATATTCGAGGGGGTGAATAAAAAGAAAACATTTAAATCACGGCAGTTGGTGCTTGAGCTTCAAAATTAAAATCATGGAGGAAAATAAAAAATGCTTATTCATGAGTCTAAAATAACCAAAATAACACTCTCAAAAATCGAAAACATAGATACTATCAATGTATTTATCGAAGACTTTAAACCAGGGCAAGGCCGAATCACGATTGAGTGTTTTGATGAAGCTTGGAGTAAATATTGGGGGTCTATGGGTGATTGCACAGTTTCTGAGTTTGTTATATCAACACAAACAGACTACATACTCAGAAAGCTTTCAAGGGTACCGAAAAAAATCATAGCTCCTGAAAGTGTATTAATTGAAGATGCTCGATCTTTAATTATAAAAAATAGAAAAGACGGATTATTAGATAAAGACCAAGCTTGCAAATTATTCAATGATTTAGAAGACATATGCAGTGAAGATGTTTATGCCCACTATGAGCTTTTTGAAGAAATATACGGCCTGGATTGGTATGACTCTCTTCCCAAAGAGCCAAACCCCGAGTATGAGTACTTATTTAGCATTATTGAAGCAGTAAAAACAGGGCTTTCACAGCTATACCAACCTAAAGCAGCATAGGACTTCAAGTTATGGCTGAAGTTTTTATCGATGGTGTTCGTTACGTTCCTGCTGCAGAAATACCCAAGTTAACTGATCTCGACTTTGGCCAT
>NZ_JAGSOY010000096.1 GCF_018837975.1 Zooshikella harenae | reverse complement strand
GTTTTAGGGTTTGTCTCATCATGTACTATTATTTGGTACTTAATACGTTTTCTAAAAGCAAAAATTATAGATAATAATAAACCACAACTGGGTATTTTTAGTGGTGTCCAACGTTCAGTGCCGATAGTAGAAAGTGATTCAGTTTTTAAACAAAATCATTTAATCGGTATGCTATCCGTTATCAGCATTGTTCTAGCTTGTATACTATGTTATCAGCCGTTTCCAAAACAGCATATACAGAACAGTATAAAAACGCTGCAGTTACCAGCGACTTTTGCTGGTTATGAAATATCATTAAGTAAGCAGGAAAAGGAATTTTTTAAAAGGAATGCTGCAGAAGCTATTAAGTATCAATTGCGCTGGAATGGACATAAGGGCAGCTTGCTTTTCATCCGTAGCCGCTACTGGAAAGCTCAGCATGATCCTCGGAACTGTTATAGTGCTCAAGGTATTACTGTTGATGATGAGAAAACTTTAGTATTCTCAAACAGTAATAAGCATAAGCTGACCATAAAATACTTAAGCTTAAATCAAGGCAAACAAACAGGCTTTTATTGGTTTCAATCTAGAGACCAACAAACTGCAGACTTCTCGGCCAGATTATTCTCAGGGTGGCACAAACCCAATGTACCCTGGATTATGGTTTCAGTTGCCTGGCATGACCCACTATCAATTCAATCAATAGAGCAAGTCACCCAACAGCTTTATTGGCATATCAATACACAACTTAAAAATGACTGGTGAAGGGTATACCACTAATCTGGAGTAAACCCAATGAAACGTAAATCTACCTTGAAAAAGTGGCCTATATGGTTTAACTATGGATTATTTTGGTCTTGGAACATAATTTTTACTTTTGTGGCGGTTTTTGTCGTCATTCCCTATATCACCTTACCCTTAACCAGTAATGCAATTGATGGGGTTAGCATGTGGAGTCAGGCTATTTATAGTTTGATTTTGGTTGCCGTTCCTTTTTTCGCTATGGGCTGGGCAGGGCTAAAAATAAAAAAACAACCTAAAATGCTGATGAAGTTATTTTACGGTGTTGAAATGCCAATCATGTTTTTGATGGTAATGCGAATACTGTTGCTACGAGATATGAACCCTGGACTGCTTCATTTACTCATAAACTTTGCTATAGCAATACTTGCTTACTTTTTATTAACTTTATTATTTTCTCAAAGTGATAGAAAAAATAATAACCTATTCTATAGCATTTCAATACTGATATTAGCAAGCGTCATGCTTATGTTTGGGTTTTACCTGATGATGTTGCTGGCGCCCCTATTATTACCGGCAATATGCATGCTTTTTAAAATGCTATTTGCTGGTATTGTTGTGTTTTTTAAAGTCCTACTTAATCCTATTATTATTTTGCTTATGATTCTATTTGCCTATACTTTTGGAGTCTTTATTAGTTTGCCTGTTGTTGCTGCAAAGTTATATTGTTCGTGCTTTCTAAGACACTGGCGTTTACTCTCAGAAGAAAGGCATTTAAATAAGCGATATACTGTGACTGTAGTGGCGCTGACGGTTTGTTTAAATAGCTTATTATTTATTTATCTCAATCAACAACCACAGCAGGTGATATTTCAAGAATTAGCTGTTTTGGGTGGTGGGCCATCACTATCAGTCAAGCAAAAAAAAGCGTTGTTAAAAAATGAGGACATCATTCGTAATGGTTTGGTGAATGCATATCTTGGTGCGTATCGGTATGTTTCAACACCCACTAAAAGCAACATTGTCACTGAAGCATATGATGAAGCATTTTTAGCCGGGGATACTGATTTGGCTAACTATTCCCAGAAATGGTTCAATTTACTGGCCTTGCCATTTTTATATGATGGTAATGATTTCCGAGAAGATAAACAAAAAGCAGAAGACTTATATCAACAGTTTTTTGATTTACCAATTGAGAAGCGAGAACATGACGCTATATTAACAGCGATTCAAACTACGTGGGAACGAGAGGAAATGGCTGCGGGGCTTATCAACCGTTTGAATCGGCATGTTCGTTTAATCTCACAGGCTATTCATATAAAGCCTAGTGGAGATATTGCTGAAATAAATATAAGACAACGTTTTGAAAACCAAACATCAAATAATCATGAAATTGTTATGCATTTTGCTTTACCTGATGATGCGGTATTAACTGGTCTTTGGCTCAGTGATGATGAAAACAATCCTAGAAAGTATCCTGCTGTTGTGGCTCCACGTGGTGCAGCACAACAAGTCTATAATGATGAGGTTAAACGTAGAATAGACCCATCGATATTAGAACAAGTGGGTCCTCGTCAATATCGATTACGAGCTTTTCCTGCACTGCCTCGAAGATGCAGGTTAGAAACGGTATTCTTGTTTGCAGATGAACGTTGTAAATCACAACCCTTACTTGTTGAGATCGCTTATATAACACCTGCTAACAAACAGGGTAAATGGCCATTACCCCAACTTTTAGACAATCGTAACATGTATTGGGATGATAGTTTACAGATTACTGTTAATGATCAGTGGGTTGATTCAGGAAGCCATGGGTTGCCAGAAACAGTAACATTAAATAGCAATGAAACTAAGAAAAAAGCACATATTGCAGTAATTGATGATACTTACCTGTTGGCAGAACCCATCAAAGATGAGTTTAATTTTGAGGCTGAACAAACAAAGCGTCTTAATATGGGTATACTGGTTGATAGCTCTAAGAGTATGCAACAACAGCAGGATGCAATAATACAAACTTCTACCTGGTTACAGGAAAAAGGAATCCAACATACGTTTTATCAATGTAATAATGGATGTAAAATATTAACAGCGGATAAGAACTCGTTTAATTTTTTTGGTAATATACAGCCTCTACAACAGCTTTCCCAATGGCAAAAAGAAGTTAAGCTGAACCAGTATAATGCTTTGATTATGCTTACAGATGAAGGTAGCTATGAGTTGGAATCATCTGCAAATACTGATCATTTCAGTAACATACCCCTTTGGTTAGTACATTTAAATGGTAAGCTGCCTTATGCTTATCATGATGACATGTTGGCGCTGTTGAGAAAAAATCAGGGGGGAACTACTGTCACACTTAGAGAAGCCATATACAAACTAATATTAAAGCAGAATGCTTCTTCAGATCGTTATCTATCGGACAATAAACGCCTTATATTGATAACAGACCATTATAAATGGTATATCCTCCCGCAAAAGGGTAGCTTTCAAGTGAATGAAAAGGGCCCTTTTACACGAATCGCTAGCCGTCAATGGTTAAATTACCTATCTCAGATTCACGATATCTCCAAGCCTGAAATTTTGGATAAATTGCATAGTATTGCTGTTGAGCAGCATATTGTAACGGATTACTCATCCATGCTGGCTCTCGTCAATGAACGACAAAAACGGCTGTTAAAAGAAGCTGAAGGTAAAGAAGATCGTTTTGATCGAGAAGTCGAAACAGGACAAGAAGATATTACTTCACCTATGGATATGTTTTCAGTACAAACTGTCCCTGAACCTGAGGAGTGGCTATTAATAGGGCTTGTGATAGGTATGTTATGTGTGGTTTATTATCGGCGCAAACGGTGTAATGAGTATACAGTAATAGGAGTATGAGTTGTGTTAGTTGAGCTGGCGATTGGTGATGCATATGGGGCAGGATTTGAGTATGTGAGTCCACAAATTGTAAGGCAAAATAATGATTTAACGACTTACTTCCAGCACCCAAGGCATTTGTCCATTAAACCTGGTCAATATACTGATGATACTCAAATGTCAATTGCAGTCGCTGAACTTTTGTTAGCAGGTCTTGAATGGACACCGTTAAACATTGCAACTTATTTTCTGCGAGTTTTCAAACGTGATCCCAGAGAAGGATATGCCAGTCGGTTTTACCAATTTTTGGTAGATACTCAGGATGGTCCCACGTTTCTACAACATATTAAGCCTTATAGTGATAAAAGTGGGGCCGCTATGCGAGCAGGTCCTATTGGATTATTAGTAGATGAACAGCAGGTTATTGAGTATGCAACACTTCAAGCTAAAGTGACACATGATACGCCAGGAGGTATTCATTCTGCCGTAGCAGCTGCATTGATGGTTCATTATTTTTTATATCAGCTTGGAAGCAAAGAAGAGCTTGGTGAATACTTGCTTTCTAAAGTACCGGGTGAGTGGGCAACTGTCTGGCGAGGTAGAGTCGGTCATAAAGGTGTTGATGCTGTTCAGGCAGCAGTGACCGCTATCATACAACACAGAAGTCTATCCTCCATATTGCATCAATGTATAAGTTATACTGGTGATGTTGACACGGTTGCAACAATCGCAATGGCTGCTGCATCATGTACTAGTGATATTGAACATGATTTACCAGCAAGCTTATACCAGAATCTAGAAAAAGGACCTTATGGGCTCGATTATTTACATCAGTTGAATGATTCTTTAATGTTATTTGAGAAGAAATAATGTCGAGCTTTTTCATTACAATTCTTTCAAAAGGATAAAGCAAAGAGCCCTTAATTATTTAGGATTCATTCTATACTGAGAAGCGCAAGCCTATAATGAGTAATAATTATTGAAAAATGATTCGTGAAGGGTATAACTATTGACATAAGTAACGCAAGAACTGGCTAAGACTGGAAAGATAATGGCTATGTGATAGCTTTAATTTATACTCTTTGCGAAAGAGTGTTAGGGATTGTTTACGCTATATGTTTGTATAGATCATATATTTGTGGATATGTAGTAATAAAACCCTGATGTGCTATTCATAGTGAATTTATGAATAAACTATTTTTTTATTGAATAGGTTTAACTTAGGCCAGTGTATGAAACATCTTTTTCTAGTACTTATTATCATACATAGCTTTAGCGTAAATGCGGATGATTTGAACTTTGTTACGCTAGAGTTCCCTCCCATCGCTTACACAAATAATAGCAAAGAGGTAACAGGTTTTGCCGTCGAGGCAGTAAAACGTATCTCAGATAAGCTGGGTTATAAAGCGAACGTTAAGGTATTACCTTGGACAAGAGGATTAAATATGGTTAAGGATGGTGAGGCTGACGCCATTTTTACTATATATAAGAACAAAGAACGAGAGGGATTCATAGATTTTACTCAAGAGATTTTTGTTCCACAAACGTTAAGTTTTTATATAAATGCTAGCTCATCAATTAACCCAACTAAAAATATTGAGTTAGATATACTGAAAAAGTATAAAATAGGAGTTGTCTCAACCATAAGCTACGGAAAGAAGTTTGACAATATTAAGTCTGATTTGAACTTGAGTTCATCGACAAATCTTTTATCGAATTTTAAAAAATTAATGGCAAGAAGGGTCGATATTGTTCCATCGAACACTTATGTAGGAGATTATACGCTTTCACAAAATAAACCAGCACTTAAAGGTAAAGTAATAAAAATGGTCATGCCATTTGATAGTGTGCCAAGCTATATTGGGTTTTCTAAGAAAAAGAATATGAGTAATATCAGAGATCAGTTTGACCAAGAACTGAGAAAAATGAATAGCGATGACTGGGTAAAAAAGTCAATGCTAAACTATCAATAAAAACTAAATTATCGAGTAATGCTTAAAATAGTAAGGCAATACTTATTTTTACTATGTTGCCTCTTTGTTGATGGGTTGGCTGCTCGTGAAGAACTTGAAATAGTCACTTTACAATACCCTCCCTATGAGTATAAGGACAGCGGTACTGTAAAAGGTATTGCGGTAGATATTGTTAAAGAAGCATTTAGAAGAATAAAATATCCAATTAGAATAGAAGTTTATCCTTGGGCGCGAGCAATAAAAAAGATAAAGATGGGGGATGCTGATGCTATATTTACTGCATTTAAAACGCCAGATCGCGAATTATTTGCAGACTATTCTAATGAGATATTATTAAATCAAGTTGTTTCCTTATATACGCTTAAAAAATCAACTATTCAGTTTGATGGAGACTTAACCAAGCTAGCTCGATATCGATTTGGTATTATAAGAAAAGTGAGTTATGGCGAAGCTTTCGATAATGCTTTGGATAAAGGGATCATAAGCTTTACTATGATTTCAAACTCTGGTGAAAGCAATTTTCAAATGCTCATATTAGGTAGAGTTGATATTGTGGTCAGTAATCGATATGGCGCAAAGTATATTTTAACTGATTTGGGTAGTCTTAATGAAGTCAAAGAACTACACCCACCACTTCAAAGTATCCCAAGCTACATTGCTTTTTCAAAAAAAAGGAAACTGACTCGTGTGCGTGATAAGTTTGATAAAGGGTTAAGTGAAATGAAAAAGGATGGTACCTATCGAAAGATTATTGATAATTTTCAAATGCATGATATTGAGAAAGTTAAAAACTTAATGTAGCTTTAAATGAGCATATATACTTCAATCCTCGCTTTTAGTAGAACCAATCAGCTGTGTCTTATATATAAATTATAGTGACTGTCAGTAGTCTTTTCAGGCCAGGCTAGCCCCACTAGAAATTACGAATAGGTAGTAGATATTTAATTATTTATTTGAGAGGGTGATATGAATTACTCTGGTAATAGATATTAAATATCATTTTGCTCCCTAGAGTTGTAAGTTATCTAGTAATTCGTATCAAAATTGTTTTATGTACATGTGTTTTGTTTGGTTACAAATTGATACGTATCTCCTTAAAATATATAAAACTATAGATTAATATAATCGTTTACTTTGATGTGGATCATATTATACTTGCGAAATAAAACTGATATACGTCAAATGATGTATATTTTTAAATAAAATATAAATATATGGATCGTATCTAATATACGAATATTCTTTTGTAGAGCCATAAAATAATTTATCTGTTTGGGTGGATGATTGTTTTTCTATTAATTGATTTATTAGTTTATAAAACGAACTACTTACATATAAAGCGATATGCTTGCTAATAAAACCATTGTTTGATTTTGTTTGTTTTTAATTGAGGGTTTATTCTTTAATGATTTTATTTGCGAGTAAGAGGTTGGAAGTGGGTTGTATTGGGGATATAATTATAAGATGAGACTAAATGGATAAGATGATAACAAATGCCTTTAACTATTCAGATTTTCTTAGCGGAGCTGTTGATCCAAGAACGGGCGTATATAATTTCCAAATAACACTAGGGAAAATAATTGGATCACTATTAGAAGGCCCAGAGATAGAATTTACTATTAGATATTCTTTTCTATATCACGAAAATTTTGGATTTGGTAAAGGATGGTTTAGCAATCTAAGTCGATATAATCATAGATTAAAGACATTGTTTTTAGGTCAAGGAAAAAGCTATTATGTTGATACCTATCAAGTAGGTGAAGATCTTGATATTAGATATGGGAATTTAAATGAATTTAAGGTTTATGTTGAAAAAGATGGACGAATAATTATTTTCTATAAATCAGGTATCAAAGAGTATCTAAATTATCATGGTTTTTTGGAGAAAATAGAACAGCTTGATGGTCGATTTTTAGTGGTTAATTATTACTCACCTAGTGATAAAGGTAAAATAAAATCAATTTCTGATGATACCGGTCAATCTATATCTTTTGTTTACAAGGCTGGAGAAGTTTTAATAAAGAAAAATGGGGTGGATAAATTTTTACTTCGGATTAGTGATGAACAGCTAAAAAGTGTTACGTTAATTGATAGTGCGAAGTTTATATTTCAGTACAGAGAAATAAACACATTTAAAGTGTTAAAGAGTGTTATTCATCCTTCTGGTGCGACAGAGTCATTAACTTATGACTCTGAAGGATTAAGGGCGCCAGAGGGATGTCCTGTGAGCACAATTCCTGCAGTAATTAATCATCGGATCTATGGGAGCGATATAGAAGAACAAAATAAGCGATATGAATATAGTCGACAAAACTATTTAGGTTTTGCTGCTGGAGCAAAGTTTGTTGAAGGAAGAGATAACTTATATGAACGTTCTCAAGACTATTTATACTCGTCTAATGAGTATATAGGTGATAAAAAAATTACTAGAACCTATAATAGGTTTCATTTATTAATTCAAGAAAAAGTTATTGACTGCCGTACAAATTCAACCATTACAACACGTGAAATAACTTATGTTGCTGATCCACAACTTTCTTTCTTAGAACAACCAACTACATATTCATTGCCTGTAAATGATAGTACAACATACTACAACCAGGATGGTGATTGCTCCTCAGAAAATTATACTTATGAGTATGATGACTACGGAAATATAATTAAGTCAACTGACCCATTTGGAAAAACAGAGTGTATTCATTATTACTTAGCTGCAGGCGAATCGGACTGTCCTCCGTCACCAACAAGTGTGCCAATATTTATCAAAGAAAAAATATTATATCCATCAAGTAAATATTCAAATGAATCTATACATGTAATAAGACATATCTATATCTATAAAGCATACCAACGTTATTCAAGAGATTCTTCATATCCTTTACTTGATACCGAAGTTGTTCAAACAATTGATAATAAGGTTATTTTGAAAAGAAAAACAGATTATTATAATACTGATTCGCTTACTGGAATACATGGTAAAATAAGTTCTGAAGCCGTACAGGTTGGCTCACGTATCACAAAGGATGATTATAGATATACAGTTAAAGATAATGAGCTTATTATTTCATTTATATGTTCTGTAAATGGTGAGGAAAAGTATCAGGAGTCAACGACATTTAACCTTTCAAATGGTAAAAAGGTAGAGGCTACAGACAGGAATGGTGTAGTTTCAGAGTTTGTATATGATAGCCTAATGCGTACAATTGTTGAACGAACTTATGTTGGTTCGCCATATCAATCTGAGGTTACTTACGAGTATGCTTTTGGCACTGATGAACAATATATCAAGAAAACAGATCATGCCGGAAGGATAGAGAAATATTATATTGATAGCCTAGGACGCGTTATTTTTGTCTATAAAGATGATAGTGGCCACGGGCTTAAAAAATATCAAAGTATGACATATGATTCTTTGGGTTATGTATCGTCTTTAACTGAATATGAGACTAATCTAAATCAAGAAGAGTACTCATATTCAACTCAATTTGAATATGATATTTGGGGGCATCAGTGTAAAAAAACGCTACCTTCAGGTATGAGTTATATTACACATTACGATAAAGCCAAAAGAGCAAAAACAACATATTTACGGTCAGTGAATGGAAAAAAAATTGAAATTGAAAAATGTCAATTTGATGAAGCACAAAATGAAATAAAAACCGAATCATTAAGTAAAGTAAGTCATCGGGAATATAATGGATTTGGTTTGGTTATAGAAGAAAAAGGAACTTATAAATATCCCGTAAGATATCAATATGATGAGGTTGGCCGAGTAACTAATGAAATCATTGGTAATGAATTTTCAGTTTATAAGAATTATGATTCTGCATCACTAGAAGAATATGTAACAGAGTTAAAAGTTAATAATATAGTGATAGGCTCACGTGAATATGATCATTTAGGTAGAGTCGTAGTTGAGTCTAGTTATGGTTTACCTGCCATTAACTATAGTTATGAAGCTAACTGGCTTGAGCCTGTGTCTCTTAAATATGTTAATGAAACAATAGAAAGAACGTTAGATACATCTCTTGGAAAAGTAGTACATGAAGCTAGCCACTCAGGTGATATTTCCATAGAACGTCAGTATATTCAACCAGAAGGAGAGTTAAAATCAGTTAAAAACAGTTATAATCAGAAAAATATGACGTATTATAAAAATGGATTATTAAAGAGTATACAGCAAGATAATAGGTATTTAGAGTATGAATACTCAAGACAGGGTAATATATTAAAAAGAAAAGATTATTTTGGTAATACTGAATGTAGATTATATAATGCATCGGGTCATCTATCAGAAGTAAATATTGGACAGCATAAAGGTTGCTTCTCTTATAATGAATTTGATCTTCTTTCAGAAGAATTAATAGTCACTGCTGAGGGCGATCGAATTAATCACCAATTGTATTATGATAGTTTATTTCGACTTAAAAAAAAGATTTCTCTGGTGAATAATGCCATAGTTTGTCAACAATCATTTATATATGATGAATATGGTCAAATAGTTGGTAAAAGTATTATCAATGAAAATGGTGAGAAAACGTTTGAGTTTTTCATTTATGATGCTTTAGGGAGATTAACCGAGTATAGTGTTGAAGGTATCGATGCTCCGTGTTTTAGGGATAGCGCTGAAATCATACAAAAGCAAAAATATGTGTATAACGCGTTAGGTGATATTACGTTAACTACAACTGTATATTTAAAGGATGGTGTTTCATATGAAGATATTCAAGAGTTTAAATATCACGAACAATACTTAGGTCAGCTCACTTCAATACGTTATAACAGTAATGATGTCGTCGACATAGAGTATGACTTAAATGGAAATTTACTTCGAGACGATCAAGGCTTTCAGTATCGATATAATTCCTTAAATCAAGTGAGCGACGTTTTAAACTCGTCAGGTGATAAGCTTGCAAGCTATCATTATGATGGGTTTGGAAATCAAGTTGCTTGTATTGAACAAGATAGACCAGCTCACTATCGTTATTTTGATCAACAAGACTTGATAAATGAAAAACAGGAAGGGTTTATTAGTTACTCGCTTAAAGGTCACTGTGGAATGTTATTTCGAGCTATTGATGGTGAAGGTGATCGTCAACGTATCGATCTTCTTGTGACAAATCATCAAGATAGTCCGATTTATTCAATTCAAAATAAAATAGTTGTAAAAAAATCTTACCAGCCATTCGGCAGTTTTTGTTAAACTTAAATTTTTGTGAATAATTAATTGAGATAGATGAATGAAGTTTTTAAATTTAGTTGCTAATAGTTTTTTGTGGTTCACAACGTTTGTTTCTTGTTCTGCTTTTTCGGGTAATTTAGACTCTTCACGTTATTATATCCAAGATATACGTGTAGAAACTGATTTAGGCCATGGCCAAGCCTATCAAATATATGCAAATGGTAAAATGCAAGCACCTATCTATATTAAAATAAAAGCAATAGACAATAATACTAAAAGACCTATAGTAATACCCAACGATGAACTTATATCTGCAGCTTATCTTTTTGATAAACAAACAGGCGTCAATCTAACTTATAACAATTATGTTAGTGATCAACATGATCCAAACTGGGTTTATACTGCAACACAGAATCAGTACCAACATACCGTACCAAGATCTGCAGGATATGCAGTAGGTGCAGCTAATACTTCATCAATAAGTGTACATAGAAGTCGTCATGTTGGTCAGGGTTGGAGCCAGTTAACTTATTGGGTATCAAGTAAAGAAACACATTATAGTAAAAATATTTGTGTTGAGCTTGCTATGAGTGATGGTAATAACATAAATAGCTGCGATACGTTGTATGATGAGTTTGCCACAGTGAATGCAATTGATGCATTACACTATAGAGTAGATGACTTTACTTTTAATTTTCATTATTTGAAGAAAACCGATAGTTGGTATGTAGGTTATTGGCAATTAACGCCAAAAAATAAACAAGTAAAAATATTTGGTTTAGAATGGGAAAGCCCATTACAAGAAGGTTCAAATTTTTTTAGAGCTATGGACTATTTTCGACCCGCTGGAGGTCGCATAACTTTCACTGGTGGAGATACAACCGCAAAATCGCTAATTTTATACCCTTATAAACCTTCTGTAGAGCCTCGAACTATTCGAGATTATGTTCGTATTTGGAATATTGAAGGGAATCAACGTGAGGACTATTCCTATGATCTTGAGTTATCGACAGATAACCTCAAATTTGTTCAGGGTAAAGGCAGTTATAGCGATTATACGGTTTGTGTTTATGTGACAAAAAATATTTGTAGTCGCGTTAAGAAAGATGGTCATTATGTAAATACTACAAGCAATGATTCTTATATGTACAACTTACGTCCAAAATTTAAAGTGTTTGATCAATTTGGAAATGTTGCGCGTTTAAAACTTGTAGACAGTAGTACTGTTGATAGTTTGGGATGGGATGATTACCAAATTGCTAATGATGAGTAATGGACATGAAAATTAATAACAAAAAAAATAATGTTCTACATGAAACAGTTTTGAATAATATGCCTTGCCTATCCAGGCGAGGTTTTTTAATCAAAAGTTCTTACTTACTTTCAGCTACATCCTTGCTGACACTGAATATTCCAGTTAAGGCAGCTAGTTCTTTAAATAGTTTAGTCGATAATGTTCCATTAATTATTCTACAGGATAGACTTGGTTTTAATGGAAATTATATCGATCCTATTACGAATGTTTATCATTTGGGCAATGGCTATCGTATATATAACCCCAGATTAATGCGGTTTCATTCTGTTGATAGCTTGAGCCCTTTTGGGGAGGGAGGTATTAATGGCTATAGTTATTGTTTGGGAGATCCTTTAAATTTAGTTGATCCAACAGGGCATATCAGTTGGCAGGCTGGGGTTGCGATAGGTTTAGGGATTGCAGCAGTATTAATTGGTATTGTGACGTTGGGGGCAGGAATAGCAGCTTCTGCAGGATTAATGACTGGAGCCGCTGCAATTACAACAGCAGGTGTTTTAAAAGCAGGGTTAGGAATTGCATCAGGGGTATCAGGGGTCATAAGTGGTGGTTTAGGTATTGCTTCTGGAGCTTTGAGTGAAACACATCCTGCGCTTTCGACTAATTTGGGGTATGCTGCATTTGCCTTTGGGATAACCTCTGCCGTGACAGGAATAGGATCACTCATGGCTGGTGCAAGAGTGGCTTCAGCTGCAACTCGAGTTATTAAAACGCCTCTAAGCCCTGGGTTATTAAGCTCAAGAAGTTCCGGTCAGGTGACATTGAAATTGTCAGATAGTATTGCAAGATATAATCCCAGATTTGTGGCTAAAGCGTTAAATAGAACTTTCCACAATGAGCTTCCTTTTCAACGAATAGCGATTTCTGGCGAAAAAGCACCTTCATTATTTAAAGGCTCAAGCTTTATAACGCAGTCTTATGCACAGCAGTTATCAAATCATACAGGTAAACAGGTAATAGAGCTTGCACGCCGTGGTGCAGCCATTGCTCCACAGTCAAGGAGAGCAAGTAGTGTTCCAAGTATTTTAAATAGTTCTGTTGCAATCACCAAAAGTGCAGCCTGGACGCCAGCACGAGTATTTGGACCATCAAGAGTACTTTATTCAGCTGGTATGATTGGTCGTTCATTAATGGCTGAATAGGACTTACTCATACTATTTGTATCAAATGGTAGTATTATCTTTTTGATTAATAGTTATAGTCTTATGCAGCAAATTAAATGCATGATCAACTTTGGAAAGGTATTAGTATTTTTTAATCAGAATTAAATAACTTATTAAGCTGAAGCAGTTTAACCTTACTTTTTATATGATTTTCTCTAATAATCAATCTTTTTGTCTAAAATAGTATTATCCAAGTGCTGACTTATTATGAGCATTGTAATGAAGAGTATACTATTTATTTTGATTGGTTGTTTGTTTTCTAGGTTATTATTATCTGAAACCAATGTATTATATGCTGATTATAGGCATCGTCCACCAGAAATGGTGAGAATTGGAGATATGGACACTTTTTTTGGGCCATTAAGAGATATCATAGAAGAAGCAGCAGGTAAGATTGATTATACTGTAAACTGGCGGTTTGCTCCCTTTCCAAGAAGCTTGGAAGATTTAAAAAAGGGTAGAATTGATATAATACCTAGGACTATAAAGACTAAAGAAAGGGAATCGTTTGTTTCATATTTAGGCCCCATAGGTTATCAACAAAAGGATATTCATTTTTTAGTAACTAAGGGAATGGAAAATACGATTAATAGCTATGAAGACTTGTATCTATTTAGAGTAGGGGTTAAACGAAAGACAGCTTATTTTTCAAGGTTTGATAATGATAAAAAGATGGAAAAAGTTGTTGCGCTTGATGATAAGAATATGGCTGAAATGATTATAAAAAACCGGTTTTCAGTCATGATTGTTTTAGATACGGCAGCAATTGAATCAGCGCTTCATAAATTTAATTATAAAGATTATGCTTATGCGAACTATAAGTATATTCAGAAAATTGGCAATTACTATGGTATGTCGAAAAAGTCAAGAAATGCTCATGTGTTTGAACAGCTGAATAAATCAATTAAAGAAATGGTTGACACTGGTAGAGTGGATTATTTTTATGAGAAATATAATATTTATATTCCATCACATGATTAGCTGGTTTTAATTTAACCTTAGCAGCGAGTTTAGAATAAAGCTGTATAGATGTGACTTTTAAGTTGGCTCAATTAAAATAATT
>NZ_JAGSOY010000095.1 GCF_018837975.1 Zooshikella harenae | reverse complement strand
AAAGGGGAATAACTCCTTCCAATGGGTAAGGTAATACCGAGCTTCCCACTTCCTAAAAGCTTATCTAAATCAATTGTGCCATCATCATCCATAAACTGTTTTATTTTTAATTCACGGTCTTCGACTTTTATTAACTGCAAGGATAATGCAATCTGCCTTGCTTTCGAAAACTGCATGCATTTTTTCTTTCATTATTAATTAGAAATGCACTACAAATTAGGCAGGAAATAACATTGATTGGTATTAAAAATTTGTGAAGGGACTATTTCATTAACAGTATATACCCTTACACTTCTTTAACAAGCATAAGACAAGTATAGATAGAGTGAAGGTCATAGATTGCCTTCACTATGGAGTTATTCTCTTGAGCACTTAATGATCAGGGCGTTTAACTCGACCATCAGCCAATGCGACTAATGCTCCAACTAATAACCCAGCAGCTACAATTACAACCATGCCGCCAATGGTTAGCGTTCCACCGACAACAACAGCATCTGTCATTTTAACCTCCACTTTTTTTAACACTCTAAGTGCATAAAGGCTTAATTTTTTTGATATACATCAATAGCCATGTAAACGGACAAAAACCACTTGCTTTATTTCAAACTAATAGTATCAACCAAGCATTCAAAAGTGATTCGCCAATAGCAAAATCTTCCTTTCTCACTCTAGCAGCCACTTTTTATAATAATAGCCTGACTTATTCAGCTTTACGTCTTTCTTTAACCTACACTCAAATCATCCAATTACCCTAGAGGTAATTAAAAAATGAACTAGGTTGTAGATAAGTTCCTACTTGTCATGTATCTCAAGTATGACTACAGGATATGTATTACATGCTCAATACTCATTCTTTTTAAGGTGAAAGATGATGCTAGTGGTAGTCACTAATACTTGTTCAATAGTTTTTTCAGCTAATAACAACTTTATTTATGACTGCATAATCTTAATTTGTAATAAGCCATGTGAAAGTTATCTGGCCATTCGCTTGTCAGTGTGGCCAACTGTTGTTTACTCAGACATAAATTAGCTGGTTAGTAATATTACGATGACTTGTCATTCCATTGATTTCTGTTTTCTGCGTAGTCAAAATTGGTCATACTAAGCAGAACAAGCAGACTTTAATAATCATGGCTGGACCATCATGTTTTTGGTGAAAGGTAAATAATACTGTTGCACTCTCTTTTACACGCTCATGTATTTCTGTAACAGATGCAACAATAACTGACTTTTTTTGTTCAATCATCGCTTACCGAAAAATCCATGCCATGTTTAATACTATTCCCTTTGGACTCAGCTACAGTCAAACAGAAACTATGTCGGAATATGAACGCATTTTTGATGAAAGTTATGAACGAGTACGAAAAATCCACCGAAACAAAAAAACCTTTTTTGAGGCATTTTATCAACGTTTCATGGCAAGTTCGAAGGATATAGCAGCACGTTTCGTCAATACTGAAATGTCTCATCAACGACGTATGTTAGAAAAGTCTTTTTACAAACTACTCACCTTTTATGCCACTAATAATGCTGCAGATTACTTAGAAAAGATTGCAGAACTACATAACCGTGAGCATTTGAATATTCAGCCAGCTTGGTATGACTTATGGCTTGAGGCGCTTATGGCCACGCTCCGTGAGTTTGATCCTGATTATAATGATGAAATAGAACTTGCTTGGCGTTTAGTCTTGTCTCCAGGTATTACATTTATGAAATACCGTTATAGTCATAAGTTCACAGCAACGTAACTCTTAGACTGAATACTCATTCATTAACGACGTCTATTTTTCCGGTTTCTTAAGTTGCATTAATGCTTCAGTGAGCTTTACACTGAAAATATGTCTTCGCAAATAATCTGCTGACACTATGGCAAATAAAAAAAGTCCCGACCGTTTTAAGCTTCCTGCCAGTGCTATACACACCTTTATTACAGATAAAGATTTTCCCTTTGCTAATACATCGAAAATTAAGCCATTTGTGGGAATTCTTGGTCAGGATCGAGCCATTGCCGCTCTTCATTTTGGTGTAGGCATACCACACTCAGGGTATAACTTATTTGTCATGGGGGAATCAGGCACAGGCCGTAGTTCTTATGTCCTTGAATTTTTGCAACGAGAAGCCAAACGAAAACCAGCACCTCCCGATTATATCTACGTCAACAACTTCAATGAGCTACGTAACCCCATTACCCTAGAACTCCCCCCTGGAGAAGGACAAGTTTTAAAAAAAGATATTGACCAACTCATCGATAACTTATTAGCGACTTTTCCCGCTGTTTTTGAACATCCCAGTTATCAGCAGCAAAAAAGCAATATTGAGTTGGGGTTTAATCAACGTTATGACAAAGCGATTGATTCTGTTGAACTGGCAGCCCACAAACAAAGTGTTGCACTTTATCGTGACGCCACCACCATAAGTTTTACACCAATGCACGACGGTAAAACATTGGATGAGGTGGAATTTGCCCAACTTCCAGAAATTGAGCGAGAGCAGTTTCATCAAACCATAGGTCAGCTTGAAGAATTACTTAATGAGTCGCTACTCAGCTTGCCTCAGTGGAAGCGCGAGTCAAATGACAAGCTGCGAAAACTAAACCGACAAACAATAAATCGTGCACTTGCGCCTTTAATCAGGCCCCTGAAAGAGAAATATCGAAAAATACCAGGCATTACACACTATCTTGAACAAATGCAGGAGCAGCTGCATACCATCGTGGTCGAACAACTTGCAGATGAAGAAACACCTCGTACCGATGCCGAAAAAAAAACAGCGTTAAACGAACTACTGTCTCCTAATTTACTTGTCACTCATATACCGGAGGCAGGAGCCCCTGTTATTCACGAATCACATCCCAGTTATAAAAATCTGTTCGGCCGAATTGAATACATTAATGACCAAGGCACTATGATTACCAACTACCAGCAGATCTGCCCTGGTTCATTACATAAAGCAAATGGTGGCTATCTTATTATTGAAGCCGACAAACTGCTCACTGAACCGTTTGTTTGGGAAGCGCTCAAACGCGCACTTAAAGATAAGCAATTACGAATGGAGTCAGCTTATGCTGACCTGGGAGTAATTAATACCATTACCCTAAGTCCCGCAGTAATCCCACTAAATATGAAAGTTATTTTGGTCGGTACTCGAGAAATATATTATTTACTTGAAGAGCTAGATGCTGACTTTCGAAAAATGTTTCGCGTGCTTGTCGATTTTGATGAAAGAATTCCCCTTAATAGCGAATCGTTGGAAGCCTTTGCAGCATTAATGCAAACATTTATTAATCGTGAGGAATACCGGCCTTTATCTTCAGCGGCTGTTGCCCGACTCGCGAACCACAGCGCAAGACTCATCAGTAGTAAATACCACTTATCGGCTCGCTTTCGAGATATTTTTGACCTGTTGTGTGAAGCAGAATATATCCGCTCTCTCACTGACGAACAATTAATTGAAGAAAAGCATATTGAACAGGCATTAACCGCTCAGGAACATCGCACCAACCGAATTAGTTTACGTATTCGTGAACAAATGCTGGATGACACCATCATCATCAATACTGAAGGAAAATCCGTTGGTAAAGTTAATGGCTTAACAGTATTAGACACAGGAAATACTAGTTTTGGGACCCCAGCAAGAATCACTGCAACAGTATTTCCTGGTTCACAAGGTGTTGTTGATATAGAAAGGGAAGTTAATTTAGGTCAGTCCATTCACTCTAAAGGTGTCATGATATTGGCTGGTTATTTAGGGTATATGTATGCACGACACTTCCCTTTAGCTATTTCAGCCAATATCGCCATTGAACAATCTTATGGTTTTATTGATGGTGACAGTGCCTCACTGGCAGAACTCTGTTGCTTGATTTCAGCACTAACCCGTATTCCACTCCACCAATGCTTTGCCCTAACGGGTTCTGTCAGCCAATATGGCGATGTACAGGCAGTGGGTGGTGTAAATGAAAAAATCGAAGGTTTTTTTGATTTGTGTAATATCCGAGGCCTAAACCATCAACAAGGCGTCATTATTCCACGAAGTAATGTCAAAAACCTAGTGTTAAAAAAGGCAGTCGTAAATGCAGTAGAAGACAATAAATTTCATATTTATGCAGTGGAAACCGTTAACCAAGCATTGGAAATATTAACAGGAAGAGATGTAGGTCATCAGGATAGCCGTGGTGCATTTCCTGCCAATACTGTTAATGGAATTGCCATTGCCAAGCTCCATGAAATGGCAGTTGCAGCGACTATCAATGGGAATGATACGTTATTAAAAAACAAGCAAAAAAAAATCATTCCTAGTTCTCCTGCAATGGGGAATGATCATGAATCACAGGATTAGTAATTAATTTTGGTTTGCCTCTTCCCTGAACGGCAAGCACTTCTTCAGCTGATAGTAAATCATGAACATTTAAATCCATCATACCAATTAGGGTAAAAAGGATATGGGCCCAGCTGGTTTTATTCGCAAACAACATACCTGCTGTATTGAGTGTTCCACCATGGTTGATATAACCTAGTGCTCGAGTCCTATCAGGTCCCAGGTCTAATGGGCGTAAGACAGCAAGCCAAGGCTCTGGGTGACCATGCACGACAAATAGCCTATACTCGGCCAGAGAACCAAAAATACGCTGAACAAATTCTGTTGAAAGACAGTGTTTAGCTTCCCAGCGATCACGACTTTCCCGTAAACGTCCTGGCTCAAAAACATACACAACACTATGTTCTATACCTGCTTTTGTGAGTCGTGCAGACGCTTTCATCACTTCAGCTAACTGAAAACTACCAATAGCAACTAACTGCAGGGATTCATCAGCATTCCCCTTAAGACAAATTGCCCCATCTGTCACCAACTGACAAGCTTGGTTCATGGATAAATATTGAGGCTGAAGCGTTTTTGCCATCACCATAACCCAAAGTTGACCATGGCTTTGAAATAGCTGCTCTAATGTTGCTAAAGCACAATTCCAATCGAGCGGAAATACGACACGTGCAATATCTGCCGGCTCATTAATAAGCGCATCAACAAAAGTTGGGTCCTGATGAGAGTGCTCATGCTCACCATTTTCCCAAACCAATGATGTCAGTAACAAAGGCAGTGATAACTCATGAATAGGTAAGTCTGCTTGCTTTTTGCGCCGATTAAAGGTCAACATTTGTCGTAAAATACCCAGCATTTTGGTGGCAAACGCCTCATAGCTGACGACAAGATTTAATCCTTTAGCATTGGCTAAAGCCGCACTCACCACAGCCTCCTCATTCAGTGCCGTAATCACAGAACCATTAACCGCCTCTGGCTGACCTGGATGTGGATCACACACACGATGACGAAGGAAATCAAGGGTTTGATATAGGTGGTTTGCTTGCAGCTGGTCAGGGTTGCCGACTCTAACACGAAGCTGTGGGTTAATTTTGGTTAAGTGTGCAAAACTTAAGTCAAATGCGGCAACTGAAGACTTCTCTGACTCAATTTTTTGCAGCCAGAAAAGCTCAGGCATAACCACTTTAATCGGTGCATTTAACTCATTACTGTCTGCTTCACGAGGCCGTTCTGTTAACTCATGATTATTTAACAGCGTAATTGACTGTGAAAGCTCAACAAAAGGCACCCATAAACGCCGAGCACTGGCATTAAACTCACTTACCCCTTCAGCGTCTTTTGCTGGATTATGCTCTAAGGGTGAAGTATGTGCCCTGGGCGTACCTGCACCTGCAAATCCAAAGCCTTTCACTGTCACAGCAATGGTATAGGGCAAACGTACAGGATAACGTCCTTTTCCTTCTAACAGCGCTTCACCTTGAGTGCCTAAACGCTGTTCCATTTCATACAGCGCCCAGGCAAAAGCCCCTGGATCAGTGCCATCAATGATAAGTGGATCATAATGCTGGTGCTGTAAATACTGCTCAAGCCAGCTGTATTCTCCTGACAGCGCAGTAGTTGTGCACTGATCAATCCGGCGACCATTAGCAATCATAACAGGCATGACCAAACCAGTATCTTTCGCTCGCCACCAACGGGGTGCCCAATCACTTCCGCGCTGTTCTTCAAACGCACCATCACTTAAAAAAGCCACCAGTCGCTCCCCAGGCAATGGCTGATGCATATACTGCAATCCCGTCACCCCCAAGTAACCGCCTTCACTCATTCCCCCTGCAGTATGTACACTTACACGACTGCTTATAGGTAATTTTTGCATACCCTCAGGGGTTAACTCACTCGCATAAAAATCTGCAGCCAGTTTACTTAAACCTTCTTCCGTCATCTGATAACGTTCAGCCTGTGCAGGCTTAAGATTACCTAGTAGTACGTTCACCGCATCAATTGCAGCAACACAATGCCCCTGCTCCATCACCCAACTACGTGTGACGCCACTGAGAGCATTGATGGCCATGTACCCTACATAGGCTGGCACCATATTGAGTGCCCCACCCAAAAAACCTTTCGGTTGAGGCTTAAAATCAAAACTACGCAGATCACGACCATCAAGAAAAACCCGGCGAGTATAAGACATGTGCACAACAAGCCACATTGCCGCACTGGCAACGCGATCTGCAGCACTTAACAATTTATAGGCATGCGATTTATCATTGATTAACCCTTCCACAGCAAGCATATCAATCAGCTCATATACTCTGACCTGCGTCTCTGCTTGATGCTTAATCACACCATATCCTGCAGCCCAGTTCGCAAATTCTGGCGCCTTTTGCCGATAAAGCTCTGCTTTATGTTCCAGTTGAATTCGTTGAATATCCCGGTGGGTATCAGTCATTATCCTTACTCAACTGTAGGGCAATTGCGTTTACTAACAGTGGATAGATATCTATGTGATTTGACTCATGGATAATCGTATTACAAGTAACTACTTGCGCGACTAAATCACTCTGCAGCAGTGCTTCAGCACCTGGTGCAAAAACACCATGAACCCCCATACATACGGCTTTTCTCATTCCCTGATCGATTAGCTGCTGGATGGCAGACAACATCGTATGGCCAGTAGAAATAATGTCATCAACCAACACTGGGGTATAATCAGTATAGTCAGCCACTTGTGGTGCAGATACCTGAACATCACGATCCCCAAAACGCTCTTTACTTAACACCTGCCAAGGTAACTGAAATGTGGTGGCAACTGAGCGAACCCACTGTTCACTTTCACTATCAGGACCAATCAGCAAAGGATTTTCCACTTGCTGATCAATCCATTCAGCCAAGCACTCAGCACAGTGCACCACGCTTGCTTCGAGGGAATATATTTCGCTTAATGAGTGATAACGGTGTAAGTGAGGATCAACAGTAATGAGCCAATCTGCATACTGACTCAGTAAATGAGCAAATGTTTTTGAGGTGATAGCTTCACCAGGTTTAAAACGGTCATCCTGGCGCATATAAGGTAAGTAAGGCAAAACAAGGCCCACGCTCAGTGCGCCTAAATCCTTGAGCGTACTGAGTAAAAAAAGTAGTGGTAGTAACTTAGTATCAGGTTGAAATAGATCTGCCAACACAATGACATGCTGTCCATTACACTCAGTCATCACACGAACATAACTCTCTCCATCAGGAAACTGATGTAAGGCTAGCTCTCCTGGGCTACAACCAGAAAGCTCCAGACAATCCTGAAAAAGTGCATCAGGTGCCAAAAAGTTATAAACAATGGCTGATGTCATAAATACTCCTCTTCAATACGCACTGCTTCTGGATGTAGCTGTAGAAAATCAAGCGCATACGCTAACTCACCTGGTGCATCAGCATGCAAGGTAAACAACGGTTGCCCTACTTCTATCGAGTCCCCTAAACGGACATGCATTTCCACACCGGCCGCTTTGACTTCAGGGGCTCCAGCCAATCGCGCAAGACGTGCAATAAAACGGTTATCTATGTAAGAAATAATACCCTGATGAGAAGCGGTGATTGTATGTTGCTGAGAGGCTAGCTCAGGCTCAGTAAAGCCCCCCTGTGATTCGCAAATTGCCATAAACTGATCTAAGGCTTTACCTGACAATAGTGTTTTTTGGGCCAGCTTAAACCCGTCTCCTGGCTGAGCTTTATTGGCCAACTCTAATAATGCCCCAGCTAATACAAGTGATCGTTCAGCAAGATCTGTTGGCGCTTCGGGTTCACAACGTAAAACAGCTAATACATCTATTGCTTCCAAAACAGGTCCGATGCCACGCCCAACGGGTTGTGTTCCATCTGAGGTAATAGCATGTACTTTTATCCCCAGCGCCTCCCCTGTCGCTACCATTAATTTCTGCAGATGCGCTGCTGCTTCTTGTGTTCTGACCTTGGCCGTAGGGCCAATAGGAATATCAATTAAAACCTGAGTGGCACCAGCTGCTATTTTTTTGGAAAGTACTGAAGCCACTAATTGCCCTTCACTATCGATATCAAGTGCCCGCTCTACCCGAATGACTACGTCATCAGTGGGACTTAAATTCACTGACCCACCCCAAGCCAGACATGCACCATGTTGCTCAACCACTTCACGCATATGTTCAAAACTAAGTGTCACAGGCGTCATTACTTCCATTGTGTCAGCGGTGCCCGCAGGTGAAGTAATAGCTCGCGATGAGGTTTTAGGAATAATCAACCCACACGCACTGGCAATAGCAACCACAATAGGTGTCGTACGATATCCAGGTAAACCACCTACACAATGCTTATCGAAAATCTCTTGTTTATGCCACTGAAAACGCTTGCCTGTAGCTACCATTGCTTTAGTAATAGAAATGACTTCATTAACATTTAATCCTTGTCCTGCACACGCGGTAATATAAGCTGCAAGCTGAATATCTGAATAACGACCTTCGCGAATATCTTGCACAATACTGTAAGCTGACTCATCATTTAAAGGTTTACCAAACAATTTGCCACGCACAAATGCGGTTGACTCAACAGGTTTTGCATGCCCAAATGTAGCGACTTCACCTTCCTCTGCGTGTAATAAACGCCAAGCTATTTCAGACAACCCTGCTTGCTGATGAGAAATTATCTCACTATCAACAATATTCAATGTAGCAATGATTGTATGATGATCCGTCATAACTTTTATTCGTGTTTGCGCATTAAATCCTTCCGCACGACAAACATGACAGTCACGCCGCATATAAACCACAGGCTCTTGGTGGGTGTCTATTCCTAATCGATGTAAGTGCAAATAATCTTTAGTACTGTCCATAATTACATTCCCCTTAACCTAGCTCCGTTTTCTATGGCCTCACTCAAGTTTTTACTTTCTCATAGTTTTATATGGATTCTACTGTTTTATTTAAAGTAAAGGGCTTAACCAATCGCTATACCCAAAACGAATGGTTAAATAATTTGCGAAGGGTATACTCAAATTTTGTACATAAAAACATAAAGTCTAGTTTAGTTAGCGTAAATACTAAAAGCACTGGAAATAAATAACATATAGGGTATAGACTGAAAACAATTCACAAAAGATAAACAAAACTGCATTAAGCATTTGAGGCAACCTTGTGAAATTAACATTTTTAGGTGCTACAAATACGGTTACAGGAAGTAAATATTTACTTGAGCATAATCAACAAACCTACCTTATCGACTGTGGTTTATACCAAGGGGTTAAATTTCTACGTGAACGCAACTGGATAGTCCCCCCAATACCTGTTGCTAAATTAAATGCGGTTATTCTGACTCATGCCCACATTGATCATTCAGGCTACTTACCTGCTTTAGTTAAAAATGGCTTTACAGGCCCTATTTTTTGCACTGAAGGAACCCATGAATTATGTAAAATTCTTCTTCCTGATGCTGGGTTTCTACAAGAAGAAGATGCTCGTTTTGCCAATAAATACAGTTTTTCCAAGCATAAACCCGCCCTGCCTCTTTATACTGAAAAAGACGCTGAGCATAGCTTAAAACAGTTTCGTTCTTGCGCTTATCATTCTCCCCTCACCCTTCCTGGTGACTTACAATTAAGCTTTAGTCCTATGGGTCATATATTAGGGGCAAGCGCAGTACAATTGCGATCATTGACAACCAACACAACTGTCACGTTTACAGGTGACATTGGTCGATATCAAGACCTAATGATGTATGATCCTGAGCCTATTGATTTAACGGACTATCTAGTAACAGAGTCTACCTATGGCGATCGGCTTCATGTACCTAACGATTCACTCACTGTTTTACAACAAATCATCACGACAACAACTAACCGCGGTGGGATCGTACTCATCCCCGCGTTTGCTGTTGGCCGTGCCCAACTCATTCTTCATCTTATCGCTGAGCTCATTGAAAATAACAGAATCAATAAAGTTCCTGTTTTTTTAAATAGCCCCATGGCAATTTCTGCAACAGAAATTTACCAACGCTTTAATCATGAATTAAAGCTTACTGCGAAAGACTGTAATCGAATTGACCAATACACGCATTATGTAAAAACAGTTGCTGAATCAATAGATCTTAATACACGTCAATTTCCGTGCATTATTATTTCAGCAAGTGGTATGGCGAGTGGCGGGCGAGTCTTGCATCATCTAAAAGCAGCTTGTGGGAATTACCGCAACAGTATTGTTTTTGTTGGCTTTCAAGCACCAGGCACACGCGGAGAAGCCATGGTCAATGGCGTAGACCAAATTAAAATTCATGGAAATTACTATCCCATCAAAGCAGAAATACATCACTTGGATAACTTTTCTGCTCATGGTGACTATCATGACATTCTAACGTGGCTCAAAAAGATAAAGAATCCACCTAAAGGTACATTTATTACTCATGGAGAGCCTGCCGCCGCCGATAGTTTACGACTAAAAATTAAAGACCAACTTGGCTGGCCGTGTTGTGTACCCAGCTATTTGGACTGTATTGACCTACAATAGAGCCTTTTAATCGTTTCTTTTCCTTAGAAAAAGGAATTGCTTTAAAATTACGTCAAATATCTTTTTACTATGAAAAATTGTTACAAATAATTTTTCATTGCTCTACATCATATTTATATTTCGCTCGAAACCTATAATTTCTGCATTTTTAGTATATATACTCATACTGAAGGCTATATCTATTACATACTATTTTACATTCCCATCTACGCGACTATCGATGTTATACCCAGAGTAAAGTGTGTAAATAAGCTCAACATGATGAGCAAGGATTAAATGGAATTAATAGACCATGCGTATTTTACTGTTTGCCAGTGCATTTAATGGACTTACCCAGCGCATTTTTGAAGAACTACTCGCTTCAGGCCATGACGTCAGTTTAGAGCTTGCTTTAAGCAGGCGACACATGCTCGATGCTGTTAAGCTTTTCAAGCCTGAATTAATCATCTGCCCTTTTTTGAAACAACGAATCCCTGATGTAATCTGGCAAAACTATTTGTGTTGGATAATACATCCAGGTATTCCTGGTGATCGAGGACCATCCTCATTAGACTGGGCTATTGTTGAACAACAACCACAATGGGGCGTTACCCTCATTGAAGCCAATGCGGAGTTTGATGCTGGAGCTATTTGGGGCTATGAATTTTTTCCCGCTCGAAAAACCTATAAAGCCTCGCTCTATCGTCGTGAAGTTACCACCACAGCCAGTCACTTAATTCATAATGCCCTTGTAACCTATCAACAACTTGGCTCTGCACCAGAAAAATATAATTCACCCACAGTAAAACAAGGTGAATGGCATCCTCTCATGCGACAACCACATCGCCACTTAAATTGGCTAGTTGATGATACTGACACTTTGCTCCGTAAATTATATGCAAGCGATAGTTGCCCAGGGGTGTTAGATGAAATTCAAGGACAACTCTTTTACCTTTATGATGCCCATATCGAACGTACATTGAAAGGTGATTCACCTGGAGAAATTATTGCCACACGCCATGACGCTATTTGCCGAGCAACAAGAGATGGCGCTTTATGGATAACACATTTAAAACCTGCACCACATGATAATCAATCTTTCTATAAACTGCCTGCCACTCAGTGGCTTGATCAACAACTTCTCACCGTACCAGATATACCTCAAACAGAGCTTCCAGCGCCGAACCCAAATACCTGGCAAGAAATTAGTTACTCAGAACTCGATGATATTGGTTATTTAACATTTGATTTTCACAATGGTGCTTTTTCAACAGCACAATGCTTACGCTTATTAAACGCTTATCAAGCTGCCTGTCAGCGACCTACGCAAGTGCTTGTCCTAAAAGGAGGCACCGACTTTTGGAGTAATGGTATCCACCTTAATACCATTGAAGCAGCCAAAAACCCTACTATGGAAGCTTGGAAAAATATTAAAGCTATCAACCAAGTCACTGAAGCAATCATCACGACTACAGACAAGTTAACAGTAGCGGCCCTTAACGGTAATGCAGGAGCAGGTGGAGCAGTCATGGCTTTTGCCTGTGACTATGTTGTTGCCAGACAAGGCATCATTACCACACCTTACTATAAACCCATGGGACTTTATGGCTCAGAATATTGGACATATGTGTTACCAAAGCGAGTTGGAGAAGAGTGTGCCCAGCATTTAACAGAAGCATGCTTACCTGTAGGCACACAGCGTGGGTTTGCATTAGGCTTATTTGATGCCGTCCTTTCAGAACGTACTGAATTATATTGGCAACAACTTCATGATTTTTGCCTGAAGCTTTCAGAAACAAAGTACTGGCAGCATGAACTTCTACAAAAACAGCATCGAAGGCAATTAGATGAAAATCATAAACCTCTTGCAGTTTATGAAGCGGAAGAACTAAACCAAATGTGGCAGTGCTTTAATAGCCAAACATTTCACAATGCACGACATGTATTTGTCTACAAAAAAGAACCTCAACAGACTCCATTATACTTAGCCCCTCATCGCCAACAGCATCAAGAGAGGAATCAAGAGCCTATTCATAACATGACAATCCAAGCAATTGAACCGGAAAATAAAAAAGAAGCCGTTGTTTAGAGTTTATTTTTAATGGCTTGATGGCAGGAAAATTCTAAAACACGCTTTTTTAGCTATTTGCAAAAAGTGCGGCAATGAATGGAGCACACAACATAAGGAAACCAAGTAAAGACCAGCAGCCTGCAGGTAGGCTAGTTTGCTTCTTAAGCGTTAAATAATGACCCATACCTGGCAATACCATAAACATCAAACCCAGACCAGGTATGCCTATATTGATTCTTTTTTGAGCAGGATAAATTAGCGGAACACCTGAATCTAAATACATCAGTATTAACACTACTAAACAAGCAGCAACAGCAATCTGCATGTTATTTGCCAGAGCATCTTTGATGAGACTATGATCAATAAACCAAAGCACAATGAAACAACAAAGCAATGGAGTAAATAATAATGTCACAGCAAGCAAAAACGACATAACTGCTACCCAGTACCAATAAATTTCATAATAATCTTATAGTACTCCACTATCTGAATATACTCTCAGCTAAGGGTATACTGCTGTTCAGAACAAGGTAACACTATTGGGGTTGATGGGGAAACATCCCCTCAAAAGTGGGGTGACAGAAAATCAAACAATAGGTACGTATTATTATTAAGCGTTTTTTACAGAACGTAAGCAGTTAGCACTATCTACAAATATCGTTCCAAGTGCTCATTTTGCAGGCAACACACTACTTCTCATTTTTATAAGCACAATTGCTGCTGTACAGTAGTTATGTTGCTCTGCAAACTAAACATCCAGGACAGTAAGTCTCAAAGATAACCACCTTTTTATTGGTTAGTATCGGTTATTAGTTAGTGTCGGCAATTTAGCCAATGCATAACCTGACGGGTTTTAGCATCCGCTTGTTTGGGGTTACCTTTACACTGGTCAAGAGCAACATGCTTTAATGACTCGACATCACGAGAAGCTACTTCCTTGTCTACCAACACTCTGGAAAGTAGAGCATAAGTCTCTTGCATCATAAATACTTTTGCTTGAGGTATGTCACATACCAAAATCTGCTTACGTTGTTGTTGAACACTCTCACACCATTCATCTAATACGGAGAGAATTTCAGTTGGAACAGTGACTGACTGTGATGTAATTCCGCTAATATCCATGCTTATACCCGTTTCAGTTTCCTAGGATCTAAAGATTAACACCTTTATTTATACAGCAAAGAGACAATCAAAAAGTACGCCTATACCCTTCGTTTTGGGTATATATGCTTCGCTGCAATAAAAATAAAAAGTTAACTGGGTTTAGTTTTTATTTAGTACCAGTTATGTATGGGTAAATAATAAGCAATTTATTTCAATAGCGGTATAGTGTCTTTTAATTTGTTTGAAGTACCCTAATTAATCATTGAGAACTGAAATCAAAAATGCTTATTTTATAGAAGTAATTCTCTATATTTTTTTGAAGTTCAACGACCAGCAGTTGAGTAAAAATGGGAATAT
>NZ_JAGSOY010000094.1 GCF_018837975.1 Zooshikella harenae | reverse complement strand
GCTTTTGTGAGGTTAAATAAACAAGAGATTGATGATGATTACAGGTAAAGTTAAATTTTTTAATCACACAAAAGGTTTTGGGTTTATTGCTCCAAATAAAGGTAAAGACCTTTTTTTTCATGTATCAAACATTCAAGGCTTCCAACCTTGTGATGGCGATAAAGTAAAGTTTGAGATTGGTCAGGGCCAGAAAGGACCTTGTGCAATCAATGTACAGGTTGTTGACTAATAACGTTGAAGTACCTATTGGATTGGCGGCTCTTCCTCATACCCTTCTGTCAGATACTTGAGTCTAAACAGCAATAAAAGTAGAAACCGTTTGCTTTATTATTCATAAACCTCTATAACACTCGCTGAATTCAAATTAACATGAGATTAGACATTGAGCACAGGCACAGTTAAGTTTTTCGACACAATTAAAGGTTTTGGCTTCATCACTCCAAACGATGGCAGTAAAGACTTGTTTTTTCATAAAAATGATACACAAGGTCATGAGCCTCGTGATGGTGATACAGTAGAGTTTGAGATTGGCCAAAGTCAAAAAGGACCTTGTGCTATCAACGTTCAAGCTACGAGCTAAGAACGTTTAAGTACCTATTGGATGGCTGGAGCATCTCCAAAGCCTTCTGTTAGGTACTTCAACTCCTCAACTGTTAACATATCCCCCACATAGCCTAGCCTTCAGCGCTTCCAGCCGGTTCTGTCGCAAAGTTTGATCCGTCGTGATAGCCTTTCCCTCTCCTGCTAACACTCTGGTTATTTTGTAGTCACTATGAGTTATGATCAACGCTTCAAAGGTTGCCACTTCCCTAAATGTGTCGTACTACAAGCTGTCTACTATTACCTTCGGTTTGCTCTGAGTTACCGTGATATTGAAGAGATCATGTTAGATCGGAATGTCCCCGTTGACCATTCCACTATTCAGCGTTGGGTTGTAACCTACTCAGCCAAACTCGAAAAATTGTTTCGAAAAAAGAAGCTACCCGTTGGCAAGAGCTGGTTTATGGATGAAACCTATATCAAGGTCAAAGGCCAGTGGTATTACCTGTACCGAGCGGTTGATAAAGAAGGACAAACCATAGACTTCATATTCACTAAACATCGAGATACTAAAGCTGCTAAACGCTTTCTCAAGAAGGCCATTCGCTCGAATGGCGTACCAGAAAAGATAACAATTGATGGTAATGCAGCGAATAATGCGTCCATTGAGGAAATAAATAAAGAGATGGAGGTGCCAATTATTATAAGGCAAGTAAAGTACCTCAATAACATTGTTGAGCAGGATCATCGATTTATTAAGCGCATTACTCGACCAATGTTAGGCTTTAAATCATTCAATAGTGCTCGATCAACACTGACTGGTATTGAGTTGGTGCATATGCTTAGGAAAGGTCAGTCTGCTGATTCAGCAGTTAAGCATAAGACAATGTTTGAACAGTTCTGTGCATTAGCAGGATAAGTGTGCCCAGGGATTAAGCATCTTGGAAACTGAAAAATTTATGCGACAGAACCGTTAAAGGTGCTGTTGTATCAATTGATGCTATGGGATGTCACAAAGCGATTGCTGAAAAAATTCGTGAAAAAGAAGCCCATTACTTATTGGCAGTTAAAAATAACCAGCCTCGTCTCTATTCAGCTATTCATGAGTTACTTCATTCCAAGAAAGCCAAATCATATCAGCGCCCTGCTATTGATTTCTATTCTTCGGAAAAAGAGCAACATGGTCGACATGAAATACGACGTTGTTGGGTTTATAATACAGCGGCCAAATTACCGATAGCCACAGAGTGGATGGATTTAGCTGCTGTCATTAGAATTGAAACAGAACGAACACTACAAGGAAAAAAGACGCGAGAGCAGCGTTATTATATTTCCAAATATTTAATGGATACGTAGGCAATTCTTCAAGTTTCCGATTGAGGATCTTGATGAATTCCTTATAGGACTTTGTATAGAAAACCCAAACCCGAGCCCCCATGCCAGTTGTAATCCTTACATTAAAAGAAAGATTGTTGTACCAACATAGTTCATCGATTGCTTCTTCGAAGCATTTATAGGCGCTAGAGGTCTTTTCATCCGGCATGCCCGCAGCTTGGAGACTGTAATCCCATTTAATTTCAATGCAGGTTTTGTACTTCTTTATATCAGGTATGGGTGGTTTATTTTTCCTAATCCGGATCACTAAGCGCTTTCCACCGTCGTCACTTTTCACATCAACCATATTCCAGTATGAAAGCTCTGTTTCGCCTATATCATGCAACCCTGGCTTGAATAGTTCACGATTCCAAAAAATCACATAACCTCCATTCTGATATAACACTTGGGTAAACTGCGCAACCAGGCTTCAGGTTGGCACTTTTGTTATGTGAGCACTATGCTTTTGCCACATATGGGACAAATAGCTTTTTTCGCATGACTCACTAATTTAACTTTACAACTAGAATACTCGCCCTGCTGAAGGAATGGTTCAGCGTTACCTATTTCCCAGGCCTTATCGCATTGATTTTTATCTTCTGTAGCTATAAAGCTAACACCCCAAGGACCATATGAAACATTCTCATCCATTTCCCTACTTACTTCAGACAACAGTACCTTGGACTGCAACCTATTTTCACTACATTTTGTGTCGCATCTATTGTCTATAGCTGAACTGACTATATGACTCAATTTAACCAAATCACATTCAATAAGATACTTAGTGATGCTATCTCTCATATCAAAACCGTTATCTCACAATTCTAACCTCATAACTAATAATGAACGTCATTCTGACGCAAGATATTACGTCACGGTGACATATAACATCTCAATAAATTATAAGCAGCTCATAATTTTTAAACCAAATTAATATTTATAAAACTTAGCTATTTATTTTAAATAAAATAAATTAATTAACAAATAAACGGTTATTATACGTCACTTTAGGAGAGTTAACTGTCGCTATCAATGTGAGTAATTTTGTGACAACCTGATAATTAATCATAAATATAGTTTTCTGAACTGACTGATTAACTGTATTCCTTGAACAGTATGCCCTGAAGCGTTTAAAAGAACGACCATTTATCTACTCAAAATCTTAATAACCTATAAAAAAACCCACCGAAGTGGGCAAGGGACATTACAGGGAGAAGACGTTTCTTAATGGTGCTCAACGAGTTGATGGGTTATCTTCGCGACACCTTTGGCTGTTAAACACACTTAATCAATAATCTTTTTAGCCCCATCCTGCCGTTCTATCACTGTAATTTAAGAACGAGAAACCACGTTTGTCCTGATAGACTATCCAGCCTGAAGCATCTGGATGAAGATAAATCCATATATTTGTGGAAAACCAGCTAAATAAATCCTTTGGCTTCATCTGTAAATCTTTAGCTGCATTTATAACGCAAAAAATCTCATTATTAACTACTATTATATCAAAGGCTTCAGCATTGGGTAGCACTTCTTTAATCTATTCCTTAGCCACAAATCAAGGCTCACCATCTTAGTTAATGGCTCACATAGGAGAGAATTTATACGAAAATTGTTCAAAGGGAAGCTGGAAGTATGGGCGTTCAAAAACAACCTAATTATCGTTATTTCTACACAATCACTACTAATTATACAGATAGAACAAAAACACTTAGCATCAAAGAAGAAACCTTTGACCTAAACTTTATTAAACAATAATCCTAAAGTATATCCCATCTTCTTTAGTGCTGATAATAAATACTTAATACCTATAGATTATGAACGTATTATAGCATAACAATAAATCACTAAAAATATAATTTTATAAAGCCATTATCGAAAATTTTTTCAAACCTTAAGGCAATGACTGTTCATACCATCTCATCTCTCTTAATTTTTCACTATTTTTTGTTTCCACAATAAACGGTACCGACACGAGTGAAAACAAACCAACTAAACCCAAAAACCCAACAGCAACTCTATATTTAATTTCTTTTGATGAAGTACGCAGTATTACACTTTTAATGAATTTAATATGGAGTAACAAATGAAGTGACATCATTAATAAAAAAAATAATGCTACATAATAGTGAATATCCCCCCATTGGTGTCGAGTCAACCCTAAAACACTCATTCCTCTACTTCTTTCAGGGAGCACATACTCTAGAAATATTCCCGTTGCCGTCATGAAGACTAATGTAATAAATGAAATTATATCAACATACTTTATAACCATGCTGCGGTTCATATTTAAATTACCTGAATATTAATAGTTAAAGTATTCACTGCTTATAGTGATCTAAAACTGAGCAATAATGGTCTTTATATATAATCTTTATAACCACTATCATTCCAAATAGCTTAACCTTATTAGAATGAAACTCTATTTTACTTTAGCAGCTATTAGTCATGCCTCAAATGAAACAGATAGCCTGGGTATTCATAACTTCCTGAAGCACTCAGGATTTTGATTACTTCTCCACTTAATTGATCAAATTAACCACTATGCCTTTGAATACATTCAATTTATGATACAAGAAAATCTCCTGACCATACCTTCACCTAATGCTAACTTTGATTGATATTTAATTCGTTGCTTCGTAAAGACCTCATCTATTGTATAGTTGCTCATGTGTACTAAGCCTGTTTTAACATTCTTCAATGTTCAGGGCAGTTAGGTTTCTTTTTTATACATTTCAGTTAAATCGATGGTAAGCCTTGTGGGAAGGATCGAGCCTAGCATGGCCAGGCCCGAGTTTGCGGCTAATGCACGGAGTACATAAAAACCGACCTCACAAGGCCTATCATAATGTTGCTAGCATATCGTATCAAGACTAATGTTTTGTTTCATTTGTACATCATAGCGTTAAGTGAATACTGACTTACAGCAATCAATATTGTAATGAATGAGTTTGATGGAGAAGTAAAAGGACTTGATACAAAGAGGCTTAATTACTATGTCAAAATAAAGATACATGATAACATGTAAAAAACTTTTGAGGATTAATTAGGCGTGAGCACCAGTAGAAAAAAAACGTTACTCATTGTTACATTGTTAGTTAGCACCGTTTTTCTTATTATGTCAGCTATGATATGTACTATTTACTGGTTTTTTGACTTTTATTATTTAACATCTTAGTTACTAACAGTTTTAATATTATTAACTAATTTTGCATCACTATTAACACAAAGTTAATATGATTAATATTTATAAACAAAATTATGGGAACAATGATATCAATATTATACCTTTTCATGCATTTATTTATAACTCATTACTCAACTAATAATATATTAAAGTAAGGTTAGAACCATCTCAAATCAATCAGGAAGTATATTATTATACCAATTTATAAATTTATCCGTCATAGCATTCTTCCTTATGACTAATAAATTAACTACTTCTACCACTATCCACGCTTTAGCAAGAATAAGCTGTCTATACAACTCAGCTCCTTCTGTAATAGAATTATACTTGATATAGCGTTTAACTACATCAGTGTAAGCTGCTTAATTGCCCAATCCATGTACTAATGGAGCAAGATCAATCGCAGGACTACCTTGTCCAAATCGTTCCCAGTCGAACAAAACAAATTCACCATTGTTACGCTTCCCCCAATTTCCAGCGTTAGTATCCCATGAAATAAAGGAGCTTGGCTGAAACAAGCCAGTGCTTAAGTTACATAAGTGATTTAATAAATCTTCAGTAACTTTAGGTAGAGTGAGTGTGGATAATGCTTTTTGTGTTTGCTCAAATGTCCAACAATGCAACTTACAACCTGGAATAAAAGGTAAACTACAATTGTGAATTAATACAAACTGCTGATACGTTTCTGGTGCTTTGTTAAGTTCGCTAAGAGGAACTTGGTTAGGAATATATTCGATAAATAAGTCATTTCCATGAGTATCAATCAGTCTAGGTATATTAATGCCTTGCTTTTTTAGTTGAGGTGCAACCTGTTTATAAAAACTCATCTCAATAGGTGAAACATTTACTTTGTGGATACAAGGAATACCTAAATACTCAGTAAAATATATTTTCGCACTTCCCATTTTGGAAAGTTCTTCCTTGTGCATAAGTTTCCTAGTTTGACCTAAACCTAATGTAATAAGGAACAATAATCTCAGTATTTCTTTCTCTTTTTAATTAGTATTTACAATAAATTTAATTACTGTAAGTTATACTAGACATTCAAATAGAAATCAAGAAGGTAAATAACCTTTATAAAACTTGCATATGGTTAACCAACTATAATTATTACATACATAACAAATGTTTCGTACTCTTTTAACTAAAACATCCTCCCTACACTGTTAATATAGCCTTCAGACATTTGATATATTAACTGGTTGAATCTAATGTGCTTTTAGTTTGGTTAATTTATTTGGCAGAAGACCATAAAAATTCAAAATTTTCATCCATGTTCCATCACGTTTCATTTTTACTAATTCTTGATCTATTTCATTAGCATACTGATAAGATAAAGGATTCACTGGTGAAAATCCCACATAAACAGGATCATAAGAACTAATACCCGCTTCAAGTATTTTAATAGGATTGTTCAATTTTTTTAGATAATGTTCCATCACCCATCTATTTTCAATTACCACCTCAATTCTTTTAAACATCAATAGTCTAACTAGATCAACGATAGGAGTCTCCCCTGAAGCCAAATATATTTTACCTTTGTTATTTTCAATATACTTATCCAATTTAACACCATAGCTATAACCTAAAGCTGCCCCTAATCTTATTTGAGCTAAGCTTTCAAGACCTGTATATTGCCATTTATTTTCATAGTGTATAAAGAAGACATTTACTGAATAGGCAAGAGGTTCTTGGTGAAAAATAAAATCAGGTGCGTCATTATGAAAAGCACCAATTATTCCGTTAAACTCTCCTGAACGAGTCTTAGCAATGGCTCTTTTCCAAGGAACTAATCTATAGTTGAGTGTATGCCCTTTACGATTAAAAATATACTCAACTATATCAATTAACACACCCTTTTTATCAGAACCTTCTTCACACGAATAAGGACACCAGTAATCCGTTCGGAGTGATATATCATCAGCGAGAACTATATGACTCATAAGTAAGTAAATAGCTAAGCTGATTCCGTTAAGAACACAATAGCGTGCTCTAATCATATTTCTCTCATTTTTTATGCATTAATTAATAAACTTAGTTTAGTTAATTCCCTGTCTGTTGCTCAAGTTTATGACTAGTATTATTTATACATTTAAGTATTTTTGAATAAAAATATAAGAATAACTTTAAAAAAAGCTAAGATTGAACCCCCGTCCTTCCTTTGTAACTTTCATTACTTTACAGTTGGGACACTACTCCAAGAAGAGATTGCTAAGCAAGGTTTTTTAGCATCCATTACACTAGTAATTTTAACAAGCAGAACACTTCATTATAAATATTCCTATAATGAAGCGTTTTTAATAAACATAACCTGGTCTGTTAAAACTAGACAAAGTAGAAACCCTTTATTATCGATATAGTGATCAGTTAGTCCTTGATAGAGAGATGCTACTCTAGAATTATCATCTGCAATTTTAGATAAACAAAGCCACTATGCTCTACTTAACAAAACGGATACAGTATAAGTATCGGTAAGCTTCACCTTTTGATGATTTAACAATAGCAATAATAATCACTATTAAACCAAAGATACTTAATATTGGTAACAACAGAAATCTAATAAAAGAAAAGCATAATACAATCGATATAATAAACGCAAAAAGCATGGTTATCTGAAAGTTAAGTGCTTCCTTTCCTTAGTCATCAACAAATGCATATTCATCTTTTTTTATCGACCATATTATTAAGGGAGCTATAATATACGCTAAAGTAAACAAAAAGCCACAAATGTAGCTAAGTGACAATACATGCCCCACTGTTTGTCCTCATGGCTAAGCTCCTAGCTCATAACTTCTTTCATGGAGACTTGATTGCCACATCCTTGTGGCAACCTCCCTTGCCTACCACTAACGTACATCAAAATATCATTAGTGAGAAATACTACAGGTGCAGTGAGCACCGTTAACAGTAGAGATCAAGAAAGATCTTCTGCTTTGGAAAGCACAAATTAATTCATGCACTTCATTAGCTCAATCTATATTCATCATGAGCTATTTTTATATCCGATTTTCTTGATATTTAAAACCCACCTGTACAAGGTTTGCAACTTACGGCGATTATTGCAGCATCCCCAATGATGGCAAATGGAACAGCCCCATACTATAAAAACCCAGTATCAATAGAGACTCCATTTATTTTCTTTATTTTTTTATTCTTAATAAAATTGTATTATTTTTACCCATGACAGGTTTAACTGATGTAAAAGCCAAATAATTTTGTTTAGGATTAGCTTTTTTTACTAAATATATTTTAGTCTCAGATACATTCTTTTTAAACTTTTTAATCTGCTGTGGAGTAACTTCTTCAATGGATAAACGTTGTAATTCATTTGAATTTTAACAGCCTTCTGAAAAACGTAAGTTATCAACTTCATATACTGTAAAAACATCACTTATTATTTTTTGATTAACGTATTCACTTAATTCATCAAAATGAATTGTATAACTATATTCCTTTGATGACTTTCCTCTATCAAACTGAACATCCATACATAAACTCAGGTATTTATCTTCAATTAAGTATGCTTTTTTCACATACGTGATTGCTGGACGATTGTACGAATATTTCCACTTAAAATCAGGCTTCTCAGCTTTATCTAAAGTGTACTCAGTTAGCCCGCATCCACTTAATACAATTGTCACCATCAAACACGTAAACAGTCTAAACAAGCTTGTCAAATATAGCATGATAGTATAATTCCTAATCATGTTGCTCAGGTACTTTTCCCTTCAAGAGTCATTTTTACCCCCCTGGGATACAAAAGGTTTGACCATCTAAGAAGATGGGAATACAGTTTCTATGGTTTCATCACCTAACACCCAAGCTAGCGCTTTTAAACAACGATTTTTCTTATAACTAGTCTTAACAGGCCAAACCAGCCTCGCTAGAAAGCCTTCGTTATGTGTATATGAAAAAAATATACTATTTTATAAAACATTAACATATCAAGTATTAGTTCCAATATTTTCTAGTAGTTAAACGATTACAATCCAACAATATTTATTTACTGACTATTAATAGCAGACAAACTTTATAATTCGTATATTTATTATGTGCAACTTAACATTTATATGGTAAACTAGCTAATTCAATAATTTTTAAATAATCGAAAGCCATAAACAAAGTAAAGTTATTCACTATTCCAAGCCGTTTAAAAACAAGGTTAATTCCTCATCAAAATGATACCTATTGCGTAATAGCTACTTATGATACAAAAGATGAGTCACTTGATGGTGCTTTAGAGGAAACAGAAGAGTATTGTTAAGGCCATGGTAAAAAGCTAGTTGTACTAAATTATATTTTACCCAAAGACTGTTCCTTACTGTGAATACTTTCATAGAGGCTTGTTTGCCGCATTCTTACGGCAAGAAGTTCGACATGCATCATCCACCCTTTGTCTTACAAAACTAACGTACATCAAAATATCACTGGTGCTGTAAGCAGTGAAGATCAAGGATGATCCTCTTCTACGGGAAACACAAATAAATTCATGCACTGCATTGGTACAATCTATATTCATCTCAAACTATTTTTATATTTAATTGCCCTGACAAGATTTTTACATTACCTAACAATTTATAGACCTATAATGCAAGCTATAAACTGCCATTTTATTATTAATAAAGTTTAAACACTCTTACTTAAGGTATTTATTAGCACAAGAAAAAATTGTATTCATCGAATTAGTCAAACATAAATAATACTTTTTCCATTCATCTGATGAATTTTCACACTTATCCGTAGCTAATGTAATTCTTAGCTCATCGAATGCAGCACTTCCTTTCTCATATTTCTCTCTTGTTATATATCCATTTTTCAAACTTCTTCTAATATTTTCCTGCATTACATCAAGTGAGTAATTACCATTATCAACGGCTTTTTGGCAATCTAATTCTTCTGCGTTTCCATAATCCTTCATAATAAGGTTAGTTAATCCCTTAGACAGCTTTTGGGTTTCATCAGTTTTATCTACTTCTTCTTTGAAATTTTTATCTTCATTTTCAAATTTTATGCTTTTTACTTTTATACCCACTGGCGCTCTCTCACTGTAGTGTGTCACACCATATTCATCAACCCACTTATATATTTCTGCGAAAGTATTTTTTGTAATCATTAATGCAAAAACCAAAACCAAAACGCGCATTATTAGCTCTACCTTTTTTGTTTATTCATAATCAGATCTATTATTTTTTTATCCCCAACGATTTTAGCGTAATTTAAAAAATCAACTTTGCCGTTCGAGGTTTCAATTTGTAAATTTGTTCTAGCGCCTTTTTCTAATAACAAATTGACTAAAGAAAAATTATTTCTTCTAACAGCCAAGTAAACTATACTCGCTCCAGAATAGTCTTTAGCTTCAATATTTGCTCCATTTAAAATTAAATAAGCCGCTATATCGTCACGCCCTTTTCTTACAGAAAAGTAGAGCGGTGTTTCATGAAAGAGATTGAAGCTTTCTTTATCTGCACCTAATTTAACTAAATGCTTAACGCTGTTAATCTGATTATATTTTACGGCTAGATGCAATGGTGTATTTAATTTTATATCAGTTGAATCATAACCATTAATATTTACAAACTTTATAAAGCATGATATGTCAGGTAAATTGCCTTGACGAATTGCTATAGTCAACTCAAGCCACGGGTCTTGTGGTTTCATGCAAGAATCAGCATATACAACTATTGGATAAAAGCAAATCACTGCTATTATTTTCTTTATCATAATACACTTCTAGTAACTACATACTTAACAGTTGTATTATACATTATATTAGGGTGGTAATTAAATGCATACTTTGCTGTAGATATATCCCTCTAATGGTGCATACATAAAGTATGGATGCCCTTTTTCAAAGCCATTTGTTTTCACTTTTTACGGGTATAGAGGGTCTACGTCAAGAAAAAGCAACACTACCAGAAGACAAGTGGGGAAGTAGTTGTTACCCTATTTATTGCATGGGCCACTAGGCACAAAGGGCTTGCAGCCTTCCTTCTTGACCAACAAGACCGTTGGAAATGCAATGATATGGATGTTATTTATTAGAGCAATCCAAAAGCAATTATCGAGAAGCATTTAGCTACCACTCTAGTTACTTATCGATATAAAAACCAGACTGCTCTCACTAAGACCCCTTCGTTATGGGTATAGTAATCCTCAACCCATTTTGAACGATTGTTTCGTTTTCGAGGTTTCTTTTTGATAAAGCTATTCACTTTTTCTACAAATGTGCGTGTAACCATTTTTTTACTGAACATATACCCTTCACGAATCATTTTTAGGGTTTGTTGTCAGCACTCTTCCCCCCAATCACTGATTAATATAAGCTCCGGGGGCTTCATCGCTTGACAGCCGCCTCTAAAAACCCTTCGTTTTGTATATAAAGTGTACAGCAACATCATTTTAACTTAACTCCAACTCATAATATATACTTTCACATGCAACGTGATTTACTACATGATTTTGTATAAAACCACATTTTGTCAATAGCCTAATTGAGCTTTTATTTTCTATTTCCACTCCAGCTATCAGTCGCTTTATACGTTTTTCTTTTCTAAGGTATTCTATTAAATGAGTTAACAATTCACTTGCATAGCCTTTTCCCCAATATTGCTCATTTAATAGATACCCTATATTTAATGTTAATTCATTTTCTTTATTGCCATAAAGAAACAGCAACCCAACTATTTTTTGTTCTTTCTTCAGTTTAATAAAGCACACATCGCCTTCATCTGACTGTACTTTTAACCAGTCCACTACTTGTTTTTTCGTTTTAATATTCTTCCACTCATCAGGAAGAAAGTGTAATACTTTTGGATTAAACAGTTTTACCACATCGTTAACATAATATTTTTCATCACCAAGACAATTTCTATCTAATTGACTGATAATAAGTCTAGGTGTATTCAGCAAGAGTTTTCCTATCATATTTTTTCGGTTCATCATAGCCAACCATAACTCAGCACTTATGCGTCACAGTCATACCTACTATTATATCAAGCCAGTCCATCTTCATTTGTTTTTGTATGAAACGATTGTTTTAGCTGATAGCCCTTAATAGCTGGTCCTGAGATTGCGCTAAAACATAAGCTACCAAACATAATGAGCAATGCAGTTGCGAGTGCATCTAAAAACCAAGCTATAGGAATACCCACAACGCCCAAATGCTCAGGCATTGTTGCTAGATGTTCAATCGTATATACCCCTGTCAAAGCATGTAAGGTAAGTGCAGCCCAAAAACCAAAACAGAATGGACAATGCCAAGCTTTATATAAGTAAGCCAGGGGCTTAGGAAGTCGTTCAATTAACCAGTTAAACCAGGCACCCCAATCAGGAAGCTTTTCCCATATTAGCATATGAAGCGCTAACCCCATTAATGCAAGGGTAATACTCATTGATGATCCTCCTACTATAAGACCCTATTCAAAATCGGCTTATCATTTTCCATAGGAAGAGTATTATCTAAAATTCAGCTAGTTATAATAGCTCATTTTTCGTTAGAATCGGCTTATTGTTTGATTACTTATGAAGAGCTACATTATGCATCCTCAGCATTCGATATGCCTGGAACACCACACCATAGAGAAAATTAGCCCAGAAATTCACGGCTCTCAGACTGAAAACATTCTTGTGATCGTAAAAACTGGTCACCTCAAGATGCATCACATAGAACTCATTGAATTGGCGCCCAATATGGGATTGCTTATTCCTTCAGGAGCACCTCATTCAATACTTGAAGGAGAAAACCTTGATATATGGACAATTGGCTTTTGCCCAAGTTGCTTAAATCTCAATGAAAACAGCCCACTTATGCATTCATTTCGCCAAGTCCGATTAGGAGCTTTACCCGTTTTTAAAATCAACGAACAGCGTATGTTTTATGTGACAATGTTGTTGGAAGAATTACAAAAGGAACTGAAGATCGCCCAGATCGATTACACTGAAGTTGTTAAGTCTATATTACTTTTAATACTCAATGAGGTTAAAAAAGCAATTCCAGAAGACAACGATACTTCAAGTTACTCCAATAAAATTGTTAATGCACTAGATTATATTCAACATAATTACTTATCAGCTATATCTCTCAGAGATGTGGCTCTTGCTACTCATACAAGCCCTTCTCACCTTGCAACCTTATTTAGAAAAAATACCGGATATTCTATTGGTGAGTGGATTATAAGATGTCGTTTAACTGAATCGTGCTCACGACTATTACATAGCAGTACACCAATCAACCTAATTGTTGAGGAACTTGGATGGAGTGATCCAACTCATTTCATCAGACAGTTTAAGAAAACTTATGGCATTACACCAGCAGCTTGGCGGAGAAAGCACCAAGCGACGCTTTAACTTTTTTATAACATACGAACTTTAACGCTATAGTATTAAAGTTCCAATTGAACTGGCGTACACAAATTTTCTCTTTCATAATTGCTATCATTATGCTTTTTCTCTCGAAATCGTTGTTTAATAAAACAGTCGATATTGCACCAAATTTCCTCTCCTTCAGTCATAACATCTTTAAAATTCCTTTTTTGAGTAAGGCTTATTGTCTTACCACAACCACCACATACTGCCGACCACCCATATATAAGAAGCTCAGAAACAGGTACATATCCCAAAACGGCATAACGATCGAACTTAGGCTCTCTATGCGCCACAAGTTCTTCCGTTTTATAACGCATAGCATATTTAGCTATCTGTTTAGCTCCTTCTTCATGTTCATGAAAAATAATCTTAAAATATCTCTCTACACCATCATGATCAGATACAGACCACGCAAACAAACCAGGTGTCTTATTTAGCATGTTAGTAACCATTTTACTTTATATTTACTAATTTTAATTTGTATAGTTACACTTTTTACACTCTTAACTGTTACTTAAACAGGTCAGTTCGTTTACAGTTAAATAAAAATTAAAATATTTTTTAACGTTAGATGACAAGTAGTTAATTCCAATAAATATCAAAAAAATACAGTTTAATGCTATCAATTGCTTACTACCTTAGCTATGAAGATATGTAACAACATCAAATTACTCACGTGTCAATTTAGCTTTACGCTTTAAGGTAATGATGTCTACGGAAGTATTTATCTTTTCAATGTAAAAATTGGTACTAAAGCTACGTTTACAAAATCGACTGATAGACAAAGCTTTTTGAAGTGAACCATATAACCAATTAAAACGATCTTTCACTGATGGATATTATAACTCTCCAGCAGTAACGCTAATTTCCCATCATCCTTCACTTCATTTACTGCAGCCAAAAATCATCTTGTTTTATTATTCTTCTTTGTAAAAAAACAACTAAGAGGAAAGATCATATCAAGTAGTGAAGTTAAATGAGTTCCATTTTTATTATGCTTTTTACGTGATATTCATACTCGATTCCGAAGTTTTTTTAGGTTGACATATTG
>NZ_JAGSOY010000093.1 GCF_018837975.1 Zooshikella harenae | reverse complement strand
TTATGCCTTGTCATCTGCACTATTGACTAACATGGGGGGGGGAAGGAATGCCGTTTATGCGGGTGCATTTAACTGCCGCTCCTGTCACTTATTAATCATAAGCTCTTTCACTTCATCACTTGATTTCGCTCCTAAAACGCTATCACTGTGGGTAAATTTCACTCATTATGAATACGCAATATTGGGCTGAGCAATTGCATATTAAAATAATTTGTAATGAGTATAGATTGTGTCAATGGTAGACAGAGGGTCTTTAGGAAAAAATGGCTTTTATGAAGGTAAAGTTATATGCGATTGCCCTAAAAGCAATTCCTAAAAGAATTGATATTTAACAGCCAATAGGCAAGCAAACTACTAATTACTGCTGTTAATACGAAATAAAATTTACATGGTGTTATAGTTCACATTTAAAGTCTAACATGTACTCATATATTACCAAAAAATGCTTTGTATGATAGAGATATCTATACTGCTGTAGTATATTTTATAAACTAATGATACTTTGTTTTAAAATGATTACTTAGGAGTGAAAGGTGTCATGTTGAGAGTAATCTTGTTAGCCATGTGTTTGGTTTCAAGTAAAGTGTTTGCTAGTAATGATACTGGTTACATTTTAGTACCCTTTATCTTTACCTGCATAACTGTATTTGTTTTGTTTTATGGTGCTATTTTAATTAGAAAAATGGTTGTCAAAAGTAGTAATACAAAGACTCAAAAAACAAATAATGCAAGCAATAGTTGTTATACTGATTACAGTAATAATGATACTAACAGTAGTAGTACTTGTGATAGTGATTCATCAAATGGGTGTGACTAAGTTTAATCGGTCATGATAAGTATATATAAAAAATAATCTTTATATTATCGTTATTGTGACGGTTGTATAGGTGTTTTTATTTGTAGTTAATAGTGGAAAATATTTGAAAATACTAACAGTCTTGGATAGTTATCCTCCTGATTTAAATGGAGGCGCTTACTTCACACATAGGTTAGCACAGTCCTTAGTTCATAGGAATCATGATGTGCTTGTTATATGTCCATCAAGAACTATGAAGTCGTGTTATGATACTTATGAAGGTGTGAACCTTTTTAGAGTTCGATCATTTCCAGCACTTATCTATAAAAACTTTAGAGTGTGTTGGCCGATCTTTATTCGAAAAAAAATTGAAAATGCAATTCTTAAATTTAATCCAGAAGTTATTCACCTTCAAGGACGGTTCTTTTTGGGTGATATATGTTCAAAAATCGGTGAAAAATTTCATATTCCTATGGTTGCAACAAATCACTTTATGCCTGGGAATTTTTTTCATTACACTCATTTGTCATTAAAAGTTGAAAAATATTTTAATGAATTAGCATGGCAGTGGGTGAAAAAAATGTTTGAGAAGGCTGTTTTATACTCGACGCCAACAAAAACTGCTGCAGAATTGCTCAGAAAGCTAAATTTGCCAGGTGAAATATTACCTATTTCATGCGGGGTAGACCTTGAAATCTTTAAGCCAAGAGAGAAAAATACATTATTAGTAAAAAGATTTGGTCTCAAAAATATTCCGACAGTACTTTATGCTGGACGGCTGGATAAAGAAAAAAATATTGATACAATTGTTTATGCAGTCAAAGAGGTAAATAAAACTGTAGAATGTCAGTTGATCATTACAGGGGTAGGGAATGAATACAATGAAATTCTCAAACTAGTCAAAAAACTTGCTATTGATGATAAAGTATACTTTACAAAGTACCTTTCTAATGAAGAATACCCACATGTTTTTTCTTTAGTAGATTGTTTCTTTCATGCAGGAACTGCAGAGTTACAAAGTATTGTTGCCTTAGAAGCTGTCGCTTCTGGTTTGCCGATTGTTGCTGCAAATGCAATGGCTCTACCTGAACTAGTTATAAAAGGTGAAAATGGTTTTTTATTTGAACCCTATGATTATAAACAGGCAGCAGCTTGCCTGCTTAAAATAATAAAAGATAATAAGTTAATGATGAAAATGAAAGAAAACAGTAGGGGGTTAGCTTATAAACATTCTATACAAAAAACAACAGAGTGTTATGAAAAATTATACTTAAAAGCTATTGAGTGTGTTTATGAAAAAAGTTAAAGGGAGGCCATATTATATCTCAGCTATTTTAGGATTTGCATTTTTATGTTTTTCATTTTTAGTAGCAAAACTAGCAGGAGAATACTCATCTGAAGTCGCAGGCTGTTCTGTAAATGACTTGTTACTAGATCATATACCACTAATGGATGTGAATGCGATACATGTCTATGGTGCGACTTTATATTGGGTTTTGTTTTTTTTGTATGTCATTGTTCAACCCAAAATGATTGGATGTGTATCTAAGACATTCTCATTGTTTATTCTGATAAGGGCATTTTTTAATGTGTTGACTCATTTGGGTCCTCCTGAAACCACACTTATTGTACCAGATAATATTATAAATTATTATACATTTACAGGCGACTTGTTTTTTTCAGGTCATGTAGGTGCACCGTTTTTAGCAGCGCTCATATTTTGGGATAACAAACTGCTAAGGCTTGTAAATATAATTTTTTCTTTGTTTTTCCTGGTTATAGTGTTATTGGGAGGTATTCACTATTCGATCGATGTTTTTTCTGCATATTTTATATCGTATGGAATATATCGATTGTCACAAATTTTATTTTTGAAAGATTATATGTTTTTCAAAAGTTTGTAGATAATATAAAAATGTGATTGAAGGCTAAAAAATGCAAGGGTATACATATTCATATTTCCACCAGAGATAGACAGAGGCATGGATAATGCGCATTGAACTGTTTGCCACAAGAATAGGGTAGTCTATCCTCTCTCGGTATGTTCGAAGGCTTCTAGTTCCTGTCTATGTTTATCACAATCTGTTAAGAGGATGAAAAAGAACACAATACTTTAAATTAAAAGCATTATGATGTCTATTCATGAACATTCAGGTCTCCATTTAATACAGACTTTAGCGTATACTATATATAGTCAAAGGTTAGTAGAATTAGCTTCGTTTCGAAATTATCATTAATGAATGAGTTCACATAATGAGAGCTAAAGTTATACAGTTGACCTATCATTATTCAACGTTAGTGCTAGAAATTTTAATAAATGATTATCTTGTTAAGTGAATACTGAGGTTTTATAACTGATATTAGTTGATTATGTTTACTTGTTGGGAATACTCTTGATGTCGGAAATTAAAAAAGCGTTTAAGTTTTTCTTGTTTGTATATATTATGACATTTGTCGTTGGTATTGGTTATGCCTTGTATAGAGGATTAACCTTTTCCGATTTATCAGAACTGGTTGGATTTTGGCTAGTACTTATTGTTACGTTTGTTCCCATTATCATGATGTGTTATTTTGGTGGACTTGCTATTCTCATGATTAAGGGAAAACAACTTTCTGGAGTTGTTGTTTTAGCGGCTACTGGTTTTTTAATCTATATGTATTACATGCTTGTATATGTATTTGCATTTGGCGAAGTAAGAAAGGCATTGAATCCTTTTAATGGAACGTATATTCCTAAAGAAATTAAAGAGAGTAATGATTTTAACCAAGTTGACTATAAGCTCAAAATAAGCGGTTACAGAGCATACTTGGAAATAGATGGCAAGCGCGCGATTGCTGAGTTGACGTTTAACGTTTGTCTGGAAGGGGATAATATCACCTTGTATCAAGGTCGACCAGATATAACAGACTATTGTCAAATTAGTAAAGCAGAATCTGAGCTTGAGCTTAATCTCAAAGGAACGCGCAATGATGAGCTTGTATGCCACTCATGTGAAAATGGTCCATATCCAGTTATTTGGCAAGTGACATATCGCTAGCCTAGATAGACTAGCCACTTTAAAAATCAAATATACTTTGTACGTAGATAATAGTTGGATATAAAATGAATTTTCAAAAGGCAATAATGATACCAGCTTATATATTTGCAATCATTAGCTTAATTCTAACTTTTTTTTGGTTATCAAATATTATGTCAGGAAAGCCAGATTTAGGTTATGTCAAAAATTTCCAGGCTGATTATGAAAGCAAAAATGTAACAGTACATTATGCAATAATTCAATTTGATCTACCAAATGGTGAAGAGGTTCAGTATAAAACAAATCATACCGTTGACCCTAAACATTACGATATAGGTTACCCTGTTCGAATTCGCTATAATCCTGATGATCCAAGTGATGTTGAGATAGATAGCTTCTATGGCAAAGGGAACATCGTCGTTGTATTATGGGTATTCACCCTTGTTTGGTATGTACTTGGATTTGTGGCTCGTAAAGTTTTTTCATTTGGAAATCATGTAAAATAAAACCACGATTAAGCTATAACAGACCCTAGGTGCCACTATACGCTCTTTAGTAGCTCTATACTCTTCACTATACACCATGTTAACTACTGTATACAGTAGTTAACATGGTATTAATAACGATGTTTTTCTGTGATTTTATACAATGAGTTTCTGACAATTTTGGCGTGCTTTTTATTAGTTTCTGCCGTTTTATAGTAACGCTCTAATAAAGATGATATTTTTGAATTTCTACTACTACCATCAACAATTTTAAGTTCATTAAAGCCACTGGACCCATCTAACGTATTTTTAAAATATCCCAAAAAGCTTGTCGTTCATTAGCCAAGACAGCTACTGCTGTACATTCATGATCTGGTAAATGCACAGATCAAACTTTACCTAATTCTTTCACCAAAGCCTGTCTATAGCCTTCAGAGAACATTGTTTTGACGTTATTCTGTCTTTCTATTCATAAGTTACCATAAAAAATAACGTTTGATTTTCTTTCCATTGGCTTAAACATTGATAACGAGGACCTTCATCTAGACTAAGAATCTCTTTTACCCAGATTGGTTTTGAATTATCTATGGTTTCTATTGAGCAGCGATCATTTTCATCAAAGCGGCCAAGGTATTTATAGCGATAAGATGGGTTTTTATGCCAGATTTCACCATGATGCCGTATCATAAAAGTTGTGCTTCCGGCATGACTATCAGCTTGCATGAAATGCTGACGTCTGACATGTGAGTTGCTTTCATCGACTATCTTTATAAGCTCTTTTACAATAAATCGGTTAGCATCATACACTCTTGAGTCATGAGTATAGTTTGGATCAATCACCTCCGTTTCTGCATAGATATAATCCACCAAATAACAGCCAGCTAGGTGCTTAACCTCCAAAATAGGTGGATAAGTTACATCATATTGTTGTTGACCAAGAATGATACAAGTCCGATGAAATCTAGGGATATAAAAGTGATACGTTAAGGATATAATAAATGAAATATTTCACCTGAACGTATAGCAAAAGAATCAATATAATGGCGTCAACAGTATTTGTAGGGGACTTCAAAGTTATATTGTTGATTCCCTATAGGTTAAAATATGATCAGTAAGTGCATTTCAAAGTAGTGTTACAGTTGAAGTGTAAATATTGATATTTATTAATATGGGCGCCTCTAAAAATGCACTTTTTTCGTGATAGCTGTGTCAGCTCTTTACTCGGATCCTCATGTATTCCTTATACACTACGGACCTCCGTGCAGTGCTTCCTTGCTCTTACAATAAAATCACTATTTTTAGAAAGCCCTTACTTTAATGGCAATAGGAAAGTATTTTGTATAACTAATAAATATGTATTAAAGGAGAAAAATTGTTAGATAATACTGATTCACAAATGAAACATTGGCATTTGGATAAAAATATAAGTGTAACTCATATTATAAGCACATTTGCAGTCGTTATATCACTTTTTACATGGGGTGGTTCGATTGATAAGAGAATTGATCAAAATAGTCAATCTATCGGCCATCTTGCGGAAATGCAGCAGAGGCAGGATAAAAGAATTACTGATATTAAAAGTGAAATAAGAGATGATCTACAGCTTATTAGTAATAAGCTTGACAGACTAATTGAGTCTAAATTAAGCAATTGATATACCCTTAATGAATATTTTGTTAAGGCAGGCCGTCAAATACTGACAATAACCCTTGTTCCCTTTGGGTTTAAAAATGATATAGATACACTGAATCCTAATAATGTATCAGTAAGTCAATAGAATAATGATGCAACTTATTAGTGTAATTACTGAGAATATTATGTGTAATATCAATCACTTTATTTATCTATAATTTGAGTGGGAAACTTATGAAATTAGCAGAGATAACAGAAAGAATCATTGAATGCTTTGAAGATAATATAAGTGAAGCTAAAAATATTGGATCGCAAACGGGTATCTTGGATATCAGGAATCCACAGTTAACGGTTAATGATTTTCCTGCTTTACGTATTACACCAAAACAATTGAGTCCAAAACAGCAAGACTTTTTTGATACACAAGAGTATGAGATTACTTATTTAATCTACTATTTTAATAAAGCAAAAGATGACTGGATGGATGATATGGTATCACTTAACTTATTAGATAAGGTATTACGATTTATAAAGTCAAATAATTGGGGAGTAAATAGTATAACACCTGCAAGGAGTGTTATAGCCAATACGTTGAGTATTAATAAAATAGGTGATCATTTAGTGAATGGCTGGCAAGTAGAATGGCAACATACCATGCAGCTAGCGAGTGATAACGCTAGTATAGATACACCCGTTAACCCTAAGCATCTTTTCTTTAGTTCAGATAGAGATGACTTTGGTATTGCAGAGCGATATACAGAGGTTAACAGTAATGAGAGATAGCTTACTTTACAGGGTATCTCAGTTAGAGAGAAAACTAGCTAATACAGTCATTATTGGTGTGATTATAGATGTTGATTATGATGATGCACTTGTTCGAGTAAAGTCAGGCGATTTTATGTCCAGTTGGTTACCATGGCTCACCACAAGGGCACACAATGATCTTGATTATTGGGCACCAGAGGTTGGCGAGCAAGTAATAATGTTTTCTCCAAATGGAGAGCTAGAACAAGGTGTAGTGTTACCTGCATTATACCAAAATAAGTTTGATAAATTAGCAAACCATCCAGATATTCATATACAGCGGTATAAGGATAATACAACTTTTATATATGATCGAAAAAATAGCCAGTTAAAAATAAATATTGCAGGTAGTGGTACAACTGAAATTATAAGTGCAGGAGGTGTTTTGATTAAAGGTGATGTGCATGTTGAAGGAAATATAAACTCAACACAAGATATAACAGATAAAACAAGAAGTATGGCGGAAGACCGGGCTATTTATAATAAGCATACTCATACAGTAAGCGCACATAGTAAAGCAATTCCAACAGGAGATACTCAATAATGTTAGGTATGAACCGGTATACAGGAAAAGAAATTGGAGGGTTAGAACATTTAAAACAATCAATTATTGATATTTTAACTACTCCTCTAGGAAGCCGAGTAATGAGGCGTAATTATGGCTGTAGGCTGCACGATTTTATTGATGCACCATTGAATCAACAAACGATTGCTGCATTTTATACTGCAGTTGCTGATGCGCTTGTTCTTTGGGAGCCAAGGTTTCGATTACAGCAGATAACCCTAAAACGTCTTACACAAGGTACTGCGAGTTTTGAACTACAAGGTATTTATTTACCTGAGCAACAGGTCATTACATTGAAAGGAATAGATGTATGACAACAGAAATTAATTTATCACAGCTTCCTGCACCAGATGTTGTTGAAACGCTGGATTATGAAGCTATTTTGGATGAATTATTGAGTGATTTTCAAGCAATTTACTCTGACTATAGTGCTTTACTGGAGTCGGACCCTGTATATAAACTACTTGAAGTGGCGGCATATCGTGAACTCACCATTCGCCAACGAATTAATGAAGCTGCACGCTCGGTTATGGTGGCTTATGCAAGAGGAACGGATTTAGATAACCTTGCAGCACTCATAGGCATTAAACGCAAAGTTATACAAGAAGCTGATCTTAAATCTGAGCCTCCCAAAAAACAAATGCTTGAAAGTGACGACGTTTTGCGTCAACGAATTATTCTGGGTCCTGAAGGATTCAGTACGGCGGGACCAAAAGGAGCTTATCGATTTCATGCATTGGCGGCATCAGATAAAGTAAAAGATGTATATGTTACAGGGCATGAGGATGAACCAGGTACTGTTTATGTAACCGTTCAAAGCTATGATGGTGATGGAACACCAAACCAAGAAACTTTAAAACGTGTTGAAGCCATTTTAAATGATGAAGATATAAGGCCGTTAACAGATAAAGTTGTTGTTGAGCCTGTGACACCAATTCATTATGAGATAGAGGCCGATATTACATTTTATTCTGGTCCTGATCAGCAGGTGGTATTGAAGGAAGCTGAAAACAGGATTAAACAGTATGTTATAGAACACCATTATCTAGGACATGATATAACCGAGTCAGGTATTCTTGCTGCTCTACATGTACCAGGTGTACAGCAGGTAATTTTAAAATCACCCGATAAAAATAAGTTTAATCAACTAAAAATTAAAGGGAATCAGGTAGTCTATTGTAATCCTGGAAGTAATGATGATCCATCTAATATTAAGCTAAATATCATTGGAACTGACTTATAATGAAACAGGTAAATGATAGTGAAGAAAGGCTAATGCCAGTTAATGGTACAGAGCTCGAAAATAAAATTGAGGTTATAATAAAACGAGCTGAAGCAATTGATATTTCTTTTAAAAAATTATGGAATCCTGATGAATGTCCTACCGAGTACTTACCCTGGCTAGCGTGGGCGCTATCTGTAGATAAGTGGGATAATACATGGGATGATCGAACTAAAAGAAATGTAATAAAAGAATCGATCAGTGTGCATAGACAAAAGGGAACAATTGGTGCACTCAAAAAAGCATTAGCCGCAACGGATGTCGATATCCAAATTGAAGAGTGGTTTGATTATGAAGAGGAAACTGAGTGCAAACCGGGTACATTTAGAGCAAATGTTTTTAGCCGTTCAAGAGGAATTAGTGAAACAGAATATAGTAATATCAAAGATATAATAGAACAAACTAAAAATGCACGTAGTCAATATGATTTACGTATTTACTTAGCAAACAAATCAACAACACCTTATATCGGTGTTGCTGCACAAAGTGGTAACACGACAACAGTTTATCCCTTTATAGTCAAAAATATAGAAGAAACTACTTCTTGCTTTGTTGGATGTGGCTATCAATCTGTAAATACAATAACAGTTTATCCAAAAAATTATATTGCTATACCAGTCTAAAGTGTTTTGCTTATTACAAATTGACTTCAAGATGAAGCACGGTAGTGATGACTTCTGTGTTTGTTTGACTATATGTAGGATAAATTAAATGGAAAATAAATTTTACAGTATTTTAACTAAAATAGGTCAGGTGCAACTTGCTAATACAGCAGCGCTTGGTAATAAATTAAAATTAAAAACGATTAAAGTTGGTGATGGCGGTAGTGATAATGGTGAAGAAACATTCCCAAAAGAGATTGATACAAAACTAGTTAGAGAATGCTGGAGTGGCACAATCAATGATTTATATATAAACCCTGAAAATAAAAACTGGTTGGTTATTGAAGCTGTTATACCAGATGAAGTAGGTGGTTTTTATATTACTGAATTTGGTATATATGATGATCAGAATAACTTAGTCGCAATTGGGAAATATCCAAAAACATATAAGCCAAATATAACAGAAGGTAGTGGAAGTAGCTTGTTTCTACGGATTATGTTGCAAGTATCAAATGCCAGTTCAGTTGAATTAAGTATTGACCCTGCAATTATGTTGGCATCAAAAAAATATGTAGAGGATGCTTTTTCAAAAAGAACAGATAATTTAGATAGTAATAGTAGTGATATTCTCGCTACTGCAAAAGCAGTTTATAAACTAAATAATAAGTTATCTACAGTTCAGTTTTTACCCTATGACCCCAAAAGAAAATACCGAACGGGTGAAACATGTACTGTTGAAGTGAACGATCAAGTAATCCCCATGCAAATGTATGCAGGGCCTAATTTAACTTGTAAAGGAATAGACCCTGCAAATATTGATAACAGGCATGATGGCTGGAGTGATAGTAAAAAACCCTTTTGGTGGATTCCATATGGTGGGAGGGTAGGAATGCCATTTTATTGGTTGAGTGAAACTCCTCCTGAAGAAGCTGTGATGGAAATGAATGTCAATCTACCTGTAGAAGTATACTGGCGGTTGGTAAAAACGTATCCGCACTTAGTTAAAAATAAACATATAAATACAGGCGATATAAGAGGAGAATTTATTCGTGTATGGGATCACGGTAGGGGAGTTGATACTGGAAGAAATATATTAAGCTATCAAAATGATCAAATAAAATGGCATTATCATGATTTTGTTGATGAAAATGGAAATAAACACTATGCAATAAGCGATGAAAATAAAAGGGCGACGAAGGGGGCCGATGCAATTGCTTCTGACGGTCCTCACGAACAAGATAATGATACCGCTATAGATCATACAACAAAAAATAACCCAAATGAAAATAGTGAAGATAATAACTGGAAAGAAACAAGACCTCGTAACATAGCTCGTGCAATGGCGATTTATATATAAGGATGATAAATGAAAGAAGTTAAATATTGGACATTTAATGAACAGACTGGTGAAGTTAACGCTGACGTCTATTTTACAAGCGTGCGCGGTGGTATAGCCCATATTCCTGTCAATGCGTTAAAAACAGAGCCATTGCTTCCTAAAACTGGTTTTGCGGTTATCGCTTTAGATGACTTAACGGGTTATAAATATATTGAGGATCATCGAGGTAAAACTGTTTTCAAAAAAGAAAACTGTTTAGAGTCGAAGTTGATTTCAGAATTGGGTCCAATTGACTCGTTATGGACAGAGAAAAAACCAAAAACAGATTTTGATGAGTGGGTATTGGATCAGTGGGTAACAAATAATAAAAAGAAGTATAAATTTGACTACCAGCAAGCTGAGCATCTACGTAGGTCTAGATATACTAAATGCGTTAGACCTCTTCTAGAAGAGGCTCAAATTAAAGAGTACTTAGGACAAAAAAGTGACGCTGATGCTCTGTTAGAAAGGGCTGCTAAAGAGCGTATGAAAGTTCAACAAGAGGTTCCCCTACCTTCAAGACTTGAAGATGAATATAAATAAAATAGTGAAATATTTCACCTAAAAATAAGAAATTAAATTACATAAAATAATTATCACAAAATAAATAAAGGAACGAAAATGTCTGAAAATTTTTTACATGGTATTGAAATTGTAGAAGATAATAGTGGGCCACGTCCCATCCGTACCGTAAGAAGCTCTGTTATCGGGGTAGTAGGAACAGCACCTGAAGCAGATAATAGTAAATTTCCATATCATACGCCGGTTTTGATTGCTGGTAATATTAAAGAAGCGGCTGAGCTGGGTAAGACAGGTACTTTACCTGATGCGATTAAAGGCGTTTTTGATCAAGCAGGTGCGATGGTAGTGGTAATTCGAGTACCTGAACAAACGGAAGCAGATGCTCAAAAAGCCGAATTTTTGAAAGATATGTCTGATGATGGTGCACACTACCAAGGTATTATGGCGTTACTCAGTGCTGAGTCTACTTTAGGGGTCACCCCTCGTATTTTGGTCGCACCCAAATTTAGCCAACAGTTTGAAGTTGCAGATAAGTTAAAAACGGTTGCAGAACGGCTGCGGGCTGTTGTGATCGTTGATGGACCAAACAGTAATGATGCAGATGCGATTAAGTACGCAGAACAGGTTTCATCTGAACGTGTGTATATGGTTGATCCTTTTGTACAGGTATTTAATGCTGATACTAAAAATTATCAAGATCAGCCTATGAGTCCTCGTGTCGCTGGCATCATTTCTCGTACAGATAATGATCTGGGTTTTTGGTGGTCACCTTCTAATCAGCCTGTTAATGGTATTAGTAATTTGGTTCGTGCTGTTGACTTTACATTAGGCGATAAAAACTGTCGTGCAAATTTATTGAATGAAAAGCATGTTACCACGGTTATTCGTAAAGATGGATTTCGTTTATGGGGTAATCATACTACCAGTGGAGATGAAAAATGGCGTTTTCTATCGGTTCGTCGCACGGCGGATATGATTAATGAAAGCTTGTTACGTGCACATATGTGGGCGGTTGACCAAAATATAACGACGCTTTATCTCGAACATGTGTCTGAAGGGGTCAATAATTATTTGCGTGACTTGCAGGCAAAAGGGGCGATTATTGGAGGACGTTGTTATGCAGATCCAGAGCTTAACTCGCCTGCTAATATTCAACAAGGAAAAGTGTATTTTAATATAGAGTTTACACCACCTTATCCCGCTGAACATATTACTTTTACATCTCATTTAACAAATGAATACTTGGAGGAGCTTGTCTAATGGCATTAAGTGATAAATTTAGCATGCCTAAAGTGCTGCAAAATATGAACCTGTATATTGCTGGTAAAGGCTATGCAGGACGTGTTTCGGAAATAACACTACCTAAACTCACTATTAAAACTGAGGAATACAGTGCAGGTGGTTTGGATACTCCTTTAAGTATCGATATGGGCATGGAAAAGCTTGAATGTAGTTTTACTGTGCATGAATGTAATAAAAATATTTTTGACTGGTTTGAATTAAACTACTCGAAAAAAGAAAATATTATTATTCGTGGTGCAATGGAGCAGGGTGGTAAGGTCCATGCAGTTGAACTTGTCCTTGCTGGAGGATTTAAAGAGTTGGATATGGGGGCATGGAAAGCAGGAGATAAAGGTGCAATGAAAATTCAGGTTGCATTATCTTATTATAAACTCACTATGGATAAAGATATTCTTGCAGAAATTGATGTGATTAATATGAAGCGAGTCATTAATGGCGTAGATAAACTACAAGGTATTCGTAAAGCGATTGGTGTGGTTTGATAACGAAATATTAGATTTTTCAAAAAAATATTAATTAGCGTTTTTACTGTTTAATAACTGTTGGCCAAATATAAGGAGAGCTTACTCTAGGCTCAGTCAATAGCTTTGTCTTTTGTTTTGTTCTCCTATTATAGATTAAATATCATAATTATTAGTTAAAGAGAAAAAATAATGAAATCAAAAATCACCCTAAATTATCCTGTAACCACTGAAGGTGTTGAAGTTGATACGATCTATCTTCGTCGTCCAAGAGCTAAAGACTTGAAAAAAATGGAAGACTCAAAAGGCGGTGATATTACCAAATCAATTGAGTTAATTGCTGACTTGGCTGAGCTTGTGCCTTCTGCGATTGAAGATCTAGATGCAGGGGATTTTCAAAAAGTAAATGAAGTGGTTGCTGGTTTTTTAGGTCAACGGTAATTCCAGAAGATATTTATAGTGTCTTAGCTGATTTGGCGGTGGTCTTTCATTGGCCCCCGTCTGAGCTTTGGGAGCTGGAGTTATCGGAACTATTTATATGGCATAAGAAAGCAAAGGAAAGAGCAATGCAAGGCGAGTTTTATGACTAATGCAGTTTCACTTTCATTAAATACTATTTTTGATAATACGATTGCTGCAGTCAGTAAACAGACTGAACTTGCAACAAACGAGTTATCTCAATCACTAACTAAAAATCTACAATCCATGGCTAACAGTGTGGCAGCAACTAAGCTTCCTGTTGTCAGTCAATCAATAGCCAACACATTAAAGTTAGAGCAAAGTCTTGTCGAAAACTCATTGCAAAGTATATGGCAAGCTTCTGGTGGCATCGAAAACCTATTAACGAATACAGCGGGAGCTTTATTTGGTGTAAAGGATGCCTTTGGTAACGCTATTCAAAATGATATAGCGCCAGCATTAGTTAATAATGGTGTTGAGTCGCTGGGAAATTTGAGTAGCGAAAAAATGAATATTGATAAAACACTGGTTGAATCATCGCTATCAAATATCGTTGCATCAATGGGTGGTCTTACTAATATTTTAAATGATTTTGAAGGCGCTTTTGCAAGTGTTACAAGTACAGCAGTCAATGAATTCAGTAATGTTATTTCACCTGCCTTACTTGATAATGCACAAGATAATTTGTCCAGCATGATTGCAGAAAAGTTTAATGTTAAAAGCGATCTTGTTCATCAGTTTGTGGGGGATATTCGAGGCGCTATTGGTAATCCATTGAATTTAACTGAAAATCTGCCTGCTATTGGCGAAAACCTAAAAGCTGTATTGCAAGGTAATGCTACCAGTGACTTAGCAAAAGACTTTGCTGGTCAATATATTGGTGGTGCCAGTGAAGCGATTTTGAGTGCATTTAAGGTGAAGAGTGAAGTCATTGAGAATGTTGCTACACGCCTGACAACAGCGTTTACCAGTGTTGATAATTTAATTACCGACTTTCCACAAGCATTGGATAATGTTGGTAATGCGGTTGTTGAATTAGGACAGCAACAGCTTGCAGTACTTAGTGAGTCCTTAGTTAATAATACAACAGCGTTAATATCGCGTAGAGCTAATCTAGTACTGAATACATTTGAAACTAAAGGTTTTTCTGCAGGTGTCAAATCGCTGACCAGGCAATTTAAGTTATTAGGGCGTCTTGGTTTCCTTCAAGCAAGACGGGCATTATTAACCTTTACATCAGGCATTCGCTTAGCCACAACTCAGTTTTGGGCATTTAATGCTTCACTGTTAGCAAACCCAATGCTTGCTCTTGTTGCGGGTATTGTCGCAGCGGTTGCCGTTATAGGTGTGATTATCTATAAATACTGGGATCCTATTAAAGCATTTATGTCTGGTTTATTTGACGGATTATTAAATGCCATTGCGCCGGTTAGACAGGCACTTGCGCCATTATTGAGTACTCTTGAACCACTGTTTAGTGCAATTGGTGTTGCAATAGACTGGCTTGTTAGCGCTTTTAGTAATTTATTTACACCTGTTCAAGCTACTGCTTCTGAGTTGGCTGAGCTTGGTTCTCTAGGATCGACTGTTGGTAATGTATTAGGTGCGGTATTTAGTTTTTTATTATCTCCAATAACGCTTGTGGCAGAAGGCATTAGTTGGCTAACAGATAAGCTATTAGGTATGGCTGATTTGGTCAGTAGCGTTTTTGGCGACATTATTAGCTTCTTTAGTGACGATGAGGATGAAAATAAGTCGTCAGGGAATAAAGCTAAAAATGTAAAAGGTAT
>NZ_JAGSOY010000092.1 GCF_018837975.1 Zooshikella harenae | reverse complement strand
GCCAGCATCATTTGCATTTTTGGAGTGCAGAAAATTGGCATAAAATGAGCGAAGCGAATGCCAATTTTTGCAACGGAAAAAATGTCCAATGCATGCTCTTGTTATGCGCATATCACTTTTCTGCCTTTTTTAAGCCAATTTTACCGGCAAGTATACAAAACGGAATTATTAGGAGGAGCAATGGTATTTGACCATATCTTAAGTACCTAAATTCAGTGTGCAAATTTGACCCAATATCTATACCCGCAATTTGCATTGAGAAGAAGTAAACCCAAGGAGATATAGCCGATAAAACAATTATCCAGCCTAAAAAACTCATTTTTGTCTTTTGGCCGCAGGAGTTGCATTCTTGGGTTCCAGTCATATTTTTTCCCCAAGATGAAAATGGAATTTTATTTTCCTTACAATTCGGACAGATCACTTATTTCTCCTTGAGCATAACTATTAATGAACGTCACTCTGACGCAAGATATTACGTCAGAGTGACGTATAACACTCCAACAAATTATAAGCAATTCACACTTTTTACGCCAAATCCATACTTCGCACATGTAGCTATCTATATGATATTTAAGAAGTTGTCTAATATTTAAACGGTTGTTATACGTCAGAGTGACGTAATATATTACGTCACTTTAAGGACGCTTTAGGAAAATTAACCGTCGCTATTTATATGAGTGATTTTGATGCAACCCTATAATCAATCAAAAATATAGCTTAATGAACTGACTGATTAACTTTTTTCTTTTAAAAGCATATTTAAGCTTTTTTAAAATAGCACCCCACTTTTTTAGTACCGCATAATCTATAAAAAAAGCCCACCGTAGTGGGCAAGGGACAATAAAAAGAGAAGACCTTACTTAATGGTATTGAACTAATTGATGGGCTATCTTTGCAACGCCTTTAGCTGTTAAACGCACTTGATCAACGATCTTTTCTGAGCCATCTTGACGTTCAATCGCTGTAAATTTATGAACTAAAAAGCCACGTTGAATTTTATCCTGATAGGCGGTCCAGCCAGGAGCACCCGGACGGCGATAAATCCATTTGTTTGTAGATAACCAGCTAAACAAATCCTTTGGTTTTATCTGTAAGTCTTTAGCCGCGTTAGTAATACAAAAGCTCTCATCACCCCCTGCTATTTTCTCAAAAGCTTCAGCCTTAGGGAGCACAGCTTTAATCTCTTCCTTAGCCACATCTAATTGAGCTGTTTTTGTTTCAATAATAGATTGAGCCACTTGCAACGCTTTTGCTAACACCAGGCTTGGATCATCTTTTTCCTGACCGGCAATATAACCACCATTTTTACGAATACTAGGCAGTACTTCATGTGTTACCCAGCGTTTGAATGCTTTGGCTTCAGACCGACGACTTTTAAGGATGGCCGAATACAAACCAGACTCATTGATAGCCTTTAGCTCTTGGTCTCCACCAGGGGTACTCACTGTATGAGTATCCTTTTCATCATCATCTAGAGCTCTACACATATTAAATGCATCTCGATACCCTAACGCGTTTGCAACATCTGTTGCCACAAACCAAGGCTCACCCTCTTTGTTAATCACTCGCACTGCAGATGTATTAAATTTAAAAGGTATTATGTCCATTATTATTTTCCCTAATGCTTAAAAAAAAAGCCCACCGAAGTGGGCCGTGCACAACTATTAATTGTTTTTATGTTTCTGATGGTGATTTATCTTCTGATTAAACAAAGCAGATTCACGCTGATCTTGCCGGTGCTTATAAACCCAATTCACGATAACGGTTATCAGTGTTAAAATTACACCGATAATCACCCCCCAGTCTTTTACCGTAAATCCAGCAATAACGGTCACGGCACTGGCCGCATAAGGTGCGTTAGAAATTATCTTCTCGGTAATCATCGGGCTAACCATTGTCTATCGTTGCCGGGCAACACCTTTCACTTTTTCCATGGTGCGAATACCGCCTAACCCCAATAATGTTAAGACCAAAGTAATGAGCTGGCTGGTATCAATGATGGGTAACATTTCGACGACATCAGTACGATTAGCGAGGGATAGACCAATGATAATCAGATCTCTTAGTATCCAGGCATACGTCAGTAGTCCTACACATAACCAACCCAGGCCAGGACGCCAACCGGATACAAATATGGATGGATGCTTAGCTTCTTCTAGTGTGGTTAAGGCTTGGAGGATATGCGGCTGGTTAAGTGTTTCGAGGGTTTTATTCCGGGCTTTAAGTCGTTCTTCATCACTGGTAAATAAATCATCAAGGCCGCTGATGATGGAGCCAGCAATATCAGGAATTAACTTATTGATACTCATTTTTATCTGATGCTTTTCTTTTTAAAGATGCTCGGTATTTTTGATAAGATTATTTTCGTTCCCGGTAAATAGCAACAGTGAATCCCAGAGCAAATATGCTTGCACACAATATAAGCTCGAGGAGTGTTAACCAACACATCACTGCTTACCGATCTGGTTCGTTTTACTGTTTAATACATCAATATCGCTGACAACAGACCACCAATCTTTTACATCAAAATTAGGGCATGTCTTGTGCGTATCTAAATCACAATGGCCACACACTTCAGCAGCTGGATATTTGGCTTTCCAATCGTGTATTACACGCTCCAAGCTTTGCATCTGCTCATTGGTAAATTGATCACGACCAATTAAACACACCCCCAGGCTTGTGCTGTTGTGTCCAGCCACATGAGCACCTATCCAGTAATCAGGACGCCCATGCTCTACTCGTCCATCACGTCGAATAACACGATGGTAACCAATACCTACCCAACCACGGCCTATATGCCAACGGTGGATATCTGCAGCTGAATCATCCCTGCCATTCGGTGAGTCAGAACAATGCACAACAAGTCGGGTAATGTTCATAAAAGTGTCCTTATTACAAACATAAAAAAAGCCCGCTATAACGGGCTTAATACTCATAAATATGAGACCAATTAGTCAAAGCACTCTTTCAAGCGTGTTTCGTTATTAGCGTCTGCTAAAAATTCGATTTTCTCAAGCATCATTATTTTATTTTTATCTAGGTATAAATCTGCGATAATGACTTCAGCTTTATTATTCACCATTTTCCCTGCACAAAAAGTAAACCTGCAACAATCAGAATAGAGTACTTTTGGATTGACCAACCTGCTTTTAGCTTCTTCCAGAGAAACATTCTCTAGTAATACTGGTGTCTTTGATGAACGAAGATTACTTGTTAGTAATAGCTGAGCTGTTTTTAATCTATTATCTAACACTTCAGTTAATGCATACACATAACAGAATATCCCTAAAGCTGTTAATAGTATAACAAAAGGTTTTTGGATTGATTTTTTTATTATATATAAACTACAAGGTAGGAATGCCACCCACGAGATAAAATATGTGACAACATGTTTATCAATAAAGAATCCTTCGCCTCCAACAGAGAGAACAAAAAAATCTCCCATCAAGAATATTAACACTGAGTAAGCAATAAATAACGGTGCCTTCACATACATCTCCTACTAGACAGGGCTTCGTTTTGGTACTGAGCGTTATACATTCCTGTGTTACATCATGAATCATAATTAAAAAAGCCCGACTTAACGGGCTTTTATACTAGATACAATTTTGGATTCTGAGAAAAATATACCCCTGAATCGCCATGAAATCAACTCGTCTGCTGAAATAAATTTATTTTGGTAGAAATAGCAGCGGCAATGTCTGTTTCCCACAAATAACATTCTGCTACACATGCGGTATATCGATCATGCCATGTTTGCTTCCACGCATTTGGCTTCATTCCGCAGAACTTCGCTTGGCTTGCTTTTGGCATTGGTCTTCGACCATTTGAGCAAGAACACTTTCTGGCTTTTGCAATATACACCCCCGTCCCGTTGCAGGTAGGACAAATATTCTCACCCACTAACTCATTGATCACCAACCGCCCCAGCTGTAAGAAAAAAAACATACTGCGTTTGTCGTCATCGGCGAAAGGCGCCCGCCATTTATTTTTAAGTCCGAAAAGGATGACTGCGTGCTGTGTGAGTTTATCCAGCTCGTGAATAACTGTCTTATCCCCCACGTACTTCAGTAACCCAAATAAGTACGCTTCTCGTGATATGTCTGCCATCCCTAACGCGCCAGCCACGTCCTCCGCTGTAAGCCTTGGAATTCCGCCAGGGATCGCATCGTGTTGAACGGTTCGATGCCCTAATAGTGCCATTACACTTGCGTTGGCCATACATTACTCCTTAAATGGTCTTGGGACATTCATGTCCTTTTGATGTCCTCTAGCGTGTCTTGTTGGACTGCAATTGGCTTATCGCCTGGAGAGTACAGTGAATAGTGTTTATTAAATTAAGTACGCTTTTTTCTCAGCTTCTAACGCGCGTATTTCTTTTTTTAATCTAAGTACACGCTGTTCATAGTTATGCACGATGACTGCATTAAATGTTTGTAGATCACCAATTCGCAGGCTAGTACGTCGTAATATGGAAGTCTGCATCGCGAGTTCCGCCTGAGTATTTTGCTGGAATATAAATTCAGGTCGTTGTTGTTTTTTAGGATGCTGGCCGTGAATTAATTTCACCCGTTTTTTTCCCTGAACTTCCAGCAGTCCCCAACCAGGTGGTAAATCATCTACAGTTAACAACCGGGGTGGCGTCATAAAATACCGATATTTACCAACACCAAATTCGGGGTGTTGTCGAAAAAACTTCTTACGGTCTGCATGAAAGTCCGCACGACTGACTTTAACCTCAACAAGAAAGGAATCTCTACCACCCCGTATCCAACCTATCGCATCAGGTTCTTCCAATGTCAGCGAGTTTGCTTTCAGCTCGGCAAAAGCTACAGAGCAACCAACCGTTTTTAGTAGCCACCGTTTGGCAACCTGGCAAAGTGTTGCATGTGCATATTTATCCATGTGTACGTCCTGTGGTGAGAAACTTTCTCGTTTTCTACGAATCTAACTAATGGTCTTAAATACTGCGTACCTTTCATTGCTTCGTTGTAGTACTCGGTAGCCCAGAAAGAGCTTACGAAGCAATGGCTTTTTCTACCGATAACTCAAGCATCAACTGCCGTGATTGAAATACTCTGTCGTTTTTATTCTCGGTCTGAATTTTATCCACAAGGCCATGCTTACACGCTCGGTTAAGCACGCGGGTTATAACCCTGGGTGTTGTACCCATAATGTCCGCGAGTTCTTTGCTGGTGTATGTTTTTACCGGGTCCATTTGTGCGAGTATGGTACCTATCACCGTAGCGTCTCCGTTTACGTTTTTCCCTCTCCGTGTTTAGCCGTTGTCGCATGTCATTCTGATACTGCTCCGGTAATTTTTTTAACCAACGACGAATACTTTCGTCTGTTTTTTTACTTAACATCCAGCGTGCTAAACAATCCCGTTTATATGCTTCTACTGAATCGAGTTCTGACATGGTTTTAATGTGAATCGATGGGTAAATTGGCGTATTGAGTTATTGCCTCTTTTGCAGCCGCAAAGCCTTTGCAGACAACCGCCATATACCCGTTCTCTGCTAACCTATTAATCCATTCAAGCTGTGAACTGCTAACAGCTGCATCCTTTGGCGGTGTTGCTTTAAACTCGATGGCAAGTCCGTGATACCCACCACGCGGTTGTAAAATTAAAATATCTGGCACCCCCGCTTTAACGCCCTCACCTTTCAATTTCTTGGCAACCGCAACATGACGATGACCACCATTCGGTACATGAAAAGCGCAGTCATACAGCGTTCTGTAACGTGTATGCATCCAGATAAATAAGGCTTGCTGTTCCTGCCCTTCGAGATCTTTTCGTTTAGCCATATGCGCCGGGGTTAAATGATTGAGGTATTTGTTTGGTCTCATGCTGAGTTAGCTCCATTGGCTAAGCGGGATCTCATTGCGGCCAACGCCGACTTAGCTGACGTCAGTTGTTGTAAACCTTGAGCTTTGATCTGAGCCTGCAGCTTAGCTTCGTGATACTGCTCGTTGATATCCAGTAGTGATTGACGCCTAGCGTCTTCTAACGCGGGTCTGACGTCGGGTATCTGTTCACCGCGTGCAATGCGGTTACATAATTGTCGATATAGGCTCTCAAAGGTCTTTCTCAGCGCTTTTACTTCGTCACCCTGAGCACAACGTATGCTAAAAAAGTCTGTGGCTTTAGCCGCCGCGTAGACGGCCTCGTGACTCCAAGCATGTGTCGTCTGTTCGTGACAATGGTGAGTGACCTCCTGCCAAGCGAGTTCAACGGTGGGTAAGCCGTGCTGTTCGTAATCAACGGTCGTGCAGTAGCGGATAAAGTCCGCCAACGAGGGTATAAATCGAGATTCCGACTCCACATGTTGTATACCCTGTTCCACCTGGGTGGGTGTGAGTTGTTGAAAACGTTCGTTGTTCAACCACTGCAGTTTGGCACTGCGAAGTTTGTAATCCAGGTTAACGCCGTTATTGGCTAACGTGGGTACATCCAACGGCCAGGCCTTTTTGAACTGCAAGGGCCACACGGTTTCGAACATACCAAACAGCTTGTTGATCAACGCACGTTGGGCTTTTGCGGGTAATGCAGACACCGTTTGTGCGCGTTGCTGATGTGGATTCTCGTCTGTCGTGTGCTGCTCACCAGTCTGTGTCTTCGAGTCGTTGACGGAATGAATCGTTTTCTGAAGTAACTGCCGTCCGCTGTGCATAACTCACCTCCATGGTGTGTTTTTCGTGGTTGATGATGTTTACCCGAGTGTTGTTTTTCTCGTTGAGTGCGTGTTGAAGCTGGTTTTCTCTGGTTTGTTGGGCTTGATACCGTCGATACTGGTGTCGAAGGTGATTAAAAAATTTGGCCTCCCACGACGGGTGTTGTTTACCTTCCCCCACCCAGTACAAAACAAATTCGTCACGTTGTTCACTGGCAAATTGTTTGGGTATACCTGCGCGCAGTAGTTTTGCTTCCAGCAATGGCCAATCAGGTTCCCAATCGTCCGTCATGGGTTTAGCCACCGGATTTTTTTTCGGGGGTGGTTCACCACGGTTAAAAATTTCGAGCGCCGGATCATTGTCCTCCCGCGCGCAAGTCGTAGTAGTAGTTATTGGGGATTCTATTGATGGTTTGGGTGTCACAGCTCTGACACCCTCCCCCTTGCAGAGCTTTGACACCCCTTCTGTTATAGGGGTGTCACTAGGTGGTACCCCTATGGTTGTAGGGGGTTCAATTTGACACCCCTCATTTTGTTTGGTCTCGGGTGTAAGTGATTCTTTATCTGGCTCAGGTTCTTTGGGTTTGGCACCTACATGTAATAAAAAATAATTTGTGCCGGTCGCGCCATTAATTTTTACTCGATTTTGTTTGGTGAGTAATCCGAGTGTTTCGAGTGATTTAATATGACGTCGTGCCGTGGATTTAGACATCGAGGATTTTTTAGCAATGGTGTCCATCGATGGCCAACAATAACCTTCGTCATTGGCATTATCGGCCAGAGATAAAAGCACTATTTTTTTATGAGGGTCCAATTGTTGAAGGGAAAAAGCCCAGGTCATAGCATGAATGCTCATACCATCCTCCTAAAAAAATAGAGGAAATGGTTGTTTTTTTCGTTTGAATTATCCATAATTACTGAGTCTCTTTGTCAAATTAAAAACTGCTTATCTCTCACGGGTAAGCAGTTTTTTTCTGCCTGAAATTTGTAAGAAAAAACACCCGTTAATAAATTCAGGGTGAAAAAAATCCTGCTGAACTGTTCAACATTTTTTTCCAATTCGTCATTCACAAAAAATTAAGACAATAAAAATTCTCTCGCCTTTTTTACGAACAAAAGGCGTGGATATTATTTATTGAATTACGAACGTTTATTTACATGAAGTGAATTTATGTCCCTATAAGTCCTCCTTGACAAGTCACTGTCCAGATATACAGCACTATCAAGCCTAATGACAATACACCCCGGATTTTGTATAGTGTATACAATACAAAACGTGTTACAGAGCTGCCGCATAGGCAGTTTAGAAGTCACTTGTCCGCCGCATAGGCGGACCAGAAATAACACTTTGTACTGGTTTTTATATGGCCGGACACCCCAAGGGTGTGCCGGTCTTTTATTGTTGCTTTAAAAATTACAATGCAAAACTATTACATGTTACACGTGATCGATCCTAGCTTATGCTTTTTTAATTGTCAAAGAAATGTCAGTGAAACATATGAGTGAACTTTGGGAACGAATTAGAGCTGCAAGAGCTAGTGCTTGCTTAACTCAAGAAGAGCTTGCTAACAAGCTTGGTGTTGCAAGGCCAACTATTGGCTTATGGGAAAGTCCTGATCCTAAAAAGCGCACCCAGCCAAGAGACAAAACTCTACAAAAAATCGCAGAGATAACTGGAGCGCCTTATGGATGGCTTATTTCAGATGAATCTGAGATATCACCCGAATTTAGAGATCAAAACCCTGACCTCAAAAGCAAAGAGCTTGAAAATCGCTTAAAGGATGATAAACAGATTAACCGTAAAGCCCTCGAGCGAGCATCACTTGAATTGCACAAAATGGTTATTGAAGACTCAATAAGCTATGACGATGCAGAAGTTGTAATAGCCCTTATAAGCGCTATCCGAGGCAGATCTCACCAAAACAAATAATACCTCACTTCAAAACGTGCCCTAAAGCATTACATAAAAACTTACATTGCAATACTTGACAACAATTACATTGCAATATATAACTTTTAACTAAGTTATCTACTGTAAGAGTAATGCTATGGATAGCACAGTCACAACATCAGACGGACACTGGCAAGCACATCTCACTAATCCTTACCTTGCACCGCGTGAAACACTGTACTGCTTAGGTCTTCTATCCGGGAAAACGGATAAGGCTATTGCACGGGATCATAATATTGAACCTGATAGTGTCAGCCGTCGGATTAAAAACGCTCACTACAAACTCAAGACGACAAACCGTGCCCATCTGGTAGCCGAGCTTATTCGCCTCAATGTTATCAGGTTAAAAATTCCACCTATGATTGCCATGCTTTTAGCTGTATTCACTATCAACAGTGTGGCACTCGTTGTAAACGATAACCCAAATAAACCCAGACAAGTACGGGTTATACAGCGCACATCACGACGACCGGAGTATATGTCACTGGATGATGATTACCCTAAAGGAGAAAACTCATGGAAGAGTATGCCACTGTTTATCAGCTGAAAAGTAATGTGGATTATCTTGTCGAACACTTAGTAGGAGGCATATCAACAACAAACCTTGTTTCATCCACTAACGATTTTAAATGCCAGGTGTGTTTTGTCCCCGTCAACGGCTGTAGCACATTGGCCATTGTGGATAACCAATTATTTTTTCGTGTTCATCTGCAGATGACATTACCTGAGTTAGATAAGCAATACCCCTATTTTATCAATGTATTTATCACCGGGTGTATTAACGCAGAAAAAAGCCTGTTGGTTATCCACAGCAAAAACAAACAACACGCTAGTTTATGTCTGCAGTTATTTACCAAGGCAGTCAACCAACAAAATGCTGTTGATTATGTTCTGCAGGAGGCCGCATGAAAACTATGGCCTCCCCTATCCATTCAACAGCGGCGTTAGAAGTTCATCAGATTAAAAGGAGGAATCAAACAGAAGCCGAATTAGTTTGGGATAAAATAGCCAGAGATTATCAACTTAAGCGAGAAGTAAATACAGCGCTTTGGCTACGACTACGTTATTTACTACGTAAAACTTACCGTAAATTATTAATAGAGCCTGCTGGCTACTAACACATAACATAAATTTATTTTTTAACACGCTCAGGTATGAGCCACAGCATTTTATTGCCTAAAAAAAGGGGAACGACATGACTACATCAGCAGAAAATAAAAACGGATTTATTCCCTGGAAACCCAATACACGCGTCATCCATTATCAACATGAACGGAGAAGAGGTATGCAGTTTCTGGCAACAGAGCTGTCACTGGATCTTGCTGCAGGTCTCGCTAACCAAGCCATCAGCAACATGCTCAACCCTGTTAAGAATGAGGATACAACACAGTAAGCGTATAACACTTGCCTAGACATGGGCAGTCAACACAGGAAGAGAATCATGTTGATATTAGGTCGCCAAGTTGGACAGTCTCTGCGGGTAGGAGACTTCCGACTTATTCTGCGGGGTAGAAACTCGAAAGATGCAGAAATAACACTGGTTTATGGTCATCGCGTACGCATTATGACCGTTGCTTACACACTGGCTTTTAAGCTGGGTAAGTCGATTACCATCACCCCCTACCCTCACCGGGGTAATGAATTTATCAGTGAAAGAGCGATGAACCAGGTGAACTTTCATATCCGTGCGCCTCGTGATGTACCCGTGATACGGGATGAGATTGAAGCGACTAGAACAGCACAGGGGCAATAACCACAGGAGGGTTACATGCTCAAGTGGATAAGAGCCACAAAGTTCAGGGAATTATTCAACGTGAGTGTCAGTGACTTCACCCAACTAAGAACAAAAGGCATATGGATCGAAGACCGAGAGTACAGAAAAGCTGCTGACGGTAATTTTTGGGTGAGTCTGACCTATCTAAATAAATGTACAGAACACACTATACAGGGCTTGGAGGAAGACATGTTACAGTGGGTTAAGCTTAAAAAATACTACGAACTATCAGGTGATACAGCCAACGCATTCAACCATAAAAAAAGCCGAGGTATCTGGAAAGAAGGCTGTGAATTCCGAAAAGCCGCTGACGGTGTTATTTGGATCAATCTTAAAGAAGTAAATAACTTCGCCGCCAAAAGTGTTTATAAACATCGGTAAGCAGCCATGGACGAAATAAAAGAAATCATTAACAGCCTGGATATCCCTGGTGGGCTTGAAGTTCGTTTACTTAAAGCAGCCGTCAGTATCAGAATTTATTTTTCTTACCGAGGGGTTAAGTGTCGTGAAACGATATCCAATCGTAAAATACCTAAAATTGAAGCCCCTTCGCACAAAAAACAGTTTACGAGTGACCTCAAAAAAGACCTTGCGTATGCCGCTAGTAAACGCGGCACCATTATCTACGAGATACAACGTAGGACGTTTAAATATTCAAACCACTTCCCTGACTCCAAACGCTGCACGATGTTCGGTGAGACATACCATGATGGTGTTACTGTCGGCGACCTACTTGACGGATATCTTCAGAAGGTTGACCAGCTAAAAGAAAGGAGTACTGCACGAAACTATAAAAAATCTGTCACCGGCCAGTTATTGCCTGTGTTTAGGGATATCCCTGTGCAAGAGTTACAGGCAAAACACATACGGGACTGGATTTATACTAAGAGCCTGTCATGTAAACGAAAAACAATTGTTAATCACCTGATACCACTAAAGCAGGTATTAAAACAGGCAGTAACCGACCGGATCATTCTCAGAAGTCCACTGGAAGATATCGATTTAGATCAGGAGATTATCAAAGAGGCTAAGGAAAGTGATTACGAGTGTGACCCCTTTAACCTGCAGGAAATTGAGCAAATACTGTCGTGTATGAAAGGCCAGGTGCGTAACATATTTACCACCGCATTCTTTACCGGCATGCGTACCAGTGAACTGATTGGCCTTACCTGGGAAAAGGTAAACTTCAGGGAAAACTATATCCTTGTGGATCAAGCTAAAGTTGACGGTGTCATTAAAGGAACAAAAACGGGCAAGAAAGGCATTCGCAAGGTCATCATGCTTGAGCCTGCAAGAAAAGCTTTAGAGGACCAGGCAAATTACACTCTTAATCAAGATGCCTATGTCTTCCATCATCCGACTCAAAATAAGCCCTGGGAGAATGATAAACAGTTGCGTATGACAGGCTGGAGACCGGCAATCAAAAGTTCTGGCGTTCGTTACAGAAACCCTTATCAGACTAGGCACAGCTATGCTTGCCTGATGATCGCACAGAATGAAAACCTTTTTTGGTTAGCAGGACAATTAGGACACAGAGGGATAGAAATGCTTAACAGGCACTATGGCTCTTTTATCGAACAAACGGGTGAAAAGTATCAGCCTAAAAATGAGTTTGATGCAATTAGTAAATATCTATTTTGAGATACTACTAATGTACTTACAATTAATAAAAAACTCTCCCAAAATAATACTGAGGGAGAGTCTATTTTTTAAAGTTAACTAAACGACACTGCTAATAACTATTTATTGCATATGACATTCATACTGTTGAGACGTATCCCATAAATTCTTAGTATAACCCAGGTTAACTGCTGCCGAACGTTGATAATTATTTAAAAAGGTTAAATTATTTTCCATACTCCAGTCTTCATTGGTATGACCTACTGTATCAGGTTCCCCCCAAAAACGTTCACTAATATAAGAGATACCTGATCCCCAGTTACTACTATTCCATCCTAATACTTTCCAAAGTGTTTGCGATAAAGAATCCATTTCATTCCATTCTAAAGAATTCCAATAGCATTCTGGATGATCATATTTCTTTGCAATATGAATTTGGTTGGCTCTAGAAAATTTCCAAAAAAAGGAAATATTATTCACCTCTAGCAAAGTATAGTTCTTATTTCCAACAAAAAACTCCTCGCCAGTAAATGTGATTTGTTGCCCAGCTTCATTTTGAACACAGCTTTTCAAATATGCGCTTGTGCCATCTTCGGATCCTTCAACACATAAACCATTATTTATTGCAGGCCTTAATGTATTTCCAAGATAAATCCACTGTTGGTTAAGTAAATTAGCATTACACTGTGTTTTGATCACATTGGAACCAGTAGTTACATTTGTGGAATCAACACCCAAACATTGCCCAGTTTCATTTCCATTTGTATCAATATTTTTTATAAATGAATACTGCTTATAATGTTTTAAATTCCACTTCTCATTAATTTTACCTTCTTCATGCAGCCATGTTGCAACATTAGGTCCACCGCCAATTCGGTTTAACGCCATCTCTTTTCCATCTTCATTTAAATGATGACTAACTATACTTACACCACCTTTATATCTAGATCTGATATCCCATTTTTGATTTGTGAATTCATGGCAATTAAAAAGAAATATATTTGTTCTGTTTGCTCTACCAAACCCAGAAATATCAACACAGTAGCTTGGATTCAACACCGGCCTTAAAGAGTTATTTTGGTAAACCCAGCGTTGATTCAAACTATCATCACAGCCCTTTATATATACATTCGAACCACTTTTAGCTTCATCTATGTGTAAACAATTACCTTTAAACTCGAAGGTATATAATTCAGGTTGATGAATATTTTTAACTTCTAGCATCCAGTCCTGTGCTTCTCCACGGTTTTGACTAAATGCAATAATTTCAGTATCAGCTGTCATCCCCAAGTCTTTTCTATCAAGAGCTAGTGGTTTCCCCCTGACTTTTTGAGCACTTTTTATCCAGACATAACCAGGCTTACTTGGAAATGGCGAAAAACTAAATTGTTGATTCTCTCTAAAGTGACAATCATAAAGATAAATGGGTGCATCATTTTCTTTTCTAGAAATATCAACACACTTATTTGTATCAATCAATGAATGAAGTGCTTGTTTTTCTGAGTCATAGAGAAACATTTGGTTTCTTGAAGAAGGATTACAGCTTCGAAGTCTTAAAGGATCTCCATTATTTTTACCCATAGCATGTAAGCACATGTTTCCCTTTTTAAAACTATAGACTGGATCTGTAGAATACCGATAGTCAGATATATAACTCCATGAATTTGCAACCTCCAATAGTTCTGATTTTATGTTATTTGTTTCTACATCTTGCAAAGCCAAATCCCAAAATTTATTATTGACTACAGTCGCCATTTTTACACAGTTAGCAACGTATTCATCTCCATTAACCCCATTTCGGCCATAAAGGTAGTAATCATCTGGTTCATTTCTATTTTTATTATAGTCGCGAGCATCAATATGACCGTATGTAAAATTAGCAAAATCATCATATCTTGGAAACATAATTTCATTATATTTTTGTTGGCAAATGCCGCGAGCATCATTCTCAGAATAACTTTTGTCTAAGTTATATCTTAAACTTAAGCTAAATAGGTAGTGTCCATTATTGATAATATATGTATCATACACCTTGTAACGCCAATAATTTAATAACTCAGCATTTTTTGCAACATGCTCTTTATAATCAAAAACAGTTAAATTATATTTTTTTAAATCTTTATCATAAGAAATAGGATCAACTATTGAAGCAAGTGTTAGTTTTGCATTTAGAGCAGCCAAATGCATAGTTGCAAATAATTGCATAATTCTTAATCTCGGCCTTGCATGCACCCATTTAAACACTTGGCCATTTGCTTCAGCATAGTGTTCCTTATCGAGCAAATACTCAATATTTGAAAGTTTTTTATTTTTTTCTACGACCCTCTCGATATCATCTGCAATACCACTTAATTTATCATATATACTTCTTAATCTGTTTTGCTTTGCTTCCCCAGTAAATTTATCTAATTCAGAAATTTGCGTTTCCATATCAATCATTTGCGATCTAAAGGTATATAAATTTAATTTATCTTCCTCTATCAATCTATCTTCAATTTTTAAATCAATAGCATTAAATACTCTGGACTTTATCATATTCCAAATATCATCTGCTGATAAATTTTGGCTACCTCCACCAAACATTGTTGCAAACGCAATATTTATTATTGGTCCAGCAATAGCTCCTGATACTCCTGCTCCTGCTAATGATTTTGAAATTGTCTCTGCTATTATGGTTTTTAACGCATTATCAAGTACGTTTTGAGTTGCAGCTTTACCTGCATCTTTAAGGAAATTTTCACCATGAGATGCAATACCAGTACTTGTTGACGAAATACATAATGTTAATACTGCAATTTTCGCAGCCACATGATTTTTTTTTTCACTACAGTCCCCCAAAATTACTTAGAGTATTCACTTAACTACCCAATAAAATATATTTGATTTATTAATTCTAGCGAGTGAGGCCAAACTATATTTTTACAAACTACGCATAAATTACTATCCTACAAATGTAGGATATCGCAAACTGCATATTTTGGTCAAGTTAGGCCGACGTTGTCGGCGACTTTTGGCTAGTGCCAATCATCAGGCTCAGTATTCACTTCGTAACTTTAAATCGTCTTATACGGCATATTTCGGCTATCTTCTTCTCGCT
>NZ_JAGSOY010000091.1 GCF_018837975.1 Zooshikella harenae | reverse complement strand
CGTCTATCCTGAAACACAAATACAACTGTGTATCGTCCATATGGTACGTAACGCAGTGAAATATGTGCCTTGGAAAGACTATAAGGCGGTCACCAGTGGCCTTAAGCGGATATACCAATCAGCCACAGAAGAAGAGGCTCTTCGAGCATTAGAGCGATTTATACGACGAATGCGATTGAGTCACTCAACAGTGTCATTCGAAAAGCGATTAAAAAGCGTAAATTGTTTCCAACGGATGATGCGGCAAGAAAAGTTATTTTCTTAGCGATTCAGGATGCATCAAAAAAGTGGACAATGCCGATTCGAAATTGGAAAGCGGCGTTAAATCGATTTATGATTGAGTTTGAAGATCGACTTAGACCCTATATTTAAAACTGGGCGGATACACAGAAATATTTACAGGGTCAAATAAATTAATGTTAAGATTCTGTTGTTAACATCGAGTAAAAATAAGCAGGTAGTTCTTTCACTAAATGATCACTCAAACGCTGCTCAATCAAATTCTCCTCTTGCGAAGAAACTTTAAAAGGCCAACGCTTTTTCGCTAAACTCGTTTCTCCATGATAAATAACCAGCTCAGCTGAACCTCTTAGCCAAAACCAACCTTGCCTATAAGAAACGGGAGCCCTATCAATATTCAACTTTATTTTATAGTCTGTATGATTTGTAATAGGAATACCGACCCCACTAATAACCGATGCTAATAAATCAAAGTCTTTTTTCCTATCAGCATCAATGGAAAATTGTAGTGTGGAAAGCCCCTGTTCTATCTGTTGTTTAATGGTTTCCGCACTGATCTTGCTTGTGATACCTCTCCCCATTAAAACACTTAACCGAGTATTTTCAATATCTCTCTTTATTTGAAACTGTCTGGCTTTCTCCAATGAAGCTAACGCCACTATAGGGTTTTTAGCCTGTTTCTGCGCATACAGTATTGCATCATTTGTATTACGATCAGCAGCCAGGATTGACTTTCTAAGCCTTCTGGCAAGAGGTGATTTTTTTAGTACGGCCAAGCTATAATAACGCCCATCTTTTGACTTGTATCGCTCAACAACACGGACACCTTCAAGTACCTGTTTTGTTTGTGTATTAACTTGCCTCATAAATTTTTGTTCATTGAGAAAGCGCTTTTCACTCTCACTTCCATCTAAACTGGCTTGCGAAAAGTCAGATGAGACATCAGCAACACTCACTTCAAAAAATTTTCCTAAATTCGCTAATGCTCTATCATCTGCTACATGCTGTGTATCTGCCTCGCCCACGGCAATCACAAACTGTTTTTCAGGATAGGCTTTTGGTTGTATGGTAATCCAATCAGGTTGTCTAGGTTGACTTACACAACCAGAGACAATAACTATATAGATAGAAATCGTAAATAAGCGAAAAATATCAGTTATTTTCACGATTAGAAGCCTTAAATAATTTATTTTTAGTCAAAAAACTTGTGTTTACTACATGTAGTGGCTATAAACTCGATTAGTTACTCCAGGCACAAAAAGAAGTACTTTTTGTCCTGCTTTAATATCTAACATAAACTCGTCCAGTTTTTCCCCTCTCACCATTGATTTACCAACTGGTTGATCAATGGTCGCTCCTTTTACTTCACTCAAAAACAATAGTGGATTCCAATAATTATTTTTTACTTTTGCAACCTGCCTCTTTGTTTGATTAGGAAACAACTGATAACGTCCAGGTGCTAATTTAACCCTAGCGACCTGTATTGAAGAAGGCAGCATATTCCAACTTCTCACATCAGCAGCCTCTGTTAATACTGAGGCTAAATTCAGTAGCATGGACAGTCCTTCAGCATTTTGCCCCTGGCTCACCTTTATCGCTAAATGCTTTGCTACCATACGCGCTAATACGGTTGAATAAATGACCTTTTTCTGAGCATCAAGATCTTCTCGTACAATTTTTTCTACATTTTCAATTGGTTCTGTTTTAAAAACATTATCGCCAGTGGTAAATACCAATGGCATTATTGGCTTACTTTTATCGGGGTAATAAGGTAATGCTAACGTCACATTATGCTCTAGTTTTGGAACATACACAGTGATAAAGTTTTGTTTTTTAGCACTGACCACACCATCCCAAAATATAACAGTCAGTTCACCTTTTTTGTGATCAGCTCGGGCTGTCTTTCTCCCAAATAAAATAACATATTTTTTATATTCATTCTTTAAGCCCAATAAATAACTACACCGTAACAGGCTATTCTGCAATACATCAGGAATTTCCATGTCTCTTTTTTTCATAAAACGAGCTGCATTACGATAACTAATCATTGCATTATCAACTTCATTATGCAGTTCATAAACCAATCCAGCCAAGTATTCCATACTAGCCAAACGACCTGTTAACTCACTTTTTCCTGAAAACTTTTTAGCTTTTACTTGAGCTTGAAGAACTTCAACGCGCGCCTCATCCAACTGTCCTTTAAGTAAATAATTAGTTAACAGAATCTGATGTATGAGCATTTGTTCGCCAGGCGTAGCGACATAACTTTTTAGCGTATCATTGACTGCCACAGCACCAATATTTTCACTAATGCTAGTAGCTTCTACTTGCTGAATAACACTCTTTGCTTCTTGTAAGTCTTTAATGGAGCCTTCGAAATCACCTGACAAACTTTTCAGAATACCAAAATTAAGAAGGAACTGTACTCGGTCGCGCTCAGGAAACGCTATATTTTCTAAATCAGTTAACACTTGTTCTGGGGGGCTGCTTTCCAAATCCGACGCAAGAGCATTTACTCTCATTGATGTTATCGAACATCCCTGTAATAACACGCATAACAATACCCCTAAAAGTAAGGGGTATTTGTATTTTATGATTCTCATCAGCAAACTTTCGAGGTATCTGTTAGTGTATGAGTGTATGGTTTAATAACGAAACTTACTATTTTCAACAAACTTTTTAATTTTTTTCTGTCCCAACCATACCTTTCGATTATCAGCCATACTCACCAGTGTCAGATCCACTTGATAATACCGAACCTGTTTATTGTCATTTACATCAATAATGGTATTAATCTGCCCTTGCAACATAAAGTCAGCGCCACGTTCCTGACCAGCCGCATTGCGTGTATCCTCACTTGCATGTAAATCCTGATCCATACGTTCTTCACGAACTTCATTACGATCATTTCGAGAAGCCACAAACTCTACATGCCCTGAATTAACCAACTCACGCTCTAACTCAGCAACAAATGTTCGTACATTAATATGTTCATGACTTAAGTTACGCACACTCCCAACAATCACCGCTGGCGTTTTACCTCTGCGTGCTGAAAAATTACTCAACCAAGGTCTATTGAGTGCATCACCAATCATTTCTCTAGCAACAAGCTGTGAATCAGTATCATTCCAAGCACCACTAAGATCTATAGATTCGTCAGCCCCCATTCGCGTAACTTTTGTCACATTACACGCAGTTAACAGAAACCCTACCAAACCAGTGGTTAATAACTTCATTACTTGTTTCACTACCTATTTCCTTTCATAAAGCGATCAAAATTCAGATTTGCATTATTGATAAAGCGTCTTTTAAAGCGCTCACTTAATTTTTCTGCACGTTTAATCGACTTTTCCAACTTATCCAGATCTAACTGGGCTATTGCATAGATATCCTGTGTATTTTGATCTCGCCAGTGACCAATAATTTTGGCGCCCGTTAAAGCAAGCTGCGTTTGTGCATTTATTTCACGCTCAATGTTCGTATCAACATCCTCACCATCGCTACCTTGATAATCGGTATGTAATGTATCCATCGATACTGATAGGACTTTAGCAATTTCAGCTCTGGCACGGTTTTCAGCTGTTGATTTTTGCAATGAAAAATCACCAATATTTGGCGCCATACCTACGCCATAAATAAAACGACCGTCTTTATTTGATACGGCTTGTGTTCCTTCATTGACCCATTCAGGCGCCCCGTCAATGCCTAAGTCGCTTTTGACTCTTATTTCACTGGAACAGCCTACCAAAAGTACTGCACTCAGTAACCATAAACTGATAAAGAAAAATGGCTTTTTCATTGCCCACCTAATCCTGGAGAAATTGATTAATTATTCCTTAAACCACCAGAAAGCAGCTTATTGCAAAGTGAATATAAAACGCAGTGGTCATTTCACCTACAGCGGTAGTTATATTAGAGAATGGATTATAACCATGAACCAGGCATGGGCAAGAGATTTGAACAAGATTTTTTTATAGCAATGTGGCTGTACATGATCAAAAATCAACCGATCATAATGCAACACTTCAATAATCAACTGGTTATACAACACATACTTATACTTTAGTTAATTCTTATTTTAAGCATAATTAAATTATTAAACTTCAAAATAAAACTACCCTTTCAGAAGTTAATCGCATAGAGCCTCATGCTTCTCCGACATGAATTTTCTACACTATCATCATTATTGACTTCATTGCTCTTAAAACGTTCATCCAGTATTCCAATATACTCCAAACCAAGTTTACTCAGTAAACGAATACACGAAATATTGTCAAATGTTGTGATCGCAACAACTCGCTTTAAGTTTAGTGTTTGTTTGGCATAATCAAGCACTGCATGTGCTGACTCATAAGCATAACCAAATCCGCAGTAGTCTGGTAAAAATCCATACCCTATATCAATATCATCCAAGTTATCTCTTTTAATTAATCCACATATGCCTAATGGGATCTGTTCATTTTTTAACTCAACAAGATACAGCCCTACCCCTTTCTGAGTATACATCTTAATGGGTCCATCAATAAGATATTTTTTTGCTTCTTCAACGGATTTAATATTCTTATCACCTACAAACTCTATAAATGGCTCTGAATTATATAGTTTAAAAATAAAAACTGAATCATCTATCGTTAAATACCGAATTATTAATCTTTCCGTTTCCGCAACTACCATTTATCCCTCAATACATTTTTAATATTTTTTAAATGCCATATCTACAACAATATTCGTAGATATCTTATTAAGCTGTGACAATTTTCGAACTTCCTGGACCAATTATAATACTCCCATTACTTACCTGGCTACCCACAATCGCAACAGGACGACCATCCACTAACACAGATGAGCTACCAGAAACAATCGAACTACCATCACTTAATTTATCACCCACTCTAGCCACAGGTAATCCTTGGTCTTTCATAAATGCACTTCCTTCAATGATTGTATTACCTTGACTGTCTTTATCTCCCACTCTAGCGACTTTGAGCATGTCACCACCACTTTTTTCAAAAGTTTTAGTTTTGCTCCCTTTTAACTCACATCACTCCATACTATTATTCCTGTGACCTTAAATTTTTTAGAATAGTTAATCCTTCTTTGAAAATTTCTCCTTCTATTTCATTAGAAAGATAAGTCACAGCTCCAAAAATAGATTTTCCAATCACAAGAGCGCAGTTGGTCACATGCCTAAACTCACCTGGCGTAGGCTGTTTACCCACCCATGTTTTATCGGTAAATGACGCATATGCTCCCTTTATTGTATTACTCTGCATTTTATGTACTGTTATATTTTCCTCTACTGAATTTGGTAAATGTTGTTGAGCACCTTTTTTAACAGCCGATACAATCTTTTCATCACTGATATTAAGTAATGAGCCATCTTTTGTTCCAATTAACGATACAATAATTACATAATCTCCATTAATAATTTTAATATTCTTAGCAGGCCTTTCAGATGGCAATATCGTTCGTATTAATCGCCACCCCTTAGGTAAAGTTATAATGACAGAGCGACTCTTATCAATTGATATTTCCCTCTCAACTGAAAGCGCTGTCTTTGCATAGAAAGTAATAATTAGAAATAGAAAAAAGACTAATCGACCACCAAATTTAACATTATACAATGATCCTATGCTTTGCATTTTCAGAGCACCTATTACTACTATTGACTAAAACAAAGCATAGTCTAACTATCTCAATTATTACCAAAACACACCCATTTTTTTAATCACCTAACCAGTCGATTCGATATAGATCGCGCCGTCGATCCAAAAAGTTACGGACTGAACCTTCATTCTGTAATATCTGTAATTTTTTAAGATCGACATCCACAATGAGTGTCATCTCAGTATTCGGTGTTGTTTCTGCCATAATGGCATCATGAGGAAAAGCAAAGTCAGATGGCGAAAATACAGCGGTATGACCGTATTGAATATCAACACTGTCGACTTTAGGTAAATTACCAATACTTCCTGCAATCGCAACATAGCATTCATTTTCGATAGCACGTGCTTGTGCACATCGACGCACACGAAGGTAACCATTTTTAGTATCAGTCCAAAATGGCACAAGCAATATTTGCATATCTTGATCAGCGAGCAAACGCGCTAACTCCGGAAACTCGACATCATAACAAATTAAAACGCCGACTCGACCAAAGTCAGTGTCAAATAAGTGAAGGTCATTGCCTCCCTGCATTATCCAATCTTTCTTTTCATGAGGAGTTGGATGTAATTTATATTGTGCTTCATAGGTTCCATCTCGTTTACACATGTAAGCAACATTATATAATTCATCATCTTCAATTAATGGCATGGACCCCGCAATAACATTGATATTATAACTTACGGCCAATTTCGACATTTCTTCCCTGATTTGATCAGTAAATTCCGCTAGAAACCTAACGGCTTCGACTGAATTTTGATGGTGTTGCAAACCCATTAATGGTGCATGAAAAAATTCAGGAAACAAGGCCACATCGCAGCGATAGTCTGACAATGCATCAATAAAGTATTCTACCTGCTGCAGTAAATCTTCAACACTATGCAACTCTCGCATTTGCCACTGCACACAACCTATCCGTGCTGTATTTTTTTTAGCGCCAAATAATTTCCGACGTCGTGGATTATAATAAATATTAAACCACTCAAGGAGTGTCGCAAAACCTTTCGAATCTTCATCTTCAGGTAAATAATCAGTAAGAACTCTTTTTACTTCAAAATCATTCGATAATTGAAATGTTAAAATGGGATCATATATTTCTTTGCGTTTCACTGCTTCAATATATTCTTGTGGTGATAAATTTTTACCATGTTGTTTATAATGAGGAATTCGTCCACCTGCAATAATGGCTCGAAGATTTAAACTACGACAAAGCTCTTTCCTTGCTTCGTACAATCTCCGACCTAAGCGCATGTCCCGATACTCTGGATCAACAAATACATCGACACCATAAAGCACATCACCGTTGGGATCATGGGTTGTTAAATAAGCATTGCCTGTAATTTCATCATAGGTGTGCTCATCGCCAAACTGGTCATAATCTACGATAACTGAAAAAGCGGCGGCAATAACAACACCATTATCATCAATGCATATTTGACCTTCAGGAAACGTTTTTAGCATTGTTTTATATTTAGATTGTGGCCACCCCCCACCCATTTGAGGATACACACGATCCATAATATTCTTAATATCAACGTAATCGTCTAACTTTAAATTTCTAAGTTGTAATCGGTGATCAATATTTTCATCACCATTACTTGTTGAGTTACCCATGCCAAACCTCTGTAATTCTATTACTTATTATTGCTAATATTTGAAAATTTATTTGATATTAAGTAAGTATAGTGACATTTAGGCTAAAGTAGACTTATCCCTTTACAAATCACATGTTTAATGTTTGCCATTGCTATTCTTGTGTAACTGCCCCTAAAAAACCTTTGCTGTGGATATATGCCCACAGCAAAGGTTATATTAATAAAAAGGAGGCATTAAGACCTCCTTGTAATAATTTTTTATTAAAATAACAAAATTTTTCTACTAACTTATAGAGCACCTTATTTTAATTATATCTTTATCTGACTAGGTAATAACGGCTGTGTAAGCAATGGGTATAATTCACTCTGCTGAATCAGTTGGCAGGCTGCTTCTATATCAGGAGAAAAGTATCTATCTTCTTCATAAAATTTCACTTTTTCTCGCAGTATATTGTATGCCTGCTGTAATGGCTCAGAAGTCAGTAATGGCTTTCTAAAGTCCAGCCCCTGTGCAACCCCCAACCACTCAATAGCAATAATACCTGCCGTATTAGCGGCCATTGTTTTCAACCTGCGTGCGGCATATGTTGCCATTGAAACATGATCTTCCTGGTTGGCAGATGTGGGTAGACTATCAACACTTGAAGGATGTGCCAGGCTCTTGTTCTCACTGGCTAAAGCTGCTGCAGTCACTTGAGCAATCATAAATCCAGAGTTCACACCACTATTAGCAACTAAGAAAGGCGGCAACTGACTCATATGCTTATCTACCAGCAAAGCAATACGACGTTCAGATAAAGCACCCACCTCGGCAATCGCCAATGCTAAATTATCAGCAGCCATGGCAATAGGTTCTGCATGAAAATTACCGCCAGAAACAATATCGTCTGCAAAAACCAAAGGGTTATCAGAGACAGCATTGGCTTCAGTAATAATGATGTCAGCCGCGTGGCGCATCTGCTGTAAACATGCGCCCATCACTTGAGGCTGGCAGCGTAATGAGTAAGGATCCTGCACACGATCACAATTAACATGAGAGGCTTCTATTTGGCTTTTATCCAATAAAACCCTAAACATTGAAGCCACATCAATTTGTGCCTGATGCCCCCTCACTTGATGTATTTCTGCCATAAACGGTTTACGACTACCCAAGGTTGCATCGACACAGCTTGCACCAGTAACCATTGCTGCCGCAAAAACATCTTCTGCTGCAAACAATCCTACTAATGCAAGTGCCGTTGAAGCTTGCGTGCCATTCAATAACGCTAAACCCTCTTTAGGGGCGAGCGTAAGCGGTTCCATATTGATTTGTTTTAATGCAACCATCGCAGGCATTCGCTCGCCCTTATAAAAAGCTTCACCCTCACCAATCAACACGGCAGCCATATGTGCTAAAGGCGCCAAATCACCGGATGCACCAACTGATCCTTGAGCAGGGATTAATGGGTACACTTCCGAATTTAATAGGTTACAAAGTGCCTGAATAACCTCAGGACGAACGCCCGAAAACCCCCGTGCCAAACTGTTAATTTTCAGCAATAACATCAATCGGACGACAGACTCATCCAGTGGATCTCCGATCCCCGCCGCATGAGATAACACCAAACAACGCTGCAATTTTTCCAATTCATCATCTGCAATACGCGTACTTGCTAATACACCGAATCCAGTATTCACACCGTAAACAGTCCGTCCTTGAGCCAGCACTTGAGCAATCACCTCAGCACTGGCTGACACAGCAGACCATGCCTGATCATCTAAGGAAACCTGACAAGGGCTTTGCCATACCTGCCTAAGTTGAGCCAAGGTTAATTGGCCGGGTTGCAACTTCATATGATCCATACTCGCTTTCTCCGGTCCTTTTCTAATAGGTCGTGGCAATTTATTTGGATTTACCCAGTTATTATTAAAAACTGCACGACCTTTTCAGTATTGTTTTAGAATGCTTAATTAATATCCCCACAGCAAAGGGTATATAAGCATTTACATTATTTTTTATACATCCAGCATCGGTAAATCCAACTGTTGCTCTCGGGCACAATTAACGGCAATGTCATAACCCGCATCAGCATGACGCATGACACCTGTTGCAGGATCATTATGTAATACACGTTGTAAACGGCGATCAGCATCCTCTGAACCATCACACACAATGACAAATCCGGCATGTTGACTAAATCCCATACCAACCCCACCACCATGGTGAATACTTACCCAAGTTGCACCACCGGCTGTATTTAACATGGCATTTAATAAAGGCCAGTCGGATACTGCATCAGAGCCATCCATCATGCCTTCAGTTTCTCTGTTTGGACTGGCGACAGAGCCAGAATCCAGATGATCACGACCAATAACAATGGGAGCACTCAGCTCACCACGGCGAACCATTTCATTAAATGCCAAACCGAGTCTGGCCCGATCTTTTAACCCAACCCAACAAATACGTGCAGGTAAACCCTGAAATTGGATACGCTCTCGAGCCATGTCTAACCAGTTGTGTAAATGAGGGTTATCAGGAATAAGCGCTTTGACTTTAGCATCTGTTTTATAAATGTCTTCCGGATCACCAGAGAGCACAGCCCAGCGGAAAGGCCCTATGCCTTCACAAAACAAGGGCCTGATATAAGCAGGCACAAAACCAGGAAAATCAAAGGCATTAGTAACGCCTTCCTCTAGCGCCATTTGCCGAATATTGTTGCCATAATCAAAGGTTTTGGCACCACGGCTTTGTAATGTCAGCATGGCCTGAACCTGTTCCGCCATCGATGCTTTAGCCGCTTTAACTACTGCCTGTGGATCACGCTCGCGCATCTCGTCTGCATGGGCCAGAGACCAGCCTTTTGGCAGGTAACCATTCAACGGATCATGGGCACTGGTTTGATCCGTTACTAAGTCAGGCAGTACATTGCGTTCGACCAATGCAGGAAAGACCTCTGCCGCATTCCCCAAAAGCCCCACGGATACAGCCTTACCCTGACTACAATGCTGTTCGATCAGCGCCAAGGCTTCATCCAAACTGTATACTTTATGGTCCAAATAGCGGGTTTCCAGGCGTTTATCGATTCGGCTTTCATCGCATTCCACTGCCAGACAGCTCGCCCCTGACATTGTGGCTGCTAGCGGCTGTGCGCCACCCATCCCCCCCAGACCTGCGGTAAGAATCCAACGACCCGATAAGTCCCCCTGAAAGTGCTGTTTGCCCGCAGCGACAAAGGTTTCATAAGTACCCTGAACGATGCCTTGAGAGCCAATGTAAATCCATGAACCCGCTGTCATCTGGCCATACATCATTAACCCTTGCTTATCGAGGGCATTAAAATGATCCCAATTTGCCCAATGTGGCACCAGGTTTGAGTTGGCAATCAATACACGCGGGGCATCAGTATGGGTTTTAAAGACACCAACTGGTTTGCCCGATTGCACTAACAAGGTTTCGTCATCTTCCAACCGCTGTAACACTTCAACTATTTTGTCATAGCAAGGCCAATCCCGGGCGGCACGGCCAATTCCGCCATACACCACCAACTCCTGGGGCTTCTCTGCCACTTCGGGGTCTAAATTATTCATCAACATGCGTAATGGCGCTTCTGTGAGCCAGCTTTTAGCATGTAATTCAGTTCCTCGATAGGCACGAATCTCACGACTTGGATCATGACGCTTCATAGTAACGCTCCTCGCTTGCATCCTAATTATTTAGATTTCTTATGAGCAACTTCTAGATTTTCATTGCAGTAAATTAGCGACCAGTCGAGCTGCCACTCTGGTGCTTATTTGGTCTCGATCATAGGTAGGATTTAACTCTGCAATATCTGCCAGCATCAGCTTATGGCTATAGTGCTGACGCAGATGGCTGATAATGTGCTCAACCACCCAGGGATGAACCCCCATAGCAGCGGGTGCACTTACCCCAGGGACGAGTGCTGCCGGGAACACATCCATATCAATCGTCAGGTATAACCAGTCGATCTCTGCCATAAAGGCATCAAGCCAGCTGATCGTTTCAGGAAGTAGACTCTCAGAAACCTGAGTATCAAACCGGTACTGGACCTGCCACTCGTCAGCTCGCTGGAATAATGCCTGTGTATTACTCCAGCGACTAATGCCCAAACAACCATAGTGAAAAGGCCATTTATGTTCTTCACACCACTGAGCCACTTGATAAAAAGGAGTGCCTGATGAAGGTCCACTCGCACCAGGTTTTCTAATGTCAAAATGCGGGTCTAAATTAAGAATGCCAATTCGAGGTAGTTGTGGCTGACATAATGCCCACTGAGCCAAGCCCAAAAAGCTGCCAAAGCCCACTTCATGACCTCCCCCAAGCACCATAGGTCTGGCCCCCGCCTGAAAAATCCCTGTAATTACGTCTGCCAGAGTTTGTTGAGATTTAGCTAGATCCGCTTTGAGTGAAGGATCCTCTTCAGCACAAACTACATCACCACCATCCCAAATCGCGGCTTCAGTCAATGTCCGAGTACCCGCTTGTAATGCTTGATCCTGATGTTTCACTACCCCATGGTGCTCGATGATGTCGTCATGCCAAGGTAAGTTAGCGAGCGCTTTGCGAATAGCCTCTGGTCCACCAGCTGCACCAACACGCCCTTGATTACGACGCACGCCTTCCTCACAGACAAAGCCTAATAACACCTTACCTTGAGCAGGCCAGTCAGGTTTGGATAAACATTGCACTTGTTGATGCCAACGATAACCTGCAGCACCTTCCTCAGTATCTTCTCGTCCTTGCCAAATGGTTACTGGCGTAGGCTTCCAGCACTTCAGCTCTATTTTTGATTCCATGTTCCCCTCTACTTAATCTTTTCGGCCGTTAAAAGGCATAACTGGGGCATTGTCATTTATCTTTACCCATAGTTTTTAGGCCGACACAACCTGCCCACCTAAAATACGAGAACGTAATGGATGAGTACCCACCATATAGGCAAGCTCTGCTGGATGATCTATACCCCAACAACAAAAATCTGCTTTCATTCCTGCTTTTATCATGCCGCACTCATCAGCGATCCCTAATGCTTGAGCTGCATGGCGCGTAACTCCGGCCAATGCTTCAGCGGGTGTTAATCGAAACAAAGTACACGCCATGTTTAGCATGAGCTGTAAAGACGCTAATGGAGAGGTTCCAGGGTTAAAATCTGATGCAAGGGCTATGGGCACTCGATATTTACGTAAAAGCTCGATAGGGGGTAACTGCTTTTCATGCAAGAAATAAAAAGCACCAGGTAATAAGATGGCGACTGTTCCTGCAGCGTGCATGGCTTTTACACCTTTCTCATCCAGGTATTCAAGATGATCTGCTGACAATGCCCCCAGCGCAGCAGCCATAGCAGCACCTTGCTGATTGGAGAGTTGTTCCGCATGGATTTTTACCGATAAACCAAACTGCTCAGCTGTTGATAAAACACGCTGACTTTGTGCTTTGGAAAATCCAACGGTTTCACAAAAAACATCGACAGCATCCACTAAACCTTGATTAACGGCTGCAGGAATTATGGTATTACACACAAAATCAATGTAGCCATCTGCATCGTGCTGATATTCGGGTGGGAGTGCGTGTGCTGCCAATAAAGTGGTCTTAACACGTATAGGAAGTTCCTTTGCTAACTGGCGTGCAACCCGAAGTTGTTTCAACTCATCAGCCAGGGTCAGGCCATAGCCGGATTTAATTTCTATGGTCGTAACCCCTTCTTGCAGCCAAGACTGTAACCGCTGCTTAGCAAGCCCATAAAGCTTTGCCTCACATAGCTCACGGGTTGCTTTTACTGTCGCCTGAATGCCACCACCTTGTTTTGCAATGGTTTGATAATCAACGCCTTGCAAACGCTGCTCAAACTCGTTAGCTCGATTCCCCGCAAATACTAGGTGTGTATGAGGATCTATAAGTCCTGGGGTAATCCATTGACGATGTAAATCTGTACTGGGAATAGATGAGCTTAACTCAGACACCTCAGGCATAGGCACAAGAGCATGGATAAGACCATCCTTAGTGCCCAAGGCATAGTTTTCAAGATACCCATATTCTTTATCAACAGCTGGGTCCATGCTGGCAATACGTGCATTGAGCCAAATGTGATCACATTCCCTCAGGTCATTATGCATAGCCTGTTACTCGCTCAGGATGAAGTGGTTTTACTTATATTTATAGAGCACTTGTTATATTAATGGTGTCATTTATTGTATATACAATTAAAAGTAAGCGGCGCAAATGTCAACCTTTAAAGCAAAATTTGTATATACATTTATCATTTCATTACAAAGGAGTGAAATAAGTTACTCGGCTACGCAAAGTCAGCCCAATACCTGCTGAACACGCCGTAAATCCATCCCTGGAGGCTCGACTGCCGCATCCATGCGGCAAACGGTTCTGCAGCCATTAGCCTGATTTTGCTAAAGCAGCACCTATTAGAAAATGTTATAGACTTTGAAAAAATGCAAGAACAGCCCTAGGAATCCATTTAGAGCCAAGGGAATTTTAGAGGGGGCAAAATAAGAACTAAAGAATTATTCTTGAATAGATATATCACTTCCAATATTTGAGATATAAAAACCTGGCGTTGTATCCATGCTGCCTTTCGTTTTAGGTACCTGGCCTAAAGCAAACATATAAATATCACCACCATATGCTCTAAAGTATACTTCCTTAAACATTGAGCTACCCTGTTTACAGAGCAACTGTTTTTTTTGCTCTTCACATTGAACAAAAGTTTGCCTCCTCTTATGTTTTAAAATAAATCTGTCTAAATCATAACTCAGTGTATTATTCTTACTGTTTTGCAAGTACATAAACCTTTTCACCTGTTGATCTGCACTTTTATCCCCTGCAACAAATTGAAAAGCAGAAAAATACCTCTCCCCCTCTTTGACATCAAAATAAATTAGCGCATAAATATTATGATATTCTAGCGCTTTATTGAACTGCATATTGCCTGCATGAATTTCACTAACATAGTGACCCGATTGAGTTATTCTGGGCATATCTCCATACTTGAAACTTTTTAGCTTAGAGCACAAGTATTCTATCTGCCTCGTACATTTACTTAAAACAATTGTATTAATATAAAAATCAATTTTTTGTTCATCAGATATTTCTTCTGAAGCAGTTATATTATGAACTGTGATAACCAACAATAAAGTTAGTAAATAGTATTTATTCATATGCCCCAATCAAAAACCATCAAAATTCATGAATACACAACCAATAATTTAGCTTAAAATATAATCATCATTACCATTTTTATACACTAAACTCACAACTAATAAGAGCATAGCAATTTTTGAAAAGATATGAGCAATAACATTGCAAACATACTTAAATAAATATCTGCTGCATTTCGAAACACATAAATTTTAAGCCAAGAATGGCTTCACGACATGCTTGAATAGATTCATGCAGAATTTGGACAAACAACTTTAACAAAAATACAGTTAATATTTATTCCCCCAAAGCAAAATATCCCCTGTGAGACTAAAGCACTAAAAAAATCCTCACATTTACTCTATAAGGCACTTTTTGTAAAAAAAATAGCTTTAAAATTATATTATTTTATACATTTTTCAACCATCCTTCTTTAACTGCATATTCAATCTTAGTTTTCATCAAGTTTCCTATTTCAGGAAAATAGTTAAAAATCACTTCATTTCGCTTATAAACCATACTTTTTGTAACGTTTCCCTCAGTCCATATTTTACCATTTGTCTTCAAATTTAGTAAAAATGGTAAAAGGTGATCACATAACTTAACTAATTTTGACTCAAGTGTATTTTGCTTTTCATACTCCAGCCACAGTTCAAACATTTCATTAG
>NZ_JAGSOY010000090.1 GCF_018837975.1 Zooshikella harenae | reverse complement strand
TAAATTTTTCTATTTGCTTCAAGGAACATCGATATGGGATTAAGTAAAGGATCATGAGAGAAGTCGCTATGTTCTGGCCATGCTTGAGTAAGAATACGATATGCTTGAGCGCGAAACATTAATGGCACTTCTTTTTCAGGATAAATCAGTACATTTAATTTCATAGTACTTCTGTTTTTATCTATATCTATTGCGTGATGGCTTTTGCTGGAAAGTAATCTGTGAATATTAATGATAATATGCAATTTAACGGAGTCAACTCGTTTTTTTAAAATAATAAAAAAATTTACAGATAATTGGTTTTTAATCTTTTACTCTGTTCATCCCGCTCTAATGTCAGTTGTAATAGTTTATCAAAAAGTTCTGGATAATTAATGCCAGAGGCCTCCCAAAGCTTTGGGTACATACTTATTTGAGTGAAGCCCGGTATTGTGTTTATTTCATTAACAAAAATCTTTCCACTTGTAGTTAAAAATATATCCACACAGCCCAGGCCTTCACATGATAAGACTTTAAATTCTCGTAGTGCTATTTCTCTAGCTTGATTTAGAGTATCTTCATGAAGTTGTGCCGGTATTTCTATAGTAGCTCCATTTTCATCAATGTATTTGGTTTCATAACCGTAAAATTCATGCTCGGTTTTGATTTCTCCTACTGTAGATGCTATTGGATGCTGATTTCCTAAAACAGCACATTCAATTTCACGACCTTCAATAAACTGCTCAATAATGACTTTAACATCAAAAGAGAATGCATCTTTTAATGCATTTTGATAGTCTAATTCAGTTTTAACTTTATGAACACCTATTGATGAACCCATATTAGCTGGTTTAATAAATAATGGGAGGCCGAAGTGTTGAGTGAGCGTTTCAAAGATGGGTAAATCATCACTAGTATGTAATGTAAGAAATTTAGCGATAGGAATATCTGCATCTTGGAGTAGCCGTTTCATCACATCTTTGTCTATAGCATTATACACGTTTCTTGCTGATTGAAGGGATACTTCATGCTCAGCAGATTTACCTCCAAATATGATTGCGACATTGATCTTTTTGGTACTCATTATGTACTCCACCATACATGCTTGAGATTAATATTAATCTGCTAATTTAACTGAAAGAAATGCAAATATATTTTTTCCATTCATTACTCCACGAACTTCAGAGTTACAGGAAAATGCCTGACCAAAAATACTAACTTTTCCCTTTTCTAGGCTAGCACCATCACCAAATGTGGTTGAAAAATCATTATTATGCCAAGTAACAAAGAATTGAGCAAAAGGTGGTTTGCCTTTATCATGACTTACATCTCCTGTTAATGTTAGTTTGTGATAATTAGTATCAATATATGAATGAAAAGCATCTAGTTTATCTGTTTGAATAGTGACTTTAGCCTTTTCTTTAAAATGATCCCAGTCACTGCTTACTCTTGGGATGTCAATTGACCTTAGTTTATCGCAGGATGACGCAGTAACCTCAAAAAGTGATACTTCCATTTCAACGGCTGCAGCAGAAGATGTTAATAAGTAAGTTAATAATAAAATGATTTTTTTCATGATTTACTTTTTAATTGTTGTGGTTGATATTTATTAAATTGTTATTTTAGGTAGCCTATAAAGTCTTTCTCTTGACTTTTCTGATGCTTTGCTGTTACTGATCTCTGTAATATAGTACTGAATATCAACTTTAGACTGTTTAGCGATATTTTTTAATAAATCAAATATGAACTGCATATTGCCTGAGGTTAAACATCTAAAAGTTCAGGCTTACAAGTGATTATGCACACCCAACGCTTATGTTATTTCAGCACCAAGTAGCATAAATGAACCTTCATAAGAAGAGGATACGGAAGGTTTAATAAAGACAATATAATCAACAAAGCGGTTAAATTGGACTGACATATTTTGACTCATTAGTTTTGGGTTGTGGTTGACGCGTCTTTATATGCAACTACTATCAATGATAAAGATCCTAACAGATAAGAAAAAAACATGAAAATACTACAATCTTGTTTCACTTTGCTGTGTCTTCCATTATTGCTCTATAACACAGTAGCTAGCAGCGAAGAGCACCAAGCTGAGTTAGATAGGGCATGTGAGCAAGCCAGGAAGGCAAAGATTCAACCTTTGCGGAAAAAACATATTGAAAACTGTGTAAATAAAGAAAACAAAGAAAGAGAATACTGTGAACGGTTTTATAGAGACTTTGGCGCGAGAACCGGGAAAAAAGCGCCATTGTTTTATGATCTACCAGAATGTGTGAAGGCTTTTGAATACAAAAAACATAATTAAAATACTTAGCACTTTTTATATTGACTCATTGTGAGTTTTAGGGGTTACCGTTATGAGATAGGGCTAGTCTGCTACGGCAAGACTTGCAGTCGTACCCTTAATGTATATATAAAAATGGTTCGTGAAGGGCTTAGATAGAGTATTTGTTTACAAAATCACCTATTATTTTTCTTTTTCTTGAAACATTTATATTGCTCATTTTATGTTTGATTTATAGTGGTGAAGCACATGGAGGAATGACTATAGGTCTTTAATCTCATTTATAAGTGTGTGAAAGAGAGTGCTTCCATCGCGAATTAGGTCTCTAGTATTCATAGTATTTTTTATCTCAAACTGCCTTAATAACTCTTCAAGCTGTCCTGCTATTTCTGATATGGTGAACATATTATGTATCCCTGCTGTACCCGAAATTTTATGAAGTTCAGGAATTAATTTTTTTAATACATCACTGCAGTCTTTTTCTGGCTGTATAACATTCCATAGGTCTTCAATATCATGTATTGTATTTTTTAAATGCTGTTGATATTTAAGCCGAAGTTGAGACAGGCGGCTGTTTGAAGTACCTTCTGTGTTGTATCGAGTGTAAACTAACTTAGAATTTAGCTTTTGGTTAAATAGAGCGCTAACTTGTTCTGGCAGTTTTTGAGGTATAAATGGTTTAGTAATAACACCCAGTAAATTTATTGGCTTTCCTTGAGCAAACAGAGTTTGTTCATCTAAGGATGAAAGAAAAATAATAGGTGGACTTATACCTTGCTTATTAATATTATTTACTAAATCAATGATATTACAGTCATCTAAAAGTGCATCTAATAAGACAACATCAGGCTTAAATATATGCAATGATTGTAAAAACTGATCAAAACAGCTGACTGATAGCAAGTCAATGTCTGTATCTTCAAAACCAAATTCCACTAATTCACGGATTATTTTTTGATCATCGACATGGAGTACTTTTTTTAGCATAGGTTAGATTCCTTTCCTATTATGCTGTTATCCATCATCAAATAGATTGACTGAGCAAGATACTTCTTCAAAAGTAGTCAGTCCCATTAATACTTTTTTTAGTCCGTCCTTGGCAAAAGGCAGGTAGTGTTTACTATTTACGGCAATTCGATAGAACTCTTCATAGTCTTGTGTGCGTAAGATACAGTTTCTAAGGGTATTTGTGATACCTAAAAATTCATGCACAGCCACTCGTCCTGAAAAACCAGTTTGTGAACATGCGTTACACCCTACTCCTCGGTACAAAAAAGGGAGTTGGGTTACGCCTCGTAAATCAAAAAAATGCTTTAAGTAGGCTTCATCTGGGATGTATTTCTCTTTACAATGTGTACAGATTTTGCGTACCAAGCGTTGGCCTAATATACCAATAACAGAGGGTGCTAAGACAAAATGTTCAACACCCATTTCTATCATACGTGTCATAGCTTGTATTGCGTCATTTGTGTGTAAACTGGTTAAAACCATATGACCAGTGAGTGCTGCATTGGCGGCGATTCGTGCTGTTTCTAAGTCTCTGATTTCACCGATCATGACAACATCGGGATCCTGCCGTAATACTGAACGCAATACAGAAGAAAAGGTTCTTCCTGCTTTTTCATTAACAGCTACTTGGGTTATCTCGGGGTGTTCATACTCAATAGGGTCTTCTATTGTGACAATATTAATACCCGAATTGCATATGTAGTTGAGTGCACAGTGAAGCGTTGTTGTTTTTCCAGAACCTGTTGGCCCCGTTACAAAGATCATACCATTCGGGACATTAAGAGCTTCTTTAAGGTGTTCTAAAATATCATGGGTAAACCCTAATTCTTCAAAGTTAAGGAACCGATCTAAGAACTCAGCACCTAATAAACGTAGAACCATCGTTTCCCCATGTAGAGAGGGGAGTGTCGACATTCGTACGTCAACCACATGATCAGCAGATAAATTAAAACTAAATCGTCCATCTAAAGGTTTTCGTCGTTCAGTAATATCAACACCTGCTAGTACCTTAAAACAATTAATTAATGGTATTGCTATTTCTGAAGATAAGACTGCTTTTTCATACAGCACGCCATCTTTACGAAAGCGAATAATAAGATGATGACTTTTAGGTTCTATATGGATATCTGTTGCCCGATCTTTTAAGGCCATGTAGATGATTCTGTCAGTAAGCTGTTTGAGTTCATGTTTATTGGCTAACTGACGCAGTTGCTCTTTTGAGTTAGTGGCTAGAAGCTTTAAAGATGGCTCGCTATGGATCATAAGATTATCTAAACCTTGTGATGACCCATAATACATGGCTATGGCTTTCTGTATTTCATCTTCAAAACTGAAGAGAGGACTAATAGCCTTTCCAACAAAGTTACTTATGATATCTTTTGTAGACTGATCAGCTGGATCTTTTAAGGCTATACTCACTCGTGAACCTAATTTATACACGACTATCGCAGAATACTTCTCTGCAATTTCATGAGGGATTAGAGGTAGTAAGTCTTCATCAATGAAGGTCTCTCTTAAAGGAAGATAAGCATAATGGTTAACGTCGCCAATTTTATTCCCCCATTTTTTTCTAGAAATATAGCTTTCTTTAATTAACGTAAGCACCAGCTTTTCAATATCATTATCGTTAGCATGAAGAAGACGCTTAAATACTATATCATCAACTTTTAGTTCTTGCTGAAGTTCAGCAGTCAACTCAGAGCTGTAAAACATTAGATACCATTACCTTTATTAAACAACGCTTCAATGTCATCTTGTGAAACGGTTTTATCATCCATGTCATTTATACTTATTTGTATTTCTTGGTCATCTAAAAAGTCAATTAAAGCATATTTTACTGTAACTGGGTCTTCATCTAGAATAGTCGTGTATTGGTTAACTAAGCGTTGACCACAGCGCCAGCAAAAAAGAGCGTTACAATAGTTTGCTACACCACAGCAACAGAATTGACGGTCAAGTTTTATGCCACAAACAGTACAGAATCTCGCATAGGCTTCATTTTTATGGTTACAACTCATTGTGGTTCACATGACTCTAAGTTTTGATTGACACCACAAACATCAAAAAGCTTTTGACGTATATATTCATCTCCCTGATTCTTTAATATGTAACCTTCTGCGCCATTTTTGATACACGTTTTCACAATATGAACAGTATTACGTGATGTGAGCATGATGACTTTTACATGTTGCTTTCGCTTTTTTATTTCTGCGACTAACTCACTTCCTGGAATACCGGGCATGGTTACATCCAGCAGAATGATATCGGGGTCTAATCGTTGAAGTTTCTCCAGCGCCTCTCTGGCTCCATGTGCAAAACCAATCACTTTAAAGCCAATAGACTCGATAAGTTCTGTAACATATTCAATAATATGCTCTTCATCATCAATAAGCATTACATTTGCAATTGTCATAATAATTACCTTACTTTCTTAAATAAAATCATTATTTTATCTTTGGAAGATGTTATTTGAATTCAGAGAACAAAGAGTGAAGTTAGGTAAAAATATGTGAATAAAATCCATCGTTAAAATTCTTCCATTATAATAAAAAAGATAAAAATGACTTTATTTTGTCATTTAAATGATCGAATTTTAGCTCGATTTTATACCCTGTTCTACAAAGAATAGTATAGCGGACATATGCATTACAGATAATGTTTACTTGTTCACTATTGATAATAGCTTTACTTATTAATTTAACTCGTTGATTTTCTTTGAACTTCCCTTCTGACTCAATAACAGCAGCTTCTTCAGATATTTCTAATAGTTTGACTCTTATCGCATCACCATTTAACAAAATAGCGGTTGGCCAAGATACTTTTTTTTTAGTGAAGGACTTTGTGTGAAACATTGGTTCATTTACCTTAAGAACTAGTAAGTAATAACTGACTTAGTGCCAGGAAAGTTAGGCTATACTGTAAACACAATCAATATATGGCAAGTTTGTTTTAATGAAACTTATAGTTTTTTTAATGCTATTTGTCATGAGGTGAATCTCATTTTACTGTTGCACAAGTAACTAGCATAGTAAAATAAGCATGAAGTGATACTTTGTGTGAGTTATGCTTTGCTATTGACAGTAGCAATAATAGAATTCCTAAAGTTGATAATATAATTGAAATATTTATTACATAATAGATACCAATTACTTTCCTTTAGTTATGTCATAAAGCAAAGTAAAACTCCAGTCAGATTATCACCTGACTGGCATTCCAAGGAGGCGGAATGTCTAGTTTTTCAAATTACTTAAAAAATAATCATATTATTGCTGCGGTGATAGTTTTATTCCTATTGTTAGTAACTTTATCGGTAACATTGTTTTATATTGAACGTGGTAGAATCTATGGAGAATATAATATTTTACTCCAAAGTGAAGCTGAAAAAGCTAATTCAAAAATTACCAGCACGATTGAAAGTTTAAAAAGAGATTTGTTTTTCTTGGCATCAACACCTCCCATTCGTGGTATTGCTAGAGCTAGTTATAATAACAATCAAGATCCTCAAGAAAATAGCAATATGATATTATGGAAAAAACGTTTAAATACTATTTTTTCTGGCTATATAAATACACATCAAAATATTAGACAGGTTCGCTATATTGGGGTATTTAATAAAGGGAAAGAACTGGTTCGAGTTAATTATGAAAATGGAAAAATTACTGTAGTCAATGAAAGTGATCTCCAGAATAAAGCAGATAGAGATTATTATATTGAGTCACTGAAGCTTAAAGCTGGTGAGGTTTATGTTTCAGAAATAAATCTAAATAGAGAGCGTGGTGTAGTAGAAAAGCCCTATCAACCTACTTTGCGTATGACAACGCCTATTTACAGTGCTAATAATGAATACTTTGGAATGCTTGTCATCAACTATAACGCGGAAGCGCTGTTTGAAGCATTACAAGAAGGAATTCCGGAAAACTATCTTTTTTATTTGACAAAAAAATCGGGCGAATATCTTATTAACCCTGAAGTACACAAAACATTTAGTTCTGACTTAAATACAAATTTTAGTTGGTCAAATGAGTTTAGAAAGGTATCCGGTAATCATGTTTTACTAGATGCCTTGTCAGTTTTAGAACATCAAAGTCAACACTTTTTAGTTAAGAGTAAGGTATCTCCTATTTATCAGGACCACACCGATAAGTCACTTATATTAAAGCTTGCTGTGCCTGAAAAAATCGTTTTTTTGAATATTGTCAAAAATGTATCTGTCGACATTCTTGCTATGTTCGCCGGAATAATTGCACTTAGTGTACTTTTTTATTTTTACCGATTAACAATGGCGGAAAAGCAGCGGGTAAGTATTGAACAAGCACGTTTAGCTGCAATTGTAGAAAGTTCACAAGATGCCATTGTTGGTATCACCCTCGATGGCTTTGTTACTGACTGGAATAAAGGTGCAGAAATTATTTTTGGCTTTAATACTCAAGAAGCATCTGGTAAATCAGTTCTTGAGTTGATTATCCCCTTGGATAAAAGAGATGAGGAGTTACGAATGCTTGAAACTGTAGCACAAGGGAGGTCTATTTTTCAGTTAAGTAGTAAACGACAACGAAAAGATGGCAGTTTACTTGATGTATCAGTATCAATTTCACCCGTTATGAATAAAAAAGAAGAAATAGTCGGTGCTGCAAAAATTATTCGTGATATTAGTCAGCAAAAAGCTATTGAAGAAGAAATTCTTAAATTAAATTCATCTCTTGAACTGCAAGTAGCCGAACGTACTGCAGAAATTCAACATTATTTGAATCTGCAGTCTGCAATATTAAATCAGGCACCTACTGCGATTATTATCACTAATACAGATGGTGTTATAACACTATTTAACCCGGCAGCAGAAAAAATGCTTGGCTATTTTTCCTCTGATGTGGTTGATAAGTTCAACTTTTTTGAGTTTATCGATAGTAATGAAGTTGCTGAGCTTGCACAATTATTCTCAATTAAGTTTGGTAAAGTAGTAGATTTAAACTTTGATGTAATCGTTTATGAAATGCAATACTCACTTCGTGAGAGTAAGGAATGGATACTATTAAAGAGCGATAAAACTACCTTCCCTGCTTATCAGGAGATTACTCCACTTATTGACATAGACCAAAGAGTTACGGGGTATTTATTTATTGCTACTGATATGACTCAGCAAGTTGAGGATAGAAACAAGCTTGAGTCCATGCGAGATCAGCTACTTAAGGCTTCTGATGTTGCGAAGTTGGGCATTTGGACTTGGGATGTAAGAACGAATGACCTTGAGTGGAATGATATGATGTATGAAATATATGGTATTAATCCTCCACCCAAAGGTGAAAATTTAGCTTTTACTGCCTGGTTGAATGCATTACATCCTGATGATAGAAAACTAATGCATGATAAGGTAAAAGTCGCTATAGCAGAAGGTTCAAAGTTTGATCCAATATTTAGAATTGTTAAAAATGATGAAAGTATTCGTTATATTAAGTCAGATGCAACGATTGAACGAGATAAAGATGGAAATCCGACTATTATGCTCGGAATCAATAGAGACATTACGGAGCAACTTGAAAATGAGAAGCTGTTAATAAATGCAAAACATACAGCGGATAAAGCGAATATTGCGAAGTCAGAATTTGTCGCTAATATGAGCCATGAAATTCGTACTCCGATGAACGCCATTTTAGGTATGGTTCAACTATTGAAAAAAACGAAGCTTGAAACAAAACAGCTTGATTATTTAAATAAAACTGAGTCAGCGGCTAAAGTATTGTTGGGTATTTTGAATGATATTCTTGATTTTTCTAAAATGGAGGCTGGAAAGTTAGTACTTGACCCTCACCCTTGTCATATTGATCTGCTCCTTAGAAATGTCGGTACAATTTCATCTGTCAATATAGGGAATAAAGATATCGAGGTGCTGTTTGATATCGACTATCATATACCTGAGACTATTCTAGTTGATGAGTTACGTTTGCAGCAGATTCTTATTAATTTAACATCAAATGCTATCAAGTTTACAGATAAAGGAGAGGTTATACTCAAGGTTGAACTATTAGAAAAAAATAATGACGTTGTTTTAAAATTTAGTGTAATAGATACAGGTATTGGAATTTCACAAGAGAATTTAAAACAAATTTTTAATGATTTTAGCCAGGCAGAAGCATCTACAACGAGACGATTTGGAGGTACAGGATTAGGATTAGCTATTTGTCAACGGTTAGTGCATTTGATGGATGGAGAACTCGTTGTTGAAAGTGAACTGAATAAAGGAAGTACTTTTAGTTTTTCAATTCAATGTAAGGTTGTTGAATCACCTTGTCATTTAGATACTCAAAAAGTGAAAGATAAGCTGCGTTCAGTTAAACAAATCAAGTTACTTATTATTGATGATAATGAGTATATGAGGACGTTACTCGTTAAAATGACACAAGCATTTGGATGGTATGCTGAAGCAGTTAAAGATGGTGAAGATGCTATTTCTAAGCTGTGCTCAAAAAATAAGCAATATGATTGTATTCTTGTTGATTCTTCAATGCCTGAGATGGATGGTTTCGATACCGTTACTCATATTAAGAGCTTTTTTCCAAAGCAAAATTGGCCGATCATCATTATGATGACTGTGCATCAAACTAAAGCATTACAGGATCGGCTTACAGAATATAAAGAGATAGAGACTGTCTTAACTAAACCCATAACCGCCTCAACACTGTTTGATGCAGTATTTGATGCGGTATCACCAAAAAAAGAAGATTTTACAGATATCTCTGAAGTAATGAGTGAACGGTTAAAAAATATTTCTATTTTGCTTGCTGAAGATAATCTAACAAACCAACAAGTTGCAAAAGAATTGCTGGAACTTGAAGGGGCGGAAGTGCATTTGGTTAGTGATGGTGAGGTTGCTGTAAATATATTAAAAGACACTAATTACCAATTTGATGTTGTTCTCATGGATATTCAAATGCCAAGGATGGATGGTTATACTGCTACAGTAGAAATTCGAAATACTTTAGGTTTAAAATCACTTCCTATTATTGCAATGACAGCCAACGTTATGGAAACGGACAAAGAAAAAGCGTTCTCCCTTGGTATGAATAGCCATATTGGTAAGCCATTCGATTTGGAACAGGTTGTAAGTAAAATTTTGCTTGAAGTCAGTAAGTATAAGAATACACAATATAATAGTATGGATACTGAAAACGTAGCTAAAACTGATATATCACTGCCCCTGCTTGATGAGCAAGAGGCATTATCCAGATTAGGTGGTGCTCAACGTATTTATCTACGAGCACTAGACAACTTTTTGCAAGAAATGCCAAGGTTAATAGCGCAGTTGCCGATGGAAGATAATCCACAAAATCCAGAAACAACAGCTAACAAACTACATGCCATTAAAGGGATGGCTTCAACGGTTGGTGCAAAAGCTGTTGCGCATTTAAGTGCGAATTTGGAGCAGAGGATGAGACACAATGATCATTCAGATTATCATTCATTAATAAAACAGCTGAAAGTACTAATCGAATCGACAAATAACATTATAGAAAAACGTGCAGCAAGTGAAAAATAGCTTATTATCTTATAATATGCACCCTTCACGGTGGGTAGATAAGGTTTATGTAATTAAGTTATTTTTTTGGTTTTAAATTGTTCTCGATATCTTGTCGGTGTTATATCAAGTATTTGCCTAAAATGATGGCGAAATGTCATTGTATTTTCAAAGCAGGGCAATCGCATATAAAAATAATTCGTGATGAGTATAGACTGTGCCAATGCAGCACATGAATTAATTTTTTCCTCCCGCAGCAGAAGACCATCCCTGGTCTCTACTGCTCACGGTGCTCCCAGCACCTGTTTCACAAATCAACTCAAGCACTGCAAACCCACATCTTGCTATACCTCAACCATGATTAAATGAACATCTGTGGTATTTCGATGTACACAACGGGCAGACTTTAGGCAAAGGTGATTTAAAAAATGGCTTTTATAAAGTTAAAGTTATATGCGATTGCCCTGACTTTCAAAGCCAACTTTAAAGAAAATTTGCTCGACAGAATCTATTGAACTTTCAAGTAGCTCCTTCGCTAAGTTTATACGTTGGAGTGTGAGCCACGTATTATGCGTCATATTCATTAATGTGCGAAATTTATGATAGGGTAAACAAGCGACAACCTTACGAGGTGAGAAGGCAAAAGCATTTTGTGATGATGTAAAAACTATGGATTTTGGCGTACCGCAACAGTTAATGGCTGAGTACATACTTGTTCACTGTTGAGTATAAAACGCTTATTTTTTTCTAAGATTGTGGTTAGTTCAGTTGTTGAAGGGCCAGAATCATTACTGAATTCAATCATATATAGTTGAGCGGTTAAAAATTTTATTTCATGTGGGATGATACTACCCGAGAGAGTAGTTTTTTTGGGGGGTGTTTCAATATAACGATGAAAAAAGCCAGTTGAATTGACTGCAACTGTAGTTGTTAATAGCTTGCGGAAGGTATTAATGTTTGGCTCTGTAGGTGGTTTAGTATCTTTTGATGTATCTTCTCTATTTTCACAATTGAAGTCATGAGATTCATACCAAGCAAACTCTAACTGGTAAGCCATTGCAGGACAGACCATTAAGCTAACTATGAGGAGCAGAAGTTTGCGCATATGAGTTCCTATAACTTTATATTTTTGATTATTTTAAATACTCACCTTTATAAAGATATGAAACTATACCCACTGAATGGGTATAGTAATGAGTTTTGTATGTATTAGTCAGTCTTGTTGCTGTTTTCTGATTGTTTTTTTAACCTGGGATTAGGGAAAAATTTAATGGGTTGTGGGGTGACATCTTCTTTCTTTTTATCCGCAGGGTTGACGCGTGTTGGTAGTTCTACTTGATCTGGCTGGATTATAAGAATATCAGAATATCCACAGGCCACGCATTCACGGCGTTGTTGACCTTCTTGTTCAAAGACGACGATTCGGTCCATTTCTGCACAGCGCGGACAAACCGCGCCAGCAATAAAGCGTTTTTTAATATTATGCGACATCAGCAATAATTCCACTGTGTCTAAGTAATGGTGTTATATCAGGCTCTCTTCCTCGGAAGCGTTTGAAGAGATCCATTGGTTCTTCTGAACCGCCACGTTCTAAAATTGACTCAAGGAAAGATTGACCTGTTTCTGTGTTAAAAATCCCTTCTTCTTCAAAGCGAGAAAAAGCATCTGCTGATAATACTTCGGCCCATTTGTAGCTGTAATAACCCGCAGCATAGCCACCGGCAAAAATATGGCTAAAACCGTGCTGAAAGCGGTTAAAAATTGGTGCTGGAACAACGGCAACTTCTTCACGTACTTGATCTAACACTTGCTGTATATTGATCTCAGGAACGTAATCTTTATGTAAAAGAAAGTCGAACAATGAGAACTCCAATTGGCGAACCATAAACATGGCGGACTGGAAGTTTTTAGCTGCCAGCATACGCTCCAGCATGTCTTGAGGTAAGGTTTCACCTGTTTGGTAATGACCGGATATTATTTGTAGGGCTTCTGGTTCCCAGCACCAGTTTTCTAAAAACTGACTGGGTAACTCCACAGCATCCCAAGCTACACCATTAATACCTGATACATCTGAGTAATCAATTTTAGTGAGCATATGATGAAGTCCATGTCCAAACTCATGGAAAAGGGTTGTGACTTCATCATGAGTCAGTAGTGATGGCTTATCTCCAACAGGAGGGGTAAAGTTACAGACCAGATAAGCTACTGGTAACTGAAGGTGCTTAGCCTGTTTAAAACGAACCCGGCATTCGTCCATCCATGCACCACCTCGTTTATTAGGACGAGCAAAAAGATCTAAATAAAACTGTCCAATAAGCTTTTTTTCATGCTTAATTTGATAAAAGCGTACGTCAGGATGCCAGGTATCAACATCAGTAACTTGTTCAATAGAAATATTAAACAGTTGTTGTACAACATTGAACATCCCATTAATTACTTTTTCAACGGGAAAATAAGGACGCAATAATTCTTGGTTTATTTCGTAACGCTGGTGTTTAAGTTGCTCTGCATAATAAGCAACATCCCAGGCTTCCAAATGCTCAATTTTATCTAATGATGACGCAAAGTGTTGTAGTTCTGAGAATTCACGTTGTGCTTGGGGTTTACTACGTTTGGCAAGATCATGAAGAAATGAAGTCACTTGTTCAGTGGACTCTGCCATCTTAGTGGCAAGTGAGTACTCTGCGTAGTTTTTAAAGCTTAGTAACTCTGCCAGTTCCTGGCGAAGCGCTAGGATTTCGTCCATTAGAGGGCCGTTATCAAATTCGCCAGCGTTAGGGCCTTGATCGGATGCTCTGGTGTTATAAGCAGTATACATTTCCTGGCGTAATGCACGGTCTTGAGCGTAAGTCATTACTGGCAAATAGGAAGGAAAATCAAGTGTTAACAGGTAGCCGCTTTCGCCTTTCGCTTCTGCTAATGCTGCAGCTTGTTCCAGTGCACTTTCTGGTAGGCCTGCAAGCGCTTCTTTGTCTTTGAGTAACTTGCTCCATGCTTGAGTAGCATCTAATACATTTTCAGAATACTTGCTGGTAAGTTCTGACATTCGTTGACGAATTTCGCCATAACGCTGCTTTTTTTCACCTTCCAGATCGACGCCAGATAAATGAAAATCACGTAAAGCATTATCAATCACTTTCTTTTGGGCTTTATCAAGGGCTGAATATTCAGGTGAATCAGCAATATCTTTGTAAGCTTTGTAAAGCTTCTTATGTTGGCCTAGCCAAGTGCCATATTCTGATAGCTTGGGCAGGCAAGCATTGTAAGCTTGTCTTAGTTCATCACTATTCAAAACGGAGTTTAAATGACTAACAGGTGACCAGGCTTTAGATAATTTATTACCCATTACTTCTAACGGTTCAACCAGGTTTTCCCAAGTAAAGTGGGTAACTTCTTCAAGCGTTTTCTCAATGTGTGCTTTGCTTTCTTCAATAAGCTGGCTGATTGCAGGTTCGACATGCTCCGGTTTAATAAGCGAAAAAGGAGGGAGCTCATGATCAGTTAGTAATGGGTTGGGTTGTGATGTCATAAAAAACTAGGTCCTTTGGATTTCTAAACCCTTCGTTATGGGTATACCTATGTTGCATCGCAATGCGTCAAGTCGAAGTCTATTTGAGAGAAGTTATCCACTGAAATCCCCCTGAAGGCATGGAGAACGGCTGTAGTCATAGCCTTTTACGATACCTCCCGGAGATTATTATAGACTGATTGTGAAACATACCGTTGTCTTTAGAGATTGGGGTGAAACAGCCGTTTTTCAAGAATGTTACATTTAGGGTGGAGCTCCCCTTATGCCAGGATAGTTGGTACTCAGTAATATGAGATTAGCGGGAGGAAAGGGAAAGATAAGGTATTTGAGTGCCAGTGTATCGATTGTTGAAAAGCGTGTAGGTTGCTAAAATATTGGTTTTGTATACAGCGATATCCAAAACGAAGGGTATATAAGTATTCTGAGCTGTTGGCTAAGATAACCTCCTTCCTGACTTTAGTGGAACCTGCTTTATGAGTCATTCACCATTACGTTCTTTTCAAGATAAGTCTCCTATTGTTGCAGATAGCACCTATGTAGATCCGGCTGCCGTTGTCATTGGGGATGTGGTCATTGGTGAAGATTGCTCTATTTGGCCTGCGACGGTGATTCGGGGCGATATGAACTGGATTCGTATTGGTGACCGAACCAGTATTCAGGATGGTTCGGTGTTACATATAACACATGCAAGTTCATACAACCCAGAAGGCTATCCCTTACTGATTGGTAATGAGGTGACAGTAGGGCATAAAGCTATTTTGCATGGTTGTACCATTGATGACCAAGTACTGATTGGTATGGGCGCGACTATCATGGACGGTGCTCATGTTTGTTCTCATGTTGTTGTTGGGGCTGGTAGTGTTGTTCCTCCAGGTAAAAAATTAAATAGTGGTTATTTGTATGTAGGCACGCCTGCACGTCCTGTAAGAGAACTGACTGAAATGGAAATGGAATACTTTCGGTATAGTGCAGATAATTACGTTAAATTAAAAAATCAATATTTATCATCGTGATAACTCATAATGAGGTTGTTGTTTGCCCTTGCTGTTAGTCTACTATAGATTCATTATATGTTAAGCCACTTAATCTTAACTCGAACATGTATATCTTTTTTGCCATTTTTATATGCACCCTTCAAGCGAAGGGTATCATTTTCTGTAAGTGTATTTGGTAGGCGTAACTTAATTGTTTCTGAATCAGGCAGTTGGAAGGACACCTGTTCACTGTTTCTAATTTGATTTTTAGTAACATTTATTATTACGAGTAACGCATTGCCTTCAGTTTTGTAGCGGGTATTCCTCTTGAATTGAGAGATATAAAATAAGACGAAACCAAAAACGGTAAGTATTGAAATTATAGGTATGGCATATTCACCCATATTAAACGACTATTTCTATTAGGGCCTGTTAAGTAGTGGATGGAATGTTTTTTAAGGCTTTGACTACTGTTTTAGTATTAACAAATTTGCAAATCCGGTAACTATAATGGTTAAGTTTGTTTAATACATTTTCGATTTCGTCATCCTGGGGGGTTAAAGGATACAAATCATTGACAATCAATGGTAAGGTTTGTTTTTGTAATACTCTA
>NZ_JAGSOY010000009.1 GCF_018837975.1 Zooshikella harenae | reverse complement strand
CGATAAATTAAAAAGCTGGCTCAATAAAACCCTGCAACACACACCACCTAAAATGGCCTTAGGTAAAGCAATACAATACTTACATAACCAGTGGGAGCGACTTGTCGGCTATCTCGAGGATGGCACTTATCCGATTGATAATAATCCTGCAGAAAATGCCATACGGCCCTTCGTGATTGGACGAAAAAATTGGTTATTCGCGAATAGTCAATCAGGAGCCAAAGCCAGTGCCAATTTATATAGCTTAATTGAAACCGCTAAAGCTAATGGGCTTGAGCCGTTCTCGTATTTACAACGGGTATTTACACTGTTGCCTAATGCACAATCACTGGCTGATATCGAAGCGCTACTGCCTTGGCAACTCGCCCACCACGATAACCATCTTGCTTCCACAGAAGTTTAAGCTCGCCATCTCTTAGTTGGATATTTTATACTGGTTGATTGCTTTAAAATACCTGTAGTTGCTTTGGCGCTTACAGTATTACAACATAGAGCGACTGCATTCTGCCAATGGTGATTTGTCACCCATAGAGTTTGAAAATTCTCAACTAAATGTGTCCAATTTGGGCTGACCAGTACAATCTGAGGAGACAGCTTTTTCAGGAGCGACTAATTATTGCTTTATACCGTTCTCTATATATTTTTATGGAATGATTCTCTTTTACATAATAATAACCATTGTCAATAATCCTTTTTTTATCAGCAACTGATAAATCTAAAAATTCTGTAATTTGACTGATTAAACTATCAATATCTGTAGGAGGAACTAATTTTGCAATTGTATCATTGATAACTTCAGGAATACCTCCAACATTTGTTGAAATAATAGGGACCTTAGCAATTAATGCTTCAAATATTACGAGAGGCATACCCTCTTCTAACGAAGGTAGAACAAATAAGTCAAATGCTTTAAGAAGTCTGTATGCATTAAAAATTTCACCCGTAAATAAAACTCTATCTTCAACACCCAAATTTTTAGCTAGGTTTTGTAGTGACTGTTCGAGCTCCCCCCCACCAATTATGACTAACTTGATACTTTTATCTTTCTGCGAAATTTCAGCAAAGGACTTAATTAAATACTCATGGCCCTTAACTTTAACCAAACGCCCAATCGTACCAATTATAACATCACTCTCATCAACTTCTATTTCCTGTCTCGCAGCATTTTTTTCAAGCATATTTGACTCAATATAGTCAAGATCAACAGCATTAGGTATAACTTTGACATTATGATCATTAAAACATTTACATTGTTTTATAATATATTCTTTTACTGTTTGAGAGACAGCAACAATAGTCCATTTATCATCAATTAGTAAATTTGAAATAAATCGCCTATAAAGTCTATCAAAATCTCCTACACCATGAACTACTGAAATACAGTTTGGTATTTTAATAAGTTTATTAACAATGAGCATAACATCAAACGACTTAAATCTATGCGTTATTACCACGTTAAATGCTTTATCTTTACAATACTTCCATAATTGGTAAACAGCTTTCAAGCGAAAGCCTTTCATTTGTTTTTTAGTGAGCTTAAAATATTTTTTATTCTCAGCAACTGTGATCATATCTTTTTCTGCTGGTTCTTCACAAAAATAAGCTGCAGTAACTTCAAAGTCTTCTCTTGGTAAGCCTTTTATGATTTCTTCATGCAGGTCAGAAGTTCGTATATAATACTTTTGCTGAAGCTGTAATACTTTTTTTCTATTCATATTACTTACCTTATACAGTCGCCAAGCAACCTATAAAACTGCCATATAAACATCATTTTTTAAAGTAAAAAAATTCATTGTTTTTTATGTTTTTCGAGAAGTATGCGTCATATCCATATCTACCATATGATCTTCCTATTATTTTCTGGATTAGCGATCTAATAACTTTTTTAAGTTTCACAGGCCTTTTTAAGTCATGCATCATTTCCAAAGCATAAACTTTATTCTTTTGCACATTTTCACTTAACGAAAGAGAAAATAGCCCATAAATAGCTTGAACTGATTCTATATTTGGTGGTAATGAAGCTATAGAGTGTGGCGGACCAAAGGGATGCATATCTGTGTAATGAAAATGATTCGCGTAACCGAGCATATATTCAACCCCTTTGAAAGAGGACTCTTTGATCGCTAGCTCAACAAATTTTGAAGCATATATGTGATCTTCATGGGGATCTAGCTGACTATGTGGCATGATAATAACTTCAGGCTTAAACTTTTCAATCAAGAATTTCAGGTCTCTAATCAGATTCTCTCCTGAAGCATGGTTATTCTTATCACTAGGAAGTGAAAATGAATTAAACTCTCGGAACACTTTTGTTGAGTCAACTCCAGCCGTTAATGAAATAGTCGTTTTACTCAGATCATCAAACATCTCTTTTAGACGCAAACAAAAATAACCAAGGTGGATGATATTCTCTGGTTTAACGCCCCCCCATTGTGGAACGGCAATACTGTCAAATGCTCTCAGCCGCCCTTTTAATAATGATGCCTTCTTACCATCAGCATATACATGTGAGAAACTTTCTGCTTCAACCTCACCAGCGGTGAGTGTAACAACTGCAACATCCTTTACCTGACTATACAAGCCAAAAGCAGCTAATTCAGCATCATCAGCATGAGGAGCAATAATTAAAGTCTTCTTATTGATGAAGTCTTCATGACAAAATCCATAAACTACAATATCGCTGGGCAGTGGCTGACAGTATTTAAATTTGATAGAAACTACTTCTCCATCAATGAGTTTTTCCAACCAACCACTGATATTAATATATCTTTTCCCCTTCAACCCCCTTTCAAAATACTGCTTAGCAATGTGCTTACCATCACTGATTTCAACATATGGATCAAATATAGTGCCTAAAAAGACATCACTCTTTATTGATATAGCAAGTACTGCTGTGTCGCACGTTGCCAATCCATCGCCCTTAACTAAGCATAATCTACCATTTTCCAACTTCGCTTTTGTACAAATAGCCTTTGGAAAGCTGTATAGATAATCAGATTTAGGGTTATAAAAAATATGATCAGACCAAAGAAGCTCATGAGCAATATAAAATAATAAAAGCAGCAATAATGACTGCCAATAAAAACCAAGAACAATACCAATTATGCCTAATCCTACAATTAAGCATGCTTTGATTTTATTTTTTTGTTTCTTTCTTTTTAGCCAAGTAGCAGATTGAGTATTCATAATAAATTTTATGTTAAAAACACTGGACTTTTGTTACACCAACGAAGTTTATAATCATTATCTGCCAAACCGAAAGAATAACGTAGTGGTTTATTTTTACTGTCAGCGAACTCTTGTGCTTGTTGTATGTTTGTAAAACTTAAAATACTACCCGGACTATGGTTCTTATAGGCAGGATTAACTCCTCCATTTACGTACTCCACACTCAAGTGATTTACCGTTTCAACTTGATACACTAGCTGAATAGCAATAGGTTCATCAGCTATATATAAAATGTTTCCAGTTAAAAATGTATATAATTTATCAAGAACTTTGCTCATTAAGGCAGAGCCTTTAGCACTAAATCCCCAACGTTTTTCAAAAAGCTCAAGATAAATCGCACATAATTGATCTACAGCTATACTATTTATTGGTTTAAATTCACCACCCTCATTTTGAAATAATCTAATTTCTCGTCGATGATTATATTTAAATTTCTTCGAGAAACCATCAGAATGGAAGCCTTTTGCTAAACAAAGTGCTTTTCCTTTATTCTTTAAATTAATTATCTGAGGTTGGTGTTCACCTGAAATAAAGTCAGATTTGTAAGGCAATACAATCCGTATATTAGGGCTCATTGGTAATATCACTTCAGGATTACCAACATCAATTAATCCTCGTTTACCAAGTTTTTTTAATGCAGTTTTACTACCAGCAATATAGTTCCCCCAGGTAGGAACAGCAGCTACTAACTTATCATCCTCATAGCGTCCTTGGAACATAACGGGAATCTCAAGTAACTCTGAAATCCCCTGAATAACCTCTGGGTGAGTAATAAAACTCCCCCCCCACTGGTTATATGCCTTGCAATAAGTCGAATAAGGTATTGTTGTCCAATGCCTCATGTGCCACTTAATCAACCAATTCACTGGCATTAAACTCCACTAATCTGTTGAACAAAAGGTATCTGCCAAAAACAGTTCTTAACAGCCGCATAAGAAAAGTTTTTAGTAACCTTTCTGTCCATACTATCAACCAGCTGGTTCATCATTACAGAGTCATAATGATGAACCTCAAGCATTTTATTTACCAACGCCTTGTCATCACCCAGTGTAAAGAGAGCACCACATCCTGACACAACTTCTTTCGCGCCACCACAATCTGTCGAAATAATAGGTAACCCTGCTGCCATTGCTTCTAACAAGACCATACCAAAAGGCTCATGATCAGAAGACAGCACGAAGCTATCAAATGCTTTAAAATATCTAGCAGCCTCTTTGACTTGCCCTAAAAATAAAACACTATCCATAATACCCAGTGTTTTCGTCAGTTCTTCAAGCTCACTCTGAAGACGACCACTTCCGATTATTGCAAGCAGTGAATTCGGCTGTTTTTGAATAACTTGCGCAAAAGCTTTAATCAACGTTGCCTGATCTTTATCTGGATGTAACCGACCAACATTTGCATAAATAAATTTATCCACAGGCAAACCTAACTTTTTGCGAGCAGATTCCTTATCAATCAATTGGAACTTAAGTTGCTCATAATCGACTCGATTATAGAGTGTTTGAATTTTTGATGGATCCCACTTTGTTAAACAGCCACGCATATCATCACGTACTGCATCAGATACACCCAATAAAAATAAACGCTCACGATGCTTATTCACATACCAACGTCTTGTTAAACGCTGGTAGTCTCCAAATGCATGATGAATACCAACACACGGGACGCTAGGTATATGAGATGCAATAAATAAGGCTTTATATCGGTGAGCTAAAACAAATTTAAAATTAAATTTTTTATGTAGTTTTTTTAAATCAGCAATTTGCTGTCTTTTCAAACCACGTAGTTGCTTTGATGAATAATTTAAAAAAATAACTTCTGATGAGTTAGAGGCTTTAATAACTTCCTCTTTCGGCTCTCCTTTTAAGTAGACCGTAACAACCTTAAAAGGGGTATCATCAAATAATGCAGCATACTGATTAGCCACACTTAAAAAAGGAGGCTTGTAATCATGACAAAGCTGCAATACATACATAGACTTAACCTTTTCAAAAACGACTATAGCTCCTACTAGGAGCAATAGTCGTCTTACTTAATTATTAGTTTATGGGCTCTTCGATATCTGCTGGAAATTCAGCTTTAACAACCAAAATATCTTCCATAATAAGGTATTGCAGATCTGAGCCAAAAAACATGTTCAAAGCATCTGTTGGTGTACACACTACAGGCTCACCACGACGATTTAATGACGTGTTCAAAACGACTCCATTACCTGTCAACTTTTCCATTTCTTCCAATAAAGCATAGTAACGAGGATTAAATTCCTGTTTTACGGCTTGGCCACGAGAAGTTCCATCCTCATGAACAACCTCTGGTACTCTTTCCTTCCATTCTTCATTCACTTCAAAAGTAAATGTCATGAAAGGCGCAGGATGATCTACTTTAAACATCTCTTTTGCCACCCTATCCAGCATACTTGGACAAAAGGGTCGCCACCGTTCACGAAATTTAATTTGTTCATTAATTCGGTCAGCAATGCCTTTAAAACTTGGACACCCTAAAATACTGCGGTGGCCTAATGCTCGCGGTCCAAACTCCATCCGCCCTTGAAACCAAGCCACAGGGTTTCCTTCAGATAAAATTTTAGCAATACGTTGTGGCACATTATCAATTTGTAAAAACTTTGGTTTCTCTGCATGTTGCTGACAGGCTTCAATCACTTGCTCATTATTAAATGATGGACCAAGGTAAACATGCTCCATTTTTTCAACTTTAATGCCTCGTTTCTCTACAACATACGAAGCAGCACCTACCGCAGTACCTGCATCACCTGAAGCTGGTTGTACAAATAGCTCTTTTACTTCTGGACGAGCAATAATTTTTTGGTTTAATTTTACATTCAAAGCGCCACCACCAGAAAACGCAATTAAACCCGTCTCTTTGATAATATCACCCAAATAATAATCCATTAACTTTAATGAGACATCTTCATAAAGCTTTTGCATAGACGCAGCATAATGTATATAGGGATCATCAGCCATATCTCCTTTACGACGAGGCCCTAGCCATTCAACCAATTTAGGACTGAAATAAAAACCACGCCCCTTTTCTTTATAACGTCTTAGCCCTATGACATTGGCGTAATCAGTATTAACCTCGAAATTTTTACCATCAAACTTAATTAATCGTGATAAATCATATTTATCTGGATCGCCATAAGGAGCCATCCCCATCACCTTATACTCTCCATCAAGCATATCGAAACCAAGGTATTCGGTAATAGCGCCGTATAAACCACCTAAAGAGTCAGGATCATAAAACTCTTTAACTTTATGAATCTTTCCATTTTCTCCATAACCAAAAAATGTTGTGGCATATTCACCTTTACCATCAATTCCCATAATGGCCGTTTTTTCTTTAAAACCACTTAAGTGATAGGCACTTGAGGCATGAGCTAAATGGTGTTCTACAGGTTCAAACTCTATTTTATTCCAGTCAAAACCTAATGACTCCAGCATTTCACGGATACGTCCAACATAACGACGATAGCGGCGATTGCCATTTAACAGTGCATCCAAAGAGCGGTCAGGAGCATACCAGTAACGTTTTGCATAATGCCAACGTGCAGGTGTTGCCAATGAAATAGGCGCATAGGGTACAGCAACCACATCAATATCTCGTGGAGTAATACCAGCTTGAGCCAAACAAAATTTGGTAGATTCTATTGGCATTTTATTTTTAGCATGCTTATCGCGCAGAAAACGCTCCTCTTCTACAGCAGCAACCAGCTTACCATCAACATAAATAGCTGCTGAAGGATCATGCCCCAGTGCACCAGATAACCCCAAAACCGTTAATGCCACACGACTTTCCTCTTTGTTTTTTTAAGCCTTTCACGCTTAATATCTACACTTATAACTTTTCCCGCAAATAAATCGCTATAACTGTAAACTCAACGAATTAGGCTTGAATCAAGCTTACTTATTTAATACTTAATTTTTTCTATTTTAACTGCTCTATCTGTGCATTGATATGCTGAACTAATGGTTCAAAGGCATCACACAAACCAGGACTATCGGTCCAGTTTTTTAAAAATCGCTGCATGTCTTTTTGAAAATAATGCTGATGCTGTTTCTGATTTGAATGCATTTGCATCGCATCTAAGTCAATAACCTGTATATCCATTTTTTCACTGATTAACAGATTATTGCCTTTCAAATCACCATGACTAATACTATTGTTCAGCCAAATAGAGAAAAGCTTACTTAGCTGGCTTTTAATGATTGGTAGCTGTTCCTGAACATTCTTTTGCTGAGACCAATGCATTAAGTCAGGAGCTGCAACATAATCTAAAATCAAATAGGCTCGTCCCCTAAGACAACCAAAACGCTCTTCAATCATAGCTAATGGAAGGGGGGTTGATATCCCCAGCATGGTTAACATATACCCATTACGCCACGACATCCATGCCCTAGAAGGACGCCAGCAACGACTTAAACGGTGCTGCCAACTCTTGATATTGTAACGTTTAACCACGACCTGACGCCCAGCAACTTCCACCAACGCTACCGTTGCTGTATTACCACTTTTAAGCCTCTTTCCTGTACCTATATAGGTTTCAGGATTTGCTAAAAACTCAAGCCATTCCTTCGTCGCTAGCTCTCGACGAGTTACACAATAACGCTGCCACTTATGGTTAACAACAAACTCCGTACAATCGCGATATATCTTTTTCAAATAGCGTTGCAAGCGCCAATGCCGACGAAATTTGACCCTAGATAAAAGTGCTTCCACTTCAACTTTGGCTCGCGTAGTGCGCGCATTATAAACAGTGATTAATTCACTTACAAAGTCATCATATTCAGGAGGTAATTGCGCAAACAATAACGCCAGATTATCTATTACTTCACTTTCCAATAAAGACGAGCCTTGCCGTGTCATTTCGACACCATCACCATCAACAATAAACAGCTGCCCCTGCTCATCTGCAAGAAAATTATTTAGGTGTATATCGTTTTGCTTAAGCCCTGCATCATGCATACCTGCAATTAAAGGCATTATTCGTCTAAGAATTGTTAAGCGCGATTGCTGGTCACTGACATGGTCCCATTGTGCTTGTAAGCTTTCTGTACCTTTCAAGTAAGAGAGCACGAGTACTTGTCCTGTTCCTTGATCAGCTGCTCCATGGGTTATCACATCTGCAGTTTGCAAACCCGCTTCTTGTAGCGCATTAACACCACGTAACTCTCGATGTAAATACTTTTCAGCATTACTCCCCATAAAAAGTTTTACTAGAACCTGCTTGCCATTCACTTTGGCGCGACAAACCAAACGCTTCTTGGGAAGTAACCTAAAAATATGCTCACAGCTAAGCTGGACTAAGGTTGTGCTTTCCTTATTTTGAAAGCTTATGCGAAAAGGGCATAGAACATCACGATTGGCCTCAACCAAATCATTTATGGACAGCATTGGGCCTAAACTCGTCGTACTCGTCACCAATACACCTATTCTCGACCAGCAAAAAACTGCACGATTTTACGAATTTGATGCTTATCGGCAATAGACAATTTACCGCATTGCCGGTAGCGCTTATAAAATGCTAGGCGTTGTTTTGGGGTTAACTGATACTTAGCAACCTTATCCAAGCATGCCAGGTCTTTAATTTTACGATAGCTAAGCATCGGACCAAACCAGCGAGTGCCGGCAGGACAATCAATTAAATAAATTTGTGGATTAGGTCCAGTCGTTACTAAGACATTACGCCACTTTAAATCGTTATGAGCGAACCTTTCCCGATGTAGCACTTGCGTCGCATCAGCCACCTGATTGCTAACCGCTGTAACCCAGTCATGATCTTTTAAACAGGATGCCTTGGCCTGCGCTAATGAGGCTAAATCATCAGTCCCAACCAACTCTTCCGTGATAAGTGCCCCGCGGAGTGTTTTACCTAAAAGCCTGGACTCTCCATAAGCAACAATAGGCGCCGTGGGAAGACCTAATTTTTGAAAAAATAAAAGGTTCTGCCACTCCATTTTTACCCGACTTGGTCCAAGGTAACGCCGAACACCTTTGCCTCCAGCCGTATAGCGCTTAACAAAATAGTACTTGTCGCCAACCCTAACCTTATATACAGCGCTTATAGGGTCTGTTGTAATTAACTCACCAGGTAACGAAAACACTTTTTCCAAACTAGAAAAGGCATCCTCAGTATAACCCTGCTGATAACGAGGGGTTATGGTCCACTCAGTTGTTATCAAACTACTGCTCCTCAAGTACATACACTAAATAGCATCACCCTTTCGCTGTTTTCGAAGGTACATTTTCTTTGCTTTGTGAGTAATGCTTTGCCAGTAGCGTTGATTGTTCAAAGCTTGCCTCAGTGGTACACCAGTATAATAACGGATAAACCGCAAGACATCTCGGTATGTTAAGCCAATATCTAATACCGAAAAGTAGAGTGCAGCTAAATCTTTTTTAATCCAGCGTGCTGGCGTTTTAGAACGAACTTGTGCTCGATGCAGGTCTATCAAATTGAGCTTTAAAGTTTCTGCACTTAACTGAGAACCAGGTTCTGGTAAGCGTAATAAATAATGGCATATATAATAATCACGATGGTTAACGCCGCTCTGATGCATCTTCCTCGTGTATTCAGCAACTTTTTTAATCAGTTGATATTTTATGGCATAAGATGGAGGATGCTTAAGCCAGTCAAGCGTATAATCCTCCAAACTAATGGTATTCGTTAAATCATCAGTAATAATAAACGACTGCTGTTGTGCAGGATTTTTTCCTCGTTTTCCATATGCAGCTACCGTCATTGTGGGTACTTCAGCTTTCTCCAAGCGCTGAATTGCTAACCACTCATTCTCTGCACCCAATACCGGCAAACGAAATCGCAGAAGGTTTGCAAGTATTTCTTTCCACCCAACACTACCATGAATTTTTGCAAAATAACTTTTCCCTGCACACTCAAACTGAAGCGTACGACGTGCTTCCAGCTCACGAAATACTTTACCCTTTAATTGCTTAACCTGCTCAAATGGATCCAGTCCAGCCCAGCACTTTTCAAACTCTTCTCGCAAAAAAATGGTCAAAGCAACTTACCCCGCTGACTGGCTAATTGTTCAATCAAAGTACTTGCTTGCTGAGGCATGCTGTAAATATCCGCGTGCTTGGCAAACTTTAAACCATTTTCATGCCATTGCTGATGTTCATCCTGATTTGTGAGCATAGCCAGAAACAGTCGATTTAAATCTTCTTGTTTAAAAGGCGACTGCACTACACAACCAATATTGGCCTTATCTATATAGTGTGCATAACCACAAACATCTGTTGTCAGTACTGGTAACCCTGCAACGGCCGCTTCAAGTAATACAGTACCTGTATTTTCGTGATAGGCTGGATGAATCAGTAAGTCTGCTCCCAATAAAAATCGGGGAATATCATCTCTTCCAGACAAAACAGATAACTGCTTTTCAACGCCTAATTTACGCGCCAGTCGCCAAAATGGCTTAGCGTTATCCTGACCAATCACCATAAAATATATAGTTTGTTTTAATTTATCTGGTAAGGCTGCGATTGCCTTAAGGGCTCTATCCAGGCCCTTTGTGCGAAACCCAGACCCTATCATCAATACAAGCTTATCACCTGCTGCAATATTAAATTCCTCACGCAGCTGCTGACGAATTTCATCGGCATTTTCTGGGGCACAGCGATCCTGTGAAATTCCTGGAGGTAACACATGAAAACGTTCAGATGGAGTGTGATAGTACTGTTCAAATAAAACTTGTTGAGCAGGTGCAATCAATAAAATGTGAGTTGAGCCTTCAGGGCTGAAAACCCCACGCTCAAATGCAGAAAAATGTTTATAGCGTTGCATCAGACGATATAATTTACTTCGCTGTAAACGTGCTTTGTCTTCATAGCAAGCATCAGCCGCATAATAAATATCCAGTCCTGGCATCTTATTAAAACCAATAACACAATCTACTGAGCTTTGCGCGATATGATTCATCACCTCTTGGTGAAAACACTTATCCCGCTTATGAGCGGCCAAAGCTTTTGGTTTCAATTGGTGAATCACAAAACCCACCGGCTTTTCACCTTGCCAATCCATGGTATAAACCACAACTTCATGCCCACGACTCTGGCACTCAAGCGCAATACGCAAAAAATCGCGTTGCAATCCACCATAAGGAAAATACTTAAAGAGAATAAATGCTAACTTCATAGAACAACGATCTAGGCTAAGAATGGCTGGACTGCCTGAAATACCTGAGTTGGCATTAAGCTACGAAAAATAGCAGGTTCAACAGCAGGAAGTGGCTTATTGTTAGTAGCGTTGGCATTATCAACTGTCAAATGACACTGACCTTCACCATAAGTGCCTACCAGGCGTGGACTCGTTGGCCCATATAAAGAAATGCATGGCCTATCCAGAGCAGCCGCAAGATGACCTAATCCAGTATCTACTGCAATAACACAGGTCGCTTTGGCCAATACACTGGCTATACCAGCAAGGTTCAGTTTGGGTAAAACCACAGCTTTAGATGAGACCTTAGATTGAATAAGGTTAGCTCGCTGCCGCTCTACCGCATTTCCCCAGGGCAAAACAATATAAAGCCCCTGTACAGCAAGTTTCTCTGCTAGCTCAAACCAATACGGTTCTGGCCAATGCTTCTGTTCGCGTGTTGTACCATGCAAAAAAACAACATAAGGGTTGGAAGGCAATACTGAAGCGAGCTGATTTGTTTTAGTTGAATCAGCATTTAACATTGCTTTATCAAGAGCAAACTGTCCTCGTTGGCTTGGCAGCTTATAATCCAAAGCATTTGCAAATAGCTGACGAACACGCTCTACAGCATGAATACCTTTCACAACAGGTATAGTATGTTGATAAAAGTGAGCAGCTAATGCCTCTCTGACAGATGATTTATCCATGCCATAGCTTTGGCCATGAGTTAAATAAGTCAGCCATGCACTTTTCAATAAGCCTTGTGCATCAATAACAGCATCATACTTTGTAGCTTGTAACTGTTGCTTAAACTGCTGCCATTCACCCTGCTTCATAGTTTTCAAAATATTTTTCCGCCAGCGCCGAATGGCTACAGGAATAACTTTGTCTACAGCAGGATGCCAATGGGGAATTTCAGCAAATGCCTCTTCTACAACCCAGTCAAATCGAATACCTGGAATAGCTTCTTGCGCATCAGTTAAAGCGGGTAATGTGTGTATGACATCACCAAGCGATGAGGTTTTTACAACAAGTACTTTTTTCATTGCAGCTCAATATCTAACTGAACATTATCCACATGAGCTAGCGACGCTCTTTGCAGGCTTTTTATTCTCAGGCACAAGTTTTTGTAGTGCCTCAATCACCATAGGCGGAGCTAACTGGTGAAGACACTTTAAATGTCCTAATGGACACTCGCGCTTAAAACAGGGACTACATTCCAAACCTAAACGCACTATCACCTGTTGTTGATTCAAAGGGGGCGTAAAATCAGGTGATGTAGACCCATAAACCACAACTAGCGGTCGTTCGAGGGCTGCCGCAATATGCATTAACCCAGAGTCATTACTAACCACAGCAGAAGCCATAGAGAGTAAATCAATAACTTCTGCTAGTGAGGTTCGACCCGCTAAATTTTGCACTTGATTCCGCCACTGCTCAGGAATCTGCGAAGCAATCTTTGCAGTCACTTCCTGATCCTTTGCAGAACCTAGTAACCATACTTGCCAACCAGCCTGAATCATATGCGTAGCTACCGCACTGTAGTGCTGTTCAGGCCAGCGTTTTGCAGGTCCAAATTCAGCACCAGGACAAAGTGCGAGAACAGGGGAGTTTTCATCAGCCATTAACTCATGACGCGCTAATGCTTTTTGTAAAGAAACTTTATCGACATGCAGCGCAGGGGCAGGTAAATCAGCAGGTAGCTGTGCATTAGTCGGGTAAGCCAGTGCTATAAAGCGCTGAATCATTAAAGGTAAAGCTGACTTATCCAGCTTGCGTATATCATTGATAAAACCATAACGACATTCACCCACCCAGCCAGTTCGCTGCGGAATTTTTGCCATCGCAGGAATCAATGCAGACTTCAATGAGTTTGGTAAAACTATCGCTTGGTCATAATGCTCATAGCGTAATTTTCGGGCCAGCTGCCAACGTGCTGATAATTTCAGTTCACCATGCCCCACAGGCATAGCAATACTTTTATGCACTTCAGGCATTCGCTGCAATATAGGGCGGCTCCACTCTGGTGCCAAGACATCTATAGCACAGCCTGGATGTTGAGCCTTAAGACTCATAAACAGTGTTTGTGCCATGACCATATCCCCCACCCAGGAGGGACCAACCACAAGGATCTTCACACGCGCAACCAATTTACATTAGAGTTAGTCTTTTCTTGCCTAAACTCAGGCAGCCTGTATCTGGACACCCAGATACAGGAAAAAATGACTGACATTTCGTCAAACGGGGGATCATAACACAGGAGTGAGCCATTCGGGATTAGCATCGCGCTTACCCGTGACCTGATCGAAGTACATTTGCTGCAGTTTCGTTGTGATAGGGCCACGATCACCTTTACCAATAATGCGATTATCATGCATCCTAATAGGCAATACTTCAGCTGCAGTTCCAGTAAAAAAAGCTTCGTCAGCGACATAAACCTCATCACGAGTAATACGCTTTTCAATGACTTCTACGCCCAGCTCTGCGGCAAACTGTAAAATGGAATCTCGAGTGATACCTTCCAGGCAGGAAGTTAGTTCAGGTGTGAATAATTTACCGTTTTTAACAAGGAAAATATTTTCACCACTTCCTTCAGCCACATACCCTTCATTATCCAGCAGCAGTGCTTCTTCACAGCCACAGTCTTGAGCCTCTTTTAGTGCCAGCATTGAATTAATGTAGTTGCCATTGGCTTTTGCTTTACACATCGTAATATTGACATGGTGACGAGTATACGATGAGGTTCTAATTTTAATACCATGCTCTAAAGCTTCTGGACTCATGTAGCTAGGCCACTCCCAAGCAGCAACAATTGTATGCACTTTAAGGTTGTCAGCCCGCAGCCCCATTCCTTCTGAACCATAAAAACACATTGGCCTTAGATAGGCGTTATCTAGCTTATTCTCTTTAACGGCCGCTTTTTGCGCAGCAATTAACTCTTCTTTGCTAAAAGGGATTTTCATTCCCAAAATATGTGCACTTCGATACAAACGATCCGTATGTTCCTGCAACCTGAATATGCAAGGTCCACGATCGGTATGATAAGCACGCACCCCCTCAAATACCCCTAAGCCATAATGTAATGTATGGGTTAACACATGGGTTTTAGCCTCACGCCAAGGCACCATCTCCCCATCAAACCAAATCAGACCATCGCGATCGGCCATCGTCATAAATGAGACTCCTTGTTCAATCTGCTTCTCTATGTCAGGTTTAACAATTAGCTATTAGCACTCATGCAAAAGGTATAAGTTTAGTCGGCACCACTCTCATGAGCTACTGGGCTTGGTGTATCCCCCAGTAGTTGCTGCCAAAGTGCAATAACACCCTGCCGATATTCATGAAAGAAATCGCCGGTAACCACACCAGACTGGTTTTGTAATACCAGCCGATGAGCCGCAGAACGATAAGCCTTGTAAGCCTCGCGGAGCAGGTTAGCAGATTCAGGTGCTAAAAAGCCTGCTTTCTCCAACTCCTCCAAAATCCGAATATTATCGGTATAGGTTAGTAAGTCAGAATATTGGTGCGACCAAGCCAGGACCATATATTGCACCATAAATTCAATATCAACGATACCTCCATAATCGTGTTTAAGATTAAATTTAGCCTCAGGCAACCAGGCAGAATCACTCCGCCCTCCATTCGTTTCCTTGGTTGCCAGGTTATTGCGCATTTTATTACGCATTGAAATCACTTCTTCTTTAAGTTTTTCCTGATCTCGCGTTTGACTCAACACCTGAGCACGAACACCATTAAATTGATCAGTTAACTGAGGAGATCCAGCCACCACTCTCGCCCTAACCAGAGCTTGATGCTCCCAAGTCCAGGCTTTATCAGCTTGATACTCTGCATAAGCATTAATAGTTGAGACCAACAACCCTGAAGCGCCAGACGGACGCAAACGCATATCGACATCATAAAGTTGCCCTGAAGGGGTCTGCGCGGTGAGGATGTGAATCATCCGTTGTCCAAGGCGCATAAAATAAAGGCTATTATCAATTTCTTTCGGACCAGAAGACGCTTTGTTATGAGGTGCGTTATACACAAATACTAAATCCAAGTCAGACCCATAACTTAACTCAATGCCAGCTAATTTTCCGTAGGCGATAACAATAAACTCAACCTGCTCACCCTCCATACCACCAGGAAGACCATATCGGCTTTGCACATAGTGCAGCGCAATAAACAGCACATGCTCCAGAACAGCCTCAGCAATCCATGTTAAATAGTCGCTAACCTTCATCAATGGCAATGTGCCAGCTACTTCAGAGGCAGCAACTCTAAGCACATGAGCCATGCGGAAGTAACGCAAGGTTTCCATCTGCAACTCAATATCATCCTCTGGCACTCTGGCTAGCTGCTGCCGAAGCTCATCGGCTAACGTCTCTTTATCTGGTGGTGAATAAAGTGACCCCACATCTAAAAGTTCATCAAGTAATACAGGGTAGCGAGCAATAATATTGGCAATCCAAGGACTTGCTGCACACAATTTTAATAGCTGCTGAAGCGCCTCAGGATTTTCAATTAACAACAATAAATACGCTGTTCGCCTTAAGACACCCTCCACTAATGGTAAAACTCTTAGCAAAGTATTACTGGGATCACTTTGATGAATTACTGCAGCAAGCAACATTGGCATGAAGGTATCTAGGCGTTGTCGACCTTTACGCTGCATCATTCGCACTGATTTACCATTGGCCAGTTGTTGTAAGCGCTGAAGAATAGTTTCCGGCTGCTGAAAATGGTGGTCAATCAACTGGTGAATAGCTTCATCTTCATTTAGCTGCCCCTGCCACAGAGACTGCCAACAAGAAAGCGCTTCATCAGAAGCATGTTCTTCGGTTGGTTCTGCTACCATTTGTGAAAAATGGTAACTTACTTTTTTACGGTGCTTTTCTAAGGCCTTAACTAATGAATCCCAATCAACAAACCCCATGCTCCAGGCCAGTCTATCTTGTTGTGTTTTATTGGTTGGTAAGTCTTGAGTTTGCTGATCTGCCCATGCTTGTAACGCATGCTCTAGTGTACGTAAAAAATGGTAGGCATTCTCAAGCTCTTCAGTCGCGGCTAATGGTAAATATCCCTGACCTGCTAACACGTTGAGCAACTTAAAAACTGATTTTTGCTGTAGTGCGGAGTCTCGTCCCCCATGAATTAATTGAAAAGCCTGAACAATAAACTCAACCTCACGAATGCCTCCTGGTCCAAGCTTTATATTGTGTTGACGACCTTTGCGTACCACCTCTCGGCTAATCATTTGTTTCATTTCTCGCAGTGCATTAATCGCACTAAAATCCACATAGCGTCTGAACACAAATGGCTTTAGCCTAGCAATTAAGTCTTCACCTGCTTTTTTATCTCCGCCAACCACTCGCGCCTTAATCATGGCAAAGCGCTCCCAGTCACGCCCTTGGTCCTGGTAGTACTGCTCCATAGCATCAAAATTTAAAACCAATGCACCACTTTGCCCATAAGGACGTAACCGCATATCAACCCGAAAAGCAAAACCATCTTTTGTATTAGCATCCAGTAAACTAATCAGCTTTTGTCCAAGCCGAATAAAAAACTCCTGATTACTAATAACCTTTTGTTGTCCTTCCGTTTGTCCTGCTTGGGGATAAGCAAATATCAAGTCAATATCTGAGGACAAGTTCAACTCCCCAGCCCCCAGCTTCCCCATACCGAGAATAACCATATGCTGTGGTTGACCCTGCTGACCCGTTTGTTGCAAGACAGGAGTTCCCCACTGTTTAGAGAAGTGCTGGTAACACCAATGATAACCAGCATCAATACATTCTTCTGCAAGCCGCGTTAAGGCTGTAGTTGTTTCAACGAGCGATGCTTTTTTCGCTAAATCCCGCCAAATGATGTCTACCATTTTTCTATGGCGAAACTGTCGTATTGCCTCCATCACCAAATCTTCACGCTCAATATCAGCAAGTATCGTTGATAGAGTTGGTATTACCGAAATGGTTGATATCTGGCGTTGTGGATCATATTCAGACGCTAGCGCTAATAGCCAATCAGAGTGATGACAACATTGCTGAGCAACATAGCTACTCCCTCCCCACACAGTCACCAAATCAGGCCAAAAACTGTCTGGCAATCTATCCAAGTCATTGCAAGTTGTGTTATTGTCGCGGCAATTTTGTACAAACTGCTCCCAGTAAAAAGTCACTAACGAACTAATCTCCTGGGGACAATCGTTTAATGGCAATGATCGCATTGCTAATCCTTATTGACTCAAACTTGACATATGAGAAGGTACAACCTAAAGGTTTTGAACAGTTTTTAACCTTACTTTTTTTGTAGCTTTACTACATAAACTCAGCTTTAAAGACCTCAAACTGGATCAATATGTAGTATTACTACATAAAAAAGATTAAAATCGTAATAATCTTTTCAATTCTTAGATAATCAAGCGCTAACAACCTTGTAGCTATAATCATTATACGCCTGATCCCAAGGCTTCTAAGACCTGGAGCAATTTAAATGATGCAAAATGATGTGGATCCTATTGAAACCCAAGAGTGGCTCGAAGCGCTAGAGTCCGTACTCGAAAAAGAGGGAGAAGATCGTGCGCATTATTTGCTGACTCGCCTTGCACGATATGCGAGCCGCAAAGGAACTCAGTTGCCGTACGCTATTACGACGCCATATCGCAACACTATCCCGTCATCCCGTGAAGCACGCATGCCTGGCGACTTATTTATGGAGCGCAGAATCCGCTCGTTAGTTCGTTGGAATGCGATGGCCATGGTAATGCGAGCGAACATGAGTCCAGATGATCTTGGTGGACATATTTCCAGCTTTGCATCCAGCGCAACCTTGTATGATATTGGCTTTAATTACTTCTTTAAAGGTCCCAATGATGAAAATGATGGCGACCTGATTTACTTCCAAGGCCATACTGCACCAGGTATCTATTCTCGTGCCTTCTTAGAAGGCCGCATCACCGAACAACAACTTGATAACTTCCGCCGTGAGGTTGATGGCAATGGCTTATCATCTTATCCTCACCCTTGGCTGATGCCTGATTTCTGGCAGTTCCCAACCGTTTCTATGGGCCTTGGTCCATTACAAGCCATTTACCAAGCTCATTTTATGAAGTACTTGGAAAACCGCAGCATGGCTAAAGCGGGTAACCGTAAAGTCTGGGCATTCCTAGGTGATGGTGAAATGGATGAGCCAGAATCTATGGGCGCCATTGGTATGGCTGGCCGTGAGAACCTGGATAACCTTATTTTTGTGGTTAACTGTAACCTACAACGTCTAGACGGTCCGGTTCGTGGTAATGGCAAAATTATCCAAGAGCTTGAAGGACAGTTCCGCGGTGCAGGCTGGAATGTTATTAAAGTGGTTTGGGGTCGTCACTGGGATCCTCTATTTGCCCAAGACGATCACGGTCTATTACAGCAACGTATGGATGAATGCGTTGATGGCGACTACCAAAACTACAAAGCTAAAGGTGGCTCTTATACTCGCGAGCACTTCTTTGGTAAGCACGGTGAAACACTGAAAATGGTTGAGCACTTGTCAGATGACGATATTTACAAGCTCAATCGTGGTGGTCATGATCCTTATAAGGTTTATGCGGCTTACCATGCTGCTGTTAACCATACTGGTCAGCCAACAGTTATCCTGGCTAAGACAGTCAAAGGTTACGAAATCGGTAGTGGCATGGCTGCTAACACGACACACTCACTGAAGAAGCTGAAGCTAGATGAGCTAAAAGCGTTCCGTGACCGCTTTGATATCCCCATCAAAGATGACGAACTTGAAAATGTCCCATACTTCTGCCCAGATGCGGACAGCCCAGAAATGGTCTACATGCGCAAGCGTCGTCAGACATTGGGTGGTTATATCCCTCAACGTCGGACCAAGAGCTCTTCACTGCCGACTCCAGAGCTAAAAGCATTTGAGCAGGTCACTAAAGGCAGCGGTGAGCGAGAAATTTCGACCACTATGGCATTTGTCCGTATCTTGAATGCGTTGGTTAAAGACAAAGCCATTGGCGAGCACGTTGTACCTATTGTTCCCGACGAAGCACGTACCTTTGGTATGGAAGGTATGTTCCGCCAGCTAGGTATTTACTCTTCTGCTGGACAGCTATATGACCCTGTCGACTCTGACCAAGTCATGTTCTACAAAGAAGACAAAAAAGGTCAGATTCTGCAAGAAGGTATTAATGAGGCTGGTGCACACTCTGCGTGGGTTGCTGCTGCTACGGCGTATAGCTTCAACAATGTACCCATGATTCCGTTCTATGCATTCTACTCAATGTTCGGTTTCCAACGTACAGGTGACCTGGCTTGGGCTTCCGGAGATATTCAGGCACGAGGCTTCCTCATTGGTGCCACCTCAGGTCGTACCACACTCAATGGTGAAGGCTTACAGCACCAAGATGGCCATAGCCACATTTTAGCTTCTACCATTCCAAACTGTGTTAGCTATGACCCAACCTATGGTTACGAACTAGCAGTAATTGTTCGTGATGGTATCCGTCGGATGTACACCGAGCAGGAAAATGTGTTCTATTACATCACCACGATGAATGAGAACTACCAGCATCCAGCATTACCTGAAGATCCTGCAGTGATTGATGGCATTCTGAAAGGTCTATACTGCCTCGAAGAGAACTCACGTAAAGCTAAGCTAAAAGTTCAGTTAATGGGCTGTGGCACCATCCTGCAAGAAGTTCGTGCTGCTGCAGAACTGTTGAAAAAAGACTTTAAAGTTGAGTCTGATATTTGGAGTGCAACCAGCTTCAATGAACTTCGTCGTGAAGCATTAGAAGCCAAGCGCTGGAACCAAATGCACCCAGAGTCTGAAGCTAAAATGCCTTATGTGACTAGCTGCTTTGCTAACCGTCAAGGTCCTGTTGTTGCAGCGACGGACTACATGAAGCTTTATGCTGACCAGGTTCGTGAATTTATTCCTTCACGTTATGTGGTATTAGGTACTGATGGCTTTGGCCGTAGTGACTCTCGTAAAAAGCTGCGTGAATTCTTTGAAGTAGATCGTTACTTCATCACTATCGCTGCCTTAAATGCGCTGAAAGAAGAAGGGCTAATCGAAGCCAGCGTGGTTACCAAGGCAATGCAGAAGTACGGCATTGACCCTGAAAAAAATAACCCCGTTAAGTGCTAAACCTTCAGTCACGGATTAATTAAGGTAACACGCAAATGACAGACGAGATTATTAAAGTACCCGACATTGGTGGCAGTGAAGACGTCGAAATCATTGAAATTTCCGTCAATGTAGGTGATGACGTTGCGGAAGAAGAATCACTGATTGTTTTAGAGTCAGATAAAGCATCGATGGAAATCCCCTGCCCTAAGGCTGGCCAGATCAAAGAGATCCTGGTCAAAGTTGGAGACAAAGTTTCTGAAGGAAACGACATTATCGTTTTGACAACTGCAGGTAATGAAGCGCAAACAGATACCTCAAGTCAACCTGCTGCAGAAGAACCTGTAAGTCAATCAGTAACTGAAGAAGCTCCAGCCCCAGTAGCGGAAGCACCTACAGAGACAACAGTAGAAACTATCAAAGTTCCTGACATTGGCAGTGATGACGTTCCTGTCATTGAAATCTGTGTCAATGTAGGCGATGAGATTGCTGAAGAAGAATCTCTGGTTGTTCTTGAGTCAGATAAAGCCACGATGGAAGTCCCTGCACCTAAAGCAGGTGTCGTGAAAAAAATTCTGCTTAAGGTCGATGATAAAGTATCTATGGGTGATGCGATTCTGGAGCTTGAGGTAAAAGGAGCTGCTAAACCTGCAGCCCCTGCACCTCAGCCTCAGAAGGAAGCAGCTGCAGCGCCTACCACTAGTGCTCCAGCAACACCAGCCAAACCTGCTCAAGCTGCTAGCACAGCACCTGCTCAGCTCCAAGAGCCTAATAAGCGTATTCATGCAGGCCCTGCTGTTCGCAAATTAGCCCGCGAGTTTGGTGTTGATTTGGCACTGGTAAGAGGCTCAGGTCCTCGTGGACGTATTCTAAAAGAAGACGTTCAACAGTACGTCAGTGAGCAGCTGAACAAGCCTAAAGCAGCACCTGTTGCAGAAGGTATAGGGGCAATTCCTGCTGTTCCAGCCATTGACTTCAGCCAGTTTGGTCCTGTGCGTGAAGAGCCGCTAACACGCTTGCGAAAAGTCGGAGCCTTTAACTTACATCGCTCCTGGTTGAATGTTCCTCATGTGACACAGTTTGAAGAAGCTGATATCACTGAGCTGGAAGCATTCCGTAAAGCGCAAAAAGAAAAAGGCGTTAAAATGACGCCACTGCCTTTTATTATTAAGGCCTGTGTACATGCTCTGAAAGCCATTCCACAGTTTAATGCTTCACTGAACCCTACAGGTGATGCATTAATCATGAAAGACTACTACCACATTGGCTTTGCTGTAGACACACCCGATGGATTACTGGTACCTGTCATTCGTGATGCAGATAAGAAGAGCTTGACACAACTAGCACAAGAAACAATTGAGCTAGCAGCAAAAGCAAAAGACAAAAAACTTAGCCCAGCACAGATGCAGGGCGCATGTTTTACGGTATCAAGTCTTGGCAGTATTGGTGGAACCGCGTTTACACCTATCGTCAACACACCAGAAGTTGGTATTTTGGGTGTATCTAAAGCCAGTATGAAGCCTATCTGGAATGGTAAAGAGTTTATCCCTCGTCTAATGTTACCACTGTGCTTGTCCTATGATCACAGAGCAATTAATGGCGCAGATGCCGCACGCTTTGCTTCAGTACTTGCTGCAGCACTTGGAGATATTAGAGAGCTATTGCTTTAATACTTACTATTCCCATTTTGCTATTTAATTGTCAAAAAAAGCCCATCAACTGATGGGCTTTTTTATTTATAGTGTTTTATTTTGAAAAAACGACAGTTGATTTAAAAAATTATTTCCAACTCCACCGCTGATAATCCTGGTCCCAGTTATACCACATACCTACTTTAGCCCCTTGCATATACCCATAAATGGTGAGTACACGATCAGAGAGACTATCATTCATTAACGCCTCGCCATTAAGGGTCCACTGCTGGCTATTACTACCAGAGCATTTTTCCATAGCCACAGAACCACTACTTCCACTGCTACTTGTCACAGTCAGACATAAATCTTTATAACGCTTTGACTTCATCGTCCCATCATTACCCAGCATCCACAGCTGACCATCCGTTTTACTACAATCATTAGCTAAAGGTGTCTTCGAGTCCTGAACATCAAGGCAAAAACCGAGGGCCGAGGAAAATTGCTTATACTCACCCTGGTCATCTCCATCACCATCGTCGTCACCTGCGCTCTTTGCCAATTCTACCAAAAAGGCAGTAGCTAATTGAGCAAACTTAAATGCATGGTTTGCGTTATTACCTGACTTATCAAGGGTATCATTGGCAGTATGAATATAACGGTTACTCTGCTGCATAGGCGCTTCAAATGGCATGCTCGCAGCGTATCCTTGACGGTGCCAGGATGCATGGTCAGAACAAGCGTAACCACAACGCATTGTGGTATAGCTATATTGAGAAAGGTACTCTCCGATGAGTCGTTTTAGGAATTCATTTTGTGCAGAGTTGGTATAATCGGTTACTAAAGCATAATCATATGAAGATCCCTGGTAGTTAGTCATATCAAGCTGCATAACACCCACCACATTTGCACCCTGACCTTTCATGTCTTCAGCGATGTCATCTGAACCTAATAAGCCAACCTCTTCAGCAGCATAAGCCATAAATTTAATGGTTCGTTTTGGCTTGTAATTATTAGCCATCATTACTTTTATAACATCAGTAATAGTGGCAATTCCTGATGCATTATCATCAGCACCAGGTGCGCGAGCTCTCAGCTTATCGTTTACAGTATGATTGATAGAATCCATATGCCCACCAATAACAACCACTTCATCAGTACTACCATCACCTTGTAATGTCATAATGACTGAAGGCTGTTTCCACCCGCTATGGCTGTATAATTCAACTTTGGTATCTGTCCGCCCTTGCGCTAAACGCTCCCAGGTATTTTTAATCCAGCTAGATGCTTCTTCGCCAGTATCACTACGATAATAACGGTTATGAAAGTCAGCCATTCCTTCAATTGTCGTACGAATATCTCTCTCTTTTAACTGAGGCAGAAACCCATTAACCACTTTTTGTTGATCTATTGTATAGTCAACAGTTACTAATGATTCCGTCTTATTCACAAGCATTTCATTGGCAGCTTTTACTGCATCAGCATAGGAATCATGTACCATGAAACCACCACAGCGCTTGTACTTGGCATGCATATAGTACGAAATTAAATCCAGGTGGGCAGGGTCTAGCTGAGTTACAGTAACATCAGTCTGGGCTAAACTCGAAACATTGTATTTAGGAAGCTGATTACCCATGAGCTGCTGTATACCTGCATAAGCATCTGAGCCCATTGTTACCCATAGCTTTTGCTTCTCTTCAGTGATGCCACTACCTATACTGAGGCTTGAAGTCGCAAGACTACCCGTTAAGACCAACGAAGTAATTACTCCTGCTGTAAGCTTTTTGATTTTCATATAAAATTCCCTGTAAAAGTGACATCCTTGTTTTTTTACTTTAAGCTTTGCGCCTCTATCAGCAAATATTTTTTTTGCGCGACTGTCAAGTAAAGAAATCGACTTTTAAATCATCATATAAAATAGCAATAATTAATTAACCAGAAACAGCATCAGCTTTTCACCTTACACCCTATAAGAAATAACCTATAAGGAAATAAAAATATTTTTAACAACTATTTACAACCTTCTCAAACTCCCTCAAACACAGCCATAGGCTAGAAAGGTATTTATTACTATTTAGAATTTAAAAAAACGGTCAATTAAAAAAAGAATAACGATAAAATATTACCAGCTCACATAACATAACTTTCAGAAAAATATTTTTTATTAAAACCAATCAATATTAACCAATTGAAAACGCGGAATATAAACTTAATATTTATATTACATAAGAATAAAGCAGAGTAAATTATTACAACGCGTAGGAGAGATATTTAATTATTAATCGGTTTGCGCAAACTGAGTAGAATCTGATGTTGTTTTGTCTTTAGATCTATCCACAAGGTCATTAAGAGCCTGTGTTTCGTTAACCATTGTACCATAACCTGTTTCATTATTAATTCGAACAGAGTAAACCGCTTTTTTGGTAGAAATCGTGATATAGGTTTCATGACTTCCTTTTGTTACCAAAATACTCTCTCCTGGTTGACTGTTTAGTAGACGCCCAGACCAAACCTGCATATTATTTCGTTGGTTATGTGTGGAAAACAGCTCAGCCTGAAGTGCTTTGCTTAATCCAGGTACTTTAAGCTGTAAAACTTGGCCAAGATTTAGAGAGGCTAATACTTGACGATTTGCTTGAAGCTTTAGAAGGGGGACTCCATCTTCAACTTTTGAGGGAACAGGGTCAACCGACCAAATGTGGTCACCAACCAGGTCAGCTTGTTGCAGGTCATTAGCAGGTGACTCAAGTGCTGTGCTTTGAACCGTTCCAGCCTCAGATGTATCAGCGCTTGAGATCCTTGCAGTAGCCGTTTCTTTTATATGTAATGCATTGTGGTTTTGCTCGGACAAATTAATAGAAGTCAAAGCAACAAATGTGCTACATGCCAATGATAACAATCCAGAACAGCCAAAAAAGAATACCTTCATGCATCGATCCCTAGATAAATAATAATGATTACTCATTATTAGGCTGAAAATCGTAAGATTTCATAATTTAAATCGCACATATTTCAATTAAGTACTTAGCACTAAATCAATTTTGTTTTGTGAAGTTTATAGGTTAACCTCTAATACGGTTGTGAAAAAACACACATTCTGTTGCTTATTTATTACTTTTTGTATACCAGATTGATTTGCATCACAGTTAAAATTAAACTCTTGTCTTATTTTTAATCATTACCCATAACTCTTGCCGCATATGGAAACACTCCTAAGAGCACCGCTAAAAATAGTGATTTTTTGTGAGCGCAAGAAAGCACTACACGGAAGACCGAAATGTATACGAAATACATGAGGGCTAAACAGTTACAGCATATTTAGCGATAACAGCCTCAAGCATGTATTGATGCTAGCAGGGCCATGAGTACCACGCTGACGCAGCTCTTTTACATTAGTTAAACTACTGATTATGCATTCATCCAAGCTGATATACTAAACGACATAAAAAAACAGGTGCCTAAGCACCTGTTTTTCAAGCATTACAAAATAATGCAGCTTTTAACTACTGAACACGATTCACTTTGACATCATCCAAATAGTACTCAGTGCCAGCAGATGGTCCGACAATCATCATATAGGTACTACGTAAGTTATAAGTTGGAGCAGTAAATGTGCCTTCAATATCGTACCATTGTCCTTTATTTACTTTCTTAGCAGATACTGTTTCCCATTTACGGTAACCATTGCTATTTACATAAGTTAGAACAACTTCAACGTTTTCAGTTTGCTGTAGGCTGTAGCCTAGTCTTAGCTTGGCTTGTACTTTAAAGCGCTTACCAGGTTCGATGGTACCATGCAGGTTCAATGCTGGACCGCTATACTGAGATGACCGATTAAATGCAATTAAACTACGATAACCAGAAGTTGCATATTGCCATGAGTTAGTCGCATAACCACCATACCCAAACCAATTGCCTGTTCCACGCTCAAAGTTTTCATCAAGCACATAACTGATAACAGGTTTTGGTGTTTCTTTAACTTTTGGCTGCTCAACTTTTTTCAGTAATACCTCATCCAGATAAAAGTCAGTACCCGCATCAGGCCCATACGCTAAAACACGAACAGAGCGCAGTGTACCTCTTGGGTTTATTTTAAACCGGCCAGATAGTTTAGAGAGCGCATTTGCTGCCAGAGATTTATTAGCTACATAGTGGTAGTAAGTACCTCGGCTGTCAGAAACTTGAATGGCTAAGCTACCCGTACTCCGTGAACGATAGTTACCACTTAAGCCCATTTTAGCCGAAAGGGTATACTCAACACCTGACTCAACCTTGGCAGTAATATCTTGTACTGCTCCACTGTAAAAATAGTTACGGTTGCTTACTAAGGCAATGTAATCTTTTCCACAGTCACGAGTTTTATATTTCTTAGCAATACTTTCAGAGCGAGTGTAAGACTCCCATGCACCCACATTGTTGAAGTCACCATCATCGAGTAAGTTACCTTCCAAGTAGTCTTTTTCACAGACAGAAACAGGCTTGGGTTTTGGCTTAGGATTAGGCTTTGATTTTGGTGTTTCAGGGTTGTCAGTTTTTGGTGTTTCAGGCTCTGATGTTGTTCCATCATCAGTAGGTGTAGAGGTATCAACTACCTTGGTTGCCATAAAGCTAACAACTTTATCACCCATCTTATTCAAGTGTTTAGCTGCATCGGCGCTGCTATGAACACCACATGCATCACTGTCACATGCGTAAATTGAAGGGTTAGAGATATAAGGAACAGCCTTAGCTCTTCCAAAAACATGAGGATACGCCATGATAGTTGCAAAGCGGTTATATTGGCCATAACCACGAGCAGACTTATCTACCCGATAATTTTCTGAATTATAATCATCCTGCTCTGCAGAGTGTCCAGCACCCGCATTATGCATTGACTCATGCAAAAATGTCCGATTACCACATTCTACACCAACAAGGTTGTAGGCATTAGCACTTGCGTTCGAATAAAAAGTATTATTATAACCTCCAGGCACGTAGCCTATACCACAAGTGTAATATACAGAATTCCCTTTAACGACTTTTTCCCGAAGGTTGACTAGCGTAACAATATCAGCTCCGTATTTTTTCCTTAAGTTTGCAACCTCACTATTTTCTGCAAATGCAGCCAGAGAGCTATTATTTACTGTTTTATAACGGCTTATGTTTCGTGGGTTAAATAGTTGCTTGTGGACAAGTCGATACTTCAAATTAACATTGCTACGCTTAAACGTTTCATTTGAATAATTAATATAAGAGGCAATTTGTGCGTCAATATCACCAGCTACAACATAATTAACAGCATCATGAGTATAAAGTACCATGATATCAACAACATTATCACCAGCCTGTGCTGACACAGCAAAACAGCTAGCCAGTGATAACACTAATGCTTTTTTTCTAAACAAAAAACTCATTGCAGGGCTCCCGGAATGGCTCTTCAATCTAAATGTTATTTATTTTGGTTGTGATTTAAGTAAGTCGTCTTTAACAGGAATAGCATCAACGTGGTCTGGGTTTTGGTGTTGTGCAATTTTATCTTCATCAGTCGCACGCCCTTTTCCCGTTTCCTTATCAATTACGATAGTCTGATTACCATAACGCGTAGCTAAACTTATAACGGTGGTACGCTCTCCTTCAGTTACCAACATACTTTCTGTGTTATCACCATCAACAATCTCGCCCTTCCACACCATTTCCCCCATGTCACCGTTATAGGTCTCAACTAATTTGGCTGCTACTGTATGATCAGGCGTTACCTGCATTGTCACAACGCCATCAACAGTAAATGAAGACAGTACCGCAGGATCAGCTTGAACAGCATAAGTTTCTTTATTCTCAATATCTGCATCTTGAAGCTGCCAAAGCTGATGCTGTCCTTTAGTTAAGTCTACGGCTTTTTTTGAAACTGGTGACTCAGGTAATACTTCTTCTGTTACTGCTATTTTAGGGTTATTTTCTGATGACTTATTATTTTGCAGTGAAGTTTGACTTGAAGTCTGTTCAGCGCTGACTTTAGACACTTCAGAAGTTGGTTTTTTGACTTCTGCTTTATCTGTAGACTCTGAACACCCCACTAAATAAAAAGAAAATAGTGAGACGCCTAATACCGACAGTGTCGTACGCATCAGGTTAGTGTAATTCACGTAAGTTTCTCCAAGAAATGAGATTGTCTGACAACGTTGTACTACGATGACTCCCTATAAATAGCACCAAAGTGCTGTGACATACCATGTCACAACCTCAACGTTAAATAAGACAGAATAAGTATATTATTTGGAGTAATGCTTTTTAGCGAACAGGTTCACACTTTTCCGGTTTAAGATGAACAAGCAAGGAGATTATGACTCTAATTCAGGTTGAAGCGTCTTACATTAAAGATAAATGGTTTTAATAAACTATGCCAACCAAGATTTAATACATTTTGCGTAGTAAGACTGGCTAAAAACAAAATAGAACAAAAGTGCAAACAAAGGCTCTTCTAACAACTTATTGTTAAACATTAAGACACTAATGTCTCTCACCTTGTAGAAAAACCATTTTAAGGAACAACAACAGAAGAAACTTCAGAGGGTGTTTCAGATGTCTGCAAGTAAGGTGATAGCATAAACGCAGCGCAAACACCTACAAAAATCAAGGCACAGGCTTTTATTAGATTTTTATCAACCATCTCGGCTAAACCCCAGTACTTTATTTATTTCTTACTCATTTATTAATAGAACAGTGATCTAATGTTGCCTTGATATACTTCCAGACTACCTTAGTAGTGCCAAATTTATCAAAGGGTTAACCTAATCAACCAAGCTAAACCAATCCATGCTTTCTTATTCCTTAATTCTGGTGGAAGTATAAGTTTCTCCATGTTGAATATAAATGAACTTACTCACACTGGCATTTAAGATGATGGTCTTTTCGACATTAATGAGATAAAGATCTCAATTTAGCTAGCAATACACCTCCTTGTTATCACATATACATGTGACAAATTTCTCAAATATATATAGAGGGAATTAAAAAAGCGGGCACAATGTACCCGCCATAATTACTTGCAATAATCTTTACTCTGCAGAATTGAGCTTCAGGCTAATATCATCAATGAAAAGTGATGCTGATGGCTCAGGTCCAAATATGTATAAGTTTGCATACTTCACAGAGCCTTTAGGTGCAAATTGCAAGGCTGCGGTAATTTCAGACCAAGCACCGCCTGCCCCTAGCTTTTCTGTTGTTAAGCGTTGCCAATGATATCCTTCGTCATCGACATAGAAGAGCTGAATATCAATATCCTCTTCTGTTTTTGCATCCTTACCCAAGCTTGCAGCAAGAGATAAGGTATAAGCTTTATCTGCCTCAATAAGCCCTTTCAAGTTAATTGATGGTCCAGAGTACCAGTGGCTTCGATCAGATGACATTAAAGACCACTGACCACCATGGGCAAAATCCTCTTTTCGTACCAAATCACCAGAACCAAATGCAGGTTTCCAGCCATGATCATTTTCTTCAAATGAGTGCTCAAATAAGGAAGGATTTTTAGGAGGCTCAGGGGTCTCACCGGAAAATTTCGAAATTTTAACCTCATCAACCAGCAAATCACGTTGACCTTTAGGTCCAAAAATAAGCAATTTAACTTTTTCTACTTTTCCAAGTGCTTGTAAGGAAAAAGTCTCATTAATATCAGTCATTTCATTTGTGGTAATGGACTTAATTGAGAGGTATTGGTAGTAGTAGGCACCAAGATCATTTTTAATGAGCAGTGCCACTAGACCAAAGTCTCGATTTTCTTTGCCATCATCCCCAGCTTTCATGCCCAGCTTAGCTGTTAACGTATACTTTTGATCTTCTTCAAGTTTTCCTGTTAGGTCTTGAATCACACCATCATAATATTGCTTACGGCTGGTAATATGTAACAAGTTATCCCGCCCACACTCTCGTTTAACAGCATGCTGTTTTAACTGAGTAGCACTTGTGTAAAAAGGCTGCCATTTATCTACGCTATTAAAGTCAGACTGCAAAATCAGGTTATCTTTTTCTAAGTCTGGCTTTTTACAAACTGTGTCAGGAAGATCGCCATCTCCGGGTTTATCTCCATCTCCAGGTTTGTCTCCATCGCCTGGAGGAGTACTCCCATCATCAACTTTTGTTGGCATATAAGCAGCTATTTGAGCAGCCACCTGCTTCATATTTGAGACTGCATCAGCCCCCTCTTCACTTTCATTATCAACGCCACAAGTTTGATCTTTACACTTTTTCAAAGCCGGGGTCGACATCATCGCGACTTGAGGTGCATCACCATATGCATTTGAATAGGCCATGACTGTGGTAAATAAACCGTCTTGCCCGTGCCCCCTAGCCCATGCGTACATTCCACCTTTCGAATTTTGTCGAGCTGAATGGCCTAATGAGAAGTTATGACCTATTGCATGTACTAGTGCACTTTCACCACAAGAGTCACCGAAAATATTAAACGCTAAATTACCTGCTGTTTCTTTTAACTTTCCGTTTTCACCTTTTGGCATCCAGGACACAATACACTTGTCTCCTGTACGGGTAGTCACAAAACTGACAATATCTGCCCCCTTCTCTTGGCGCAGCTTGGACACCTCACCGTCATCCGTCAGTTTCTTAAGTGTTTCCTGATCAATGTTTCCATAGTCTTTGCTTAGCGTTCCTGAATGCACTAAGCGCAACTTTAAATTAAGCTCACTATTTTTATAAACTGTATTCGCATACTCTACCCAGGATGCCATTTTTGCTTTTATGTCTGTGTTTTCTGCCACTTCTGGCGAATACATCAGCATAACATCAACTGTCTCAGCTACAGCTGAGGCAGATAGAACAGAGGCTGTTAAGAAACTAAGCCCCATTATCGATCGTTTTATTTGACTTGCCATTTCTTCTTTTCTCCTACATACAACCCTAAACGCTGCAGTGGCTACTTAATCTTATAAAAATATTTATTTAGCCATTATCTTTTTGAGGTGGCGTTATAGGGACTTCAGGTGCAGGTAGAGCATCATTAAAATTAGTAATCGTGCGTAAGCGATCCGTTTCACTCACCACAGTGCTTCTACCAGTTTTGTTGTCAATACGAGTGGTGTAAACCCCTTGCTCAGTTGAAACTGTTACATACGTTTCTATTTCTCCACGAGTAACAATCACATTTTCAACGTTACTTCCATTTTCAATTTTTCCTTTAAAAACATGAACATCATCTAACTGGTTATGTGTAGAAGTAAGCTGAGCTTTATACGACTGATTAAGTTGAGGTATTTCAAACTCCAGGGTTTGCCCCATTTGGAGACTGGTAACGATAGTGGGATCAACTTGAACATTGTAAGCCGTCACACCACCATCTTCAGACGTTGGGTGTTTATCATCCACTTTCCACATATTGATCACTTCGTTTGGATCAACTTCAGCTAGCTGTGGACCAGGTTCAGGTAATGGAATATCTTTTTGGTTACTGACAGCTTCAGCCGTTGTTTCCGCTTGACTTGGAGCAGCTGAAGCGTTATCTGATTTTACTGGCGCCACAGATTGTGCTTTTTCACCCGCTGTACTACTGACTGATTGAACACTACTGGCCGGTTTGGTTTTCAGTGCAGGCGTCAAAACTACGGCAGCACAAACACCTACCAGCAGTGCACCAGCACCTATAATTATTTTCGAATTCTTCATAAAAATGGGACCTCTTAAGAAGCAAACTACAGCTCTTGGTAAACATGTTCAGGAAACACTTCTTAGGAGTATAAAGAGGGCTTATTATGCTTTATGCGATATCTTGCACAATAAAATAAAAGACACTTCAGTAATTGTATATGTTGTAGATATGTTCACGCAGCTTAAGCGACAGTAATCATTTACTGTAAGACAGATGATCCCAGGATAGAAGAAACTCTCTTTGAGAGAAGCATTGACAACCACACAGAGGTAAAATTATGAGAAACGTCTAACAACAGATAAGAACATCAGGTAGTGTGAACTACTACATAATAATCATACCTACAACCAAGAATACACAATGCCCCCTGTAAATATTTCTGTGTCTCCACTACCTGGTTTTAAATATAGGATCTGAGTCTATTTTCAAACTAAATCATAAATTGATTTAATGCCACTTTCCAATTTCTAATAGGCATTATCCACTTTTTCAGAGACTGATATAAAAATACTTTACCACTCTCTACCGAAAACATTAAAAATAATAGTTAACATCTAAACCAAAGAGAGTTCAAAGGGTATTAACCTTTTATTATATAAAAATATATATTATTAGAGACAGAAGAACTATGGCTGATACCCTCTTAAAACTCATCTTTTAACTTTAAAGTTATTCAACCTTCTTTTTGTTTATATTTTATAAGCTCCCCAATAAATCTAGTTATTTTATTGGCAACATTTTCACTACCTCGGATAGCCATCCATCGCTCTAGTGTAACTGGGTGTTTAATCCAACAAGTATTATCCAGATTTGAACAATTATATTTAATATCTGTAGTGACGCCATAAATCTTTAACACTGTATTTTGTAATTGTTTATCGCTATCACCTGCTACTCTTGTTGCCTTAGTAACTATTAATTCTCCAGGATTTTTAGCATTAATAGTGTACAGCTCATCTGCTGCTTTATTTAAATTAATTACTTTACCCTTTCTCAGGGCATATTCAGAAAGCAATTCATTGATATAGGATTCTAAAGCAATAATTTCACTTGAAGTTTTGTATTGCGACTTAAGGTTATTTACCACCTTATCCATTTTACTTGGTTCTATTTTTATAACATCGCTTTTATCTACTGAACTAATCGCTGCTTTTTTTTGCTGATCTTTTTGTTTATATTCTTCAATATTCGTAAACATTCCTAACGCTTCTTGATAATACTCTCCTTCTTTTCCTGTTCTTTTTAAATAGCGTTCAATATTTTCCTGTGCTTGATCCATTTTTTTGTTTTGAAATAAAACCTTGCCATAAATAAAATAAAACTCATCTGGTGGCGTGACCTGCAATGCAATAGCTTTTTGTAAGTATTGCTCAGCTTGGCCGTAATTTCCCTGTTCAATATGTTTCTTAGCAGCCAAAATAAAGCGGTCAACTTCAATTTCTGCAGGCAAATCAGCCATACATAAACTACCAAACGTGAAACAAACAGCAGCTGTGATCCACAACCATACCTTTGTTCCAAACCAACTATTGATCATTTTTGACCTCACTTATTACGCAACTATTCTTCAGTTGAAAATATACCTTTCACACTCGGTATACTAAATCCTTCACCCATTCTTTTATGCGTAGTCCATAGCATAATGTTCCTCCGAGTTTTCAATAATTAGCTCGGAGGATTTTTAACACACTTTGTAGGGATTAATACGGTCTCACCTACCCAAAAATAAAACGCATGTTCTATTTTTTTGGCTTAATAAAATCAAATCAATCACTTACCACGTATGCACTTAATCAGTTACTTTTTTCTCCTGCATATCATCTGCGTTATTCTGACGCTCAATTGCTTCGACTTGAAGCTGCATGCCATTTACTGCAACCACTTTTACTTGAACCCCTGCAGGTAAGTCTGGACCTGTTACCATCCAGAAACTATCTCCCACTTTTATTTTTCCGTGCCCACCAACAATCGCTTCACTCACCACATAACACCGCCCTAATAATTGCTGACTTCTCTGGTTCAGATTTGATTGATTTGGGAGAGAAGGTTTGTGCTTTAAATATCGCCACCAACTGTAAGCACTAATGAGAGCAATCAAAGAGAATATGATTAACTGGAATTCCCAACTTAAGTTAGGAAACAACCACTTAAGTAAACCAACAGTTCCTGCCGAAATCCCAATCCACAGGAAATATCCTCCAGTGCCAAACACTTCAATAATGAGACAAAAAAGCCCTACACCAAACCACACCCAAAATGAGATGTGTGATAGCCATTCTATTAACATTATTGTTTCGCCATACTTTCTTGAACAAGTTCTTTAATACCTGCTACAGAACCAATTATGCTGGATGCTTCAAGAGGCATCATGATTACTTTGGAGGTTTCAGCAGAAGCAACTTCTTTCAACGCATCCACATATTTTTGAGCCACAAAGTAATTCACGGCTTGTATATTACCCTCAGCTATCGCTTTAGAAACCATATTGGTAGCTTTGGCTTCTGCTTCAGCGGCCCGCTCTCGCGCTTCTGCTTCTAAAAAGGCTGCTTGACGTTCCCCTTCCGCTCGTAGTATGTCAGCTTGTTTTTCCCCTTCAGCTTTTAATATTTCTGCTTGTCGTTCACCTTCTGCCTCCAAGATGGATGCACGCTTTTCTCGCTCCGCTTTCATCTGATTTGCCATTGCTTCAACCAGATCAGTAGGCGGTGTAATATCTTTAATTTCAATCCGTGTGACTTTTACCCCCCATGGATTTGTTGCTTCATCCACTGTATGTAATAACCGTTCATTAATCTGATCACGCTGAGATAACATCGCATCTAACTCAAGAGACCCTAGAACAGTACGAATATTGGTCATCGTCAGGTTACGTATTGCATGCTCTAACTGATTTACTTCATAAGCAGCTTGTGCCGCATTCACAACCTGAAAGAAGCACACAGCATCAATTGTTACCATCGCGTTATCACAACTGATGACTTCTTGAGGGGGAATATCTAATACAGTTTCCATCATATTCATTTTTTGGCCCACTCGGTCAAAAAATGGAATAATAACATTAAGCCCAGGCGTTAATGTTCGGGTATAGCGACCAAAGCGTTCCACAGTCCACTCATACCCTTGGTTAACAGACTTAAAAGCCATGAACAACAAAGACAGAGCCAATACCACAAGTACAATAAGAACAATAGGCAGTTCCATTACTGTCTCCAAATAGTAATTAATGAAAATGTTGCGATGAATTTATCACAGTTATAACTTGGCACATTATTCACAACATGTGGTATTTACATTTAATATCAGCATCAATACATAAAAGATAAAGAAATGCCTTAATGATTCTCGGAGCTGGGAGTAACGCGTAATACCTCTTCAATCGTCGTCAATCCTGCTGCAATTTTCTGTGCCCCACTCACTCTTAAACTGTGCATTCCTTCTTTATAGGCAAGTTTACGCATTGAGTTAAGGTCTGCTTCACCACCAATCTGATTTTTGACCCTGTTAGTTAAGCGCAAAATCTCATAGACACCTACACGCCCTCTGTAACCAGTTTCTCTACATTCTAGGCACCCTACTGGCTGGCAAACATGACCAGGTACAGTCGCAGACCATGGACGGGTCAACTCACGCCATGCCGACTCATCAACTTGAGTCGGCTGCTTACAGGCAGGGCATAACGTCCGAACCAAACGTTGAGCCATGACTCCTATCACTGTCGCTTTAATCATATAGGGAGGAACACCAAGCTCCATAAGCCGGGTGATGGCAGAAGGGGCATCATTAGTATGCAGCGTTGACAACACTAAGTGACCCGTCAATGCAGCCTGCATGGCCATTTCAGCCGTTTCAAGGTCACGAATCTCACCAATCATGATGATATCAGGGTCTTGCCGTAAGAGTGCACGCACGCCACTGGCAAAACTAAGATCGATATTATGCTGCACCTGCATCTGGTTAAACGCTGGCTCTATCATTTCGATAGGGTCTTCAATGGTACACACATTCACCTGGGGGGTAGCCAGCTCTTTTAATGAAGAGTAGAGCGTTGTTGTCTTACCTGATCCCGTTGGTCCTGTCACTAAAACGATGCCATTTGGTTGCGTAATCATTTCCTGCCAACGATCACCGTCTTCCCGGGCAAGCCCCAGCTCTGCAAATGTTTTAAGCAATACATCAGGGTCAAAAATACGCATGACCAACTTTTCACCAAATGCGGTGGGCAATGTGGATAAACGGAGTTCTACCTCATTACCTTCAGGACTTTTGGTTTTAAGTCGCCCATCTTGTGGTTTACGCTTTTCAGCAACGTCCATCCGCCCTAATATTTTTAACCGACTGGTGACTGCAGCACAGACTTGAGCAGGCAGTTCATAAACCTGATGTAAAACACCATCAATTCGAAAGCGTAAAATACCTTTTTCACGTCGTGGCTCAATGTGAATATCACTGGCGCGCTGCTCAAAAGCATACTGCAATAGCCAATCAACAATATTAACAATGTGCTGATCATTGGCATCAGGCGCCTGTAGATTACCTAGTTCAAGCATTTGCTCAAAATTATTGAGCATGCTTGTGGAACCAGAACCAGTGGCCCTAGAAACAGATTGCGCTATTTTATAAAACTCAACACAATAACGGCGAATGTCGGCAGGATTACTGACTACTCGCTTGATATCTTTGCGCAGTACATGCCGTAAATTATCTTCCCAGCTAAAAACATAAGGTTCAGCACTGGCAATGACCACCACATCATTATTAACTTCTACAGCCAAAATCTGGTGACGTTCAGCATAGGCATGGGACATGAGTTTTGTTACTGACTGAACATCAATTTTTAATGGATCAATATGGTAGTAGGGTTGATGTGCCTTTTTAGCCAGCCACTCAGAAAGGTTATCTATATCCAATATCTGAGTCTCATGAGACTCATCTTTAAGCTTTTGCGTTGCCAAATACTCTAGCGGATGCATTTTAGATTGCAGGGCGTTACGACGTTTTGATAGCAACGACTCTGCTGTTGCCTCTGTTAATAGTCCATCACTGACGAGTGACTCCACTATCCCCCGCAAATCTAAAACCTGATCAGGCCGTTGTGCACCAGCCCGTGCTTGTATTACTGCCACTTGTGCATCCTTCTTCATTGCTATTCATTCACTTCACAACTGTTACCTATGTTTAATAATAGATAACCTCGCTCAGCTTTACTTAAATCACACGGCTCTAATTGGATAAATTTCATTATTTCGTGTGCTAACCCTTTTAAGTCATCAACTGAGCCCTGCTTTAACTCAAGTTCGACTTCACTTATTGGCTGCTGAGCACCACCTGCCAATATTGCCCCAATGTCTAAGGCAATCTCGATAACAGCCCCATTAACCAAAGTAACGTGCCAGCTCTCACGCTCAAAATTTGTACTCAGTGTTACCTGTAAGTCTGCGGGATTAATATTTCGTAATGCTTCTGGCCATACTTCTGTCGTTAAGTAAGTAAAATCCAACTCAGATGATGATAAAGGCCACTCCCACTCACCACGCACAGACAAGCCATCTACACTGCTCCCCCGTGTTTTCAACGTCTGTAACCAACACCCGTCCCCTTTTAATCGTGTTCGTAAAGCAACACATTGCTTATGAAGCTGCTGGTCAGCTGTATCATAATAATGATTAATGAGCTGTTGCTTCCCCTCATACTTACTTGCTTTATTGCTGAGCAATGAGAGCTGACGAAAATGCGCTACATACTCTTCATTTATAGCCAGCTTTAATTCTGTTTCTGCCCCCATTTCTTTCTCCTGATAAGCAATTAGTGTTAACACTCTAGTGATATTAAACTTGTCTGACGTCTATTAATAAAAAACTCTGAACAGCGTGCCTAGCATAATGAATAATGCTACTAAGGCATTGAGAACACTAGACTTTCTAATAAAGTACTAAAGATTGTTTATTTTTTCTTACATTAGGGGTGGTTTCATTTTCACCAAGCACTTATACTTGCGCCAAATTCTCACAGGAAAAAGCTGTCATGCCTGCGAACAACCTACTATTAAGTATGTTTGGACGCTCGCCGATAGGGCCGATCCAAAAGCACATCTCTAAAGCTCATGAGTGTGCAACATTATTAGTACCATTTATAGAAGCCGTCCTGGATGATAACTGGGATGAAGCTGCGAAAATACAGGCTGAAATAGCTCAGCTTGAAGGCGATGCTGATCTTCTGAAGAAAAAGATCCGCCTCTCTTTGCCAAAGAGCTTATTTCTTCCCGTACCTCGTACTGACTTACTGGACATTATTACTGTTCAGGATAAAGTCGCCAATCGAGCGAAGGATATTGCAGGCCTCATGTTAGGTCGAAAAATGCAAGTACCTGCCGAACTTCATGCTCCTTTCCTTAAGTATGTTCAACGTTCTGTTGATACGTCTGCACAAGCATTAAAAGCAATGAGTGAGCTAGATGAGCTGGTCGAGACAGGCTTTGCTGGTCGAGAAGTAGGCATTGTTGAAAAGATGATTGAGGAACTGGATGCCATCGAAAGTGACACGGATGAGTTACAAATCTCTATTCGCGCCACCCTGTTTGAACAGGAAAAGAATTTACCTCCCGTGGATGTCATGTTCCTCTACAAAATTATTGATTGGATAGGGGACTTGGCAGATCGAGCATCTCGAGTTGGTAGTCACTTACAACTATTACTTGCCCGGTAAAAAAATCTCAGTAATTCGGTAACTGACTATGAGCATTATTGCTGAATATGGCCCGCTATTATTGGGCATGGCCTGTCTTTTTGGTTTTTTCATGGCTTGGGGCGTTGGCGCAAACGATGTCGCGAACGCAATGGGGACATCAGTTGGCTCAAGAGCCCTGACAGTAAAACAAGCAATTTTTATTGCTATGTTTTTTGAATTTGCTGGTGCTTATTTAGCTGGGGGATCTGTTACTGCAACAATTCGTAAAGGTATTGTTGATCCCAGCCTGCCTATTTTGGCAGAACAACCTGAGCTGCTTGTCTATGGAATGCTTTCTGCCCTCCTCGCTGCAGGATGCTGGCTGCTAGTCGCATCATTAAAAGGCTGGCCTGTTAGTACAACACACTCCATCATTGGTGCCATTGTTGGCTTCGCCGCTGTAGGTATATCCGTTGATGTTGTTAATTGGGGGAAAGTTGGCACTATTGCGGCAAGCTGGGTAGTTTCTCCTCTTTTATCAGGAACCATCGCATTTGGACTTTTCACAAGTGTTCAAAAACTTATTTTAAATCGAGAAAAACCCTTTGAGTGTGCACAGAAATTTGTCCCTATGTACATGTTTTTCACAGGGTTCATGATTGCAATGGTGACGTTGGTTAAGGGCTTAAAGCATATTGGTCTTGACCTTTCATATGGTCAAAGCTTCCTAATTGCACTCCTTTTTGGCTTAGCAGTAATGGCTTTAGGTAAAGTTATCTTAAGTCGTATCAAACCTGACCCAAAAGCTGATAAAGATTTTCATTTTACCAGCGTCGAAAAATTGTTTGCGATACTCATGATTTTCACAGCATGCTCTATGGCATTTGCCCATGGCTCAAATGATGTCGCTAATGCTGTCGGTCCATTAGCCGCTATTTATAGTGTTATTAGTTCATCAGGCCAAATTCTTGCCAAAGCAAGCATGCCTTGGTGGATACTCTTACTGGGTGGAATGGGTATTATTGCTGGACTTGCTACCTATGGTTATAAGGTAATGCAAACCATTGGTAAAAAAATCACTGAGCTTACACCAAGCCGTGGTTTTGCTGCAGAATTAGCCGCAGCTACAACTGTTGTACTTGCTTCTGGCACAGGGCTTCCTGTTTCAACCACACATACTTTAGTAGGAGCTGTACTGGGTGTTGGTCTTGCCCGAGGTATCGGCGCACTTAACCTTCGCGTCATAGGCAGTATCATCATGTCCTGGGTTATCACTCTTCCAGCGGGTGCATGTCTTGCCATTATTTTCTTCTACATACTGAAAGCCTTATTTACTTAAATCCAAACAAGTCTTTCAAGTATAAGCTTAAAGAACCAGCTAACTTTCTAAGTGGCTGGTTTTCTTTTAAGGTGTGCATTAATCATCATAAAAAAAATCTTGGAAACCATTATGAGCACACCCATCCTTCCCCCTCTTTCTGAAATGTTGGCTAATCTTATAGCCTCCAACTCTATCAGTAGTGCTAACCCCCAACTGGATCAAACAAATCAACCTGTCATTACTCAGTTAGCCACTTGGTTTGAAACGCTAGGGTTTCAGGTTGACCTAATGCCCGTTCATACGACTCATAATAAAAAACTAAACCTGATCGCCCGTTATGGTGAAGGAACTAGCGGATTAGTACTAGCAGGCCACACTGATACAGTACCCTGTGATGAACACCTATGGCAAAGCAACCCATTTCAGCTTACCGAGCGTGATGATGCCTACTTCGGCTTGGGCATTTGTGATATGAAAGGTTTTTTCCCGCTCATCATTGAAGCAGTAAAACCTTTGTTAGCACAAAAATTTCAAAGTCCGCTTGTCATCGTTGCTACAGCGGATGAAGAGACCTCAATGGATGGAGCTCGCGCCTTAGTTGATGCACAAAAAAAACTAGGCAGATTTGCCCTTATTGGTGAACCGACCAACATGAAACCTATTAATATGCATAAAGGGATCATGATGGAACGAGTCTCAATACATGGCTCATCAGGACACTCCAGTGATCCCAGTCTTGGTAACAATGCTTTAGATGCCATGTATTATGTTTTGGGTGATCTCATGCAGTTTCGCCAGCAACTTGCTAGCCAGTTTAATAACCCGCTTTTTACCGTTCCTACACCCACCATGAATCTAGGCTGTATCCATGGTGGTGATAACCCAAACCGTATATGTGGTAGTTGCGAGTTAGCCTTTGACCTAAGGCCATTACCTGGCATGAAAACAGAAGACCTCCGAGACAGTATACGCAAAAGACTTGCCCTAATTGCAGAGCAAAGATCAATCGATATCGAGCTCAATCCTCTATTTCCCAGTGTTGAAGCATTTGAAACGCCAGCACAAAGTCAATTTGTACAATATTGCCAACAACTCACTCAACAGCAAGCAGAAAGCGTGGCATTTGCGACTGAAGCTCCCTTTTTACGATCCTTAGGTATGGATACTGTGGTACTTGGTCCTGGAGATATCGCTAGAGCACATCAACCCGATGAGTGTTTGCCATTATCACGTATTAACCCATTTATAAAAATATTGCAGCAACTAATCCATCACTACTGCATTGCATCACCAGGTTTAAAAGCTACCTAACCATTTAATGGGGCATAATTGCCCACTTATTTTTTATCTAAATAGAATACAAAAAGATAATGGTAACTAGCCGCTAATACGTGGTTAGGTATAATAATTCAGTTAAATGTAGATCACACATAACCGTATTGATGAGCCTGTTAGCATGGTAGATTTTTCTTCACCTGAGTATATTCACTTTTTCCGCCACTCTTCGCCTTACATTAATGCTCACCGAGGAAAAACCTTTGTGCTGATGTTAAGTGGAGAAGCTGTTCAAGATAACAATTTTGCCAATACCATCCATGATATTGCCTTACTTAACAGTTTAGGTGTACGTCTTGTATTAGTGATTGGTGCCAGACCACAAATTGATGAACGACTTGCGAATACTGAAATAACATGTGCTTACTACAAAAATATACGTGTTACAGATAAGGATGTTTTGGAAATTGTAAAAGATGCAGTGGGTAACATTCGCACCAAAACAGAAGCGATGTTATCTATGGGTTTAGCAAACTCCCCTATGCATAACGCTCGCATTCGAGTCATCAGTGGTAACTTTGTTACTGCTAAACCACTTGGTGTTTTTGATGGCGTTGACTTCCAGCACACAGGAGAAGTCAGACGGGTTGATAATGAGGTCATTCATCAACAATTAGATCAGGGGTATGTCGTTCTACTGAACTGTCTGGGCTCTTCGCCTACGGGAGAAGTATTTAATTTAGCCGCAGAAGATGTCGCAACCCAAACAGCTATTGCATTAAAAGCTGAAAAACTTATCGTCTTTGGTAAGGCACAAGGCATTTATAATCGTTCAGGACAGCTTTTAAAAGCAATGACACCCGCCAAAGCAAGAGAAGTCATTCAAGATCAAGAAAATGAAGAAGCGCTTAGACTCATGCAATCGGCTTTAGCTGCTTGTGCTGTCAATGTAAAACGCAGTCATATTATTAGTCATAGTATTGATGGTGCATTATTACAGGAACTCTTTACACGAGATGGTTCTGGTACACTTATTACACATACAGGGTACGAAGAAGTAAGACAAGCTTCAATAGAAGACATTGGTGGTGTATTAGAGTTAATCCAGCCTTTAGAAGAACAGGGCATATTGGTTCGTCGCTCAAGAAAGCAGCTAGAACGAGAAATTAATCAGTTTATGCTAATAGAACGCGACGGAATGACAATAGGCTGCGCATCCATTCACCCCTTCACTGATGATAGTGCCGAGTTGGCTTGCTTCGCAATTCATTCTGACTACCGAGGCCATTCACACGGTGATCAACTACTTACCTTCTGTGAAGAATATGCTAATAGTCATGGCATCCGAAATTTATTTGTACTGACCACTCGAACCGCACACTGGTTTCTTGAAAGAGGTTTCCAGACAGCTAAAGTAACAGACCTTCCAGAGAAAAAGCAGGCACTCTATAATTTTCAGAGAAATTCGAAAGTATTCGTCAAAAAGTTAAAATAAAAATTGATATACATGAGCAAACATAATTCATCACCTGAAACAATAACATTTAACCTTCAAATATAATAAAGGAAAAGCCCCTGTCAAAAGGCAAGCACCACGGAAGGTGTATCTAACTAACACGGCGAAATGTCCATTTACTACTTATAAAGATTAAACACAGTTAATATGTACTTTTTTCCAAAAAAAATTTCCTTTTTTATATTGTTTTTTGGCATACTTTTTGAGTTGGTTTTTTTCTCTAAAAACTCTTTATTATGAAAATCTAATCTCTAACGCTGCATCCTTAGCAGTAATAAGCTTTAACTGATTCCATCCAAGTAGATATTTTTTAACCAATAAGTAACTATACAGAAGATGACTTCAATCAATTTTGTTTGAAAAAAAGACTAGCCATCCATTTACACTTTGTGACATAATTCACACTACATTAATACATCACTTGTCTCTGGCATAGGTGTATTTGTCAGGAATGGTTTGTTTATCTCCAATGTAACCGACAGTATGAGTATTTTTTTATAAAAATATTCTAGACGGGCTTTTGAAAATTAATACAACAGGTAACACCTCAAAACAATAATTTCAAAAATTCATTGAAGAATAAAATTGTTGAGCCTCTAAATATTTAAAGCAAAAAAGCTCAACTTAAAAGCAAGCCATATCAAGTGGAAATGGGCTAAACAATCTTTTGTTACTCATATAAGGAAGTAGAAATGAAACTAACTCAACCTCTTTTTCCTGTGTCTTTACTCGCACTTGCTATTGCAACGCAAGCCGGCGCATCAGTAAGTGTTGATGAACAAAAAGCAGTGAGCGAGTACTTAAACCGCTTTTATCAGAGTACTCAAGAGGTCATGAATGAAGTTCCTGCTAAATATAATCTTAAAGGTGAAAAAATAGAGCCAACTACAATTTTCACTAAGGAACAAATCGAGTCTAATGACTTTGTTTTAGAAAAAGATTTATTTAGAACAGACATCATTCGTAAACCATCTAGTGACAAAAAAAGTCGTAAAAAACGTTCTCCAATCCAATACAATGATAACCCTGCTCGACTAGTAGATAATGGTAATCAACTCATCAAAAATATTCACACGATTGATGCCAAAAATTTACGTTCTGCTAAGTTAAATGAGCAACCCTGGTCTGATACTTACTGGCCTCTATATAAAGGTGCATTAGGTGATCGTTACGGCGATTCAGGCTTAGGTTATCAAAATAACTGGTATGATTACTGGACTTACGCCAACCAAACAAATCCTCCACAAAACTATGTAAATAATGGCAATATTGATGCTTTATCACCCTCTGAAAAATATGATCTGTTGGTAGGTGATAGCAATTACACATTAACAAGCTCAATGTGGAAAATGGGTAAAGGCTATTTTGACAGTAATGGTAGTGTTGAGCGCTGGATGGGTTTATGTCATGGTTGGGCTCCAGCAGCTTATATGTTACCTCGTCCAAAAAACACAGTTACCGTAAAATCACCTGATGGTGTAGACATTAAATTCTACCCCTCTGATATTAAAGCATTAGGCACATTATTATGGGCAGAAGCATCGCCCAGAACACGTTTTATTGGTGGCCGCTGTAATACAAAAAATCCAAAACAAGACGAAAATGGTCGTGTAATTGATCAACAATGTTTTGACAATAACCCAGGTAGCTGGCACCAATCAGTTGTAAACCAAATTGGTGTTAGCAAACGCAGCTTTGTACTTGATGCCACTTATGACTATCAAGTATGGAATCAACCTGTTTATCAATACTCCTACACTTACTTTAACCCTGAATCAGGTAAAGCATTTGATAGTGCTAAAGATGCCATGATTAAACTGGCTGACTTCAGCCGTGATAAGTTTAAAAAATACCGTGGCAATGCTACTTATGTAGTGGGTGTACAAATGAGTATGTCTTATATGGTCGAAACTAGCCCAACACATCGTAGTACAGATACACCTCGTTATGATGGTAAAACAACTGTACGTTATACTTATGACTTAGAATTAGACGGTCAAGGTAATATCGTCGGTGGTGAATGGTACAATAACCGTCATCCTGACTTTCTGTGGACACCAGGACCTGACAGTCGTGCAGTATCCATGTATAACCCAGGTGGCAATTGGCAAAAAGGTCAACCTATTCCATCTAACTGGAAAGGCTATGCTACCTATGTATCTCGCTATGACCAACCACTAACAAGCATTGTTGAGCAACTGTTTAACTGGTCAGCCGGTCAGTAAAACCCTGTAGATTAACCTCTACAAAAAGGTATGGAGTTACTCCATACCTTTTCAACGTTTTAAACCATCTATCCTTAAACCAACTGCAAAACATTTAGTCTGCTACCCTTAATAATATTGGCAGTTGCTGGGTAGTAAGATGACAGTTAAATACCTAATCAAACGCGGCGATACATTAACCTCAATTGCCAAAAAATATCGTTTATCATTAAGAGAACTCATTGCAGCAAACCCTCATCTTGCTGAAAATCCCGATTTAATTTATGCCGGCGACACACTAATAGTTCCAGATATTGACATAAACCAAATACCTTCAACTGAAAAAAAAACACCATCCAAAAATGTTACTTCTCCCCCCAAAATAAACATTGCAAAGCCAACAATTAAAACTTCATCAATTAGTCATTCTGACTGTTATCAACGTGCAGCAAATCAACTTGATGTCGATCATGCTGTGGTTAAAGCCGTGGCAGCCGTTGAAAGCTGTGGCAAAGCATTTATTGCTAAAAATAAACCCGCAATATTATTTGAAGCACACATATTTAGCCGATTAACACAGCATCAATTTGATGAAGGTTATCCACATATATCATCTCGAAAATGGAACCCAAAACTCTACAAAGGTGGTTTAAAAGAATATCAACGGCTCGAGGAAGCCAAATTACTCAATAAAAAAGAAGCTTTAAAATCAGCCTCTTGGGGAAAGTTTCAAATAATGGGTTTTAACTACCAGCTCGCAGGTTTTGAAACAGCGGAGGCATTTGTTGAAGCGATGTGTAACAGTGAAGAAGCCCAGCTGATGGCATTTGTAACATTTATTAAAGCGCATAACATGATGCTTCAAGCACTACGGAATCATGACTGGGCTAAATTTGCCAAGTGCTATAATGGTCCTGCCTATGCTAAAAATCGGTATGACACCAAACTTGCAGAGGCATATCAACAGGCATTAAACACTTGACATATTTACGTTATCGATCAGTAAGCGCGATAGTCTTGCGTTACAACCTCAATATATTTAATTTTTTTAAACGAATAGTGAAAAGAGGCATACTGTGATCCTGCATAACTTTTAAGAACGACTCGATTATTTTTAACGTCCATAACGGTTCCCGCTACCTTTTTATTATTTGTTAAGTATAAGTAGGCATTCCGACCGATATAGTTTTTAACATCTTCCACTTTATCAAGTCTCTTTTTTACTTCTTTTTCTATTTCATATCCCTCTGCTTCTATTTCAGAGGTTGATAATATTGATGGCCTAGAGCCTGATTGACCATCTTCTCCAGTAGTACCTTTTTTGCTTGAAGTAGTATAGCTTGAAGACCTTACAAAAAGTGGCTGAATGTATTCATTGTTTACCGAAACAAGTACATCTTTAAAAACTAGAATTTCTAGACCTTGCATAAAGTCTAACGAACGCAAGTCTGCACCATCATCAATATCAATATCAAAGCTCACTACACCGGAGTTTCTCATAAAATCAGAAAAACGCTTGTTAAAAGGCTCAGAAAGCTTAAGCTGAAATTCGTCAAAGTAATGATCAAATGAGGCAATCACATGCTCAATACATTCAGCTTCCTTTAACTTATGCGTGTCTTGGCAATACTTTAACCAGCGCTTATTAAAAGAGTCGTCTCTATAGGTAAACCGCACACTTTGCAGCTCAGGCTCAACAAACATAAACTGCTGGGGTGTCAAATTTGGTAAATTCGCTAATTTAGTAGCGAATTCAAAACTGAAAAAATTACGCGTAGATGCTTTAGCATTAAACTTTAATGCTTGGTTGATTTGCTCATAGGTATAACTGGCACTAATATCCAGGGTCATGATGTTATAACCCATTTTACGCAGTGCTTTATTATCAATATTTAACACCTTATCACTAACATCAGCCTGGCTTGGGAAGAAGTCTTCAATAAGTTCTTCATTCAGAGGTAGCGAAATTCCCTGTAATGCCAGTGTTAATGACTCAGGTATTTTTTTTGAATTTGCTAAATCAAGATTCAGAAAATCCCAAATGGAAGGTAGTTTTAGGAGTGCTTTTTCTATTGTATAAGTTTGTTTTTCCTTATAAGGATAAAGCTTAATATCATTAATTGCTATTTCACCATCAATTGTTGTAGATACATCATTATACTGGACTTGAACATAAGGTGATAAGACACTAACAAACTTATCTACATTTTTCTTGACCGTGTACTCTACATAAAACTTAGCCCCTACGATAACCGCAATAACTATACCGATTAAGAGACCAATTTTTTTACCCATCGTTAAGTATTCCCCAAATAAAACCCAGTATTTACACATGCTCAAAGAACATATGTTACAGATACTTATTTATCCACCTAGAAAAGCATGTTTGTAATGAATAACTCGCTTTAAAATGAACTATCAGACTTTTCCTGCCTCATCCAGAATCTGTAACCTAAGCTTTATATAAACAGCTATGCTTATGCTATACCTAAAGCATTGGCAAAAAGCAGCAATAATACAAACCTTTTCATATAAAAAGCATCAATTGTTTGTTTTTACACTATCTTATATGACGCTAGTACAGAACACCTTGGGTTATAGCAATCCAGCTTTTACTGATATGGTTTTGTGTCATTTTTCAGCAATAAAAACGCTAAAATCAGATCTTAGCAAGATACTGTATCGTGTTAAAGCAGCAACAGTCGTTTAATTTTCAGCCTTCTCGCTCATATCTTCATTAACGCTTTAGTATTTTCCACGTACCTAAATACAAAGTTGTACACACTCAACTCACTTTTATTAAAGCAAAGGATCGTTAAAGAGCAATATTCAGAGATTGGCTGCTTTTTCTCTGCCCAACTGTGCATAACTTGGGTCATCTCTTAACAATTCACCTAAACCTACCAGTCACTCAGGCCTTTATTCACACATCACAGTTGCGTAAACTGGCTTTATAAAACTATACCCATAACGAAGGTTTTTTAATTCGTGAAGGGTAAAAATAACTATCTGTGTTGTGTAGGAGTGTATACCGAATGCCTGTTTATCGTTCGAAAACGTCAACCTATGGACGTAACATGGCTGGCGCCCGTGCACTGTGGCGTGCCACAGGAATGAAAGATGATGACTTCAACAAGCCCATTATCGCAATTGCAAATTCCTTTACTCAGTTTGTACCAGGGCATGTCCACCTCAAAGACCTTGGTCAACTTGTTGCCCGTGAAGTTGAGAAAGTGGGTGGTGTAGCTAAAGAATTTAATACGATTGCAGTCGATGACGGTATTGCTATGGGCCATGATGGTATGCTCTACAGCTTGCCTTCTAGAGAAATAATTGCCGACTCTGTTGAGTATATGTGTAATGCACACTGTGCAGATGCCCTTGTTTGCATATCCAACTGTGACAAAATCACCCCAGGCATGTTAATGGCCGCCCTTCGCCTTAATATCCCCGTGGTTTTCGTATCTGGTGGACCTATGGAGGCAGGTAAAACCAAGTTGGCAGACAAAACCATTAAGCTTGATTTAGTGGATGCCATGGTTGCTGCCGCTGACCCGACGGTAACAGACGAGCAAGCTGAAGCCTATGAACGTAGTGCCTGTCCAACCTGTGGTTCCTGCTCTGGCATGTTCACTGCCAATTCAATGAACTGTTTGATGGAAGCACTTGGTCTCTCATTACCAGGCAATGGAACTACACTCGCCACTCATACTGACCGAGAGCAGCTCTTTAAACGAGCAGGACAACTGATTGTTGAGATTACTAAGCGCTATTACGAGCAAGATGAAGCGCGCTTTCTTCCTCGTCAAATCGCGACTAAAGCAGCCTTTGAAAATGCCATGACGCTCGATATCGCCATGGGTGGCTCAACGAATACGATCCTTCACTTATTGGCAGCAGCCCAAGAAGCTGAAGTCGACTTTACAATGACCGATATTGACCGCCTCTCACGGCAAGTCCCCCATTTATGTAAAGTTGCTCCTTCCACACCTGATTACCATATTGAAGATGTTCATCGTGCTGGTGGAATCATGGCAATTTTAGGTGAGCTGGAAAAGGGGGGACTACTGCATACCAATGTCTCAACTGTACACACTCCTACCTTAGGTGATGCCCTTAATCAATGGGATATCACAAGAACACAATCTACTGATGTTCACTCCTTTTATCTGGCTGGACCTGCAGGCATTCCTACTCAGCAAGCTTTCAGTCAATCCTGTCGTTGGGATTCTTTAGATCTTGACCGCCAACACGGCTGTATCCGTAGTGTAGACCATGCCTTCAGCCAGGAAGGCGGCCTTGCTGTGCTCTTCGGAAACATTGCCGAAAATGGCTGCATTGTTAAAACAGCCGGCGTTGACCCTAGCATTTGGGTATTTGAAGGTAATGCTCGGATATTCGAAAGTCAGGATGCTGCAGTAAAAGGTATTCTGGAAGATCAAGTGCAAGCGGGCGATGTGGTAATCATTCGTTATGAAGGCCCTCAAGGTGGCCCAGGTATGCAGGAAATGCTGTACCCAACCAGCTACCTCAAATCAAAAGGTTTAGGCAAACAGTGTGCACTACTGACTGATGGTAGATTCTCTGGTGGTACTTCAGGGCTGTCTATTGGTCATGTATCCCCAGAAGCAGCAGAAGGTGGAGCCATCGCTCTGGTTGAAGACGGCGACAAGATTCTGATTGATATTCCCAATCGGGTAATATCGCTCCAAGTTGATAATGCAACTCTTGAAACACGCCGCCAAGCAATGGAGGCTAAAGGTCAACAAGCCTGGTTGCCAGCAAGTCCACGTCAACGTCGTGTATCAACAGCACTTAAGGCTTATGCCGCATTAGCAACCAGCGCTGATAAAGGAGGCGTTCGTAGCTTGGACCGCCTGAATCAACGCTAACTAAAATATTAAGCTTGTTACTACCTACCATGGGCCTCACTTTCAGGCCCATGTTTTAATCTTAACTATTTCTGATCTTGCCTATCTCAACTCAATTATGTGCTTGTTCCATCGCTAGCAGTGCGTTGCCATACCTGGTAGCTATAGTCCAGTGCCTGAAGCTCATAGTGATTAGCTTGTTCACTTACCATTTGCCACTTATCCTTAGACCATTCTGGAAAAACGGCATCACCTTCATAGTCTTTATGGATTTGAGTTAAATAAAGGCGCGTCGCTTTTGGCAGAGCCTGACGATAAATTTCCCCTCCACCAATAATGACCACTTCATCAGCACCATTGATGTAAGCGATGTTTTCTGCAAGTGTTAATGCCTCTTCTACGCTGTGAACAACCTGTACTCCTTCATGTTGGTACTCTTGATCACGCGTAATGACAATGTTACTGCGACCAGGAAGTGGACGACCCAGCGAAACGAACGTTTTACGGCCCATAATAATAGGTTTGCCCATAGTGACATGCTTGAAGTACTTTAGCTCTCCAGGAATATACCAAGGAAGTTTCCCATTAACTCCAATAACACGATTTGCCGCTAAAGCAGCAATCATTGCAACCTGCATATAGGATCTCTCAAGCGAAAATAGACAAGAAGAAAAGAACGAACACTATCAGGTGAGGGTAGAAAAGGCTACAGCCTGTTGATTCCTGTGAACATCGCTAGTCAGACTTGCTAAACGTTGCAACAATATTTTACTTGAAACAGGCCATGAAATACTTCCTGCAAGTACACCAATGCTAAACAGATAGTGTTGATAAAGTGTTTTGGGTAAACAATTAATTATTTTATCTGCCATATGACAAGCTGCTGCAGCTGGAGTTTCTGGCAGTACCATAAACACACTTCCATTTTCATCATAAAATATCCAGTCACTGGCACGAGTTACCGCACTATTAATTACGCTGGCCAACTCTGTATGGACGGACTCCACTTCGTCCTTATCAAGTTTACGTTCACCCTGAGGCGTCATCACCAGTTTGAGTAATGCTAATGGTGCGCCACTACGAGAGCTTCGCTTAACCTCAGCATTAACCACACCTGGTAAATAACCAAAGCTCACCCACCCTGTAATAGGGTGAGCCTCCGTTAAACAAAGCCGTTTTTCTGTAAGCTGTGGAGCATGTTGCTGATGAGTTAACAAACGATACTGTTTATGCTGTACCCAGAAAATAGCGACCATTCCGAACCAATATGCCAGCAACAAACCTGACAACCAGTAATTTGTTTCTCCGCCTTGAAGCCACAATGTCACTAATGGGGGAAATAACAAACAGGTTTGATAACCCATTGTCAGTAAACCACTAAACGTATACAGCACGCAGCTTGCGGAAATAAATCCTGCTGTCGCCGCCAGTAATGCAACAGCCAAGCTTTGAAAAGACAGACTAGAGAGCGCAATCGCTGTCATTCCTCCCCACAACAAACCACTAAATAAAATGCAGCAATACATACCACATACCCACGCCAAGGGGTAATGGAGATACCAACGTGTAAAATGGTGCACTAAAGAAAAACGAACGGAAGCAAGTAACACCAGGCAAACGGTCATCAATGTCGTTAGTAACGGCACTCGTTGAAGCAAATCCCCCCAAAATACAATCGCTAGCCATATAACCAGATACAGCCAGGTGCCCACCTTGGCATTCTGCACCAATACCTCGTGCTCATCTGAGTTCAGGGAAAAGGGATGCAACAATATTGTGTTGGAATTCATAACCAACCTTAAACTAGCTACTTTTCTTTTAGCTTTATCTATAACGTTTAATGTTGCAAATAAAAATAGACTCTAGAAAGCATCTCACACAAAGCGCATTAGCGATAACTATAACGCGGGTGAAGAGGAGAGTTAGCCAAATCAGCTGTAACTGAAACCCTGCTCTCAGCCAAACAGCAGTACTGCAAAATAACTTTTTTTTGCATAACATCACGCATTGAGTATTAATAAACATTACTAACAGCAAATTAACCCCTTATTCAAATTGATTTTTACAAATGACTTTTTATCATCGACCACCTCAACCGAATGTAAATGGAGAAGTTTAAATGGCATCGGGGTCCAAAAAGGTCGTCATCGCGGCATTAATCGGTAATGGGCTAGTAGCGATTACTAAGTTTGTCGCTTCCATAATGACCGGAAGCTCTGCAATGTTCTCTGAAGCCATCCACTCAATTGTGGATAGCGGTAACCAAATACTTTTGCTTTTTGGCCTTAAGCAGTCCGAAAAACCAGCCAGTGAAGACTTTCCTTTTGGGCATGGAAAAGAAGTCTACTTTTGGAGTTTTGTAGTAGCCATTTTAATTTTTTCAGCGGGAGCGGGCATATCTATTTATGAAGGCATTCACCACTTAATGGATCCAAGCCCTATAGAAAACGTATTGGTAAACTACATCGTATTAACGCTTGCCCTACTGTTTGAAGGTGGTGCATGGTACATGGCTTGGAAAGAATTCGAGCATACTCGTGGTAAAAACTCACTCTTTCAAGCCGTACATCAAGCTAAGGACCCATCTATTTTTGTGGTATTTTTCGAAGATAGTGCAGCCATTCTGGGACTTATTGTTGCGTTAATTGGCATCACCTTAGGACATCTGACGGGAAATCCACTGTATGATGGCATTGCCTCAATTTTGATTGGTTGTATTTTAGCAGGGACAGCAACTTGGCTTGCCTATGAAACTAAGAGTCTATTGATTGGTGAAAGCGCAAAACCTGCTACCCGCCAAGGTATACGTAAACTGCTCACTAACCAACCTCATGTGGAACATGTCAATGAAATTGCCACTATGCATATGGGACCTAACTTCATTCTCGCGACAATTAGTTTAGATTTTGAAGACCAAACACCTGCAGGCATCGTAGAAAAAACCATTGCTCAACTTGACTGTCAAATTAAAACGCAATACCCACTCGTCAAACGCGTTTTTATTGAAGTAAAATCTCGAAAAGATATGACGTCTGACGATAACCTTTTAAACTCATAGCTGAGCTTAGTAGCATATCCCCTTCATAGGAGGGGATATACACCTTATGTATAGCGTTAGTAGCCAATTATTGAATAGTCGAAAACTTTTCACTACACCAGTGGTTCAGCATATTAGCTAAAATATTTTGCGAAAATGGCTTGTAAATAAAGTCATCATATAATTCACAGCTAGCAATAAGCTCTCCTTGTCTATCAGTTGGCATTAAACCAATAATAGGCGTTTCATGTATCAATAAACTTTTTAGTTCGTCCACTGTAGGTACTGTACTTTTTGGTTTCAATAACGTATCCAACATAATTATGTCATAGCAAAATTGACTTGCTTGCAATATCAACTGCTCTTTACAGTCAACAGCTGTTACATTACATCCCAACTTTTTTAATAGTGTTTTAATAACCAGCTGATGTGAATAACTATCTTCAGCAATTAAGATATTAATATTGCCTGACTGCTGATCTGAATTCACCAAAACCGTTTCTGATCCATCATTTAGCATTTCTCGTGTTACTAGTACATCAGGCTCAGACAACAACACCTTACCCAGTAGTTGAAGTAATAAACGTGAACGGGCAGGTTTAAGTAAATACCCAGAAAAACCAGCTCTTTTTAAATCTTCTATATTACGTTGGTAATTAGCTGATGTAAGCATAACTAATTTGGTTTTTGCAATAACTGGATCACTTTTAATGCCCCTGCCTAACATTTCTCCATCCATTGCAGGCATCTTATAGTCCAATAATGCAATATCGTAGGGATGTTTACTTAAAGCGTGCTGAGTGATCTTTTCCAGGGCTTCTGTTGCCGTTTTAGCAATATCACATACCATCCCCCATCTACTCAACAACCGTTCCAAAAGTTCACAGTTTTCTGTAACATCATCAACAATTAGAACACGAACGCCCTGCAAATCGACTTTATTTTTAACTTTGACAGGCACACCTGGAGCCAAAGGTAGACATAATTTAATAGCCACTTCACCATGTTTAGTTTCAGTCAGCTCACCCTGCAGCTGCTTCACTAGCTCACACGCAACAGCCAAATAAAGATTTGGCATTTGTTTTTCTACACTACATACTCCCGCATCAATTTTTTTAATCTGATCACTGTTGTAAACCTTAATTAATAGTGTTACACAGTCAACTTGTTGATTAAGTAACTGGGTGTTGATGCATATTTCTCTGCGTTTTCCAAAACAATGTAACGCTATAGCAACATTATAGATTACCTGCTGAATTCTTTTGGAATCCCCTTTGACCGGCCCAGGAATATCATCTGCATATACAATTGACACCGAAACTGCCTGTTCGTTTATCCTATAAGTCAATTGATCAGCTACCGTTTCAATCACTTGATAAAAATCAAACTCAACATGATTTATATTTATTTGCCCTGCTTTTATTTTTCCATAATCTATCACTTCAGAAGCAAGTCTATATAATTTTTCACTGGCAAAACAAATAGCTTTAACTGACATTTTTTCTAGTTGCTCTAATTTATTTTCTTCCAGCAAAGAAGTCATGGCCATTATATTATTAACCGGCTCTTTTATTTCTTGACCAAGATTAAGTAAAAGATCTGCTTCATTCTTTTGATGTTCTTTCACTGACTGGCAAATCGAACTAAGTTGTAACTTAGATTTTTGTAATTTTTTATTAGACTGCCAAAGCTGAATATTTTCACGCCCCTTATCATTCAATATTTTTTTAACTGTCTTTATTTTATATATCGCCTCCATGAAGGCGCCTATTAAAGGAATAATAAACGCCGTCGTAATCAACAATTTGGCGATAATGTGATGCTGATGGTAAGAAACCACACTTCCAAAAGCAATATGCAACTGCGCACTAAAAACAGGAAAAAGAAATAACAGCACACTTTGCACAAAAAAACTTCGCTTACGTTCTCTGATATAGTTTATTAAAAGAACACCACCAATAATACACAAAATCGCAGGTGCTAATTCAATGATAATATTGAGTACGGCCGCCCCAACCTCAGAGCGCACGGTCGTTCTATTAGAATCAACATACCCCTGCTGCAGTATCGCGCCAATATAAGAGACCAATATGGCGTATAACACTACTAATAACCAGTGGCTACGATTGTTTGGTATCCATTTAACGATCATTAACGTAAAAATAATGATAGATAACGCGTGAACTTTCCCAATAGCCCACGCGATATTAAATAACTTATCTGTTAACTGACCATGGAGTAGAGACACCTTGTAATCAAAAAAAACATCCACAACAGCTATACAAACAAGTGCCAAAGCAAAAGTTAATTTAGTCGAAATATTCTCTAATGAACTAAGCAGACATATTACTGAAAACATCAGCAAAGCACATAGTAAAGCAACCCAAGAAAGTGCAAAATGCCCAGTATGCTCTCCAAAACTGCTGAGCCATTCAAAAAAAGTCGAACTTACAAAACCTGTAGTAAATCCTTTACTCACAGTAAATAATAATAAAAGTGGTAAAAATGAATATCCAATGACACTAAGTGAAAACCATAGGTTTACATAACGACTTGTCGTCCATCTAGAAGTTAAAAAAGAGCGATATTTAACATCATTCATCCACACTGCTTGATCCCTTTTGGTTGAGCTGTCCCAATTTTCAATTTTATTATGATTATATTTCATATTATAAAAGCATAAGCTTTATATAGCTTGTCAATATCCACACAAGCATATTCACTATACAGTAACACAGCTCAATAAAGGAGTCAGTGTTTCAACAAGAAACTGAATTCCCAAATATTAAAGGGTGTAATGTAACCAACCCTCTCTGTAAAGAGGAGTAAACAGCGTTAAAAGCCTTATTAAAAACAACTGAATTTTAAAAAAATTCAGTTAAAGATGTTAGTTTACTTTCACAATAATTGGCATACCTCAAGTAGAGTATATTGTGCAATGTAAATTGGTGGGAGCGAATTTATGAAAGCCGTGTGGAATGGTGCTACACTGGCAGAAAGCAATGAAACAATCATCGTTGAAGGTAATCACTACTTTCCGCCTTCATCAGTTAACAACGGATTCTTCACTGCAAGCCATACACAAATGGATTGTCCATGGAAAGGAGTAGCCCATTATTTTCACATAAAAGTCGAAGATAAAATAAATGAAGATGCTGCTTGGTCATACCCCAATCCTAGGCCTGCAGCCAAAAAAATTAAACATTATATTGCCTTTTGGCATGGCGTAGTAATCACACGTTAATCACTAAACCTAGATAATGCTAATGTTAGTGTCACGTTATTGCGGCAAACTAATAAACCTTATCTATACTGGTCATGAACCCAGATAGCAGAAACCATGATAATAATGGAGAAAAAAATGAAACCATCCGTAAAAAGCAGGATGCTAGGACTCTTTGTTTTTTTACCTATATTTCTTACTGGCTGTGCAACAAATGGTCCGTGGCACGAAGACTGGCGTAATTGTGCACTCGTAGGCGGTGGCTTGGGGGCCGTTGCAGGTTCATCAGCAGATGATGGTGAAGCAGCAGCAGTAGGAGCACTTGGTGGCGCATTATTAGGGGGATTTTTCTGCTCAATGATTGAGCACGATACAGATGATGATGGTGTTGTTGATAGTAAAGATAAATGTCCAGCAACACCACGCGGCGTTAAAGTAGACTACAATGGTTGCCCAATTGATTCAGATAATGATGGGGTTCCTGATTATCGTGACCAGTGTCCAAACACACCATTAAATACTCAGGTCGATAATAGAGGCTGTACATTAGATTCAGACAATGATGGCGTAGCGAACATGAAGGATCATTGTCCAAATACACCTCCTGGCGTAAAAGTTAATGCCATTGGCTGCTCAGAGGCTCTTGCTCTTGAAGGTGTTCAGTTTGAGTTTAATTCCGCTAGATTAACAAGTACCTCTCATGAGTATCTATCGAAAGTTGCAGATAAACTCCGCTTACACAAAAATACTAAATTAGAAGTTTCTGGCCATACTGATAATGTTGGCAGTAATCGCTACAATATGCGCCTTTCACAGCGTCGTGCAGAAGCCGTACGTAATTTCCTTGTTTCTCGTGGAGTCAACAGCAACAACCTTAGCGCTGTAGGCTATGGCGAAGAAAAACCAATTACCAGTAACAGTACAGAAGCTGGCCGAGCAATGAATCGTCGTGTCGAGCTCAATGTCGTAGATCATTAATAAACAATAAGCGTAAAAAAACACCCATCACATGATGGGTGTTTTTTTACAAAATGAATCATCTGTAGATTATTACTAATATTAACTCTTGATTGGTAATGCGGGTAATCGACTAGCTTGCAAACTCTCTTTGATACGTTTCAAGTGCTTTTGAAAATCAACACCACGCTTCAGTGTTACCCCTGTAGCCAAAACATCCAATACCGTTAAGTGAATTATACGAGAAGACATTGGCATATATATATCAGTATCTTCTTGAACGATTACATCAATCGTTAACGAACATTCCTTAGCCAAGTATGAGTTTGGCGCAGTGATGCCAATTACTGTTGCCCCACTTTCCCGAGCAATTTTTGCAATCTCAACCAACTCTCGAGTTCTGCCCGTATAGGAAATGATAACAATGACATCCCCTGTGTTGGCTACAGAAGCCATCATACGCATCATCAATACATCATCATAAGCCATAACCGGAATATTAAAACGGAAAAACTTATGCTGAGCATCCATGGCAACAGGGCCTGAAGCACCAAGCCCTAAAAAACTGATCTGCTTGGCTTGAATCAAAAAATCCACAGCCCGATTAATCACAGATGCATCCATAGACTGAAGTGCTGCATCCAGACAGGCCATATTCGTCGTAAAAATTTTCTGTGTATACTCTTCAGCCGTATCATCAATTTCTACACTACGACTAACATAAGGGGTACCACTGGCCAGGCTTTGGGCCAATTGCAACTTAAAATCTGGGTAACCTTTTGCATCAAAGCTGCGACAAAAACGGTTAACAGTAGGCTCACTGACACTTGCTGCCTGAGCAAGTGCAGCAATACTATAACGCGTAGCGGATTGTGGATCTTTCAAAATGACATCAGCCACTTTGCGTTCAGAACGATTCAAATGTTCAAGGTTTTCGCGTATCCGCTCTATAAGATTGGATGACTGACTGGGTAAGGCCATAAGCAAATACAGATTTTGTTTAATTTACTAAATACTAGATGCTCCATCACACAAACGACAGCAAACCTAATCACTCAAATTTCAAATGAAAACTCAGTTAAAGCAAGCAAACCATAGGGGACTGCAGCATAATTGAGCTATAACACTGTCAACAATCAGGCAATGGATATGAATGCGGCTATGATAGCTTGAAGCCTATGCTTAAGCTACCTAACAATCGCCAATGAAGGGTAATTAAACCACAACATGCCAATATGTAGTAAACTTTACAAAATTATTTGCAAAACAACCATTCAATAGCTAACATTTGATCACTTTTGTAATTTTATAACCACATATCAAGTTACAAGTTACCGCAAACAGGTTGAGTTCATGTCCACAGTAGCCAAAACAAAATGTGATATCGCACTTTTTGGCGCCCAAGGTGACTTGGCACTACGTAAACTCTTTCCTGCGCTTTATCAGCTCGATAAAGCAAACCTGCTAGCCCCTCAGTTAAGAATACTTGGTTTAGCCCGCTCTCCGATTGATCAGGAAAATTTCTTAGAGACCGTTCGCATTCACCTACGCAAATTTACACCCACGAGCGAAATAGATGAGACTGTTCTCGCCCGCTTTCTTTCAAGACTGTTTTATTTCCGAATTGATTTTACTGATAGCACAGCTTATCAAGCGCTTCACCAAAAGCTGAGTGAAACCGATAACCCTTTAATTTGTTACTTTGCAACACCCGCTGCTATCTATGGTGAAATTTGCAAAAACCTCCATAACGCAGGCAGCATTAATAAACAAACACGTATCGTATTAGAAAAGCCAATTGGTTATGACCTAGCATCCTCTAAAACGATTAACGATGCCGTAGCAAAGTACTTTACTGAAGAGCAGGTTTACCGAATTGATCACTATCTTGGGAAAGAAACCGTTCAAAACCTAATTGCACTACGATTTGCAAATAGTTTATTTGGCTCTCAGTGGGATCATAATCATATTGATCATATTGAAATCACTGTTGCAGAAACAATAGGCATTGAGCACCGCTGGGGATACTTTGACCGTGCGGGTCAGTTACGCGATATGGTACAAAACCACTTGCTGCAATTATTGTGTTTAATTGCAATGGACCCGCCGAATGATTTAAGTGCTGACAGCATTCGCGATGAGAAAGTGAAAGTACTTAAAGCACTCAAGCCCATTGATACACACTCGCTAAACCACCACGTCATTAGAGGACAATATTGCGCAGGCAGTGTCCAAGGCGAACCTGTTCCAGGTTATTTAGACGAATCTGATAGCCAAAACGCTCAAAGTTGTACAGAAACATTTGTAGCTATCAAAGCACAAATTTGTAACTGGCGATGGGCAAATGTGCCTTTTTATCTAAGAACGGGAAAGCGTATGGCAGAAAAGCTTTCTCAAATCATTATTCATTTCAAAAGGCCACCCCATTACATTTTTGCCCCTGAGCAACGCGATATTGTTGAAAATAAACTCATTATTAGACTGCAACCTGATGAAGGTATTTCTCTTCAAGTTTTGACTAAAGATCAAGGCCTGGAAAAAGGAATGCGATTAAAACCAGGCCCACTCAAGCTTAATTTTTCAGATACATTCCATACCCAACGTATTCCAGATGCCTATGAACGACTGTTTTTAGAGGTTATGCAAGGCAGCCAATACTTATTTGTTCGCCGTGATGAAATTGAGTACGCCTGGGTATGGTGTGATCAAATTATCAATGGTTGGCTGAGCCAAAATGCTCGCCCACAAAAGTATCCCGCAGGCTCCTGGGGCCCTATTTCTTCAATAGCAATGATTACCCTTGATGGAAAGTCCTGGCATGAAGACTCCGTTTGAACAAGTACTTACAGACGTGACAGCCAAGCTGCAGCATCCCTTGCTTAGCTTCAGTGATAGTGAAAAGCTGGTCATCGCGTTGACTGATACCATCTCAGATACTTTGCAAATGAGCTTAAACGCTCGTAATCAGGCAACACTTGTTGTATCTGGTGGCAGCACCCCCATTCCATTGTTTAAGAAACTTGCTGCCTACGATCTAAACTGGGCCAATGTGAATGTCACCTTAGCAGATGAACGTTGGGTTGATGAAAACCATGATGATAGTAATACTCAACTGGTTAAAACACAGCTACTACAAAAAAGGGCTTCAGCTGCCAGGTTTATCGGCTTAAAAACACCGGCAGTTGATATCGATAGTGGACTGGATTCTTGCTCAACAGCACTGAAGCAGCTACCACAACCTTTTGATGTGGTTATTTTAGGTATGGGTAATGATGGTCATACTGCTTCACTTTTTCCAAATACCACCACGCTGAAAGAAGGACTTAGCCCAGCAACAGATAAACTTTGTCTGTCATGCCAACCGCCTACAGCACCTCATCAACGTATTACGTTGACATACCCGCTACTGTCCAGCGCTAAACAGGTGATACTGCATATTGCTGGAGAAGACAAACTGCTTACATTACAAAAAGCGTTAGCAGCTAAAAATCAAGCTGATATGCCTATTCGTGCATTTTTACAAGATCCATCCATTAATTTTGTTGTTTATTGGAGTCCTTAAGCTCATGCGCTCAGGATCAAACATGGCAAACTTAACACTGGCAACGCAGGTGACCGAGCAGATAGATACGATCTGTCAACAATCGCCCATAATGCCAGTGATTACTATTAATGACATTTCCGAAGCGCTGCCACTTGCTACTGCACTCCTCGATGGTGGTATTTCAATATTGGAAATCACCCTGAGAACGCAAACAGGTTTAGATGCTATCAACGTTATTCGTAAAGCACTTCCTGAAGCCATTGTTGGTGCTGGTACCGTAACCAATCCAACTATGTTAAACGCTGTAGCTGATGCAGGCGCTCAGTTTGCTATTAGTCCAGGTTTAACCCAGGAACTGTTACTGGCTGGCATTGACTCAACAATCCCTTTACTACCAGGCATAGCAACACCTTCTGAACTTATGCAAGGACGGCAACTAGGATATCAGCGTTTTAAATTTTTCCCCGCTGCTGCAGCAGGTGGTATTCCGGCTCTAAAAGCCCTGGCTGGCCCCTTTAATGATGTACAGTTTTGTCCGACAGGTGGCATTAATGCTGATAATGCGAGTAAATACCTCGCATTACCCAATGTTATGTGTGTGGGTGGATCATGGGTTGTTCCAAGTGATGCCGTTCGTAACAAAGACTGGCAGCGAATTACTGAACTCTGCAAACTGAGTATTCAGACGCTAAAACAAAGTTAATTGTTTTCATCGTTATTCAGCTGTCCTCTGAATAACGTGTCTCCTTCCCATTAATGGGAAACTGCTCTAGGACAAGTGTTGTTTAACACTACTCTTGGCATTTTAACTCCGCTTTATGCGGAGTTTTTTTTATCTTATAAATTTAAATAGCGCTTTTTGTACACCCTGTACTAAACCATTAAACAGCACGATTAACCCAACCTTTCTGAAGAAAGCAAGCCCTGAGTAGCACCTAATAAACCAGGATATTCAGCGAGTACAAGGTATGTAGGGACTGCACTTAGGTATTCTCTAAACCGTCCTTTTTCAATAAATGCATTTCTAAACCCACTCTGCACAAAGTACGCTTTAAATCTAGGAATGATCCCTCCAGCAATATAAACACCACCCAGTGCACCAATAGTAAGTGCAGCATTGCCTGCAACAGAACCTAAAATCTCAGAAAACAAATCCAGTGTTTGAGAGGCTATTTTATCTGAACCTTTACAACCCGCTGTTGTGATATGAGATGGATCAACCACTGAAGCCTGTTGCCCTGAAACGGCTGCCAGGGCTTGATATAAATTGGCCAAACCACTTCCTGACAGTATTCGCTCAACAGAAACATGCTCAAAACACCTATGCAAATACCGCCAAACTTCAACCTCTAACTCATTTCGAGGAGCAAAATCGACATGCCCTCCTTCTGTAGGAATAGGCAGCCAACCCTGCTGTGTTCTCACCAGGCCAGCAACCCCCATTCCTGTTCCTGGTCCCAACACCAGCTTAGGTTTATCATCAACAACTTTTCCCTCTCCAACCTGACAGAGATCCTCAGAGGGCAGCACCGGCAAAGCAAGGGCGAGTGCAGTAAAATCATTAATAACACGAAGCTGCTGTAATCCTAAACTGGCTTTCAATGTCTGCTTATCAAAGTGCCAATGATTATTAGTCATATGGACTTGAGCATTATGAACTGGGCAAGCAAAAGCAAGACAAGCTTTATCAGGTGAGGCACTTTGCTGAGCTAAGTAATGAGTTATCGCTTGGTCAATATTGTCATAATCTTTACAAGCTAAAACTTGAATCTGCTGCAACGATTGCGTTGTTAAATCAAACAATGCGAAACGGGCATTGGTCCCGCCAATATCCCCCACTAATGCAACTTGAGATGACACTGCTACCTCCTCACTACTATATATTCATTCATCAACAGTATGCTCAACCAATTACAACATAAAGCCAGATCTTTTTATTTTATACGCAAAGTGAAGGATAAAAATTATTTACCTTCATTAGCAAAATCAAAAACCGTTGCTCCTAATTCTGCACCACCCACCACCTGTCGCATTTGAGCAAATAGTTCTCGTCCCATTCCATGATGAAAATCAGATAAGTCTGCAACAACTGGTATGCGCTGTTGCCACTCCTCTGTAGAAACCTTAACCGTTAACTCACCCAGCTCTGCATCCAAACAAACAATATCACCATTTTTTAACTTAGCTAGCGGCCCTCCTTGTGCAGCTTCAGGATATACATGAATAGCTGCAGGCACTTTCCCTGAAGCACCAGACATACGACCATCAGTGACAAGTGCTACTTTATAACCTTTGTCTTGTAATACACCTAAAAATGGCGTTAATTTGTGTAGCTCAGGCATTCCTGTTGCCTGCGGTCCCTGAAAGCGAACAACAATGATATAATCCTGGTTCAGCTCACCACGCTGAAAGGCTTCAGCCATAGCTTCCTGACTATGAAAAATAATGGCTGGCGCTTCAACGACTTGATGCTCTTTAGCAACCGCAGATACTTTGATCACACCACGACCCAGATTACCCTTCAGTAGCCGTAAGCCTCCTTCTGCACTAAAAGGCTCACTCGCAGACCTCAATACATCAAGGTCATGAGATTCCTCAGGCCCTGAACGCCAGATAAGTTTGTTGCTTTGCAAGATAGGCTCTTGTGTGTATGCATCTAACCCTTTACCAATGACTGTATCCACATCGTTATGAAGTAGGCCAGATTGTAAAAGGGTGCGAATTAAAAATGCCATGCCACCTGCCGCTTGAAAATGGTTGATATCTGCCTGTCCATTTGGATATATTCGCGTTAACAAAGGAACAACTGTCGATAGCTCAGCAAAATCATCCCAGGTAATCTGTATACCTGCCGCTCGAGCAATTGCTACTAAATGCATGGTGTGATTGGTGGAACCACCTGTTGCTAATAAGGCGACAACTGCATTTATAACCGACTTTTCTGAAACGACCTTCCACATAGGTGTGTAATTTTCCGTCAAAGCAGTGAGTCGCGTCACCTGACGAGCAGCTTCACGAGTCAACTCATCACGCAATGAGGTCTCAGGGTTAACAAATGATGCGCCAGGTAAATGCAAACCCATGATCTCGATCAATAACTGATTACTATTTGCTGTGCCATAAAATGTGCAGGTACCAGAAGAGTGGTAAGATTTAGATTCCGCTTCAAGCAGCGCTTCACGACCAACCTTGCCTTCTGCGTAAAGTTGACGCACTCGGGCTTTTTCCTTGTTTGGTAACCCTGATGGCATTGGTCCTGCTGGCACAAAGATGCAAGGCAGATGACCAAAGCTTAATGCGCCAATCAAAAGCCCAGGCACAATTTTATCGCAGACGCCAAGGCAAAGGGTCGCGTCAAACATGTTGTGAGAGAGTGATATCGCAGTTGCCATCGCAATCACATCTCGACTGAAGAGGCTAAGCTCCATGCCTGGTTGCCCTTGAGTAACACCGTCACACATCGCAGGTACACCACCCGCGAACTGTGCAACGGACCCAAGCTCTCGAACGGCTTCTTTAATAAGGGCAGGGTATTTTTCCAGCGGCTGATGCGCAGATAGCATATCATTATATGCTGAGACTATAGCTACATCAGCTTGTGTTGAGAGCTTAAGAATTTGTTTATCCTGCGGCTGGCAAGCAGCATAACCATGAGCTAAGTTTCCGCATGAGAGTGTGGAACGCTGAGGACCTTGCTTTGCAGCTTGCTGCATCCGCTCGATGTAGGCTTTACGGCTTGCAGAACTTCGGGCAATGACCCGTTGAGTAACGCTTGCGATTGTAGGGTGCATTACGCTTCCTCATCAGTCAAAAGTAAGATAACGTTTTCAAATGGTAATATTACATAACTTATCACGGATTTCTCAGTAGTATTTATTGTCGAAAGCCCATTTTATTTGTAATATTACCAACATAATATAGCAGTCTTTGTAGGAGGATTCTTCCATGACCATTCGTGTTGGTATTAACGGTTACGGTCGCATTGGTCGCAACGTGCTTCGTGCTCTTTATGAGAACGGCTACCGCGATCGTATTCAAGTTGTTGCTATCAACGACTTAGGTGATGCTGAAATTAATGCTCACTTAACTCGTTATGACACCGTACATGGCCGCTTCCAAGGCGAAGTTCGTACTGAAGGCAGCACAATGGTTGTCAATGGTGACGAAATCCGCATTACTTCTGAGCGTGACCCATCTAAGCTTGATTGGGGTTCTCTAAATGTAGACGTTGTTTATGAGTGTACAGGTATCTTCACTAGCCGTGAAAAAGCCAGTGCTCACCTTGCTGCAGGCGCTAAAAAAGTCATTATTTCTGCACCAGGCTCTAACGTTGACGCTACTGTTGTATATGGTGTTAACGACAACGTACTACGCCAATCTCATGAAATCATTTCAAACGCTTCATGTACTACTAACTGTTTAGCACCAGTTGCTAAAGCACTGAACGATACAGTAGGTATTGACAGCGGTTTGATGACAACTATCCACGCTTATACTAACGATCAAAATCTATCTGACGTATACCACAGCGATATGTATCGTGCTCGTGCAGCTACTATGTCTATGATCCCAACTAAGACTGGTGCAGCCGCTGCAGTAGGCCTAGTATTACCTGAGCTGAATGGTAAGTTGGATGGTATGGCTGTTCGTGTACCAACAATCAACGTTTCTTTGGTAGACCTCAACTTTGTTGCTAAGCGTGAAACTAGCGTTGAAGAAATCAACGAAATTATGAAGAAAGCTGCCGATGCATCTCCAGTTTTGGCATACAACATTGAAAAACTGGTTTCTATCGACTTTAACCACAGCACTGTTTCTTCTACGTTTGATGCAACTCAAACACGCGTTAATGGTAACCTAGTTAAAGTTATGGCCTGGTACGACAACGAGTGGGGCTTCTCAAACCGTATGCTCGATAACACCATCGCATTAATTAATGCACCTGCATAAGCGTAGGAGCATAAGCCATGGGAAGCATTCGTAGAACTAAAATCGTAGCCACCTTAGGTCCTGCCTCTAATGACTTAGCAACATTAGAGAAAATGATCAAAGCTGGCGTTAATGTGGTTCGCCTGAATTTCTCACATGGCGAACCTGAAGATCACCTGAAGCGCGCGGAACTGGTACGTGAAGCCGCTAAACGTCAAAATGCTTTCGTGGCGATTCTTGGGGACCTTCAAGGTCCCAAGATTCGTATAGCACGATTCCAAGAAAGCAAAGTTGAGCTGGAAGTCGGCCAGACGTTTACTCTGGATAAATCTCTGGACAAGAATGCTGGAGACAAAGAACGTGTTGGTATCGACTATGAAGCATTAATCGCAGACTCCCGCCCAGGTGATATTCTGTTATTGGATGATGGCCGTGTTGAACTTCGTGTGACAGGTGTTACTGAACATGAAGTCATCACAGAAGTGCTGATTGGTGGTCCTCTCTCCAACAACAAAGGTATCAACCGCCAAGGTGGTGGTTTATCTGCCAAAGCCCTCACGGACAAAGATAAAGCTGATATCAAAGTCGCCGCCCAAATCGGTGTTGATTATGTAGCAGTTTCTTTCCCTCGTTCAGCAGAAGATATGGATGAAGCTCGTCAACTTTTGCATGAAGCTGGCTCTAAAGCGGGTTTAATAGCCAAAATTGAACGTGCTGAAGCGGTTGCTGATGATGAAGTACTTGACTCAATCATTCGTGCTTCTGAAGGGGTTATGGTTGCTCGTGGTGACTTAGGTGTTGAAATTGGCAATGCAACTCTCGTTGCTGTGCAAAAGCACATTATTGATCGCTCCAGAAGCTTGGATCGCGTGGTAATCACTGCGACTCAAATGATGGAATCAATGATCAATAGTCCAATGCCAACTCGTGCTGAAGTTTCTGACGTGGCTAACGCCGTTTTGGATGGTACAGATGCAGTAATGTTGTCCGCTGAAACAGCTGCTGGTAAATACCCAGTGCAAACTGTTGAAGCAATGGCTAGTGTTTGTGTAGGTGCTGAGTTACACCCTGCAGCACACCGTTCAAAACACCGCCTGGATGAGCCCTTCCAGAATATTGATGAGTCCATTGCTCTCGCAGCAATGTACACAGCTAACCATCTGCAAGGTGTAAAAGCGATTATTTGTATGACCGAATCAGGGGCTACTCCTCTGTTAATGTCTCGAATTCGCTCTTCTATTCCAGTGTTTGCCTTTTCTCGGCATAAAGATACGCAAAACCGTGTTGCCCTTTACCGTGGCGTAATGCCAATTCCATTTGAAACTGACACTATCCCAGGTAAAGAAGTTAACCGTAATGCAATTCAAGCACTCAAAAATGCAGGTCATGTAAGCACTGGTGATTTAATTATCATCACTAAAGGTGACCGCGCCCACTCTCAAGGTGGAACTAACACACTTAAAGTATTGTGTGTTGAGTAATGTTGTTCATGACATTGTGAATGACTGCATGACACTTATCCCCGTAAGGGGATAGTGATTTTGTTTTGAAGTAATATGCTCGCCATATTACTTCTGGGATGCCAAGCATCCCATTTCTCCCAAGTGCAAGGCTGTTATTCAGTCCTGTGGACTTTACAGGGACCATTGAGTCCCTGTCCTTTTTAAAAAGCTGTAGACTAATGGCTTTCCAGTGCCCCGCCTTTAATGCCATATTTTTTATCTATATTGTGTAAAACCTGAATCGCTTTAATAACGCCCTGCTCCTGTAGTTTTAAATAGTGCTCCTCAAACTTAGATACAACATGGTCAATATCAGGCCATGTTTTAGAAAACCCAATAAATAAATCATGTGTTGAGAGTACAGGCGACATAGCTTGTATATTCCTATACTGATGACCATAGTGAGATTTTAATGAATATTCAAATACTTCAGCAGTCGCAATTAATGCATCTAAATTACCTGAGAGCAAAGCATCAACAATAACTGTTTGGCTTGCATCGACTGTAGCAACCAGCCCTCTGCTATCAAGAAAACCTTTTGCTAACGCATCATTTGTAACAACCCCCAAGCGATACCGAGACAAATTATCAAGCATTAATTGATTTCTTTTGTTATATCGTTGGTAAAGACAAACAGTGCTTTTAGCAAGTGGAGGGGAAAACCTGAAGTGAGCTTCACGATCTTCTGTAAAATAAAGACCAATAATTCCTGTATACATCCCTTTTTTGGCTTGGGCTAATGCTCTTTTCCAACCAATATAGTCAATCCTGACTTGATATCCTGCTGAGTTTAAAACACTCTGCAAAACATCAACCATATATCCCTGCCGCAATAAACTAGGCCCAAAATACGGTGGCCATGGTTCTGTTGCAAAGATTAATAGCGGTCGCTCAGAAGCAAAAGATGGCTGGTAAACGATAACAGTAAAGATGAAAATAATAATCAGGTAGGTAGACTTCAAACTTACAACCCACAGCAAAGTAAACTCAATTGTTAGCAACTATAGTCAAGAATACATACTTACACAGCTGACTATCAGTTAAATAAGTTATCTAACACGTTTGAAGTAGAATGATATTGACTGAGTGTTAATTAATTTCCCATAGCGGCTTTTACAACGGCTACCAACCGGTGAGCGGCCGTCTCAGGCGTCATACTTGGATCTTTAAAAAAAGCAGTTATTACCTCGTAAATAGCACCCCCCGTATCAGATGTTGTCGCCATATACTGAGTATAACTTGGTAATAAATTCTCTGTTTTAGCCGCTGCTACCAATGACTGATGAGATAGTTGGGCACACTCATCAAACTGATCTAATGGAACATCATTTCGGACTGGAATTGAGCCTTTACGTAAATTAAAGGCTTTTTGAAAATCCGGATTCATAATTATTTTTGCTAATGCTGCTTGTGCTTTTTGCTTTTCAGGATCTTGCACATCAAACATCACAAAACTATCAATATTATAAATAAAGCTATCTTCAGTACCTGGAGCAGGAATACAGGTAAAATCCACCCCCGCCACTTTTCCAGCAGCCAAGAACTCACCTTTCACCCAATCCCCCATTATTTGCATTGCCGCACGACCTTCAATAACCATCTCTGATGCAGCATCCCAGTCCCGACCTTGTGCTTCATCATCATAGTAAACACTTAAACGCTTGAATTGTTTTAAAACCTTAATCATTTTCTGACTTTCAAGCGTATCAATATCATTTTCGACAAAGGCTTTATGGTAAAACTCACTACCGCCGATACCAAGCGCAACTATTTCAAAAATGATGGCCTGCTGCCATGCCTGATTACTTAGAGCAATAGGTGTAATACCTTTCGCCTGAAGCTTAGTGGCAACTTCATTTAGCATGACCCAGGAGGTAGGAATGGGCAGATTATATTTTCGGAACACATCCTTATTCAGCCAAATCCAATTAACCTTGTGAATATTAAAAGGGACTGCGACAAACTTACCATTATGCTGCATTATCTTAGAAACAAAAGGCGGTAATAGTGCAGACCAGTTTTGGTCTTGGCTCACAGAAGATAAATCAGATAAGAATCCCAATTTAGCCCATTCTTGAATTTCCTTACCTTTTATTTGAGCGGCTAATGGTGGGTTAGCGGCTAACACTCGAGACTTCAAAACAGTCATTGCTGTTTCTCCCCCACCACCTCTCACACTTGAGTCTACCCACTGGTAACCAACATTTGCCATTGCCTTTTTAAGCTCATTGACAGCACGAAATTCTCCTGCGGAGGTCCACCAGTGCAAAATTTCAACTTCTTTTGCAGCCCAAGAGGTTTGGGCAATTAACACTAATAACGAAGCTGTGGTGTGCTTTAGCCAATGACTCATCATTTACATCTCAATTAATTTTATATGTTGTAGGCTAAACAGCGAGAACTCAGGTTACAGCACTTATTCATCCTGTAAATTGAGGGTTAATTTATTTTCGGGGCAACGTCAACTCGGCGATTAACCCACCCTCTGGATGATTTTTTAAAATGACTTCTCCACCATGCGCTCGAGCAATACTACGAACAATGCCTAAACCTAATCCTCTTATACCTGATTTAGAGATATTTCCCTGACTACGATAATAAGGCTCGAATACCTTTTCCAAATCATCTTGCTGCAATCCTGGACCATAATCACGGATAGTAATGATGAGTTTTTGTGGAGAATCAACAACAGAGACTTCAGCTCGTTTGCCATAAGCAATAGCATTATCCAGTAAATTAGTTAGTGCTCGTTTAATTGCTAATGGTTTACCGATAAACATCTTACAATTATTGCCTATCAAACTGACTTCATGCCCAGCCATTGAAGCATCATCTTTTAACCGCCTTAGCATAGCCATAATGTCGATAGGCACCTGGTTTTCATGAACATCAGTCTCTTTTACACACTGCAAAGCCCCTTTTACCATTAAATCTAAATCGGCTAAATCCTGACAAAATCGTTCTCGCTGCATATCATCAGGTAACATTTCTGCCCGTAAACGCATTCGAGTGATAGGTGTTTTTAAATCATGGGAAATAGTTGCAAACAATCGTGCTCTATCATCAATATAACGCTGTAACCGATATTGCATTGCATTAAAGGCTTTTGCAGCCCGAACCATTTCCTGACTTCCCTCTTCAGGTAAAGGTGGCTGTTCAAGATCTCTCCCAAGCTCATCTGCAGCTTTTGACAGCCGCTCTAATGGTTTAGCCAGCCACGTCACAACCCAAAATGACACCATTAACAAAACGATCAACATCAAACCTAAAAATATCAGCCGCTCTGTGGATAAAAACTCTCGCTCAGAAATAAACGAAGGGTGAGGTATTAAAGCCGCCACATATAACCATTCACTCTCTGCCACCTTAATTTGTATCACCAGAATAGGTGGCGTTAACGGTTTCATTAACAGGCTATGATGTGCCCAGCGTGGAGGCAAATCTGTCAACAACACATCATTATTAAACACATGAAGGGTATCTGGATCAGAAAACTTGACAATAATCTGCTGATTTTTACCTAGCTCTTTCCTTAGCACTTTATTGAACTCACTGATCACAATATGGTGAATCCGTTTTTCTGGAAAGTCATTAATTAAAATAAGCTCTTTATTAATACTGACAAAAAAACGGCTTCCTCCCATATTACGCAACTGATCAAGAACAATATGCCGGTATTTCACAGGAAGAGAATTAAAAAATTTAACGGTTGAGGCCATGCTTAATGCCATATGCTCGGCCATTCGGCTGACTTCCTGCTCCTCAGCAAAGCGTGCCTGAGTCATCCAAATAGCACTACTAATCAGTTGCACTGCTGCTATGGCAAGCGCTAATACACTGGCTAAACGCCCTACTAACGATTTCGGCCAAAAGCGTCTAATCCAACTCATCAGCAACACTGACTTCTACAGCAAGCACATAGCCTGCGCCACGAACGGTTTTGATAATTTGAGGATTTTTCCCATCATCACCTAACCGATGCCTGAGTCGGCTGACATGAACATCAATTGAGCGATCAAAGGGGCTGGACTCCCTACCTCGGGTCAAGTCAGAGATCTCATCACGCTTGAGGATACGTTGAGGATTCTCAAGAAAAAGCATTAATAGTGCAAAGTCAGCGCCAGTGAGTGGGTACTGTTGTTCTCCTTCACGCACTAACTGCCTGCTTGTCGTATCTAATGTCCACCCAGAAAACTTGTAATAACGAGGACTGGTAGTAGGCTTCGTATCAACGGGTTGCTGGTGGGTCTCAACCCGGCGCATAATAGCCTTGATTCGGGCTAGTAACTCTCTTGGGTTAAAGGGCTTTGCCATGTAGTCATCAGCCCCCATTTCTAACCCAACAATCCGATCTGCATCATCAGAACTTGCCGTTAACATAATGATGGGTACCAATGACACCTTACGAATCTTTTGACACAGCGTAAAACCATCATCACCAGGCAACATAACATCTAAAAGGACGATATCGATATCTTCATCAGGAAACTGTTCAAATAGTGAGACACCATCAGCCGCCTCTAACACTGAAAATCCCGAACGCTCAAGGTATTCTCGCAATAACGTTCTAATTTCAGTATCGTCATCAACCACTAGTATTTTTTTGTTTTTATGCATATTAAGCCAAAATAAAACTATACAACCGTTACAAAAGTTTACCCACTCAGGCAACATCTATGGGGCATAGTCAATGAAAGACTGTGCTTAGGTAAACTTAATTTGTTACTCTCTGCAATCAACTATGATACCCCAGTAAAGGTATGAAACAATCTGGGCAGATGTTTTAAATACTATAACAAAATAACCACAGGAACACTTACCTACTGTTTCGAAGGCGAATAATTTCATATTCTTCTTTCGCCCAGCGCTCATCGCTTTGTAATCTAAACAGCTCACTTCGGATGTGAAACGCTCTCGAACGTAAGCGGCTCATCGAGTCCACTAGCTCTGATCGCTTTTGGGCATGATTCCCTTCATCTATAAGTTCTCGTTCTTTTGACCTAAGCTCAGTTCTTAATGAACTAAGGTCCTGCCTTAACGTTGAAAGTCTTTGCTTAATCGCATACCAGCGCTGTCTAGCCTGATACACGTTATAACCCCTTTGATAACCAGATAAAAAGCGTTTTTCTGAAAGGGCAGGACAGACACCTTGATATTGTTTTCCTTGTTCTCCTACTGCATACCCTCGGGAAACAGTGCAGTAATGCTGCAAACCTAATTGATAACCCGCTTGATATGCTTGCAAGTCAGGAACAACTCCATAGTCAGAACAATCTTTACGATAAGCACCAATTCTGGAGCTTAAATAGCCTTGAGTACCATCTTCAAACCCCACTGTGTGCCAATCAGCCATCCGACACTCGCTTTCTGTCATAACACTACAACCATTTACGAGTAATAACAGCAGAGCAAAAGCGAAAGAGTATAAATTGCTTCGCATAAAAATATTTACTCAGATCTTGTTTATGAAATTAATACTATACTCAATACAAAAAAAATTAGAGATGACTGTCTAGTAGTACATAACAGGTAACCTACCACTTTCAACTTACACTTGCTGTTAACACTCAGAGAAAATGACATTCTTTTTATATAAAACCAAAAAACCAAAAGCATTAGTTCAACATGTACAAACGTATTTAAAATAAGATAAAAATGCTAGAGAAATGGAACTTGCAATGTATATTTACTTATTAAAAGCCTTATTTATCTCTACTTCAGTTACTCATAACGTTATGAAACAGTTTCCTGGCACTTCTAAACATGAGTAGAGTCTACTTATCAACAGCTCGTTATTCTTTTTTACTATAATTATTTGCAATATGTTTTTTAATTGGTGGGCACTGTGTTTCAGCGTTGCAAAAAATACGTATACATTTTCTGTTGTATGGCTCTACTTTCAGGTTGTGGGAGCCAACCTTTTCGCGTAGAAAATCTTGCAAAATCTGATACCGACTTTGTCGCCGACACTGTTCGAGCAGAAATACGAAAACACCTAGCAACGCTTATGGAAAAATTATATAAGCGAAACCCTCGGGAGCTGTATAAATCTGGAGCAACAATAAAACAACGCCAAGCCCTTCTTTTTGATCACTATGGTCCAGTACGTTTACCTGAACTAAAACGAAAAGCAGGTACAGATGCAATCCTTCTCGCATTTGATGGCTCATTTACAGGTGACCGGGTCATGGCAATGATGGCTGGCTTAACAGATATGATTCGACAAAGCTATGACTATCATGATGAATTTTTCATTCTGGATGAACTAGACCAACAGAAACTATATAACAGCGCTCGAAACTTAGAAATTCTTGCCTGGCGTTTACAATCTCGAAAAAACACTTCTGGCAATCCATTCTTAATTACCAACTCCTTACAGCAGGATGCTATCAACCTTAGCTTTGAACGGCTTTTTGGTAAAATGATTATGCTGCAAGATATGATGGCACAGATCGTATCCAGCAAAAATGACCGAACAATCAACTTCTTGGTGAGAGGGGTAGCAACAACAACATTTCTTCCTATCTAGCCCAAGCCTACCTGGCAACTTTAATACTAACTAATGCAGTATAGCCACTCAATTAGCTATGAAGTCATAGTTGGTTGAGTACAGCTTTTTTGACTACATTTAACAATGTAGCCACCTAGCTGGCAGCTTATGGGGCACTCCATGAACCTGAAACGTATTCGTAATCATCACCTCCCCATTCACCGACTATTAATCTTGTCTTTTGAAGGTGATATTTACATGGCTGAGGTTCAAATTCATGACCGAAAATTCTTGGTTTTAAATGACAAAGATAATAAACCGCGAGTCTTTCCAAGCTTATCCAGCGTAAGAGATGCATTCAATGGGTTAGCTGTGTGTGATACTGAACATATACACTACTCAGCTTATGATGAAATGATAGGACTGAGCAACCATGACAGTGAAGGTATGGGGCAAAAAGATTTCTTCCCAATCAACAACCAAAGCCTTCATTGACCTTTAGTTGATTAGCAGCTCTATGTCATGCTACTGCTAAGGACGATAATCCCAGCGCCATAAAATACCATGCTTTGCTTTAAGACGTTCATAGCTTCCATCAAGTATGAGCTCTCTTAAACTATCATCAAAGTCATTCACCAAGGTCTCGACATGCTCATTCTTTTTACTGAATCCAGCATAGAGATTATTTTCTGACAACGGTGTTGGCAAAAATGCAACTAGGTCTTGAAGTTCAGGGGCCTTGTGAGCAATTTCAAAACGAGCGACAAATTCATCTTCTAGCGTCAAGTCTATTCGACGCTTAACAAGCTTGTACAAATTCACCAGGAATGTTCTTTCTGAAGATTTATTAAGCACAGGACTACTATCAAACTGAGGCTCATACGCATAGTCACGGACCACACCAATCTCATAATGTCTCAGGTCAGCAAAGTCTGTGCTAACAATCTTACTATCCACACGCTTAATAAACTTAACCCGGTTTGTCATATAAGGCTTGGAAAAGGTCAGCTTTTCTGCTCGCTCATCGCTGTACCAAACATCAAGTAACGCATCAAATGTGCCTTCATAAGTACCTTTTTAATGCTCTTGACCAAGGAAGTATAATGACATCAACCTCATAGCCCTTTCTCGACATGGCAACAGTAAACAACTCCGGAGAAAAGCCTTTGTTGAGTAGTTGTGTACCTGAATAAGGTGCCCACTCTGTTGCAGCAATTACCAGTGGTTCACTCCCACTCCATGCAGGAGCTACAAATAACACTACAAAGAATAAAGTCCACTTACTCACCATATTCTGACATCACTAATATCAACCTTTTCACTCTTTAGCATAGAACACAAGCAATGCTCTTCGCGAAGGATTTAAAGGCATGTCAAATGCTTAGTGTTCATAATTAAGAAGACATTATTGACTTCAAAAACTGAATTACTAACCGGTTAAAAATGGTTGGCTTTTCTGCATGCAGCCAATGACCTGCATTTTGTATTATTTTTACACCTGCTGCAGGAAACAGAGACAAAATAACCTCCTGGTGGCGTGGCAGTATGTAGTCGGAAGTACCACCTTTAATGAACAAAACGGGCTTTTCATAAGATGACTCACTACTCTGCCCTGCCATGATATGTTCATAATGCTTAGCAATAGCAGAAAGGTTCATTCGCCACTGAAAACCAGAAGCTGACGTTTTAACTAAGTTTTTTAACAAAAAGCTTCGCACCGCCGCTTCATTGACATAGGCAGATAAATCCTGGTCAGCCTGAGTTCTTGAGGTAATACCTGACAGTGTCAGCGCTTGAAGTCCAGCGAAAACCTGCTGATGATGTGGCAAGTAACGAATGGGTGCAATATCAGCAACGATTAACCCTGAAATACGATCAGGTGCTCGTAAGGCAACCTCCATAGCAACCTTTCCACCCATTGAGTGCCCCAGAATCATAACTTGAGTCAAGCTAAGCGAGTCCAGAAACCGAATGACGTCATTGGCCATTAACTCATAGTTCATCATTTCATGGTGAGGTGAGCGACCATGGTTGCGTAAATCAACGGAATAAACAGAAAATTCCTCCGCTAGCGCCTTAGCCACAGAGCCTAAGTTTTCTAGCGAACCAAATAGACCATGCAATAAAACCACTGGCGGGTTGCCTTGAAGCCCCTGGTGACGATAATACAGATCAAGCATACTGCCTCGAAAAACTGTGTTGGTTATTTAACCTTTGCGGTCAATTTTGCTTTAGCTATGCGTATAATCACTAACAAGGTTTAGTGAAAACAACCGTAATATAACATTACTAACAATGAGCGACTTACTCTTATTAACCTTTGAAGCTGAAGAAATGGTCAATAAACTTCAGTAAGTAGTGGAAAATCACATTGACGACACCATATTAAGCTAAACAGTTGCTATACACCAACCAAACAATAATTAGAGCACGAAGTATCAAGTGAACAAGCCATCCCTTCCTTAGGGCAGGTAAAGATTAAACTGCAAAGTTACTCACTAAATAAAAAATTATTGTTCATCTATTGCAACATCAAAAGCCTACAAAGGTCAGATCATTATATCTACAATTAACTTCACTGTTTTTTCTATGATTCGCTTATAAAATGCGACGATTAAACTAGATATAAAGCTAAAACTACCACTTTAACCAATACTGATTAAAACATCACAATATGGACAAAATTAGAGCAGACTTAAGCAATCGATGATATATTTTGCAGAAGGTTACTAAAGTTAAAATAATCTTTTTTGATGCAATGATTTTTAACTACTTACCTTAACGTAAAAGTTACCCCTTACGATAATTTATTTAGAAAACAAAGCATTTATCACTATACCTAAAACAATACGGAAATTACGAACTGAAAAGTATTCATTATTTTGAATAATACAATACCTTTCATACTGATCACACTTTATACAAAGGATCTGCATTAATGAAGTTATTACTCTCTACAGCATTGAGCATTATTATCTCTTTTTGCTGGAGCAACCTTGCCTTGGCTGAAGCTCGCTCAAATCAAAATGCCACTGACGCAGAAATCCGCCAAGAAGCTGCAGAAACCTGCAAGGAATGGGCAAGAGAAGATAAAGTTCCAGCAGAAAAGCAGGAAAACTACACTAAAAAATGCATTGCCTTTCTAATGGGTGAAGCCGACGACTTTAACCCTTAATCAAATTTCTAACTGCTGTGTAGATTTGCAAAAAAAGAACGCTCTGTTACAAAGCTGATTACACTTTTCTTTCTTTAACTATACGTCGCCAACATGCTAAACCATATAGCCTAAGCGGTTAAGTCACATTTAGCCTGCCCAGGCGCGACGTACTAGTTACTAAAATGAGCGTTTCTTATTAGTGTTTGCTTAACACTGAAATGAACGGTTTTGAGTCCCTTTAAAATAACGCCTATCGATTGCCAAAAATTAGTGTGTTTGTAATTGACATTAGCTGAATTTTGGCATATTGATTACCTTGAACCAACTCAGGATTACTGGTGGTTTACTCACTATAGAAATGCTATAGGTTAGTCACATTCGATAGGATATGGCCAATGAGTACTGCTACACTCAGTCAAAGCTTTAACACCGCCAAACGCTTCTTTGATGATGCACATTTTCCTTATGGATTTCAGCGGTCCGGCTTTTTCTCAATAAGAGAAGCTAACACTCTGACTTCTTTGGGTGATGCCTTAAAAGCACTCAGTGAGGGTTCTCGAGAACCACAGTCAGAGGAAGAAGCAAACTTTGTCAGGGTCGTTCGTGGTGAAGAAGCACCTTCAACCTTTGTGGAAAAAACATGGATAAAGTATCTCAATAAAATCAATATGGAAGATGCTTATACTGCTGTTTATTTTGATGAGGATTAGTTCCTCTAAATAGATAAGAAACGATTATTTTAGCTGTCAGATGTTTCATGCTACAGGCGATTGTATGGACAGCTCTATTTCACTCAAATGACAGGTTGATGGTAAACGTAAAAATGTAAGTATCATTACTATATTATTTTTACAATAGTACTTTTATATAAACTAACCTAAGGCTTACCACCATGGATTGTGGAAATGCTTCCTTTGCAAAAATAATTAACCAACTTTCCCCCAGCCGCTAACCCAATTTAGCGACTGGGGATTCGTAAATAAACAATGATTAGCTTTCAAACAAGCCTCAGAATTTAAACCCCTCTGTCTATTAAATCCTGATATAAGCCCACAATTTTGTTTAGCTCTCTAACAATAGAGCCCATTGATGATGCAACCAAATGCGGAACAAACTGCTTTTCATGATATTTACTCATTCCTGTTTTAGCATATATCCAATGTGACTTTATTTTTTTGGTAGCATTATTTATATCGGCGACATTAGTACTATTTTTACCAAGTAATATCACACCCACATGAAACTCTTTATTAAATTTGGATAATGCATCTTCTATTTGTGGATCTCTAAATCCCCAAGTATAAGCCGTATAATATAAAGCCATCTGTTGCGCTAAAATTCTTTGTTTAGCTGTTGCCATCAACATGTTTTTATGGCGTGATGAAATACCTTGAGCTACGGTTTCTACAAATTGACTACAGCTTTTATATAATTCAACATTTCTTACTAGCAACTGTTCTCCACCATACTTAGTTGCTTTTTTCGTTAAAAATGGCTTAGTCTTTTGCCAGTCTTGGTCAAGCTTTTCCATAGCACTTTTTAAACTTTCTGATAATTCCTTTTTCTTAAAATCTTTGAGCATGTTTTCAAAAGCTTTAATACTTTCGTCCATTTCAACTGACGTTTCAGCGACATCCACTTCAACGCCTAACAGCATATAATCCTTAATGGCTTGTTGAGTCAACATGCATTGATACGTTGCCTGATTAAAAAATAATCCTATCTCATTATTCACCTCTTGTGCTTTAGCACTATGAGGTAACATTATAAAAATAACACTGGTAATACCAAATACATGACGTATTAATGTCCAGGATTTCGTCAACATCAGTCTTGTGTTCCTTCTCATAAGTACCAATCTATACCTACTAAAATCCTTTATAATAGGTATACAATTAAACAACATCATAAACCGTTTGCCAGATCACAACAGCTTACGTCAAAGGGAATACATAAAGTTTCAGGGGTAATGACAACGGACTAACGACAAGAAAAGTTTAATGAAACGCGACTACTAATCCTGAGAATGCTACATTAAGACAAAAGTTAACATAATTAGTATTGATCTACTCTGTGAATAAGTTCAACAAAAGCACTCCCTCCTCAAAAAAAATTGATAACTAAGTTACACTTTACTTGAGTTAAAGAATCTTCACTGTAACGATACCCATAGCATAGAGTAGATCATGTATAAAAAAGGGCACTTATAAACAATAAGTACCCTTCACAAGCACAGTATCAAACCATCAAAAAAAGCGAATCAGTTTCATGACTACACTTTTCTATTACACTGCAATTGGCGCCTTAATATGCGGGTGAAACTGGTACTTCTCTAATGAAAAGTCTTCAAACGTAAATGCAAATAAATCTTTAACATCTTGATTGATTCGCATTAAAGGTAACGGCAGAGGTTTTCGCTCCAACTGTGTTTTAGCTTGTTCCAAGTGATTAGCATATAAATGAGCATCACCTAGTGTATGAACAAACTCACCAGGTTGCAGATCACACACTTGTGCAATCATCATGGTTAATAACGCATAAGAAGCAATATTAAACGGTACACCCAGAAAGATATCAGCACTACGCTGATAAAGCTGGCACGACAGTTCCCCGTTGGCCACATAAAATTGAAACAAACAATGACAAGGAGGCAGTGCTTGCTTGCCCATTGCTGCATTGTCTTTCGGTGATAAAGAAGTATCAGGTAATACCGTAGGATTCCAAGCGCTTACCACCAGTCTACGGGAATCTGGATTGTTTTTAATATCATGGATAAGCTGACTAATCTGATCGACGACCTCTCCATTAGCACCTTCCCAGGAACGCCATTGCTGACCATATACAGGACCTAGCTCCCCTTCATCTGTCGCCCATTCATTCCAAATGGAAACACCATTTTCCTGTAAATAGCTGATATTGGTATCGCCTTTTAAAAACCATAACAGCTCATGAATAATTGACCGCAGGTGACATTTTTTGGTTGTTATCAGGGGAAAACCCTGTTGCAGATCAAACCGCATTTGATAGCCAAAAACACTGTAAGAGCCTGTACCCGTCCGATCATTTCTATAAACACCATGCTCATACACATGTTGCATAAGGGCTAAATACTGTTTCATCTTTATTTCACCTGTTCACTGGCTACCGACGCGTGATGTTGCATATACGACCGATCATCTGAGTTCATTCCATCCACCAACGCGCGACAGTGGTATGCATAAACAATAAAGGCAATACCCAGGATAATCATAGGCACTGTGAGTAACTGCCCCATCGTCAACCAATCAAATGCGATAAAACCCAAATGACTATCTGGCTCACGGAAAAACTCCACAGTAAAACGGGCTAATCCATAACCTAATAAGAAGAGACCTGAAACTGCCATACGGGGTCTCGGCTTACTTGAGTACCACCATAATGCGAGAAATAGTAAAACCCCTTCTAAGGCGCATTCATAAAGCATAGATGGATGACGAGGTAATGAACCACCTTGGGGAAAAATCATTGCCCAGGATACATCAGTCACTCGGCCATAGAGCTCCCCATTAATAAAGTTACCTACTCTCCCTGCAGCTAACCCTAACGGTACCATAGGTGCAATAAAATCTGTCATTTGGAAAAATGATTTATTGATTTTTTTACCATAAAAATACATCGCAATGAGTACACCAAGTAACCCACCATGAAATGACATCCCGCCATCCCATACCTTAAATACTTGTAATGGGTTCTCCAGCCAAGCATCAAAGTGGTAAAACAGCATAGAACCAATTCGACCACCTAAAATGACACCAAGTGCGATATAAAACAGTAGATCTGAAACCTGCTCCACCTGCCACAGACCATTTGAACGTTTGGCCCGATACGACATTAATGCCCAGCCCCCAGCAAAGCCAACTAAATACATCAAACCATACCAATGTACTTTTAAAGGGCCTAACTGTAGTGCTATAGGATCTATATCATGTACATACACAGCGTAATCCTTCTCCTCGTCGTGAAGAATAATGAGTCATCCAGGCATTATAACGCTCTTAGCAGCCTGCTTCGATGGCTATTATGTGAACAGCAAGAAATCAATACCCACCATAAACAAGACAGCCGCAAATGCCAGTTGCAGTTTATCTTCTGGTAATTGATGCGCAAACTTAGCACCGAGTTTTGCAAACCAGATACTTGTTGCATTGATGCCTAGTAACGCAGGCCAATAGACATAACCTGTTGACCACTCAGGTAAGCCTTTGTGTCCCCACCCATGCCAGCCATAACTTATCGCACCAACAGTCGCTAACGGAAAACTGCAAGTTGCCGCAATAGTTACAGCTTGCTGCATAGACACATTATGCCAACGTAATGCTGGAACAGTCAGGGTTCCACCACCAATACCAAAAATGGCAGAGATTGAACCGATCACTCCACCATAAGTGACCTGTCGTGAAAACCCTGGCAGCTGTCCAGCAACATGACCAACAGAACTCTTTGCTTTGCATATCATCATCTGAGCAGCCATGACCATAGCAAAGACTCCAAAAGATCTTATTAGCCACTCACCACCAATGAAGGTTGCAAGCCAGCCGCCCAACCCACTCCCCAACACAACACCCACCACTAACCCAACAAACTGTCGCCAAGACAGTAAACTTTGACGTAAATGGGCAATCATTGAACTTGATGCAGTAACAGCTATAGAAGCCAGTGAAGTACCAATGGCCAAGTGGGTTACAACTGCCGGGGAAATTTCTTGGAAGGAAAAACTGTATAAAAGCACTGGTACAATAATTAGCCCCCCTCCAATGCCAAATAAGCCAGCTAATATGCCCGCCAAGGCACCCAAAGTAAGATAAAAGCTTAGTAATAACATGTTTTTGTAGAAACTGGGTGAAAGGAGTAAAGCGTTGACGTTAAAGCGTTTTACTACGCTTTACTAGGTGTAATTATTTTTCCTAACCCTTTTTTACGTAAAGCCAGTTCAATAGTACTGCTAATCAAATGAGGGTTATCCATTTTCAACACAGACTGTAAAAGCTCTTTGGCCCAGCTAACTGAAATCTGCCGCAATAACCATTTAACTTTAGGCAAATTAGTTGCGTTCATTGACAGTACATCAAACCCCATAGCCACTAAAAGCAAAGAAGCGACAGGATCACCAGCCATTTCTCCACAAATACTTACGGGCTTGCCTACACGATGCGTATCTCTCACAACAGCTTGTAATGCTGTCAACACTGCAGGATGAAACGAGTGATAAAGTTCTGCTACACGAGGATTATTCCGATCAACTGCCAATAAATATTGGGTCAGGTCATTACTACCAATAGAGATAAAATCAACACGACGTGCCAACTCTGAAACCTGATACACAGCGGCTGGCACTTCAATCATCACGCCAATAGGGGGCAATACGACATTCCCTCCCTCATTGACTACTTCACCATAAGCACGATGAATGAGGTGTAAAGCATCATCCACTTCAGAAACACTGGATATCATAGGCAACATAATGCGTAAATTATTTAACCCAGCACTTGCCTTAAGCATGGCTCGAATTTGCACCAGAAAAATTTCAGGATGATCCAGTGTCACTCTGATGCCTCGCCACCCTAAGAATGGGTTATCCTCTTTAATTGGAAAATATGATAGTGATTTATCGCCACCAATATCTAACGTACGCATAGTGACAGGGTTAGGTGCGAAGGCTTCAAGCTGACTGCGGTAAATTTCCTGTTGCTCATTTTCACTGGGAAAGCGCTCGCGAATCATAAACGGTACTTCTGTCCGGTAAAGTCCGACGCCCTCTGCTCCCCGGTCAAGTGAACGCATAACATCCGTAATGAGCCCTGTATTAACCCACAGGGGAATACGGCAGTTATCCAGAGAGACACAAGGTAAATTTTTAAGCGACTCTAAACCCGCAATGAATAGCTTTTCTTCATCAACGACTTCTTGGTAATAAGCCCTTAACTCATCTGAAGGACTTAAATAAACCCGTCCAACATTACCATCAACAATTAGCTGTTTGCCATTTAGCTGGGTATAGGGTAAATCCAACGCACCCATAACAGTTGGGATTCCCATAGCCCGAGCCAGAATAGCTACATGAGAGTTCCCAGACCCCTGAACAGACACCAGCCCTACTAGTTTTTCCTTGGCAACTTCACCAAGCATGACAGGTGTTAACTCTTCACTTACCAAAATGGTTTGATCTGGATACTGGATATTTATCGTCTGTTGCTCTTGAAGATAGGCAAGTACTCGACGACCAAGATCCTTCACGTCAACTGCACGTTCCCGTAAATAAGGATCTTCCATCATTTCAAAGTTACGCACATGCTCATCAATAACACGTCGCAAGGCACCTTGTGCCCACTGACCTTGGCGGATTAAGTCACTGATTTCGGCACCTAACGCATTATCGTCCAACATACGTAGATAGACATCAAATAATGCCTGCTCTTCAGGACGAATATGATCAGCAAGCTTCGCTGAGGTCTTACGCAAATCATCTCTGACCGACTCAAGCGCATGTTGAAAATGAACTAGCTCAGCATCAATATCTTCACAGGTTTGATCTGGAACACCACTTAAGTAAGCAGGAGGTAAAACCGCCACGGCAACACCAATAGCCACTCCAGGTGCACCAGCCACACCATTAAAACGAGCAGCCTGTTTCAACTCCCCGATTTGAGAGTAACTATCCTGCTTAATGGCCCCTGTGGCTTCTGCATGGGCAATAACACCCGCTAATTGGGCAGACATAGTGACTAAGAAAGACTCTTCACTTTCTTCAAAACATCTACGTTCACGTTGCTGAACAACCAATACGCCTAAAATTTTTCGGTGGTGAATAATCGGTACGCCTAAAAAGGCATGGAAAGGTGCTTCTCCCGTTTCTTCCAGATAACGGTATTTGGGATGAGAAGGAGCATCTTCAAGGTTAATGGGTTCTTCACGCAAACCAACTTGGCCCACAAGCCCTTCAGAGCGCCCAAGCCGAATGCCTATTGCTGACTTTTTCAGCCCTTCTGTCGCTCGCAAGGTATATTCATTGGTATCTTGATCAAACAAGTAAACCGAACAGACCTCCGTATTCATTGCTTTACGGACTTCAGCCACAATAATTGCCAACGCAGACTGCAAATCATGCGCTGCATTTACATCCTGAACAATCCTCCGCAATGTATTGAGCATCGTGTGTCAAATCCAGTTCATAATCAATGATGCCACAAACCCAGATGGCACTTAAGATTTACATTGTTCTTCCACTTCACTGAATGCAGTGAACGTTTACTTGTATCACTCCTGGCTAACGCGGTAAAGTCGAGATGCCAGCTCTTTCATAGCTCGCCGGTACACTTCGCGCTTAAAGGTAATCACCTGTCCTAGAGGATACCAGTAACTCACCCAGCGCCATGCATCAAACTCTGGACTTTCCCCTTGCGTGACACACACTTTACTATCATCCACTAACAGCCTAAGTAAGTACCATTTTTGTTTCTGACCAACACAAATAGGTATCGTATTATAGCGCACTAGACGTTTTGGTAGCCGATACCGCAACCAACCTCGTGTGCAACCAATAATCCCTACATCCTCAGGCAACAAGCCTATCTCTTCATGTAGCTCACGATACATTGCTTGTTCAGGGGACTCTTCTGGGTTAATTCCACCTTGAGGAAATTGCCAAGCATCCTGCCCTCGCCGTTGAGCCCATAATACTTGTGCATCATTATTAATGAGGATAATCCCCACATTAGGCCTGAAACCATCAGGATCTATACCGCCTACGCCACATTGATTTTCGGGACGGCTCTCTACCATAGCCTGCATCGCAATATCGTGTTTTTATCATCTGAGTCATTGTTCCACAAACCACTACCCTAGAGCAATTCTAATCAGGGCTTCAGCCCCTCAGTGATTGGTGCCTCTACACTAAGCATAACAAAAAGTTTTTCTACAGCTTTAAACATCTCTTCAACAATACGCTATACCAAGCAACAAACTAACGTACATATAAAACAATTGTTTTAGTAAGAGTAGTTATTCCGTATGATTATTACATTTCTTTGTATCAGGCTTTTCCTACTGAAATTTGTTAATTTTTATCCCACAGCTTAAAACAAGTATCACTGCATACATTATAAGCAGCAAGCATAGCCTAACTTATACACCACTATCTTCATGATGGTTAAAGGCAACGAAACGATAAAATAACATAATTTTAGAAAAAACGATCAACTATACCCAAAACGAAGGGTTTTTAGGGGCAGCCGTCAAGTGATGAAGCCCCCGGAGCTTATATTAATAAATGACTGGGGTGAAGAGTGCCGACAACAAACCCTAAAAATGATTCGTGAAGGGTATATGTATCTTTTTAAATTTTTTGCTGGTAACAGGACATAGAAATTCCACAAAAAGTACATACCTATTAATAGGTAATATTTATTCTTTGTAGCGTTTTAATGTCATTATTTTTTTAAAGCCTAACAATCTATTAAAAAAATTTCTATAAATCAAAAGGCAACTTTATTCTTTCACATATAGTCTTAACAGTACCTTATCTATATTTCCGATACCAACAACTAATTTTTATCACGTCCAAGGCTTACCACACGACAATAAATTTCACTTTAATAATTGGAGCGCCTTATGACAGACAATATCAAAAAACAAAAACATGAAGAGCTCCTTCTTTTTTTGTTTTTGACTGTTGTGCTTGCACCATTATTATCTATCATTTTTGTGGGTGGCTTTGGCTTTATTATTTGGATAAGCCAGATATTAACAGGCCCACCAGGCCCTCCTAGTTAACACTCCCTCTATGATTTACGCACTCCTAACAACAAATAATAGTCAAGAGCTTGTTTTCCATAAAAAATAATGGAATGACTCCATGCCAAATAATACCAGTTTATTACCGCACATTAGCAGCATCATTATTTACTGTCTTCCAGAAAAGAATAAACAAGTCATCCCTACGCTTCAGTCACAAACAGGCACAGAAGTCTATGGCACTGATGGAAAAGGTAAAATTATTGCCCTTATAGAATCGCCAGACTATTCAAGTTTAATGAATAGTCTAAAAACACTCAGCCATTTACCTTATGTAATTTCCTGCCAATTAGTTTTTCATTACGCAGCTGACGAAGAGGTTGTCCATGAGTTTTTCTAGAAGAGCCTTCATTAAAGCACAAGCAGCCTTTGCTGCTGCTACTGCTGCAGGGCTGCCTATTACAGCAGAAACCAGCAACATTATTACCTCTGCTGAAAAAACCTCTTTGCATTGGAATAAAGCAGCATGCCGTTTTTGTGGTACAGGATGCAGCGTTCATGTTGCGACAAAAGATGGACGAGTAGTAGCGACACATGGTGATATCAAAAGCGAAGTCAACCGTGGGTTAAATTGTGTCAAAGGGTATTTTCTTTCTAAAATTTTATATGGTGAAGACCGCCTAACCCAACCCTTGTTACGTATGAGTAACGGAAAATACGATAAAAACGGTGAGTTCACGCCTGTGTCTTGGGAACAAGCATTTACCGTGATGGCCGATAAATTCAAACAAGCACTCAAGAATAAAGGACCGACTTCTGTTGGTATGTTTGGTTCTGGTCAATGGACTGTTTGGGAAGGATATGCTGCAGTCAAGCTCATGAAAGCTGGTTTTCGCTCCAATAATATTGAACCCAATGCTCGTCATTGTATGGCAAGTGCTGTAGCTGGTTTTATGCGGACATTTGGGATTGATGAACCTATGGGGTGTTATGATGATCTTGAACATGCTGATGCATTTGTCCTTTGGGGATCCAATATGGCAGAAATGCACCCCATTCTTTGGACTCGGCTCACTGATCGACGACTTAGTTATCCCCATGTAAAAGTCGCTGTATTATCAACCTATGAACATCGCTGTTTTGAGTTAGCTGATATTCCCGTTATTTTCACGCCCCAAACAGACTTAGCTATTCTCAATTTTATTGCACATTATATTATTAGTAATGATAAAATAAACCATAATTTTGTGAATAAACATGTTAATTTTCGCTTAGGTAATCAGGATATTGGCTATGGACTTCGACCTGAGCACCCGCTACAAAAAAATGCGGAATTTGCTGATAATCCTGGAGGTTCAAAACCCATTACCATTGACGAATATGCTGATTTTGTTAGTAAATATACAGCCGATTATGTTTCCAAGTTATCAGGGGTATCTGTTGATAAACTAAACCAACTTGCCGAGCTTTATGCAGACCCCAAAATAAAAGTCACCTCATTTTGGACGATGGGCTTTAATCAGCACACTCGAGGCGTATGGTGTAATAACCTTATTTATAATATTCACTTATTAACAGGAAAAATTTCTTCACCCGGTAATAGTCCCTTTTCACTGACAGGACAACCATCCGCTTGTGGTACTGCCCGTGAAGTCGGAACATTTTGTCATCGACTACCCGCCGACATGGTTGTAAAAAACCCTGAACATAGAGCAACTGCAGAAAAAATATGGAGTATTCCCAATAACATTATTCCAGAAAAGCCAGGGTTTCATGCTGTTGAACATAACAGAATGCTAAAAGATAGTGTTATAAATGCTTATTGGATTCAAGTAAATAATAATCTTCAAGCAGCAGCAAATCTTAACCAAGAAGGTTATCCTGGTTATCGAAATCCTGACAATTTTATTGTTGTGTCCGACGCCTATCCCACTGTTACAGCCCAAGCGGCTGATTTAATTTTACCAACCGCGATGTGGATAGAAAAAGAAGGTGCCTATGGAAATGCCGAACGACGTACCCAGTTTTGGCATCAACTCGTTAAAGCGCCAGACGATGCTAAATCCGACTTATGGCAACTTGTCGAGTTTTCGAAGTACTTTACTACTGATGAAGTATGGCCAGCGGATATCTTAGACAAAAATCCTAATTTTAAAAATAAAACGTTATTTGATGTATTATTTAAAAATGGTCATGTGGATCAATATTCATTAAAAGATATAGCCGAAGGCTATGATAATGATGAATCTCAAGCATTTGGTTTTTACCTCCAAAAAGGACTTTTTGAAGAATATGCAACCTTTGGTCGAGGCCATGGACATGATTTAGCAAGCTTTGAAGCTTACCATGAAACACGAGGTTTACGATGGCCTGTGGTTGATGGTAAAGAAACCAAATGGCGTTACCGAGAGGGTTTTGACCCTTATGTTAAACCAGGACAAGATATTTATTTTTATGGTAAGCCTGATGGTAGAGCCATCATTTTTGCTTTGCCCTATGAACCTCCTGCTGAATCACCCGATAACGAATATGATTTATGGCTTTGCACTGGGCGTGTACTGGAACACTGGCATTCAGGTTCAATGACCCAACGTGTGCCTGAACTTTTTATGGCATTTCCTGATGCCGTCGTGTACATGCATCCCGAAGATGCACGATCACGGAGTTTACGACGAGGTGACGCCGTTAAAGTGGTTTCACGCCGAGGAGCCATCCAATCACGGATAGAAACAAGGGGGAGAAATAAACCACCTAAAGGTTTGGTTTTTGTTCCCTGGTTCGATGCCAGTCAGTTAATTAACAAAGTTACACTCGATGCCACTGATCCTATATCCAAACAAACGGATTTCAAAAAGTGTGCAGTTAAAGTTGTCAAAGTATAGGCTAAGGGTGGTTAACCATGAATAAAATTAGACTACTTTTTCCAGCACTACTATTAATCGCAATTGTTGTTTTTGCCGAAGAAAACATTACGACACTGCGTCCTAATCAAGCAATTACTGAAGAAGCAGAGCCACCCTCTATGGCAAACGTGTTAAACACAGACATTCGAAAAGAACGCAACTACCCCATGCAACCCCCTATTATTCCCCATAAAATTCGTAATTATCAGGTGGACTTAAATACCAATAAGTGTATGTCATGCCACAGTAGAGAACGTACGCAAGAATCACAAGCACCCATGGTTAGCGTTACTCATTTTATGGACAGAGATGGGAATTTTAGGGCGGAAATATCACCACGACGCTATTTTTGCCAACAATGCCATGTCACGCAATCAGACTCAACGCCTATGGTTAAAAACCAGTTTAAAGATATGTATGAAGTAATTGAAACCAATAAAAATTAAGGCATCATTGTGTGGAATAACATTAAACACTACTGGAAACTCTTATGGCATCCTAGTATTCATTTTAGCCTGGGTTTTCTGACTATAGGTGGATTTATTGCTGGTATTATTTTTTGGGGAGGCTTTAATACTGCCATGGAGTTTACCAATACTGAAACGTTTTGTATCAGTTGCCATGAAATGCGTGATAATGTTTATAATGAACTACAACATACTATACATTTTACCAATCGATCTGGTGTTCGAGCAAAGTGCTCAGACTGTCACGTGCCACATAACTGGACTGATAAAATTGCACGAAAAATGCAAGCATCAAAAGAAGTTTGGGGTAAATTATTTGGCACAATTAACACCCGCGAGAAGTTTTTAAATAAACGTAGGGAGCTAGCAGAACATGAATGGGCCAGACTAAAAGCAAACGACTCATTAGAATGTAGAAATTGTCATAACTTTGATTATATGGACTTTACTGCCCAAAGCCAACGTGCTGCACAGCAACATTCAACAGCACTCGCAAGTGGTGAAAAAACCTGTATTGATTGCCATAAAGGTATCGCTCACGAACTGCCTGATATGTCAGGGGTGGAAGGTTGGTAACTACGTTTTTCTTCAATTCAATTGCTGACAAATAAATGCAAATTCTTCTGGCGTATTACAGTTAAAAAAATACTCTTCATTTAACTCTGGCAACTGAATACATTGAAATTCCATTAACATGGATTTTATTGATGCAGATTTTAAGCCTTGCATAGCATCGTTTAAATAATCTACAACTTCTTTAGTCAAAGACAATAACAGAGGTAAGGGATAACCTAAGTATACGACAGGTACATTATTTGGATTATTCGTTATCAACAGTTTACTCAGAACTTCTGGCTTAAGCAACGGCATATCGACAGGTATAACTAATAACCGCTTTCCTGGGTAACGCTTAGCAATAGCAAGAATTCCACCTAGCGGACCTCTTTTTGGATAGATGTCCGATACACCCTGCTTACCACTGACAATTACCTCAGTCAGTGGCAGTGATGCCATTAGATTCTCCGCATGTGCCAGTAAATTTTTCCCACTTGGTAATACTAATTGCGCTTTATCCTGTTTCATTCGCGAGGATAAACCTCCCGCTAAAATAACCCCAATGGTTTCAGGATTCCCATCCACCCCTTCAAACATTGACTGACTCCCTCACATTTCTTAAACAAATGACTATAATGGCCTGCTAAGTTGTTTCCATAAAGTAGGTGAATATTGTGGCATTAGCACTTTTTGATCTTGACCATACCTTAATCAATGGCGATAGCGACCTGGCCTGGGGCGAGTTCATGGTAGAACAAGGCATAGCCGACGCTAGCTTTCTGGATGCTCATGAAGCCTACTTCGATCAGTACGTACAAGGTACCCTGGATATTGATGAGTTTTTAAATTTTGCACTTGAACCATTAGGCAAACATCCCAGACAAGCGCTGGATAACTGGCACCAACGCTTTATGCAACAAAAAATTGAGCCTATGTTTCAACCCAAAGCTGAAGAATTACTCAACTATCATCGGCAACGAGGTGATGTCTTGGTGATTATTACTGCTACCAATGCCTTTGTCACTACACCTATTGCCCAACGACTCAATGTGGACCAACTCATTGCTACCACACCTGAAGAAGTCAACAACGAATATACAGGGAAGCCTTTTGGTATACCGTGCTTTCAGGCAGGTAAAGTTAAGCGTTTACATGCTTGGCTGGAACAAACCCATCACAGCTTGGCAGGCAGCTTCTTCTACAGCGATTCCCACAATGATTTGCCATTACTGGAATCTGTAGAGAATCCGGTTGTCGTTGACCCTGACCAACAGCTTAACCAAATAGCCGAACAACGAGGCTGGCCTGTTATCTCGCTGCGTTAAAACAGTTAAGCAGCGTTACTCCCACTGGCACACTCATACTTTGCCAGTGGGTATACCTTAAAAAAGCAGCTTAATATACGATGCGCGCAAGAAATGCTTTGAGATAGTCAGTCTCAGGTATAGCAGGTAGCACAGGATGGTCAGGCCCTTGATGTCCTTGTTCTAATATCTGTAAGTGACGATCTAAGTGGCGGCTACTTTGACGTAACGTATCCAATAATGTTTCCCGTTTTAGATGCATTGAGCAAGATGCTGACACCAAAATTCCATCCCGAGTTAACAAGCGCATGGCGAGCTCATTAATTCTTCGATAGGCTTGTTCACCTGCGGCTTGATCTTTACGACGCTTTATAAATGCAGGAGGATCAATAATAATCACATCAAACTTTTCTTCTTCGTCCCGCAAATCCCGCAACGCATTAAACGCATCCGCTTTAATGGTATTAACGCGACTGTTTACATTATTCAGTGCCGCATTTTCTCTGACAAAATGTAACGCATGCTCTGATGCATCAATACACAGGGTTTCACTCGCACCTGCAACTGCAGTTTGAATTCCCCAACCACCAACATAACTGAATACATCCAGTACACGCTTATCTTTTACATAATTAAGTACACGCTGACGATTCATCCGGTGATCATAAAACCAACCAGTTTTCTGCCCATCAATAACTGGAGCCATAAAATAAGCATTATTTTCTATCAACTTAACCTGATTAGGCACATCACCGGCACCAATTTCAGTATACTCATCTAACCCTTCTATTTGACGTACTTGTGAATCATTTTTGAACAGAATACCTTTAGGGTTAATCACCTGCTGTAATGCTGCAATGATATCTTCTTTTATTGCTTCCATTCCCGCTGTTGCAATTTGCACAACAGCCACATCATCAAAGCGGTCAACGACTAATCCAGGAAGATTATCACTATCGCCAAACGCTAACCGATAAAAAGGCTTATCGAACATTCGATCTCGCAAAGACATCGCAACATTCAAACGGTGAACTAACAGCGACTTATCCAGCTTGTATTGCACATCTCGACTAACAAGTCTCCCGCAGATCAGCGTGTTTGGATTGATATAAGCAATACCTAAGGGTTTTCCTGCTGCATTTTCCACCACGACCTGTTCGCCTGGCTGAAACTGCCCTAAAGGAGTTATTTTTGTATCCACTTCATTGCTGAATATCCATATATGACCGGCGCGTAACCGTCGATCAGCTTTTGCCTTTAAACGAACCAAACCTAGGGACATACAGTTGATCTCTTTTGTGTATTAATGCAGTTGGCAACTCTGGTGATAACGTACACCTATTACGAAAACAGCTAACAATCACTATCACCTACCATCTTACGCCTTGTGGTGCACTTTCTGTAACAGAAGTGACTGTCATCAAACGTCAATGTCAACGACATAAGTGTTATAAAAACACAAACCTAGCGCAAGATTTTTTGTCATTTGCTGAATAGTAACCAAAGATAATAACAAAACTGTTGCTGTAATTGAAAAGCTAAGATAAGTTGTGATTATTTAATACTCAACAAATAGTGTATTTTGGTAAGTTTACCCATTATCAAGGGTATAGATGGATTAGCAAACCATGTTATAAGGAGAAACACCATGGCTGAAGTGGTTATTACACTACTAGCTCCTGATCGCCCAGGTATTATTGAAACAATTTCTCAAGTTATAGCAGCTCACGAAGGTAATTGGTTAGATAGTAAACTATCGCTCTTTAATGGTCAGTTTGCAGGCATAGCACATATTTATGTACCCAATAAGTTCCTCCCCTCACTGACTGAGCAGTTTAACCAATTAACAGCTCAAAAAATTGCTATTCACCATGCAGTAATCGACCAAGCAAACACCTCCGTTCAAAAAGCCAGCGCCGAACAAGAAAAAACTTATACACTACACTTGCTGGGTAATGACCGACCAGGTATTGTCAGAGATATCACCAAAATTTTGCTTGAGTTTAAGATAAACATTACTGACATACAGACAGAACACACTTCTGCGCCAATGTCTAACGATGCAATATTCAAAGCATCTGCAGTATTACGAGTTCCTCAAAGCGCCAATATTGATCTTATAAAGTCCAACTTAGAAAAGCTTGCGAATGAACTCATTGTTGATGTAACACTAGATAATGAAAGTGAATCATAATTTTTATGATTCACTATTAATTTTAGAAATACTAAGAACCTATTATAATCGCTCAACTTGCATACCCATTGATGCTAATTCAGTCAGTACACTTTGATCACCAATTAAATGTCCACTACCAATGACAATAAAATAGTGTTTTGGCTCTTTTAAGAGTGTGCTAATTTTTTTTGCCATTTTTCTATTACGCTGCCAGATAAATCGTTCAAAATAGGGTTTAGCCTTAGGCTCTGATAATAAAGGCTCTTTAATTAACAATAGTTCCAGTTGCTTATCATCACCTTTTTTCCAGCTATCTACTAAGGCTGCCAACGCGCTATCCATTGTTTCAATACTGCGTAGTGTTTCACTCACTAAAGCATCTGCATCATCAAGCTCTAAAAACAGGCGTAACTGTTCAACAAACGTTTCTAAACCTACTATTTCCTTGTTACCTTGTGCACGTTGCATAAAGTGCCTGTCGATACCATCTTTGGCCTTATATCCCAGTTTTTGTATATACCTGGACATTATCTGCATCATTAACCAGCCTGGACTGGTATGCTCAACAGAGGCCAATGGTACATTTTCTTGTTGTAAATACTGTTTCAGCTTACTATAAACAGCAGCATCAAGATGATCTTCTATTGTCTCTCCTTTAGGCAAGCGCGTTTCCTTTGCTAATATCTTAGCGATTTTTTTGCTATCCAACGCTTCTGCATCAAGTTCTCCAACCAACACATCTGACTTTTCAAAAGCAGCCATGATCTCTTTACGTAATGGATAGAATGATTTATCAGCAAAATGAATCGTTCCCAAAACATGAGCTGACCCTACAGAGCTTGTGACCCGCCAAAATAACCCCTTATCTTCAGCAGACCAGAGAAAACCTGAACTAACTAGCAATAATGCAGACAGTCCCACCTTTAAGGTATGTGAAAATCTCATAGAACACCTACACACTACATATAATGACTAATGTTACTGACTATCCTTACCTGATGCGAATTGCCTATTTCCTTTTTAAAGCGGCGAAACTGTCTTATATATACCCAAAGCCTTGCATATACGCACAGCGAAGGGTACAACTAAAAAGAACTCGAAGTTATAAAGTGTCCATCACTTTGATAAATACTCAGGTTTAACTTCAACTAAAGATGCCAGTACTTGATCTATTGTCCAGTTATTAGTGACCCAAATAACTAAAGCACTGCTAACAATAGCCTTCTCCCATGCTGGCAATTTTGTTAACTTCTGCTGTTGATAATGTTCAATAATTAGAATAACGGGTAAAAATCCTGCGTATTTTTGCTCACACTTACGATTAGTGCCTTCTAACTGTGCAATTGAACAACCAAAATACAGCACAAACTGCCAAGGTCCAATGGTTTGCAAATATGGAGCACCAGTTCCTCCGACAGCAGACCACACATTCTCAGCTTGAGCCTCGGTTAAAATAGTATGAGCAGGCATAGGCCGGCTCTGCCACACAGACATACCATAAAAATACAGCAAGTAAGGTAACATCAGGGTAGCTATTAAGAAAAGCAACACCAAACGCTTGAGTAACTTCACTTTATCTCGACCCTTAGCGATTGTGATTTAAGGGGTATTTTCAGGGGAAGCTGTCAGTGATGAAGTCCCAGGAGCTTATATTAAAGTGACTGGGGTGGCAGTTAAATGCTCCTGCATAAACTGCATTCACACCATCCTTGGTGTTCAAGAACGCTGACAACAACCTCTAAAATTGATTCGTGTAGGGTACAAACTACTTTTTGAATATTAATGGCCACACGTCCTGTATTGACACCCTATAAAAACAATCGTTATGGCAATAATATTTACTCTGTTATACAGCAAAGTCTTACAGCAATCATATACATAACTTTACACAACTAAAACGATATTTCGTAGTTTACATTTAAAGTTTTAGTGAAATAATCAATACATTACAAGCCTGCCTCTTGGCCGTCTAGCGCCAAATCGGCTAATCAAACTATTTGATTAGCCGGGTTTCTTTTTATTTCACCTTTTTAGTTTTCACCTTTTTAGTTTTCACCAAGAAATAATATAACCAGTCTTATTTATTATTAAGCAAACATTCACGTTTTATACTATTCATGAAGGATATAGTACACAACATAACCAACAAATAATGTGCAATCCACATAAACTCTTTAAAAACATAAAGTTACAACTATCACTCCTCTGGGAACTTTTATTTTGATTGTTAGCCTTAGTACCTATGTTAAATAATAAATAACGTGAACTAAGTTGAACTCGTATTTCTGGTAATCCTAAAATTCATAAACAACTTGACTTATACTTATGATAAATGCCTTTTTTTATTCTCGATAGAGGAGTTTTTTAATTCCTCATGAATAATTTTTTTACTACACGCGGTAACCAAAATTAAGGCTCTCAGTATGAAGAGCGGTGATAACTAATCCAAAAAAGTCATTTGGAAGAAGTATATGTATATTGATAAACACTCAAAGCCAGTACATTACATGAATAGCAGATACCCTATTCTCAATTATCCTACTAGTGCAAATGATGATGTTTTACTTATGCATGAGATCACTGACAGTGAACGTTCTCTGTTAGATGCTATGAACCAAGCTGTACATTTATTACCCAAAGATGCTTCCCTACAACAATGCCATGATGCAGTAACACGAGTAGGTTATTGCCATGGACTGTCACGCTTACAAGCCATCGCATTTTGGACAAGAACCCAATTTTTTATTTTTGAACCGTGATACAAATCACAAAAATACATTACACTTATTAAGAGAACTGGTTAAAAATTCTCCTGCGGCAAATGGGATGTGATTTATTCACCACTGTTATTATTTGCCCGCTATAAAATATTTTTTGCGAAGGTAAGTGTAATGATAAAAGGCATTTTGGCGATTTTTTTAGCCTTAGCCATGTTGCTACCAATGGGTTATCGTTACGGAAGGAGTCTCTGGTATCCCTTTTATGTCAAAGTGGTTGGACAACGCACAGTTGAAGACGTCATCCATAAGTATGGGTACAAAGCGCAGTCGCGTCTTAAGCCATACTTCACTTCAGCAGGGCTTAATTTTCCTCCCCAAGAAATCAGCCTACTCACGATTAAAGATCAACTTCAAATGGAGCTCTGGGCTAAACAAGACAATAACTGGCACTATGTCAGAACATATCCCCTATTAGCCAATAGTGGCACTAAAGGTCCAAAGCTCAAGCAGGGTGATAAACAAATCCCAGAAGGGTTATATAAAATAACGCTTTTAAACCCAAATAGCCGTTTTCATTTATCAATGAAACTCAATTACCCTAATAGATTTGATCAGCAGCAGGCTGTAACTGATGGTCGAACTCGACTGGGTGGTGATATTTTTATTCATGGTAAAGATGTATCTATAGGTTGTTTAGCCATTGGTGACCAAGCCATAGAAGAGTTATTTACCTTGGTACATAACATTGGTAAGCAGCAGGTAAGTGTCGTGATTGCACCATCTGACCCACGATTACAAGCGTTAAAACCTCCAATAACTTCACCAAGATGGACCAACCATCTTTATCATAAAATTGCCAACGCATTTACGGACTACCATCACCCCGTAGTTTCAGCTAATCACTATCCTTGATCTTTCATATTAAACATCCCCCATAAAAAAACCGCCCTAAGGCGGTTTTTTTATATTCCACTAAAGTAGAAAAACAATTAACGCTGCCACTGCCAGTTATCAATCTCTTCTGGGTCAATGCCATGCTTCAGAATATATTCCTTATGCTCAACCAGTCGTTTTAGCATTTCTGTGGTCACGGTCGCGTGCTCATCTTCACTAATAACACCTTGCTGGAAAGCTTTATAAGCTAAGTCGATGACCATATGATACCGGGATGTTCCATTTCTCACCCCCATATCAAATGGTGTAGTTGTTGAACCATTCTCTTCATAGCCTTTAATTCTGAAGCGTTTTGCACCAGCATAGTTAAAGACCAACTTCTTAATGGTGTTTGGATAACCATGGAAGTTAAATACAACACCTTTATCTTTGGTGAAAAACTCATCGAGTAAATGCGCTTTTTCTGCATATTTCACCGAGCCCAAACCACCTGAAGTCAACTCTGTAACACTAACAAAGCGTACTTTTACCTGTGGCAACCGTGCTCTAATTAACATCAATGCAGCCAAACACTCTTGAGTTACATAGTCACCACAACCTGCAAGTACTACATCAGGATCTGCATCTGATGCAAAATCCCAGGTCATAATACCTTCTTGAGCTTGCTGACGAGCTTCTTCCAGAGATAACCAGACAGGCAATTCTTTTTTACCTGCAACAATAATATTTAGCTTATCGCGATCAACAAAAGCCTGTTCTGTGTAAACCAACGTGGAATTAGCATCTGCAGGCAGATAAGCAGAAACAATCTTTGGATGTTTCTCCAACATAGACGCTAGCAATGAAGGGTTTTGATGCGAGTAACCGTTATGATCCTGCCTTTCCAATAGAGAGGATAATACGACATTGCAAGAGGGTACTGGTTTACGGAAGTGTACGTCTTGTGAGGCATGAATAAATTTGCAGTACTGATCTGCCATAGAAGCAATCACTTGTGCAAAAGACTCATAAGTAGGGAACATACCAAAGCGCCCTGTTACGGTATAACCATGCAACATACCAAATAACAGGTTTTCAGAAAGCAGTTCGATAATCCGGCCTTCACGGGCAATATCTTTGTCCCAAGACTTAATTGGCCACTGCCAACTGCGATTGGTTACCTCAAATACAGCTTGAAGTTGGTTAGAGTAAGTCTCATCTGGACTAAACACACGTAAGTTAGACTGAGCTTCGTTCAAGCGAATAGCTTCGCGTAACCACTCCCCCATTTTTAACATTGAGTAACCACGCTCACCACGAGGTACATCATGCCCATAAGCCAACGTTGCTAAATCAGGCAATGCTAAGTTTTCAAGCACTTCACCGCCATAAGACAGTTTCTGTTTACCCATCGCAAGCTCAGGTGAAGGAATTAATCCTAGAATGTCCTCATCAAACTCAATACGCTGATCATCACAAATACGATACAACTCATGGAAGCTATAGCTGGCAAGCCATTCACCCAATAACTGTAAGTGTTCTGGGTTTTCAGCACATTGATTAACGATGACTTGGTGAGAGTCACAATTACCTTCAAGTTTTTTACCATCAGCTTCTTTGGTACCTGTCCAGCCTTTTGCTGTCTTCATTGCTATTAAGGGCCAACGAGGACACTCAACGTCTTCACCATCACGGGCACGCTGCTGAATATCAGTAATGAGGGCATAAGCTTCATCCATCGCTTTTGCCATTTGCACATATATATCTTCTTCTCGCTCATCATCCACAACAATGACATGGTAGCCTAGTCCAGTAAATTCCTGAGTAATTTCTTCATTGGACATACGACCTAAACGTGTTGGCCCAGAGATTTTATAGCCGTTAATATGAAGCACTGGGAGTACAACACCACTCTCTTTGGGGGAAACCAGACGGTTTGCATACCAGGATGCAGCAAGAGGTCCTGTTTCTGACTCGCCATCACCGACCAGACATACCGCAATGAGGTTGGGGTTATCAAGCACTGCACCCCAAGCAACTGCAAGCGCATAACCCAATTCACCACCTTCAAGGATTTGTCCTGGTGCTTCAGGGTTAGCGTGAGAAGGATAACCATAGGCTTGAGAGAACTTACGGCAAATATCCCTCATTCCGTCTTCGCTATATGGGATGACATCAGGATAGTAATGAGATAATGAACCTTCAATGAATAAATTAGCTTGTACCGCAGGAAAGCCATGACCAGGGCCAATCAAGCACATAAAGTCACGTTGGTGCTTTACGATAAGTCGGTTAACGTTCGCATATAAAAAGTTAATGCCTGGGCATGTTCCCCAGTGACCTAATAACCGCGGTTTGATATCAGCATGTTGTAAGGGACGTTTTAAGAGCAGGTTATCTTTCAGGTAAATCTGTGATACAGAAAGATAGTTCGCAGCACGCACAAACTTCTTGAGCGCTTTTACTTCATGTTGCAAAGACATAACTAACCTCAGGCTATAACTACTACTTAAAGACTGACGGACTTTCAAAAAGACAGACAATGCAGTGCTATACCACACGTTACTGTGTGTGGATAAATAACCATATCCAAACCTTGCTCTGCTGCTTTTCAGAGCCACTTGAATACAACATTGACTGCCGCTAGGGTAAAACTCATATGCCTAAACACAGTTTTACCCTGCAAGAAAAAGAAATTTACGGACTGATTTAAAAAAAGGGCGGAGTATTACACGTTGATAAAATAAGTGAATGATCCAAGTCAGTGTTTTAGAGAAGCCATTCTAAATCATGGTAAGCTCAAGGATGCTTATGAGAGAATAACCTAACATCTTAACTCGCGAGAAAAGCCAAATGGTTAAATGAAATAAAGCCATTACACCATCGCAATATAGGCTATAACATGAAGCCTATTTCCCGAAAAGACTATTAAAAAAAATTCACAAAAAAAACCATTTGTTTACAGGATCAATACAAAACTAACGTTAAAAAACAAATAATCAATTATTTTTTTCTATTCCGAGTAACCCATCAGGTATGTATAAAGCAGTCTGCTATAATTTAAAAACAAATATACCCTGCATTATGTGTATATATTAAACGTCATATAGCCTGTTTTTATCACATGAAATCTGAGTTCGAATTCGAAAATACACCTTATGAAATAGTTGTTAAAGGTATCCCCCTCACTCCTGGTTTTCAACCACGGTATTTTTCTAACGAAAAAGACATTAGCTTATTTGTTGAGCACTTATTTGCTCAGTACCCTAAAATTACAGAGCATTTACAGCATTTTCCACCATTAAAACATTGCCTGAATCATGAGCAATTAGCTAAAAGCCTCACACAATTATTAATTCGAGGAGATCTTTGCGTAGCCCGTAAAAGTGCACTTTCGGTAGTTGCAACCTTTCGCACTGACGAAGCACCCGATCCTTCATTGCTTACGGGTGGAAGTGAGTTCATCGCAGCTTCTGATCTAGGTGAGGCAAACCAGAATCGTTATAAACTCGTTATTGAAGTAGCAGGAATAAAACATTCAAATGTTCAGCGTATTCACTTATTTGCTAATCGACAACATGACTTGCCTTCAAGTGAGCTACCGCCAACAGAAAGTACACTAGACAGTGACAAATACCGCAGTTTAATTATTTTTAACCATATACCCAATCACCCACGCCGTTTTGGCTTAAAAATACCCATGTATAAGGAACCACCCTTATACTTGCCTCTGGCGGATAATGTACTACCCGTTCAAAGCAATACAGAACAGGATGAGTGGGATAATATCGTTATTCCCATTAAACCTTTAGGATTAATGAGTGCGGTTCAATGTCGATCACATTCAGATCTACTACCTGAAGGCTGGTTATATGTTTTTTGGCAAGGCAAATTATGGCGTGAATTACAAAGTGTTAAAGGAGGAATGCTGAAAGATGTTCGAGTTCACTTTTACCGGCAACAGTACTTTGCAAAATTTATAAAAACCGTAAATCCTGATCAACGTGAAGCAAAAGGTCGATGGCTGGACACGCTCTGGATACCTTATCGTATCAAGGGGGAATGCCAAACGAACGACTCTAATATTGTTCTCATCTTCAGTCACCGTCAGTGGTCATGGGAAAAAATTCTTACTTATGAAAATAATCCCAACAAACTCTCAACAGAAGGTACCTCTCTGGCCGAACTCCATCACTATTCACAGGTGGCGCATTTTGATGCCATGAGCGGAGCCATAGGCCCGATTACACAAGCATTGCTAAATCAGGAAAAAACGCCCTTAGAAATTAAACAAGGACTCAACGAGAAGTTAATTCCCCGCTTTGGCAAACATCGTCTCATTTTAGATAAATTTCGGGATAATAAAATTCCTGTTGTTTATCTCAATGTTGTTGAACAACGACTAGTACTTCACTTACAAACCACTGGGCTTACGAATACTTACTTTTCAGATCGTTACCTACTACGAAGCAAAGACCCTCAGTGGCAACATACCACCACACCAGCGTTCACCCGTTGCCCTAAAGTACACCACCATCCAGAATGGATTGAATTGATTTTTGATGACTTACCCATGAAAGGCTTATTTGATTTAATTTTAATACCAGAAGACGCCCAACAAGTGCCGGCTTATATTTTCAGGAATAAACGTTTACAAGACTTACTTGTGCTGAATTTACAGCAGACAACCTCTTTATTGGCCGATACCCATAACGATGGGTAACACAACATCAAAAAACACATATACCCACAGCAAAAGGGTATAGCTACCTCAACTCAGAGCACACGTTTACTATGGAAGCCATCAACCAACTGGGCACTTGTCATGCGTTAAAAGTGCAATACCTATGTTCTGCAGAGTCTTTAAATGATAATTTAATTGAAGGTTCAATCCAGCCCCTTGCCAATACACTCATACTCACAGAAGAGCATCATGGGATTACAGATGAACCTTATTTGGCATTGTGGACGACCAACGAGCAGGGACAACTATTTCACCTTAATATAGATGGCTCTATCGGCCACCCCATTTATCACTTGTCTTCTCAAGAACCCGCTCAATTAGTATTTATTCCCCCCCCCCTTTATGGACAGTGGTTTTCGCTATTTAATACCTCTCTGCCCTTAGCGTTAATAAAGCAGCTACCTAAAAATTGGCTAAATACTGGACTCACCATTAACTTACACCACCAGAAGCTAAACCACCCAGAAACCAGTAAAGAACCATCAAGTGCAGATCACTTAAACTGGAAAAAGCAACTCGTCACCTCAGAAATTGATGCACTTATTATTAATCGAAACAAACTTCTTATTTTATCTTTTGCTCCAAATTCATTTACAACAAAAGATAATGTGTACGTAGAAGTGCGCCACCAAGGGAGTGAAGATAATCCTCCCTTTCTACAAGATATCCCTATCTATGTCACCCCAACTGGCTTTGCTACAATTATTATTGAAGATAAACAGTCATTTATATTCAATAATGCCCTACTGAACTTTACCATTTACAGTAAAGCTAAAAAGCTAACTTTGTATTCATTTACTGCACAAGCTTCATTTTTATTCACCACACCTACAGCTGATATTTGTCTACTTAATGCCACCCCACCTTCACTGTTCAACCAATTAGTACAACATTTTCCTTACTGGCCACAACAAATCGCAGCTTTAGAAAAGCACACTCATCATCAGCGTATTTATCATTTTCAATCAGCAACGATTAATGGCTCTATACCTTGTAAAACCGTAACCCAACTAATCCCTAATATTGCTGACTTATTAAAAAACATCAAAAACAAAAATATTAACTTACAACATACCATTCATTATTTTGAAGCAGAATCATTACTATCAAATTTATTTAATAGTGATTCTTCAACTACTCTAGACTCTTCACAATTTAAGGCCACTAAAAATATATTTCCCACTTCACCACAGCAACTATTCTCTGAAAAAAAATTACACACCTTAGTAAAACTGCCTCCCCAGATTAAACTCAATGAAATTTCAGCACAGCACATGAAAGTGTTGATTAATAACGCAACACCAGGCATTCCTCAACGCTATCTACACAACTACACTGACAGCGAAAACAAACAACGGCAGTTGCATGGTTTCGGTATACCGACCAAAATGAATGGTCTAACCGATCTTCTTGATTTTACGCTCAACTACTACACTGAACTTAACAGCCGAACACATCAGCAAGCTATACAACAATTTATTACGCTTGCCAGGAAATACCAGCAATATGGTATTAGTACTTCCACAAATGGTGTAATGTGCAGCTTACGTTTTACTTTTTACTATCAGCAACCTCAGTCTACTTCACTCCCTATAACCCAACTACAATCCGTTGCACGGTTATGGCAACAATACCCTAATGCCGAGATTACCATTCACGGTTTTACTGACACGATTGGCTCTTGTGAAAAAAATGGATTACTTGCTTCACAGAGAGCCCAGGTTGCAGCTTCAATATTAATTAAACATGGGGTTCCCAAGGATACTATTCAATTAATTGCAGGAGGCGACTTAAACCCTATATCTGGTGATGCAGGTGAAGAAATGACTGCTAGCCGTCGTCTGGATATTTTTATTTCTCTACCCATTCCACTTTATGCACTTACACTTAATGAAGAAATACTCGCACAATTACAACACACCTTGACCGAAGAGCTTTTACAACGCCTCAGTTTTTCTGCCACAGCGGCAGAGTTTTTAAATATTTTATCTCAACTGCGCAAAGGTGCTACCAGTGTTACAACAACTCAACACTCAACAAACCATGCATGGTTTTCCTGCGAACCTGATGCGAAAACACAAGAAGGGAAAAAACGTTTACCGTTATACCACCATATAGACCGTATTTTACAAACACAATTTGAAACATCGCTAAATCAACAAAGCAATTACTTTGCCTTATGGGAACGTAGCCACGTTAACCGTACATTGTTACAAGTAACTCCATGGTGCGCTCAAGATAACCTTCCCCCTCAAGTCTCAGTGATATGGCTCGAAAACCAACTTCGGCTACGATATGAGGTATTTTGCAGTCTACAGCAATTACTTATTTTTGCAGCCTGGCAAGCCAAACAAGAAAATTGCGCCCAAGAAGAAAGCATTATAAAGCTTAAACTAACGGAATTTATTCAACAGTTTTTGAATAAAACGTGGTATTGGCCAACACATTCCCCTATTGATTACAGTCTTGCTCAATACTGGTTAGACGACATAATGCTTGTAATAAATCACAATAGCCAGACTAGTAACAACCAAACGCCAAAAGCCCAAATAAGCTACCAAGCAACACCACGCACTCAATTTTCACTACCACCCGGTGAATATTGGTTAGCCTCAAACGTAAAGCTTTTAAACCCTTCCAACGTCACAACCTTTTCTGCAGCGGAATTAGCAGGACAAATTCCACCTTTACCCACTATTGAGCATCTGCCTTTTGATCGAAAAATATTTAAATATACCGCCGTCTATGCGCGTGAAGCAGGCAGCGCTAAAGATAAACCATGGCAGCCACTGGGTGAGTTTTTAACACAACAACAACGAGAAACCCTATCGCCTTTTGATCAGCTTAGGGTGCTCATTGTTATTAAAGATCAAGACACGCTATCCCAGGAAAACCCTCAATGGCTTGAACAACCAATTACCCACCCATTACCTATTAAGCTGCAAGCAATTGCCACACACCCTACGCACTCACAACTAAGTTCACCTTTATATGAGATGACTTATCAGCTAAATGCAACCAACCTATTACCTGAAGAGCAACGTTTTCAAGGTGATTTTGGGGCTGTTTTTTTTCCACGTTACGCAGTCAATAATGAAATTATTTTAGGGCAAACACCTTTACCCTTCATGTCATCGCATTCTACCAATCCACAAATCCCGTCAGCAGATAACCAGCACCTGTCGGCCTCAAAACAGAATGAAAAACAGATACTTGAGCAGTTTCAAGGCTATTCCTGGTTAACAGGGTTAACCATTGAAATACCTATTGCTACACAACAAACACGACGACTTATTCGGGTTTATGGTGAAGATGAGTTACTTGCCCAACATACAACACCCGTCTTAGGAGCCAGTGGCTTATGGCCAATGTCAATTGAATCATCACGCTTAACACCTTGCTGTGATGCAACAGGCACCATTATTAAACAGGAATATCAAGAGCCTGTGCTATTATCCCTCATAAAAAATAATCGTTGCCCTGCTATATTACCAGCTGACAGTCCTATATCAGGAATAGCTCGTGCATCCACACTCTTTAGGGTGAATCAACAAGGTCGTTTTACTGCATCGCCATTTTATGCTGCAAAATTTAAGGACAGTCCGTTATTTGCTGACCATGACGTTGATACTAATGAAGAGTTACTCCATGACTTTGAATGGACACAAGCTGTAGAACTAGCAGGCTTAGTCGCATGTAGTGAATTAAATATTCCCCACAATCCTATATCTGACTGGCGCCAATTACCTTTTAACCTTGCTATCACAGAAAAAGTCGTACAACCTCAAACAACTGGTGCCATATGGCCTGTAAATGGAAGCCTTTACTACTTAGGAACGATTCAAATCAATAATGACCAACCTCAGTTTGCGCCTTCTGTAAGCGAAGTGTTTGCTGAACGACTTAATTTAACCCCCTTGCTAAGTACATTAGCAAGTTATGACAATGTAGCCGTAAAACAGTTACACGAAGTATTGGGTGAACAGCTCTGGAAAGCCGCTCAACAACACCCTATTCATATTTTTGGCGGTATAACGTCACTTCAGTATTTTAACCCTGCTGGAAAGCGTGTCTTTGGTATACGACCTTTAGCATCAGCCGCTTCAGCTGGAGACTATGTTCAGCAACGTATGACGCATGCTGAAAAAATTAATATTCATAGTGATCACCCCACTGACTTTTATTATCAGATTGGAGAACTCTGTTTTCCTCAAGATAAGGTAAGTAGTTACTCTGCTCGCTGTATATCCTTGCGTTTACCTGCCCCCAGCAGCTATTTTTCACCACAAATGCCTTGGACACAGTTTCCCAATTCCGCTGAAGTTAACATGGCCCGTCAGCATTTACTGCATAATATTCAACGTTGTAATCAACGACAGTTGCAACTTGATGCTCAAGATCTACCGATTATACCCAATGCCCCCTATCCCATCACAAACCTAATGCGCTGGCTATACTACTGTGAACTCGATAAAAAATTAAATACCCACTATACGCGCTTGCTATTAAAACATTGGTTTGCTACTGATCTGAATCAATTGGACTTATCACAGGTGGCAGGAGCGGCTACATCGTAAGATATAATAGTCATCTACCTGTTGAATAATTATTTTTAAGACATCATTGTATCTATAGATCAGGGTATATTTTCATTTTAAGCCTTTGTACAGTTTTTTATAGGAGTAAATATATGTCCCCCAGTCATCAAGTTGTTATTGCTGATACGTTACACGTTGATTTAAAAACCAACCAATCACGTTATCTTCAAGGCGAAATGATTACTGGTTCGCTTACCTTCACTCACGATGAACATTATCCGGCTGATGACTTAGCAATACCCAGTAATTTTGAGCTTAACCTTGGCAACATTGAAGCTTGTTTAAAAGAACATATAATTGAGCAGTCTAAAGCTTCCTCTTCCCCTCAACTGAGCCAAACAGCTAAAAAAACACTGCTTTGTAATTCACTAAAATTAAATTCAGGAGAAAATCAGTCACTTGAATTACAGTTTGAGCTGCCTCATAACTGCCGAATTACAGATCAACAGCATCAATGGTCCATAACATGTTCATTTACACTAGAGCAGCAAATACACACCATTGAACAGCCCATACAGATTGCCCCTGCAGAACCACTACTCACAATAGCGAATGCCTGCATTTCAGAAGGTGACTTTACTGAATTTAACTACCACTGGAATCAACAGCAAGGCTATATCAGTGTACAGTTCACGCCTTCTCCAGAGCTCTATAAAGAAATTGACCATATGAAACTACGGCTTTCATTAGCTGAATCAGGTGAGGTTAATGGATCACTATGGGTTAATTTGCAAGAAAAACGCTGGCAGGACTATTTCAATGCCCTGTTTGATAAGGATATCAAACGCTGTGAAATATCCTTCGACACAAACGAACTCAACAGTGCTCAACAGGTTTATGCCAAAGTTAAAGAAAAACTCACTCACCTATTAAATCAAGTAAAGTCACAAAGTTAAGTGCCTTTCTTTAATATGCACTTCCTCAATACCTATCTTTACCCATGCGCATAATGGTATGCATATAAAAAAACGGACATGAATATGTCCGTTTTATAACTTTCGAAAATCACTGTCAGGCTTTGCTAAATTATTTCCCATGCACCATCAGCGCCTTTACAAGTATCAAAGCTTTCGTTTCCAGATTTTCCTTTATTATTAATTTTCATGTCCAAACTACGACACTCTGTATTCACCGCCATCGAGTCTTCAACAACATCCACGTCTTTAAGCTCAATATCATCAATATTAATGCTTTTTGGCTGCTGATTTGAGTTTTCATTGGTTTTTGCAGTTTTAAGTACAGTTTGCTTTTCCTGAACAGCTACAGGCTTTAATAGTGATCCATGAACATAACCAATGGTAACGCCCTTCTTGGCAATCATAACCCAGTTGCTGGGTGTTTTACCGACAGCAGTCACTTGTTCGCCTGCAGCCAAACTCGTTACCCGATAACCTTGTTTTTCTGGGGCATTACGCACATTTGAACGCTGTTTGGCCTGAAAAGTTTTACCAATAAGCGTTAGATTCATCACTTTTACAACACGCTTATCACGATAATAATTAACATTCCGTGTTTCTTTGCGTGAATTCCGTGTGGAAATAGTCGCTTCAGCGCCTGTACGCTGACTACGCCACTGAACATCTTCACCGTCTTTTGCTGTATTTAATACCGAAATAGACTTTTGTTCGAGTGCAATGCGGTCTTGCTCATCCAAGTAAGCGCCCAATTGATTGCCTATATAACCTCCCAATACTGCACCTGCAGCAATGGCAACTTTTTTGCCTCGCCCCTTACCCAATGCAGACCCTACAACAGCACCTAAAACTGCACCAACAGCGGTACCGATCTCTTGTTTATTACCCTGAGTTGAGCAACCACTGGATACAACCATGGCTACGCAGAGAAAACTGCTGATCAAGACTTTTTTCATTGCCACTTCTGTCCTAGAAATACGATGATAGGCATATTTCCACTAGGCGGATTTTTATGCCAAGTAAAACTTTTGTATAACACCCTTCTTCTGGGTGACTTATATCCTTCGTTATGGATATAGCTAAAGAAAAAGGATTTTACTGACAAATGAACAAAAACAATTCATAAGGACTGTTAATGATTGTTCCTTTTGTTAAGAATGTGAAATACATTAAACAGTATTAATGACGTACCCCAAAAAAACAAATTAAAGCCTAAATGAAAGCTTTCAAATAAGACTTAAAAAATTCATCCATTACACAAGATGTAATTTCCACTTAGGTTAACGAACCCAAAAAGTACAATCGTTCATTTAGCATTGTATTTTTTGCTATAAGTCTCACTATTTTTTCTACTATTCAACAAACGGATCCAAATATTTAATGTAAGATAGTTAAAAGAGTTTATTTGAAGCACATTCTTGTAATTAAGGGTTTTTGATTATTTCTCTTAGTGAGACTTGTTTAATGTGCATAACCTGACGAAGTTAACGCTATTCTTAGAGCTATATCCTTCACTGAAGGTATATGTAAATTAAAATGACAATTGCTTTACAGTTAAAAGGTGATCGTAAGTCCATTTTGTAAGTGATACAGCACTTTATGTACATTCTTTTAACAGGTCAGTAAAAACCTTAAATATGACACATAAAGTGGATATAAAATGTATATGAAAAGTACACAGCAATTGGAACTGCAACTCACTTTATATGAGTAGTGTGTATAACCTTATGTATTTATATTTTTCCTTGTTACTTGCAGTATTACTTCTACTAGTTCCAGTTTTTATCTGGCATGCACTTCATAAAGAAAAGCTGAACCCTGTCAACAAACAGAACGTAGAGAACTATCCATTTGAAGTGCTTCAATCCGTATTGAATCAGCATGATCCAAAGTGGTCTTCATCCCACCTTGAAAAACGGGCTGAAGAATGTTTGATGGCGCTATGCCGTTTTCAGTCTCCCTTAAGCTTACATAGCTTTATCAGTCAACGCTTGCTTAGCAAGATCAAACAGTCACAAAAACCTGCATTTATACACCACCTCATAAGAGCAGGAGAATTCACGATCAAGCGAATTGAAGTGATTCAGCTGAATGAGTTTACTGAGCCCAGCCGTGATTACTTTGCTTGTAAGATTCTCACGAGTCATAATCACAAACTACTATGTTCTTATCGTTGGTGTGACAAAGAGTGGATGATGGATGGTTTGGCACCATTCGACCCTCGATTAATTGGTACCTCACAGAGCCAAACTTATAACTTAGCGTGTTACTACACATTTGAGCACGATGCCAAGTTATCTAAGTCCTAAACCCTGTTAAGCCAAACTAACCATTTTCATCAAGAGCAATGACCTCATCAAGAACGTAACTTACGCTGTTGCACTACTGCGATAGGTGTCCCGCAGTGTTCCTCCAGTCTTAACTGAACCAAACACTACAGAACATATTAGGAATACAGGTTATCGATATAACCTAGATAAATGGAAAATCTAGAAACACTGCTCAGCAAATGCTTTTACATGCTGTTCTGCTAATGTTCGATCTGTGGGGATACCAGTAACATTTTGTCGGCAACGGTTATTGGCAAATACAGGATAGATGTGCTGATCGTATATATGCACTGCAGCACTATCTTTTGCCTGAGGATTTCTGAACAATCCAGCATAGTCAGCAGAGTACAAATACTCTATAGCTGTACCCTTAACCAACTCCTGCCATACGCTTTCCGCTTCAGCAACCCGGGCCAAAGCCTGTTCATGTTCTGCTTGTAAACGCGCACCATCATTAATCATAGCTTTGGCAAACGCACGAATGATTGGGTGCTCAAAAGAAGAACCCCGAGCACGAATAATCGTATTTAAGGTTAATAACGCACTTTTTTGTTCCTGTTCATCAGGACAGAAGAGCAATACAAGTCCACAGGGTCTGAGTGAGAATGTAATAAACGCTTTAGTCGGACTAATTGCCAGGCAGAAAGGTACGTTTTGTTCCACAAAAGGCTTTATTTGTAGATCATAACTTTGTGCCATCACCGACTGATAACCTTTATCCGCTAAGTCTCGGGCAAATTCAAATCCAGAATATGCGCGATCCAACACCACAAACTGCCCTTTATCTGCTGCAGCTTTCGCCCGTTGACGTACAACATCAACAGAACGCACCATGCCTGTCGTATTCATTGGACCCGCTTGATAAATAGGCAATGTGTTTTGCTGATCGATAATACCATCTTGTGCAAACTCAGCAAATTGTACACGAGCAACCTTGGCAATCGCTTTATAGGCTGGCCAGCCTAACTCTTCAACACCCAATGTATTCAGTGCAGGATTTTGCATTAAACCTAGCTCAACAGCGGTTTTGACAGCCCCCGTACCCGCATCTGACACTAAACCCAGCTTAAACTTTGACCAGTGTTCCTCTGGAACTTGCTGCCAGTTTAAAACGGCTTCTTTTAAGCTTTCGAGCTGCGCATTAGAGTTCTTATAATCCCCAACGGTGCTTTCCTGAACTTCTTTAGTTGCATACTCAAGTAATGTGGATGATGAAGCCATGGCTTTTCCTTCACCATCCAACACAATACCTATACCATAGTTATGGCCTTGCTGATCACGTTCACAAAGAATCTTTGCAATCTGATTAGCATCGCGACCCTCTTCTTGTAAACGTTGAGCACATTCAAATACCGATTGTCCAAATTCCTGAGCCATGGTGTGTGTTCTCCAAACCAACACAAAAAACAAAGAAGCGTATTCATGATTTCAAGACGACTACCTGGAACATGCGCTTTTAAAACGAGCGTCATATCACTGCCGTCTAACGACAAGTTATACTAATCAGACGTAACAACTTACGTAATGACTTAAGTCCACATTATTACGCAGCGTCTCCCCCGTCTTAGAAAAGTATATCGTCTATAATGCTTATCCTGCCGCAATTTGCCAATACGTACAATTAAAAAATACACAGACACTTAACGTGAACGGCTATCGCTATTATTCACCTATTTCTCACACTTAAAGCTGTTCATTTGTTGATAATTACCTAGATGTGAGCATACACTGACTTTATTGTCTCCTACCACTTGCCATGTAAGAACGCTTTCATTCGATCACCCAGCAATCAAACCTTCAGTACAGAAAACTAAAAAACGAAAAAAAATGGTTGGAGGAAAACCTGCAACCACTTTTCTATAAAAAGCCAAGGATATAAAATACATATCTATTTAATTTTTATTATTTAAAGCGTCCTGACCCTACGCCCCATACCCATATCAAAGAGCTAAATAGTGCCCCTATAAGTCCAAGGCTATACATTGTACGCCAGCTTGTTTTCATTGAGTTAAGTACCTTAAAGTCCTTAATATAGATAGTTTCACAAGCTCCATTGCCAGTATCATCTCGAGTGATACTTGTCCCACGTTTACCCAAATGATTACTGTACTCTGATAGCCAACCTTTTAAATAAATCTGATCCCCCACTTTTACATCAGCAATTTGATCCCGAATTAATTCATCGACAGCAACTACGTGATTATTAGATAACTGATTATCTTTAAATAAACCTGCTTGCAGTGAGTCTTTAGTTAAATAATTACAAGTAAATTCACCATTCCAAAAATCAAACTTATTCAAGTCAACCTGTTTGGCATTAACTCCCCAAACTACACATAAATCAGCCACATTAATATGGTCTTCAGCACGTTTATGCAGCCCAAACTTTCCATCATGGTGATTTAAAGAAACAACTAAACCATTTAATTCATACTCATATAAAGGACTTACCTCATACACCACACCACTGCGCATAAGTTTAAATGACTCTTTATTTACTTTTTTCTGCAACGGTTCTTTTGTCACCTGAGGATCAATAATCCTCTCATTAGGTGCAGGAAAATCATCCCTAAACCAAAAACCTACCGCAGCCATAATTACACTTACGTAAAATGTCCATTTTACTAATTTATATAATGTCGTTTTTTGTTTCACAGGCAACTCCCCATCAACAGTTCGTTAATATGCCCTGCGAATTACCGGTATTCTGCAGCATCATAGAACGTGACATATTATGTCAAAAGAGTACTTACCTGTTCAAGATTCAACCGACGAACTGCAATCAATATACTTGGCGCTTGAAGGCAAAAGGATATAAAGTTAGCAACCACTAACTTATTATGGAATAATCGCACCAATTAACCACTTAAATGTTTTTGTAGACATCATTCAGGCAGGTTAATACCCTTATACATACGATAAGTTCTAACAGATAAAAATGGAACAAATATGCTAAAAAGATATTTTATTGCCATTCTATTACTAATAACGTCTTATCACGTTGGAGCATTTACAGGTGAAACTCGACGCTACTTTAAAGACTGGCTAGTAAACTGTTTAAATGATGCTAACAATACCTGTCGTTCAGTGACTCATGTTAGAAATAAAGCATTATTCCCTTATGGCGATGGCACTATATTTCAATTTATTGTACAGCAACAACCAGCTACAAATAGCACCAAAACAGAAATTATCTTTTATCATGTCTTAGATAACGCTTATCCTGCAGATAACGCGACATTCATCATCGATGATACCCAGTCTTTTCAATTTAAATTACTTCCAAGTGAAAGCCTAAACGAGCGCAAGCTCTCTCAAGCTGATACAGAGTCAATATTAAATGCTTTAAAAAAAGGACATACATTGACAATACAATATACCAGCCAATCCAAAGCACCAGTTGAAATTAAAGTTTCACTAAGAGGAATTACTGCAGCGTTACTTTTTGCAGAAGAACATATCAATAAATAGTTTTTAGTATTTTAACATGCTGTGTATGTTTTGACTGCTGTTAATTAAGCATTCCACAAAAGTATCCCAATTACTACTGAGTACATCATAATAAAAGGTTCTCATTATTTATAACTGAAAGAAAACATAAAAAACTAGCATGAGCTTAATCAAGAATGTGAAAAACTGCATGACCAGCCGCAAGGAAGCGGTAGTTCAGTCTCCAAAGAGGGATTCGCCGTAAATTATTAAACTAAATGGTACGACTGGTATATTATGTAATCACCTATGCAACACTTAGAGATTCAAATTAGAATTAAAGTACTGCCAAACAACCAAAACCAAAGTGCTATTAATTGAAAGATTTAATATCTTATCTTGGCTAAAAACTTTGATCACATGGATGTCACTTACTTTCAATATGACAGTTGACCATAGATTTACTTGCACTTTGTGACAATAAATACGTAAAATTCGTGATTTACATTATATATTTAACTAAAAATAAATGTATCCCTAATAATTTTTTGTATAGTAAAGACTCCTTACAACTAACTATGAATTTATCTGGGAGATTAACTATGGGAATAGTTACTTGGATCATCTTAGGCTTATTAGCAGGTATTTTAGCTAAGTGGATAATGCCAGGTCGTGACGGTGGTGGTTTTATTATTACCACTCTTTTAGGAATTGCTGGTGCTTTTGTTGGTGGTTACGTAGGTAGCTTATTTGGCTTTGGCAGTGTTAATGCTTTTACTATAGAAAGCATATTAATTGCTACTGGAGGTGCATTTATTATTTTACTCTTGTACCGATTCATTAAATAACACTAAACAGATAAAAAGCCTGTCATTTCTAAAAAAATGACAGTTTTATTCATTTTTTAGTCTCATTTTCAATTACATTTCCCCTGGTTATCACTGACGATATCAAGAAGTAATCATCGCCAATACACCATAAAAATTTTTCGCCAACACTCTAACTTCATGGGACATAGTTTGGCTAGGGCCTGTTAACACTAATGTTGTTACAATAGGCTCATGGAGATTACAACAGAACAATTTAAAATGATTGAATACTTGCTGCCTGTTCAGAAAATAAAATAAAAGGACACCCATTATTTATATAGCCAACTAAAAGTTCATCTAATAACTGTTACTCAACTCTTTTCCAAGCAACTCAGAAATAACTTACATAAGTCTGACCAAAGATGTGAAAAGCATTATCAATCTGCGGTAAGGTGCAGCGGGAATAGATTCATAGTAACCGCCAAAGCAACCACACCCTGCCATCCATCAAAGATCTTTTGTATTGTTCCTATTTTTAAATAGGAGTCGTACATGAAAAAGCGCACAAAAAAGTAAAAGGACATCCACTATTTATATAACTAATTAAAAGTCAACCCAATAACTGTTATTTAACTCTTTTCCATGCAACTCAGGAATAACTCAAATGATCTTAATCAAGGATGTGAGAAGCAGCTTTCGGAATAAACTGTCTGCAGGGATGGATTCACGGCGTGTTTGTAGAGCGACTCAGCGGCTGATGCCAAAGCGTCATTTTGACTCATGACATTCTGCTACATCTTATGTATATACGC
>NZ_JAGSOY010000089.1 GCF_018837975.1 Zooshikella harenae | reverse complement strand
ATCCTACCCCTTTCCTCGTAGCTGTATGTTTCCATCAGCTTTTTTTGAGATTTGAGGATAGTTGCAGTAGGTTTTGGTACAAATTGGCGTAGTTCTTGTTGAAGTTCTACTGGAATTACAGTGGTATCGTTATCATAACGGCTATTAGAAAACATAAATAAACGAAGTAAGGTTGGCTTGTTACGACTAAATACCCAGTTAACTCCATCTTTCTCATCGTCAAAGTCAGGCAGGTTTCTATATTTGGCTTCAAATTGACTGGGTTTAAATACACCATATGTATAAAGCGTTTCACTTATTGCTTTCTGTTGCAAATCATCTAGCTGGTTCCAAAGCTCTTTTAATTGTATACCTTGTAAACACTGCTTTATTAGTGTGACCAATTCCCCCTTTCTAACAGGTTTATTTTTAACAGACAATAAACTCAAGAGGCTTTTTAAGTCATCAACAGTTAATAGGTTTAAAGCATCCAAAAGTGATAAATTTGAAGATTCGTATTGATTACGTCCAGACATCTTATTAAACTCTGTGGAAGACTGAAATTAATATAATTCAGCTTTTATATAAAAATATTTGTTTGTAGTCTAATTACTTTTAGGTGGGTAAATACTTTTAGTCGTTGGCTTAAAAGTATTAGTCTAGAAAATTTGCTTAAGAAAAATATATAAATAGATCACGAAGAAAATATTTTTTAACTTTCCCATGACTTTACTAATAAAGATATTTTAGCAAAGCCATGGTAAGAGAGGAAGCTTACTCAACCGTTACTGACTTCGCTAAATTACGCGGCTGGTCAACATCGGTACCTTTAATAATTGCAACGTAGTAAGACAATAACTGAAGAGGTACAGTGAAAATAATCGGTGCAACAACTTCATGAACATGTTCAACGTACATGACTTTTACACCCTCCCCCCCTTTAAGTTGTGTGGCCTGGTCTGCAAACACATAGAGTTGCCCACCCCGTGCACGAACTTCTTCCATATTTGACTTGAGTTTTTCCAATAAATCATTGTTCGGAGCAACAACAACGACAGGCATATCAGTATCTATCAAGGCAAGAGGTCCATGTTTTAATTCACCTGCTGCATATGCTTCAGCGTGAATATAGGAAATTTCCTTTAACTTTAATGCACCTTCCATTGCAATGGGATACTGGTCTCCACGTCCTAAAAATAAGCTATGGTGCTTTTCTGAAAAATCTTCAGCCAAGCCTTCAATATCATCAGCTAACTGCAAAACATGGTTAAGATGAGTAGGTAGTTCTTTAAGTGCTTTAACGATTTCGGTTTCCGTTTCAGCAGACATGTCACGATAACGGCCAATCGCAGCAACCAGCATTAAGAAAGATACAAGCTGAGTCGTGAACGCTTTTGTTGATGCAACACCTATTTCAGCACCAGCTCGGGTCATAAACGACAGATCAGACTCACGTACAAGTGATGAACCAGGAACATTACAAATAGCCAGTGATGCCATGAATCCCTGCTCTTTTGCCAAGCGCAATGCAGCTAAGGTATCTGCGGTTTCTCCTGACTGAGAAATTGTTACAAATAAACAGTTTTTGGGGACGACCGATTTGCGATAGCGGAACTCAGAAGCAATCTCAACATTACATTGCACCCCCGCAATACTCTCGAACCAGTAACGGGCAACAAGTCCAGCATGATAACTTGTGCCACAGGCAATAATCTGGACTGACTCAACTTTGCTGAAAATATCATGCGCTTCATGACCAAAGCTTGCTTCAATCACTTGTTTATCAGTAAGCCGACCTTCAAGCGTATTAATAATGGCATCAGGTTGCTCATAAATTTCCTTCAACATATAGTGACGGAACTTGCCTTTGTCACTTGCATCATGAGTTACTGTACTTTCAGATTCTTCACGCTTAACTGGCTTGCCAGATTGATCATAAATATCAATGCTGTCACGTGTTATTTCAGCAACATCACCTTCTTCAAGGTAAATAAAACGTCGTGTTACTGGCAATAAAGCCAGCTGATCTGAAGCAAAGAAACGTTCTCCAATACCAACGCCTATCACTAACGGACTACCAGAACGAGCACCAATCAGTCGGCTAGGGTCACGACGATCCATCGCAACCATTCCATACGCACCTTCCAGTTGCTCAACGGCCCGTTGTACTGCTTCTAATAAGCTCTTTGTATTTTGTATTTCAGCATGAATAAGGTGAACAATAACTTCGGTATCTGTTTCCGAGATAAATTCATAGCCCTGTTTTTTTAGTTTTTCCCGAAGCCGTTCGTGATTTTCAATAATACCATTGTGGACTACAGCTATATCACCATTAGAAACATGTGGGTGGGCATTACGTTCACTGGGTTCTCCATGAGTTGCCCAACGAGTATGAGCGATTCCAGTACCACCTTGTAAGGGCTCAAGCTTTAGTGCATCAGACAACTCAGCAACTTTGCCTAGACGACGCAGCCTATTCAGCTCACCAGCTTGATTAACAATAGCCATGCCAGCCGAGTCATAACCCCGATACTCCAGACGACGAAGTCCTTCCAATAATATCTCGGCAACATCCCGTTGAGCTACAGCCCCCACAATTCCACACATAACCACGTTCCTTATTCTTAAAAACCAGCTTTACAGGTAACACGTTTTATCTACGTGCTGCATTATCTTGCTATTTCTTTTTTGGTCGTTGCCAACCATCAATATTCGTTTGTTTTCCACGAGATACCGCAAGCTGTTCAGCTGAAACGGCTCGAGTAATAGTTGAACCTGCACCAACAGTGGCCCCCTGAGCAATGGTTACAGGAGCAACCAACGAACTATTGGAGCCTATAAATACATTATCCTCTATGACTGTTTTGTGCTTATTAACGCCATCATAGTTACAGGTAATGGTACCTGCTCCTATGTTTACACCAGAGCCAATGTCTGCATCACCCACATACGTCAAGTGGTTTATTTTACTCCCTACACCCACATTTACTTTTTTCGTCTCAACAAAATTACCCACTTTAGCTTTTTTTGCTAAAACTGTGGCGGGACGTAATCGAGCAAAAGGTCCAACCTCAGCTGCAGAACCCACTTCTGCAGACTCCAAAATTGAATTTGCTTTAATAACCGCATTATCCGCAATGACACTATCAGCAATAACACAGTTAGGACCTATAACAACGTTATCACCAATTGTCACTGCACCTTCAAAAACAACATTGACATCAATAAATACATCTTGCCCAACGCTAACATCACCCCGAACATCCAAACGGTTTGGATCAGCAACCGTTGCTCCTGCAAGCATTAACTGTTTAGCCTGCTCATACTGAAACCAGCGCTCTAGCTCTGCTAACTGCACACGGTTGTTAACACCTTGAACTTCTTGCTCGCAGCTTGGATGAACACCATTAACCGTCATTCCATCAGCAACAGCCATGGCAACGATGTCCGTTAAATAGTACTCCCCTTGAGCATTGTCATTACTTAGTTTAGGCAGCCACTGTTTTAGCTTTTCTGTTTTTACAGCCATGATGCCTGTATTAATTTCTTTGATAGCGAGCTGTTCAGGGGCTGCATCTTTATGTTCAACTATTGCAGTAATGTTCTGATTAGCATCACGTACAATTCGCCCATAACCCGTGGCATCAGCTAACGCTACTGTTAACAAAGCAAAACCACTCTGCTTTGCAGCAATTAACAAGTCATGCAGAGTCTTAGTCTGTATTAATGGCACATCACCATACAAAATAAGCACAACATCTGACTCATCGATGTGGGAAACTGCTTGAGCAACAGCATGACCCGTACCTAATTGTTGCGCTTGAGTTATCCAGTTCACGGCATAATGATTGAGCCGATGTTTTACAGTATCTCCTCCATGGCCAACGACAATATGCAACTGTCGTTGATCCTGCTGCTGCATGGCGTGTTGAGCTGCCAACATGACATGCTCTAACATGGGTTTACCCGCCAAAGAATGAATAACTTTTGGCAGTTTAGATTTCATTCGTGTGCCTTGGCCTGCAGCCAAGATGACAATATCAACATTCATGATTAGTCGTGAGGTACTTGTTGGTAATTTTTACAGATAGGGATTAGCAATAACCCCAACTTTTTGAAAAACCGTACAATTAAAACGAACTATTAAGATGGCAGTGGATGCTTTGCAAATCCTACACCATCGTAAAAATTAAAAAAGCGTCTATAGCGAGAGTTCAATCAAAAAAAAAGGGTAGCATAGCTACCCTTTTTCAAATCGGCTCGTGCCTTATCAGCGCTTTTGCCGAATATGTTGCAAAGTACGAAGTTTTGCAGCTGCTTCTGCTAACTGGCTAGCTGCACGAGAGTAATCAAACTCACCACTTTGATTAGCCAGTGCTTGCTCTGCTTCTTGTTTTGCACGAACAGCAGCCGCCTCATCAACATCACTGGCGCGTAGTGCAGTATCAGCAAGCACAGTGATTGAGTTCGGTTGAACCTCAAGGAAACCACCAGAAACATAAAATATTTCTTCTTTGCCACCCTGTTTCACGACACGAACGGGACCAGGCTTAAGGTCAGTCAACAGGGGAGCATGGCCAGGGGCAATACCCAGGTCACCCAAGATACCTGTTGCAATAACCATCTCAACCAAGCCTGAGTATATCTCCTGCTCTGCGCTGACGATGTCACAATGTACTGTAATTGCCATCGCGGTATGCCTCGCTGCGGCCTAAGCCGGTACCTGTAAACTTGCTACCGGCTGAAGGCTCATTAAAGTTTCTTGGCCTTTTCAATAGCCTCGTCAATACTTCCCACCATATAGAAGGCCTGTTCTGGCAAATCATCGTATTCACCTTCCAGAATGCCTTTGAAACTACTAATAGTTTCTTTAAGTGGTACATATTTACCTGATGAACCAGTAAAGACTTCAGCAACGAAGAATGGCTGTGACAAGAAACGTTCAATTTTACGTGCACGGGTAACAACTGTCTTATCTTCTTCTGAAAGCTCATCCATACCAAGAATGGCAATGATATCTTTCAGCTCTTTATAGCGCTGGAGAACAGACTGAACACCCCGAGCAACGTCATAGTGCTCTTGACCAATAACCAATGGATCAAGCTGACGTGACGTTGAATCCAACGGATCTACTGCTGGGTAAATACCTTTTGCTGCAATATCACGAGACAATACAACAGTTGCATCCAAGTGCGAGAAGGTTGTTGCTGGTGATGGGTCAGTCAAGTCATCAGCAGGAACGTAAACGGCTTGAATCGATGTAATCGAGCCTGTCTTCGTTGAAGTAATCCGCTCCTGAAGAACCCCCATTTCTTCAGCCAATGTTGGCTGATAACCTACTGCTGACGGCATACGACCTAACAGTGCAGATACCTCAGTCCCCGCCAAGGTGTAACGATAGATGTTGTCAACAAACAACAGTACATCACGTCCCTCATCACGGAACTTCTCTGCCATGGTCAAACCGGTCAGTGCCACACGCAAACGGTTTCCAGGTGGTTCATTCATCTGACCATATACCAGAGATACTTTGTCCAGTACGTTTGATTCCTGCATCTCGTGGTAGAAGTCATTACCTTCACGAGTCCGCTCACCTACACCGGCAAATACGGAATAACCACTGTGCTCAATGGCGATGTTACGAATAAGCTCCATCATGTTGACGGTCTTACCAACACCCGCACCACCGAACAGACCTACTTTACCCCCTTTCGCAAAAGGACAAACCAAGTCGATTACTTTAATACCTGTTTCAAGCAGCTCATTGGCAGCCGCTTGCTCATCGAAAGAAGGCGCTTCACGGTGGATAGAGTAACGCTCCTCCTCACCAATAGGCCCTTTCTCATCAATAGGATTACCCAACACGTCCATAATACGACCTAGGGTTTCTTTACCCACAGGTACTTTAATTGGCTCGTTGGTATTTTTAACATCCAAGCCACGGCTCACACCTTCTGTTGAACCCATGGCGATTGACCGCACCACGCCATCACCCAGCTGTTGCTGTACTTCCAAAGTTAAGTCTTTGCTCTCAACTACCAGAGCGTCATAAACCTTGGGTACAGAATCGCGGGGAAACTCTACGTCGACCACGGCACCGATAATTTGTACGATACGTCCGCTACTCATCGATGGTTCCTCATATTCAATAACCTGAACCTGTTCAAACCATTAAACAGCGGCAGCGCCGCCAACGATTTCTGAAATTTCCTGAGTGATTGCTGATTGACGGGCCTTGTTATAAACCAGCTGTAGCTCATCAATCAGGTTACCCGCATTATCAGTTGCGCTCTTCATTGCAACCATTCGGGCAGCCTGTTCACAGGCATTATTCTCAACAACAGCCTGATAAACCTGAGACTCAACATAACGAACCAGTAAGCCATCAAGTAACTGTTTGGCATCTGGCTCATATAAGTAGTCCCAATGATGTTTTAAAGTCTTGTCATCACTGGCTTGTAAGGGGAGCAACTGCTCACTGTTAGGCTCCTGAGTCATGGTGTTAACAAAGCGGTTAAACACCAGGTACAGGCGATCAATTCGACCTTCTTCATAGGCATCAAGCATTATCTTAACGCCACCAATCAAATCAGCAATGGAAGGCTCATCACCCAAACCATTGATAGCTGCTACCGCATTACCGCCATAATGGCGGAAAAAGGCACCAGCTTTGCTACCAACGAGGCAAAGATCTATCTCTGCACCTTTGTCAGCCCACTGTTTCATTTCAGTAATGGTTTTCTTGAACAGGTTAATGTTCAAGCCGCCGCACAGACCACGATCAGACGACACGACTACAAAACCAACCCGCTTGACTTCTCTTTCAGTCATGTAGGTGTGGCGATATTCAGGAGTTGAGTTGGCAATATGACCAACTACCTCACGAATGCGCTCAGCATAAGGACGGCTGTGTTGCATACGATCCTGTGCCTTACGCATTTTACTCGCCGCCACCAATTGCATAGCACTGGTGATTTTTTGTGTGTTTTTGATGCTCGCAATCTGCGTGCGAATTTCTTTTCCGACTGCCATGTAGCACCCTTTCAGGTTGAAAACATTACTGATGCCAGTAATGCAGCAGCGGATCAGTCAATGACTTAGGTCCCTGACTGATACCTTACTTACCAGGTTTGAGTTGCTTTAAACTTCTCAATACCTTGCTTGATACCTGCTTCAATTTCGTCGTTGTAGCTACCTGATTCATTAATCTTATTCATCAGTTCAGTATATTCACTGTTCAGGAATGAAATTAATGCAGCTTCAAAATCAACGACTTTCTTAAGCTCGACGTCTTCTAGGTATCCTTTGTCTGCTGCGTAGATACTGACGGACATTTCAGCCACACTCAGCGGCGAGTACTGCTTCTGTTTCATCAATTCGGTTACACGCTGGCCATGCTCTAACTGCTTACGTGTTGATTCATCCAAATCAGAAGCAAACTGTGAGAAAGCGGCCAATTCACGATACTGAGCCAAAGCAGTACGGATACCACCTGACAGTTTTTTCATGATTTTCGTCTGTGCGGCACCACCTACCCGAGATACCGAAATACCTGGGTTAATCGCAGGACGTATGCCTGAGTTAAACAAGTTTGTTTCCAAGAAAATCTGGCCATCCGTAATCGAAATTACGTTAGTCGGTACGAACGCAGAAACATCACCTGCCTGAGTCTCAATGATTGGCAGTGCTGTCAGAGAGCCCGTTTTGCCTTTAACTTCACCATTGGTAAACGCTTCTACATAGTCAGCATTTACACGAGCAGCACGTTCTAACAGACGAGAGTGCAGATAGAACACGTCCCCAGGATAAGCTTCTCGACCAGGTGGACGACGCAACAACAAGGAAATTTGGCGGTAAGCCCATGCTTGCTTGGTCAAATCATCATAGATGATTAATGCATCTTGACCACGGTCGCGGAAATACTCACCCATTGAACAGCCAGCAAAGGGAGCCAGGAACTGCATGGGTGCAGGATCTGCAGCACCTGCTGCAACCACAATGGTATGTTCCATTGCACCATGCTCTTCAAGCTTACGAACAACGTTAGCAATAGAAGATTGTTTCTGACCAATCGCAACGTAGATACATTTAATACCAGTACCTTTCTGGTTGATAATGGTATCAATTGCTACTGCAGATTTACCAACCTGACGGTCACCGATAATCAACTCCCGCTGACCACGACCGATTGGAATCATTGAGTCAATCGCCTTCAAACCTGTTTGCACAGGTTGATCAACTGACTTACGTGCAATTACCCCAGGCGCTACTTTTTCAACAGGTGCAGTCAGTTCAGCATCAATAGGTCCCTTGCCATCAATAGGGTTACCTAACGCATCAACGACACGACCTAAAAGCTTTTCACCTACAGGTACTTCCAGAATACGACCAGTACATTTTGCTGTTTGGCCTTCAGCCAAACCCTTGTAATCACCTAGAACAACGGCACCGACTGAGTCACGTTCCAGATTCAGCGCCATACCGAATATGCCGCCGGAAAACTCAATCATTTCTCCGTACATTACGTCAGCCAGTCCATGGATACGAACAATACCATCAGATACGCTGACGATCGTGCCCTCATTACGGGCTTCAGTTGCGATATCAAGCTTCTCTATTCGCTGCTTGATAATATCGCTGATTTCAGATGGATTCAGTTGCTGCATGCTATGCCCCTTTAACTCAGGATCTCATCGCGTCGGCCAATTGATCAAGCTTGGCACGGATACTGCCATCAATTACCAGATCGCCAGCTTTGATGATAAGACCACCTAACAGGCTCTTATCAACCTTATTCTCAACATTAATTTCACGACCGAAACGCGAGCTGAGTGATTTTGCCAGTTTATCCTGCTGTTCAGCTGTCAGTTCAAAAGCTGAAGTTACTTGTACATCAACTTTCTTCTCTTCTTCAGCCTTTAACTGCTCAAACAGGCCAGCGATGTATGGCAGCAAGGTTAAACGTTTATTGCTTGCTAGAGCGTGGATGAAGTTTGCTCCGTGGCTGTCAATTTCATCACCACACACATCTAAAAAAACGGCTGCCCGGGTCTCTCCATTTACATCAGGAGAGGACAACAACTGTTGTACCTTTGGCTGCACAGAAATTGCAGCACCCAGGTTTAACATTGCTGACCATTTTGACAGGCTTTTTTTAGCCACTGCAAACTCAAACGCTGCTTTTGCATAGGGTCGAGCTAAGGTGGTCAGTTCCATTTGGCTAACCCCTGTTATAGCTCAGCGGCAAGCTGGTCTACGAGTTTGCTTTGCGCTTTCTCGTCAACCGCTACACCAAGAATTTTTTCTGCCCCGGCAATCGCTAAAGTTGCTACCTGAGCACGAAGTGCTTCACGTGCACGATTAACTTCTTGCTCGATTTCTGCCTGAGCTGCAACTTTTATCCGCTCACCTTCAGTTTTTGCTTGCTCTTTAGCTTCTTCAATAATCTGAGATGAACGTTTATTAGCTTGCTCGATAATATCAGCAGCTTGTTGTTTTGCTTCACGTAATTGCTTGCCAGCTTTATCTTGAGCTAGCTCTAAATCACGCTTCGCGCGATCCGCAGCCTCTAAACCATCAGCAATTTTCTTTTGTCTCTGTTTCAGTGCTTGCATGACAGGAGGCCATACATACTTCATACAGAAAATAACGAAAATCGCGAAGGCCAGTGACTGTCCTATAAGGGTCGCATTGAGATTCATGCCAACACCTCTCGCTGTATTTTTATAGGACAACTAATGCACAAACGACTGGCACTAGCCGTTATTTGCATAAATGACCTAGTTAACCAAGCTAATGAAGGGGTTAGCGAAAGTGAAGAACAGCGCAATACCCACACCGATCATAGTAACCGCGTCCAATAGACCCGCTACGATGAACATTTTAATTTGTAGCATTGGTACCATTTCAGGTTGACGAGCAGCACCTTCAAGGAATTTACCACCCAACAAACCAAAACCAATCGCAGTACCTAAAGCACCCATACCAATTAAAAGAGCTACTGCGATCGCTGTTAAACCAACTACAGTTTCCATTTATTTCCTCCCGACAGTCGTCGTCTTTAGTTAAAGAAAAGTGATGACAAAAACCGATAGATTAATGGTCTTCATGAGCCATACTTAAGTACACAATAGTAAGCATCATGAAAATAAACGCCTGCAGTACAATGATCAAAATATGGAAAATTGCCCAAGGTACTGAAAGGAACCATTGCGCCCACCAAACAGGAATTAACGCAATTAGAATAAAAATAAGCTCACCAGCATAAAGGTTACCAAAGAGACGTAAGGCTAATGAGACAGGCTTCGCCAGCAACCCAACAAACTCTAGTAAGAAATTAAAAGGTATCAGAGACCAGTGATTGAAAGGATGCAATGTTAACTCGCTAACAAAACCACCTACACCTTTAACCTTAATGCTGTAGTAAATAATTAAGCCAAACACAGCCAGCGCCATCGCTATTGTGGCATTCGGATCCGTGGTGGGTACTACCTTCATATATGGAATGCCAATATTTGTCGCAATAAGAGGCAACCAATCGACAGGAACCAGGTCCATAAGATTCATTAAAAAGACCCAGACAAAAATAGTCAGCGCAAGGGGAGCAATTAGCGCATTTCGACCGTGGAAGGTGTCTTTAACGTTGGTGTCTACAAACTCCACCATCAACTCGACAAAGTTTTGCAAAGCACCTGGTACGCCACTTGTTGCATATATTGCTGCCTTTCTGAATAGGTATAAAAATATTACCCCCAGAAAAATCGACCAACCAAGCGTGTCTAAATGAAATGCCCAAAAGCCCATTGCTTTGGCTTCTGCAGCATTATGCGCAATCGTCCATGCAGAGTCGGTTAACGTCTCAACCACCTTGCCATGATGGTCAACCCGCTCAAACCCCTCTGGCAGCTGGCCAAATGTTAAATTCTGTAAATGGTGCTGAATATATTCAGCAGATGTTTGGTTTTCAGTCGCCATGGTATGCTCTCGCAGTAATCCAATAAGCTAAAACTTTATTATCCAGGCAGTAAACCAGTTCACCATCTGAACAACAATAAAGATCCCAAACAAGGCGAAGACATTAAGCGGTTTTACGAAAATAAAAACCAACGCAAAAATCATTGCGGTCAAAATAAGTTTTCCAGCTTCACCTTTGTAAAACGATCTGGCTATTTTTTGTGCAGCACGAGCACCTGAGTATGCAAACGCATTGCTAACCAAATAGGCATTAGGCAACAAAGAAGCTAACCCACCCAGCAACGCTGAATAGGCTACAACTGTACTATGCAGCCATAAAACCAATGCGGCCAATACCGTAATTAAGAGTTGTATAATTATTACACGGTATATGGGCGGCTTTTTTAAGTGGGGTGCAATCATGTAGCAAAAGCCTTAGCTACTACAATAAACAACACCACCAACCAACTGACGTGTGCTACTCGCCTACAACTGTCCAACAAGGCCCCCTCGAGCTTATAAAAGGCCCCCTCGAGACCTCAAAACATTTTCAGTTAATTTTTGGGGCTTGAAGTATATTGGGAATGGCTCGAGTGTTCAACACTCATGCAGCTTAATGAACCAGGCTCATTAGTCAAATACACAAAACTTCGCAGATAACTTGCTGAAAAAGCTATCTTATTTAATATGATCTAATACACCATCCAATTCATCAAGACTGTTGTACTTGATGATTAGCTTTCCTTTTCCTTTAGCTGTATGTTGGATGACAACAGGTGCACCCAACTTCTCACCTAGATCATCTTCCAACTTTTTAATATCAGGATCAATAGGCGTACTTTTATTGTCTTTTACTTTTTTGTCTGCCTGAATATGCCGTACTAAAGACTCAGTTTGTCTGACAGATAGTCCTTTTGCTACGACACTTTTTGCTGTTTCTATTTGAGTAGATTTGGGTAAGCCTAAAAGTGCTTTAGCATGTCCCATATCCAGGTCACCATGCTCCAGCATCGTTTTGATGTCATCACTTAGTGTCATCAAACGAAGCAAGTTAGTGATGGCTACTCTTGACTTGCCAACGGCATCAGCAACCTGCTGTTGGGTAAGCCCAAACTCTTGCTGCAGACGTTGTAAAGCAATGGCTTCTTCAATAGGGTTTAGGTCTTCACGCTGAATATTCTCAATCAGCGCCATCGCGATAGCCGCTTCATCTGGCACGTCACGAATCACAGCAGGGATGGTATCTAAACCCGCTAACTGACTTGCACGCCAGCGTCGCTCCCCAGCAATAATCTCATATTGATCAGTACCAACTGGCCTTACAACAATGGGTTGCATCACCCCCTGTGCTTTAATAGAACTTGCCAGTTCCTCTAAGGCATCAGGGTGCATATCCCGCCGAGGCTGGTAACGCCCCCGCTGAATAAACTCAACAGGGAGATGCATAAGCTCTTTTTCTTGTTGCTCGCTATTATGATCAGGCTCGTTATAAGATGAACCTCCCAGCAGAGCATCTAGGCCTCGGCCCAAACCACGCTTTTTAGCTGCCATAGGAAATAATCAACTTTGTCCAAGGGTTAGAATACTTATGCAGACTCTTGTTTAAGCGGTGTTTCCTGGCGTCGAAGCATTTCTCCAGCCAAGGCAAGATAAGCAACCGCCCCACGAGATGCTTTATCATACGCCAAGGCGGGCATACCAAAACTAGGCGCTTCCGCCAAGCGAATATTACGAGGTATTACCGTGCGATAAACTTTATCACCAAAATGATTGACCAACTGTGATGATACTTCATTTGCCAAACTTGTACGTGGGTCATACATAGTACGTAACAAGCCTTCTATTTTTAAGTTGGCATTTAAAACACGACTAATTCGTTGAATTGTATCAAGTAAAGCTGTTAACCCCTCCAACGCATAATACTCACATTGCATAGGGATAATAACACCATTAGCTGCGGCGAGGGCGTTGACGGTTAACATATTCAATGATGGGGGGCAGTCAACAATGATGTAATCGTATTGAGATGCTGCCTTTGCCAGTGCATAACTGAGTCGCTTCTCCTTATTAGGTAGCTCCAACAGTTGTACTTCAGCAGCAGTCAAATCACCATTCGCAGGTAATAAGTCAAATCCGCCAGATTCGCTTTTTACCAAGGCATCTACCACTTCTTTTTGCCCTGTTAACACATCATAAACAGACGCTGATAGTGTTTGCTTATTAACCCCACTCCCCATGGTTGCATTTCCCTGGGGGTCAAGATCAACTAGAAGTACACGACGTTTGGTGGCTACTAAAGATGCAGCCAGATTGACGCAAGTGGTTGTCTTACCCACCCCACCTTTTTGGTTGGTCACTGCAAGTATTTTCGCCACCTTGGATGTCCCTCAGCTGACTTAAATTAAACTGGTTTGTTGCTAATTTTAATGAGGTGACGCTGTGCATCACACCCTGGGACAGATAATTGATAAGCTTCAATTTGCTCTGTCATTTTTGAGTCGAGTTGCGCTATTTCTGCCTCAGGGTAGAGTCCTTTCATTGCTAAAAAATAACCCTCATCGGCACATAAGTGATGTGTATTTTGTAACATATCACATAGTGAGGCAAAAGCCCGTGACACAATTATGTCAAATGGCTGCTCTACCTCAAACTCTTCTGCTCTAGACTGCACAACCGTAACGTTACCCAATTCTAACTGAATTTTTGCCTGGGTTAAAAAACGGGTTTTTTTACCATTGCTATCCAGTAATGTGAACTGCTTTTCAGGAAAAAAAAGCGCTAGAGGTATACCAGGTAAACCAGGTCCAGTTCCCACATCGAGAATGTGACCTTTATCAATATACGGTGTAACACTTAGGCTATCCAACAAGTGCCGCTTAACCATGGTATTGGGGTCTCTAATTGCGGTGAGATTGTAAGCCTGATTCCATTTGACGAGTAACCCCAAGTACGTCATCAACGCATCAATTTGATCCGTCGTCAGCGTCAAGCCCATCTGTTTTATACCGTTGACCAGGAGTAAACGTTGTGATTCCACCATACTCATATTACTTATCATTAAATGGGTTTTACATAATACAGCAAACTTAAAACTGAGAAGGTTAAAAGTAAAACCAAGACTGTTACCAAAATATTGATAACAGCCTTAACCTCTCGTAAAAGTCAAATGAAGGCTAGATGTAATGATTAAGCTGACTTCTCGTTCAGCAATGAGCGCTTCTTAAGATGAACAATCAGCAAAGAGACTGCTGCAGGGGTAACGCCCGATATACGAGATGCCTGCCCAAGCGTTTCAGGTTTATGGGTAATCAGTTTTTGCTTTATTTCATTCGATAGACCAGAAATATTGTCATAATCCAGGTCTGCAGGTAAACGAGTCTCTTCATGACGACGCAGTTTAATTATCTCATTTTCCTGGCGAGCGATATAGCCTTCATACTTAACTTGAATTTCAACCTGCTCAGCAACCTGACAGTCATCGGATGCAGGCTCACCCACAAGACCAGCAACTTGCTCATATCTCACTTCTGGCCGACGCAATAGCTCAAGCAAATTGTACTCATGCGTAATTGGGCTGGTAATGATTTTATTAAGTTGTTCAGCTACAACAGAACCTGGTTGAATCCACGAAGTCTTTAGCCGTTCCTGCTCTTTCGCAATAGCTTCTTGCTTTGCAGAAAACACCTCCCAACGGTGATCATCCACAAGCCCCAGTTCACGGCCCTTTTCTGTTAACCGTAAATCCGCATTATCTTCTCGTAAAATCAGTCGATACTCTGCACGACTCGTAAACATTCGATATGGCTCACGGGTTCCATGAGTGATTAGGTCATCCACAAGCACCCCAATATAAGCTTCATCCCGACGTGGACACCATGCTTCTTTTTCCTGTGCTCTACGCGCAGCATTCAAACCCGCTAACAGCCCTTGAGCAGCCGCTTCTTCATAGCCGGTGGTGCCGTTAATCTGCCCAGCAAAGAACAATCCTTGGATAAATTTGGTTTCCAAAGAATGATGCAAATCTCTTGGATCAAAAAAGTCATACTCTATAGCGTAACCAGGGCGGATGATATGTGCATTTTCAAAGCCTTTAATCGACCTGACTAATGCTAGCTGCACATCAAACGGTAAGCTCGTAGAAATACCATTCGGGTAAAGCTCATGAGTAGTCAGTCCTTCAGGTTCAACAAACACCTGGTGAGATGACTTATCCGCAAAACGCATAATTTTGTCTTCAATTGAAGGACAATAACGTGGCCCTACTCCCTCAATAACACCTGTGTACATAGGGGAACGATCCAACCCACTTCGGATAATCTCATGGGTTTGTTCATTAGTATGAGCAATAAAACAGTTAACCTGCTGAGGGTGTTCAGTAACATCTCCCAAGAATGACATAACAGGCAAAGGCGTATCACCAGGCTGTGGTGTCATAACAGAAAAATCTACTGAGCGTGCATCGATACGAGGAGGCGTCCCTGTTTTTAAACGCTCAACACAAAAGGGCAACGCTCTTAAACGTTTAGCCAGTGCAATGGAAGGTTGATCACCCGCTCTACCACCAGAATGATTGTCCAGGCCAATGTGAATAACGCCACCTAAAAAGGTACCCGCAGTTATAACCACGCTAGGTGCATAAAATTTCAGCCCCATCTGGGTAATAACACCTTCCACCTTTTCCTGATGAACAATCAGGTCATCAACAGCTTGTTGGAAAATATCAAGGTTGGGCTGGTTTTCCAGCATATGTCTAATTGCAGCTTTATAGAGTATCCGATCTGCTTGTGCGCGTGTTGCCCGAACTGCAGGCCCTTTTCGAGAGTTAAGAATACGAAATTGAATCCCTGCCCGATCTGTTGCTTGAGCCATTGCTCCGCCCAGAGCATCCACCTCTTTTACTAGGTGACTTTTCCCGATGCCCCCAATTGCGGGATTACAGGACATTTGTCCCAAAGTCTCAATATTGTGTGTTAACAGTAATGTTTTAACGCCCATGCGTGCCGCAGCCAATGCAGCTTCAGTACCTGCATGACCACCACCCACTACAATCACATCATAGCGTGTCGGAAAATCCACAATCTCTAACCTCGATCTTTAGCAACATTAACTGCTAGCAAGAACTATATAGCACATGGACCCTTTGCTACCTTCAAAGTATTATGCCAATACTTTACACACCAATAAGGCCAAACCAGTGCTTGCTGCAAAATCCGCTAATTATAAAAGGAAACAGCAGAAAAATAACTAGATATTTAGTGAGGAGAGTGCCTTTTATCGTTATCTCTTTAATGATTTTGCTATAAGTTAAAAAGACTTAATTAGTTTTTGCTGGTTACACTTTGATTTAGCGTGTAAGCAAGGTAAGCGCAAACTCACATTACCCTGCGTTG
>NZ_JAGSOY010000088.1 GCF_018837975.1 Zooshikella harenae | reverse complement strand
TACCGAATTAAGAGTCAATGATGGTGGTAATTCAAATGCACGTGGTTTAATCACCACAGATACCATAGATGGTAAGCTATCACATCAATATGGTATTCAGTTCCGCAAATGCACGTTGAACACTGAAAAAGAGACGCATGATACTGTAAATTTATAAGCAATTAAGAATGGAGAATCTCTACTATATCTACTGTTATATTAGGGTATTCTCCCATTTTTATTATCAATGGCCCTCTAAAGATAAGCATTTACACTAAATCGTAAACTTACTATTTATTTTGATCGCTTGGCAATTGAACACATACTATTAAACCTGAACAGCCATCATTTCTATTTTTAAAATGTAAATAACCATGATGTAATGCTACAACCCGCTCTACAATAGCAAGGCCTAACCCAGCGCCAGATGCACCAGAAGCATTCCCACGATAAAAACGTGTGGTTAGTTTCTCTAGATCTTCTTCAGTGACACCTGGACCAGAATCCTGAACCTTCAATACAATAGTTTCATTCAACGCCACCAGTTCAACACCAATATCAGTCGCAACAGGGGAGTAGTGAATTGCATTGTCTAATAAATTACTCACCAAAATACTGAGCCATGTCGATTGGCCTTTGATCATAACAGACTGATGATGATCGTTAAAAACGACCTGCTGTTGCTTTGCCAGCGCCAATGGCATACGTTCAGCAATGGTTTCCCGAATTAATTTATTCAACGAAACCGCTTCAAACGTCAGCTGTTGTACATTATCCACCCGAGCCTGCGTCAGTAACTGCTGAACTAATCGACTACAACGATCAATACCCAAAATGAGTTTATGTAATGCATTTTCACGAGTGTTAGTATCTTTTGCCTGCAACGCATTTTGGGCATACAACCCCAAAACCGCTAAAGGCGTTCTTAACTCATGCGCGGCCTCTGAAGTAAATTGTTTTTCACGATCAAGCGCTTGTTGTAATCGCTGAAAAAGCTGATTTAATGCAAGAATAATAGGCTGAATTTCCCGCCGCCGTAGAATGCCCTGTACTGGTTCAAGATTATTAGGACTACGACTGGCGATTACTTCTGCCAAGTGTTGAAGGGGGGCTAAACCACGATGTAGAACCTGCCACAATAAAAAACACAACAAGGGGATAAGCAAAACCATTGGTGTTATCCCTTGCTCAACAATCTCCTCTATGAGCTCACCACGCACATCATCACGCTCAGCCACTAATAACCAACGCTGCGTTTGTGGATTTTGCAGTAAAAAACAACGCCATTGGTGCTTCTGGTAATGCACATTAATATAGCCCGATTGAGGCTCAAGAAAAGGCTGTTCAGGTGCACTGGCAGAATGTAATAGTAATCCCCCTTGATTTGTTAAAAATTGAAACGCTATTTTTTTTTCATACCGATGCCCAATAGGCTCATTTACAATACGGTGACTCGTTTCGCCAAAAGCCTTATTAATGAAAGGCAATGTCTCTGCAGCAGGTTTATTATTTCCTGAAGTCTCTGAGCTTAGCGCCTGTTGCTGTGCGTAAAAGTGTTCTACCACAGGCAATAAAATCCGCGCTTGCTCAGCAAGTTGCGCATCAAATAACTCTTCAATTTCATGATGTGAATTACGGTAAGAAATGATTAAACTAATCAACGTACTGAAAAGCACTAACCCTAACACCCCAGAAAATAAAAAAAGACGAATAGAGGGTTCAGGCAGGTACTTTTTCAACACAATAACCCACTCCACGAATTGTTTTAATCAGCGAGGTATAAAACTTTTTTCTTAAATGGTGAATATGGACTTCTATTGAATTACTCTCTGGTGGATTATCCCAGCCATATACCAACTCTTGTAAGATTTCCTTAGTAAAGACCTTGCCTGGACGTCCTAATAAAATCATCAGTAACTTAAATTCATGCCGACTCAGCTTTATCTCTTGCGCCTGATAATAGACTTGGTGTTTTTCAGGATGTAATGCGATATCACCCAAAACGATGGTATTATCCTGCCGTCCTTGTGATCGCCGTAGTAATGCACGTAACCGCGCCTTTAACTCTTCTACATCAAAGGGTTTAACCAGATAATCATCAGCCCCTGCATCTAACCCATGAACACGATCATCAATCTCATCCCGAGCGGTCAGAATTAAAATAGGTAAATCAATTTTCGCCTGACGTATTTGTTTAATAACGTGTATACCATCCATATCAGGCAAACCTAAATCCAACACCACCCCGGCAAATGCCTGATGACGTAAACTACTCAGTACTGGCTGTCCCTGCGCCAACCAGTCAACAGTATACCCCGACAGTTGTAGTGCATCGCACAGGCCATCCGCGAGCATACTATCATCTTCCACGAGTAATACTCGCATGCTTGAAATCCTTAACTGTGTGAAACCTGATAACTGAAGTGTATATTACTTACACTCCTCCTATCTCACTAAACAACCCGCGGAGTTTCTGCACAATGACGAATGGTTGACCACTGTTTACGTATAGCCCGGCTCACAAGACTAGGAAAAAGCTGGTTAAGCCAAACAAACAACTTTTCAGGCCAGCCAATAAACCATTCATTGCGCTTTGCACGCAATGCCAGCATAACCTGCTGTGCAACAGTCTCAGGTGAGTCTAAATGACTTCCTGTTTGCTGAAGAAGTTGCCGTATAGCCGCATCATTCAATGATGTATCCGTTGCGCGAGGTGCTACATACTTAACAACAACACCTTCATTACCAAGCTCTCGCCCAAGCGCTTGCGCAAACCCTCGCAATCCAAACTTTGACGCGCAATAGGTCGAAAACCCAGGATAGCCAATAACACCGTAAGTTGAACCAATATAGACCAGTTGAGCTTTATGGGCTTTAACCGCAGGTAATATGAGTTGTGTTAGTAAAATCACCGAGGTTAAGTTAGTCATCATTAGCTGGCTCACCGTGTCTGGTGATTGTTCTTCTAGCCAGCGAAATTCATTAACCCCTGCCGTAAAAATAACACTGTCCAGGGGTTGGCGAGGGGGAATCATACTGAAAATTTTCGCCCGACCTTCAGCCGAAGTAAGATCTGTAGCACAACAATGGTGCTGTCCAGGTAAAGTACGCTGAAGCAGCGCTAGTCGCTGGACATTACGAGCAACAAGTAACAATGTTGCTCCCGACTCAGCCAAACGTTTTGCTAAAGCTTGGCCAATTCCCCCCGTCGCGCCCATTAAAACAATGAGTTTCCCTTGATAATGTTTATCTTGCATCACAGCACCTCCTATCCTGCTAAGGCAAAAGTATTACCAAAACCAGCCACATCCTCTGGTAGAGGTAACGTGTGCAACATTTGACCATAAAGCTGATAGACTCGTTTTGCACTATGAATAATGGTCTGCTGATCCTCTGGCTCAGTGATACCATTCATCAAATTGGTAAAAAACTGCCAATGCTCTACATCAAGCGAGCCATGTGAACGTAGATAGCTAAAGGCCTGGTCAGGTAAGTTCAGGGTTGTCTGAAATGCATCCGCCATCCGATGAGCCTGATTAATACTGGTGCCTTCCAATACTTGAACCATGCCAAATAAACTTAATGGATTACCACGATGGATAGCGTCATATAAAAAGGCCACCATGAGTTCAATAGGTGCCTCAGGCTGTCCATGCCGCACTTCCTCTGCATCAACCCCACAAGCGGCCAAATCCGCTAGAATCCATTCCTGGTGGCCCATTTCCTCAGTAATGTACTCGGCAATCGCTTGCTGCAATTCAGGAAAACGAGGACCTAGCTGTGCTCCGCAGGCCATTAGAAGAGGAACAGTATGTTTAACATGATGATAGGCTTGGGTTAGAAATGTTGTATACGTTGACAGTAACACTTTACCCGCAGGTACTGCTGTAAAGACAGGTGCATCAAGCATTTGCTGACGGACAACCGCAGTAGCCTCTTGTAACTGATTATAAAATCCCATTATCAAAAACCCTCTTAAGTTAAGTTAGCGAGTCTTGGTAAACCCATCAATTTGTCAGTCTGAAACCGTTCTTGAATGACCTGGCGCCGCAAGCGTCCATTACTGGTTAACAGGCCATTATCGACTGTCATTGGCTCAGCTAAGCGAAGCCAACGACCTACTTGGGCATAATCAGGTAGTGACTTATTAAGTGATGCTAATGATTGGAGAATATGGCCTTCAAAAGCGGTCGAAAAAATCAATGCCGTCAGATCCATGTGCTCATTACCAAGTAGCACGAACTGTTGCAGGGCAGGATATGCTTCAGCCTCAGCTTCAACCCATTCAGGATTAATATTACGCCCATAGCTGGTCACGATGGTGTTTTTACAGCGACCATTCACCGTAAGCCTGTTTGATTGAGAAAGTCGTACTAAATCGCCAGTACACACAACTCGTTTGGCTGACCGAGGTTGGCCTAAATACCCTAAAAACGTATTACCTTGTAATACCAATTCACCCTGTGCACTGCAATGTGCCTGCAAATGCGGTAGTAGCTGACCAACACTTCCTGGCACATTATCAAATGGCGTATTAAGTGCGACCACTGATGCACACTCCGACAAGCCATATCCCTCATAGACAGGCAGTCCTTGGTGTTGGGCTTGGTGTAATAACGTGCAGGTTACTTTGCCGCCACCCACCGCAATGAACCGAACACATTCCGTTAGTTTGTCTTTGCGTGAAGAGAGATTTTGCTGTTGCACAATATGTCGCAACATCGCAGGCAACCAAATCAACGAATCAGGTTGAAAACGAACCCAAGTCTCTAAATATTGAGTCCAGTCCATTAACCGACTTTGTTGCCAACCTTGGCTGGATAATGCAGGTAATATGACAGTGGCACCTTGCCATAAAGCGGTATAGACACCTGCTACGTTTTCCAGTAGTACAGCCAGCGGTAGACAGCATCCGTGGCGTTGCAAGCCAAGTGGAGCCAATCGCTCAGCCAGTGCACGTGCGACACGTAGCTGATGGGTGGCACTTAACATGACCCCCTTTGGCTGACCTGTCGTACCTGAGGTATAAGTGACTTTTGCTACACCTCGTCTCAGTCTGGAAGACTGTCTAGTAAGTGTGTCACTATTTGTTGGCACTAGCTGAATCAACGAAAGTCCCAGCGGCAGTGGCCATTGCTGCTGTATACGTTCAGGTCGTAGCCAATGAGGTAGTTGATCAACCACTAACCACTGCAGACCAGCATCATTTAAAACATGTGAGGTTTGTGCCTGGCTAAAAAATGAGGGCAGGGGGATAACAGGGTTCCCCCTGCTTAGCAGTGCCAAATCCACAACCACCCAGGGACAGCCATTTTCTAGCTGTAAGCCAACAGCTTGTCCTCCACAAAGCGCAAAGGCATCCGCTATCGTCTTGATCAAACTGGGTAGCTGCGCCCATGTAACCTGCATGTTGTCATCTTCAAGTGCCAACAAAGCAGGCTTTGTTTGCTGCCAATGGTGTAATCGTTGCCATAACGGCTGGCGCATCAGAGGATCTCCACATCTTGAGCAAAACGAAGTCCTTGTTGAAGCTTAGGCAGCACTACAGCCACATCACTGACACGCAATGCAACGACCTGAGGTTGATGCTCGTAATAGCGTCCCCAGTGTTGTTGCTGATCACCTAATGCTGCGGCAGATGCTTTACCAAGGGCATAAAGTGGCACCCCCAGCCGTTGAAATGAGCCCGCCAGTTGTTTAGTCGCAGTAAAGACAACATACGGAGTCTGTTGGGCTTGGCACAGTCTTAAAAAAAAGATAACAAGGGTTCTTAATCCACCACTGAACGAGGCAAATAAATTACCAATTTCCAGAATGTCCTCTCGTACAATATCCTGCTGCCAACGAAGGGCCAACAGGGATTCAATAGGTTTATTCAAATAATGTTCTAAAAACAGTGTTCGTTGTGCAGCATAACAATAACCCGCTGCTGCCTTTAATTGACCATTAACCCATAAACTGGTTAATTCGGGTAAAAAAGAAATTTCAGAGGCATTAAAATAATGCCAATATCCCCCTTGAATGAACTGCTCAACCTCATTTCTGAGTGGATGAACCGTGGTTAATGACCATATCCACTGGGAAGACTGCTGTTTTTCTATTGACTGCATACACTTTTCTCTCACCAACCTTATGGATACAAAAAAGCGTACTTAGCTAAACTTAAGGAAAACTTAAGTGAACAAATTATTTTCAAATTAAGTGTTAAGTGACTGAAATAATTTGGTTTTATTCTCTAAATCAGCTTTAATATTTGATTAATCAGTCAGTTTTATTACGTTATTCCGTTTTTAGGTAGTCTCATTGATGTTATTTCATCGCCACCACCCACTTTATGGTCTTCTTTCACGTCAAGTGAGAAAAAACTATCTTATTTTTGCCAAAGGCGACTGTTTTCGGGCTTATCAAGCATTCAACCAACACCGTCATGATAAAGAGCAATTAGTCAGACAACCTGCTGATGCTTTATTTTGGGACGATGTCTTAACAGCAGCAGGAAAAAGCAATACGGGAAATGCCCTTATTAAAATTGCTGCCAGGCATTTTCCAGACCACGCAGGCATTCAATTACGCTGGCTGGGTATTCGGGCGCAACGGGAAAATATTCGTGATACCTTGGCCCATGCAGAAGCTATGAGCCATTTGTGTTTAACGCCCTATGAACGAACCTTGCAACAAGCGGTTGTCGTCCGTATTACCGCAAGAATGGGACTTATAAGATCAACCTATGAACAAATCGCTCGTCTAAAAACACAACTACCAACTAAACATTATTTAGCCTGGCGTCACCTGGCTATTGCTTATGGTTATTTACGGGATTGGGATGCCGCCATTACCTGTAGTCAACAGGCGGTCAAGAGCTACCCTCAGCGAGCAGACGGCTACTGTCTACTGATTTCCAACCTGCTGGCACGAGGCCAACTCACACAGGCCAGTACAGTATTACAACAGGCCACCGCCAAAAACTTTAATGATTTAATGTTTTTACACTACAAAGCGCAGTTTTATTATTTTATTGGCGATCTAACCCAATCAATTCATTGTTTGACTGAGCTAAAAAGTCGTTGGCCTAATGCAGATTTACGTCAGATTGAACAAATTCAAGTTAATTTGTTATGGCTACATAATCAAAAAGATGAAGCACTTAAGTTAGCTCAGGAAGCATATCCTTCTTTTTATCAACGGCTTAAAGATGCACCAGCTGATGTCCAAAAAGTGCTCATTTCCGTTCCTGTTATGTGTCAGGAACCGTCCATGTGTGTACCAACTTCCATTACGATGTGTGCTCATGCTCAAGGCATAACCCTCGACCCACGACAACTTTATCAACACATGCAGGGACATGAAGGCACTGAGCTGTGGCGTATGCAAGGCTACCTGGAAAATAATGACTTTACCGTTCACTACGTACAGAATACACCAACCGCCATCAAACTACTGCTAAACCAGGGTATCCCCCTGATCGGACATTTACTCACCTTATTTATGGCGCATGTTGAAGTCATTATTGGTTATGATGAAGCATTACAGGGCTTTTATATTCGTGACCCTGAATCCCTCAGCCCCAAATTTGTTGATGAAGATTACTTAGCAGATGCCTATCAGGCCTCGGGCAATTATCTCATTGCGATCACTCACCAGAGTCAACCCGTGCTGCCAGGCTATCCTTATCATGAAGATGCCCAACAGTTAATCGCCTTAAGTAAATATGCAGCTGAAAATGCCACTGATCAGGCCAAACTGACGTATCAAAAAATCAGTGATGATAGCCCTTGTGCCTACTTGAGGGATATATATGCCTATGGTATTAACCTATCACCACAGCAGTTTGCTGAACGCATGAAACACTATGCTGATGATCAACAGCAACATGATGTTATTCGCTTAAAAGCCATACTAAACTGCGGTGATACTGAGTTTCTTGAGCAATGGGTAAATAACTACCGCCAACAACAAGATGATATTCCCACAGGCTTCGCTCACTACCTGGAATTAATCGTAGCTAGAGCAAAACAACAGTGGTCAGAGGTTTTTTCCCGCGTTAAACAGCTCTTGGTAAAATCCCCCTCCGCTGAACACTTATGGATGTATAAAGCAGAAGCCGAGTATGAATTAGGTCTAATGGACGATGCCTTGAACAGTGCCAATATGGCCATCGATTTATCACCTAAATCAACCAGTATTAAACGTAAACTCCGACTGATCCGTCCCTATGCAGAATCCTATCAAACCCGCTGTCAGCAGCTACAGGAACAGATTAAAGCCTGTCCCAGTATCTATGAACTACAGGAGGAGTATGCTTATCTATTAGGGGAGGGGAGTAGTGGTTTGGCTTACGAAGCCACCCTTAAGGACTGTATTAAGGCCCGACCATTATTACCCTGGAACTATGAAAAACTCGCTGACTGGTACTTACAACAGGATCGTAGTGATCTAGCGAAAACCTTATTAAACCAGGGCCGAAATCTGTTACCCGCAGAGATTCCATTACGTCCATTTGAACAAGAAAAAGACAGTGAAACAGAGTCAATACCTGACAATCACGATCAACAGGAAACAGCCGAAGTAACACCCACCACGCAATGGCAAACACTAAAAGTGGCCTGGTATCAACAAAAACCCTTTTCTGACACAAATTATCAGGATTTAATCGCTTTAACCAAAGACAACGCATTTATAAAACAATTGTCTTGGATTGAAGCCTGTTATTTTTATGCCATTTATTTTGGCATTATCGACCAACGACATCGACAATGCTCAACCAATGATCAGATTACCGCATTAAAAGAATGTCTACCTGAAGATTTACCGGGTCATAAACCGTTTTCACTGCTGTGCTTTAACCAAGCATTGGAAAGAGGAAGTCTGAGCCGACAAGCATATTACTTATTATATGAGTGGCAAAAAACAGCATTGAAAGACAATCAATGGCGTTATGACATCGCATTTGATATTGCTTTCTATAAAGAGTGTGCGGGTTATTTAAATGATGCCGAGCAAATGTATCAAACCATTATCCAACAAATGCCTGGTTATGCGGGTGCTTATTACCGTTTAGCGCAAATACTGGATAAAAAAGGCGAATTACAATCAGCCATGCAGTGGTATGCAAAAAGCATAGAAATAGCACCACTTTCACCTGGAGCGATTAGCCGTATGCTTGAGGTTTATCATGATAACCAGCTTTATGAGAAAGCCGCTCACTGCGCCCAAAAACTATTAGACTTATCCCCCTATAACTTTAATTATATTGAGCAAGTTCTGCGTTACCTTGCCAATAACAATAATACCCAAATGGCATTACAGCAATTAGATGATTATACGGTTTATTTATCCAGTGCTGCCAAAGCTGCGATTGCTGCACGTCTGTATTTAATGGATGACCACTTTCAGCAAGCTGCTGACCAGTTGGCAACTATTGAACAGCGGCAAGGACTGACTCGCCATGTAATGGTCTCAGAAGTACGCTGTTTCATAGGATTGGAGAAATACGATGAAGCACTGTCAACAATCGATAAAGCGTTGGAATATGAGCCTGAAGATGAGTGGTTCATTAATGCCAAACTCCATGTGCTAGAAAAAACAAATAGTACACAGCGTTATTCTTATATAGAACAGTGTATCAAACAACAGATTATAACCAATAACATTCTTTCAAGCTGGTACACATATCATCAACACGATAACAATCAAACACTGTTTGAATGGTTAAAACAACAATCTGAAGATGCCGCTTATCGTTGCGCGCGTTATTTAGAGCATGTATTTATCGAACATAACGAATTACAAAAAAGACTGGATTTATTGTATTTTTGCAATAACTATTTTAGCCATTATGATTACTTTAAACGCACACTAGTTTATTGGTTAATAAATCAAAATAAATACGATGAAGCAACACAATTAACCCAATCACTATTAACACAACAACCTGATGAACCTGAATATCACTTATTATTAGGCCGTATTTATACTGATCAAGGTCATTCCACAGCAGCATTTCAACATCTGAATCAAGCCTATGATATGACTGGCTGGGTTGATGCACTTGTGCATATTGGCCGAGCCCATCATACTAAAGGCGACATTCGGCTTGCCATTGCTACCTATAGAAACGTTTTGGAAAAAGACCCTCTCCATGATTTAGCCTTGAATAATCTTTTTATTCTACATTACGAGCCTACTCAGCTTTTTTCTTATTTTTATCACACTATTGAACACCAAATTGGCCATGAAACACAATATTTTTTAGTGAATGCAGCGCGTTGTGCCGCCGAAGTAAAACAACCACTACCCACTAACTGGTTACCCATGGCATTACATCGCTTTAACGCACTTTTTCAGGAACCACCCTATGCTGATGAAAAAACACAGCTTGCCAAACTGATTTATCGCTACTATTTCAGACTCGGTGAAAAAGCAAAAGGGGAGGCCATCTTAACCAAGGCAGATGTGCCCAAACCAGGCCTATGGCCTTGGCATCGGTTTGGTAATAGCTGGATTCCCAAACAAGAAAGCCATGCCTCTTAATTTACGCATGATCATCCTGCAACAACCCGTACATTTCTCTGACACTGGCCATAAACTGTGTTAGCTGCTGCTTGCCGACTTTTTTTTCTAATGCTTGCCGTGCTTGCTGAATGGCTTGTAACCCTTCCTTGAGTAACTTTTCACCCGCGGGCAGTAAGCGGATAGTTTTAACGCGTTTATCGCAATCATTGTCATCAAGTGCAATCAGTTGACGTTGCTGAAGCCGATCAATAATGCGTTTCGAGGTTGAACGTCCACGGCTTTGATAACAGCAAAACTGATTGGTAGTTAATGGCCCTTTGTCAGCAATAATCAACATGGATCCTAACATTTCTGACGTAATATTTAATGGTTCTAAAGCCCATGTTATTTTTTGCCGCATAACATAATGCAAGCTGCTTACCGCAAAAAATATTGACTCATCCAATAAATCAATCTCACTAAACCGCACAATATCGCCCCCCCTAAAAACCATTTATTTTATATGAAAATTTACAGTGTAACGCTAGCTTAACAAAAAACGTTGCATGTGCAACATATATCGTTATAATGTTGCACATGCAACAATCTTGATACTCAACTATCTCCTTCTTACATCTTTAATGAGGTTCCTATGGCTAATCGGGCGCTCACCCGCCTTTCGTTTGGTTTATTTGCTATTGTGATACTGCTCAGTGGTTTTCTGTTAGCCGCTGACTTTTATGCACCTTTTTCTTCCCAAGGTATTATCCAAGCAGGTTTTATTGATATTGCTCCTGAAGTATCGGGTAAGGTTAAAGCCATTTATGTACGTAATGGGGATCAGGTTTTGCCTGGGGATCGTTTATTTGATCTTGACGTTGATCGTTATCAGCTTGCCCTGGAATATGCACAAGCTCAGCTCGCCCAGGTTATTGAACAAAACCAAGGGCTAAAAGCCGCAATTACACAGGCATTAGCCCGGGAAAAACAAGTGCAGATGGACTTAAAGCAGGTACAAGCACACACCATGCGTATTAGACAACTTTTTAGCAAAGGTCTCATCAATAAAGAAGCATTGGAACAGGCTGAGACTGAACTTGTTCATGCCCAGCAACAGGTCGTTATTAACCATAATGCTGTTATTAATGCTCGCGCAAAAATCCAGAGTGATGGCGAAAATGCTGCGCTTAAGCTGGCACTTAACCAGCTACAACATGCTCAATACAATGTAAGCCGTACCAGAATTGTCGCGACAAGTGCTGGCACCATCACTAACCTAGCGTTAACGAAGGGAACTTATTTACATGTTGGGCAAACGGCGCTCACGCTCATTGCCCAACAAAACCAGTGGCTTGCGGTAGACTTTCTTGAAAAAGGTGGCGATCAGTTAAAACCAGGAAGCCAGGCACTGGTTGTATTTGATGCTAACCCTACCACTTTAGTAAAAGGCTATATCAGTAGTGTTGATTCTGCCGTCTCGTCCGCAAAAGCAGCGTTGGGAGCAGCCGCAGATGTACAAAATGACACGCACTGGGTCAGACCTAAACAACGTATACGGGTCCGAATTCAATTTAATCATACTCCAAAGAATTTGATTGTTGGCTCTCGGGCATCGGCCATGATAGTCCCTCAACACTCAGGAATTTGGTCTGTGCTCAGTCATATTTGGATGCATGGTGTATCATTGACACGCATGGTGCTGTAATGATCCAAAAAATTAATCCCGCGCTTCACAGACCCATACGGATTATCGTGGGTATGACAATCGGAGCCACAATTGGCTTAACAGGTAACTGGATACTTCCAATGTATTGGTTACTGTTTCCTGTCATTATTTATATCAATTTACCGAAAGCATCATTTCAATTAGTGTGGCAACTCACAGGGAAAAGTTTGCTATTAGCATTAATCGCCAGTTTATTAACCGATATATTGGCAAATCATCCTTTTATTGTCTGGCTTATTTCTACCTGGTTATGTTTCTACGCGATCCACGACACAGCTAAATATAATAATCAAACGCCCTGGTTTTTTGGATTAATTAGCTGGTCACTGTTTTTAATACTGGGGTTTTCAGGTATCTCAACACGTACCTTATTGGCTGACTATTATTGGTCATTTATTATTACCGTGCTATTGATGTACCCCATCTTTTTTCTACTTCCTTCACCAGGGCTAACACCAAAACCTCCCGAAAACGACATATCTCCACCACTGACAGGCAATATGATCTGTATTGGTATTATTTTATCCCTGGCACTTGGTACCTATTTAATTTTTAACATAAAAGACAGTGTCTTCGTATTTATTACTATTATTGGTGCAGTAATGGCCCTTAAAAAAGGCGATGTTGCCAAATACAACCAACGGATGATAGGTCAATTATCCGGTTGTGTACTGGTAGGCTTACTAGTATTAATGACACTAGGGCAAACAGACCAGCTTTTAGTTATTTTACTGGGTCATCTATTAATCGTTAGTTATCTAGTCTATGCCTTTGGTCAACCCAATAATGCGGCTGCACTGACCAATGCCATGATTGGCTACAGTGTACCTTTTATACTTTATATGACTCCTGGACAGCCCATCCTCTATAATTTAAGCATTCGAATCATCATGCTTTGTGCTGCAGGACTGGCGATTTTATTCATCGATTTAACCTTGCAGGGCTAAAGGCCTTTACATATTCCTTATATTATGGATATATGCTGCTCATAAATAGCCAAGTAAAAGGTCATTGAAGATTATGAACATATGGGTAGACGCAGACGCCTGTCCTGTTGTGATTAAAGAAATATTGTTTCGAGCCGCAGAGCGCACTGCAACAACAGTCACTCTGGTTGCAAACCAGACGCTGCGTGTACCGAAATCACCCTTTATTAAATTCCTGCAAGTAACGTCTGGTTTCGATGTGGCCGATAATGAAATCGTTAAACGGACAGCAGCGGGTGATTTGGTAATCACAGCTGATATTCCTTTAGCGGCTGAAGTGATTGATAAAGGCTGCATCGCCCTTAATCCTCGGGGTGAACTCTATACCAAAGACAATATTAAAGTACGACTCAATATGCGTGATTTTATGGATACCTTACGAAGTAGTGGTATTGATACGGGAGGCACTCCTGCACTGAGCCAAAGTGATCGTCAACAGTTCGCGAATAATCTGGATAAACTCCTTGCTCAACACAAATAATAATAACCTCAATCATTATTAGAACACTTGTTGTATTGCGATAAAGGCCATTGACAAGTAAAGACTGAATAACGCCCATCGAACTGTTTGCAGCAAGGATGGGCAGGCCTTTCTTGACAAACAGAGGCCTCCAGGGAAGGATTCACGGCGTGTCCGAAGAGTGTTACCCAGACTTTGGACTAAGGAGTTTCAAAAAAGACGTCATCAACTATGTAAAACCATTAGCATCGATAAGTTGACTGCACGAAGCCATTATCATATGCCCGAGTTGCTATGTGAGTCAGAGAAACATCATGACCAGTTTGCGCAAACAATGGTAATCCCTCGCCAATAATCACAGGAATACGCGTGATGGTTATATCATCCACCAGTCCAGCCTGTAAAAAAGCTTGAATGGTTACCCCGCCATCAATATAAACCCGTTGTTCTCTTTCATCTTTTAACCGATCCACTAGCGCAGAAATCTCACCCGAATAAAGCTCAACTTTACCCTCCAACTCAGAAGGCACGGATAATAGCGTATGACTCAGCAGGATAACCCGCTTCTTTTCATAAGGCCATTCAGGAAATGATAATACTTTTTCGAAGGTTTTACGCCCCATCACTAAGCAGGTAACAGAAGACATAAAATCCTCATAGCCAAAATCTGTTGTATTGTCTCCATCTCCCGCTTTTTCCAACCAACCAATATCGCCATTTTTTCGCGCAATGAAGCCATCCAAACTGGTTGCTATAAAAACCGATATTTGCACGTATACATCCTTAAACGTCAACTGTATTCTAAATGAAAGATTTTAAACTCAATGTTTAAGGCTATCAAACATCTACTTAGGACCTATTAACCATCAATGTCAAATAGCAGCACAGGAAAGCGCAAGCTATGACTCATCACTTTAAAGCAATAACAATCAATACGCATCAATTAATTTTACGCCCATTAACGGAGATTGATGCCAAAGCACTTTTTTCCATATTTTCTGACCAGGAAACCATGCGTTATTGGAGCAGCCCACCGATTAAAAAAATACAAGAGGCTGACGAACTTATTGAACGTTGTATGGTTAACTATCAAACCCAGCAGGCGCTATGCCTTGGTTTAGAGTATCAAAATACAGCACAGCTCATTGGTACATGTACGCTCTTTAGTATTCATCAGGCTTCCAGACGAGCTGAGCTGGGTTACATTTTAAAGCGAGACTATTGGGGCAGGGGGCTGATGCAAGAAGCCCTTAATGCCTTTATTCATTTTGCTTTTACGTCACTCGATTTACATCGTCTCGAAGCCGATATCGATCCACGCAATCATGCTTCAAAACGTGTATTACAACGCCTTGGTTTTAACAAAGAAGGCTTTTTACGGGAGCGTTGGATGGTTAATGGTGAAATATCTGATACAGAACTTTATGGTCTACTTCACCATGAGTGGCTCTCACAAGAATAACAACTGTCTATGTACGTTTCCTTAAAATACAACTGTTAATACCTTTAATGACCGCCCTAGAGTGGCTATAAATATACCCATAATGAAGGGATTTTAGGGGTGGCCGTCAAGTGATGAAACCCCAGGGCAAGTTTACTACTGTGAAACTTGTGGTAGCGACTTTAATTGATATAACAGCGCTGCTGGGTGGTTATATTAATAAGTGACTGGGGTGAAGAACGCTGACAACAAACCCTAAAAATGATTCGTGAAGGGTATAGATGATAACTATCGCTGATTAAAGCGCCATAAAAATAACGTAACGAGCAACAACTGTATCTGTTGCTATTCTTTAATCACATTTCTCATCTTTTTTAGACGCTTATAGGGATTGTCATGCATCGAATCCAAGGATGGTTTCATACCTTTTGTATAACCAGTACATGCTTATTACTTGTATCTTGTATTAACCTGACAGCCGTTCATGAGTGGTCTCAAACATCACTGAATGCCGTTCAATACAGTGAAATTGTCACAACCTATGCTGATACCCCTCAGCGACTTCAGCGTTATGATCCTGGTCCTCACTGGGCAAATCAAATAGAAAAACGAACCGCACAGGCTCAACTTTTACAACAGTTGCTAACGGTTATTGCTGACTATATGTCTTCCTTAGTCACTTTATCAGCGGATAGTACAATTAACTACACAAATGACGTTCAGTCATTAAGCAAGCTCGATACACACTTATCTACCAATACTCAGCAAGCTGCTAGCGGTATTGTTAATACACTCCTTGAAGCCGCAGCACGAGGTTATCAAGCACAACAAATCGAAGAGGTGATCACCAAAGCAAATGGACCTCTCCAGCAGATTATGAAGGGGGAACTCCGCACTATTATTGACCAAGATTTTCGGCAAGATTTACGCATAGAAAAATTATCCATAAATCGCTATTACAATAGCTTATTAGAACAAAAACGATATTCCCAGGCAGCAAAAGTCGCGCTATTAGAATGGAAGGAATTTCGTTTAACTGAAAATCTTAAAAGACAGAAAGCCATTGATGCCTATTTAAACATTCTGGATGATGTCGCCAAGGGCCATCAAGAACTCTATAACAACCGCGACCAGCTCGACATTGTCGAACTCAGTAAAGCGCTTTATGGTTTAGCTAGAACAATGCGTAAACACATTAAGGTCATTTTGCATTAGACCGTTAAAGTGAAAGCAATCACTGATTAAATCCGAAAATAAGTTAGACATTTAATATTAAAAAATCAGGGAGAGAGAAAATGGCAATATCAGCAAACCAAGCTCGCGCACTAACAGATGATTTTTTAGACGCTGCCCAAGCGATCGATTCTTATTTAGAAGAACATTTTAATTGCATTTCCCGTTCTGAGTATGAGTGCTTAAATGAGTCTTTTAAAACATTAATGCGTATTTCAACATTTACAACAACCGTTGCTGTAGACTTAGCCATTGACTCACTCTCTACGCCCATTGCCGAACTCAATCGCATTATTCAGCAAGCCAAAGAAAAAATCCGCACATTAAATCGCGTGAGTGAGATCATCCAATTAGCCTCAGCATTAACCGATTTAGCGGCTGGTTTTGTAGCTAAAAAACCTTCTGCAATTGCCTCATCAGCAAAAAATCTGACGAAATTACTCACAGCTTAATCAACGCACTTGTCACCTTGGTACTCCCTTACCAAGGTGACATTCTTTCCTTCAAAACACGCTAGATGAATTATTCAGCGTCAGTTTGTTGTGAAGCATTTTCCTCTGCTTGCCCATTCACAGGCCAATCGCTTCCAGGAGAACCTGGGGGCCATGGACCTGTAGGAGGAGGCATGTTTGGCCCACCGGGAGGCATATTCGGTCCACCTGGCCAGGGTCCACCTGGGGGCATATTGGGCCCTCCTGGGGGAGTTCCTGGACCGCCAGGTCCACCAGGTCCGCCTGGAGGCATTGGCGGCCAAGGCCCTCCTGGTGGCTCGTTTGGATCACCTGGTGGAATATTAGGGCCACCTGGTGGAACACATGGATTGCCTGGACCACCAGGTTTGCCAGGGCGTCCTGGCCTACCGGGTCTTCCTGGTCGACCCGGCCACATAGCCTGCTCATCCAACTGTTGCCCCTCAGCATCTACTTGTGGCCAACCGGGAGGCCATCCACCTGGTGGCATGTTGGGTCCTCCTGGAGGCATATTTGGCCCGCCAGGAGGCATCGGAGGCCAGGGTCCACCTGGGGGCATGTTGGG
>NZ_JAGSOY010000087.1 GCF_018837975.1 Zooshikella harenae | reverse complement strand
ACCTTTTTATAAGGTGAATGAACAAATTTTGGTTGATCGCATTAAAGCGTTTGCGCCAGGGTTCGTTCCAGGAACAACAACGTCCACTAAGCCGACGACACCGACTACGACAACTAGTAGTAATTATCAAGCGATCATTACTGAGAGTAGCAAAAATCTGTGTTTGGATATTCGTGGTGAACAAGCCAGAGTGGGTGCTTTTGCCATTGTACAAACTTGTCAAAGTAAGAATAGCCAAGCATGGGCTGTATTTAATGATGGGACGATACGTCCTAAGCAATCATCCTCATTGTGCTTAGATGCGAACCCGCAACAGTTAGCTCAGCTGAATCAATGCAATAACAGTGTCAGCCAACGATGGCAGGTTAGCGGTAAGTTTATTCAAAACATGGGAGCAAATGATGCTGTGTTGGATGTTTTCTACTCTCATTCATATGGTAATGGCGCTTATGTAGGAATTTGGCCTAAACATGGCTACTCCAATCAGCAGTGGAGTATGGGGAAGCAAGGCTCGACAACCATTAATAAAAAGCAATGCAGCGGTCAGTATAATAAAATCACGCAAAATCGTGATGAGCTACAAGCCTGCACCCCTATGACAGGACTTGCGTCAACCTGGTCTAATTGGTATTGGATTCGTATTCCTAATAATGCTTCTATTACTCAATTAGAAATTACCGTTCAAGGTGGTAGCGGTGATGCAAACTTGTTTGTAAACCATAGTAGTAAGGGTTGGCCGAATGGCTACAACAGCGATTTCCGTTCGGTTAACAAGGGTAATAGTGAGCGTGTTGTTATTACCAACCCGCAAAAAGGTAGTGATTACTTTATTCAGATACAGGCAGAAACACCTTATAAAGGCCTAACGTTAGAAGTAACAATGTAGTTTATAGAAAACGTAAACGTCAATGCTCAACTAGTTTGCTAGTTGAGCATTTTTTTATGCTAAAAAAACTAAAACAGTAACTTTTTCACTGGTCATGAAAACATAACACAGCTGCTTCCAGGCTCTAACTCTTAGAAATTTTAGTGTTCGAACATCTATCAAACGTTTGGGTGGTGATAGTTTGAACAAAACTAACAAATCATCATCAGCACGCTTATGGAGCGAATAAAGAGAAGTTAAGTTTTTCAATATGTTGCAAAAATGGGCTAATTTTATGATTGCAAGATATATACTAATGTAAAGAGTAAATAATATACAACATTAGTTATATAAAGCTAAAATAAAAAATGATTACTAATTATACATATAATAAAGTCGGTTAACTGTTTTTTTGAGTTTCGATTAGTTGGGTTAGTGCCCAAAATAGTTACTTACCATCTGTTTTGTAGTAAGGTCTAATATAGATATTTAATAAATACAGTGAATGTGAATTTTAAAAAAATGCCGAAAAAACAAACAAAATAGATCTGTTGAATATTATCTGTACGAATAGATTGATAAAATAACACTCATTTCTGTATTTGAATTTGTTGCAAATAAGTTATAATGTACATATATATTTTTACTAAGAAGTAACTATATCACCAATCATTAATGTAATGATGTGTAAGCAGTTTTTAATGGTGAAAGAAGAAGACACATGGTCTGTGCTCAACAAGCAGTGAAATATTGTTACTGGATAATTATTAAAAATTCTCTTCCTATTGCCCAAAAAGGAGCTGGTAGTCCTTATCTTTTTTATAATCGCAGCGTTTTAGAAGGTATTCTTTGTTTTTTGCATATAGGAGCACGTTGTCGAGACTCATCTAGTTGCTATCCATACCATAGCGCCATTCTGAAGGCGATAGTTAATCTTTGCCAAGTGACAATATAAGGCAAATGAATAACTTTTGTTAGGTAAGTAGATTAAGATCGCCTTGCTCATATATTAGTTCTGATGAAATTAACTTTACAGCGTTGAATGATAGATATGGTTTAGAAATAACACATAAAAATAAATTGCTAAATGTATAATTATTATACTGTCTTAATTAGAAGGTCATGATTACTGAGCAATTAGGATAAGTAAAGTTGGTGCTGTAGTGCTAGATCGGTGCTTTTTTATATAGCTGTTGGTAAGTGCAGAGAATTAGTTAGTTAAGTGTTGGAGCGCCATTTTATATAAAAAATGATTCGTTGGGGAAAGCTACCTCTGTTTTTTGGTGTTTATCTTTTATGGGGAGTAACAGTTTTATGTATGCTCATAAAAGCTGAATATATGACCATACAGATAGTTTGAATTTTCAAAATATAGAATAGTTACTATTTATATTTAAATGTATCGATTTTACTAATTATTATATTTTTCTTGTTTTGGATTAAGATTTTAGGGATTGACATGAAATTAATATGGGATCACTTGTCTTCTCAGGGAACCGTGTGCCATATGGAAAGAGATAACGCTCTACTTTTAGGTGGTTTCACAAGAAACTATTGTTATGAGTTATATGGGAAGCTTTGCATAGATAGTTTTTTTTTAGCAACTGAAAAAGTTTTTCAACTCATTGATAGCTCATATACATATGAAAGTAACCAAAGAGTTATACATGATATTGCTCCAGTGAAACTGGAAACACTTGATTTATCAGAGGATAAAAATCCACTTATATCTACTGATAAATTCATTGAAGATAATATAAATAAAGAAGTGAATACGGAAGATTCCCTTTGTGTATATATAATAAAGGTTGATACTGACTGTTACCGACTACTATTTCAAGGGAATGCGATGTTGTTTTCTGATGAAGCATGTGTTTGCTATATTAAAAGTGTATTTGATTTTTATGGTAAATACTTGCATGAAGAAAAAATTGACGAGGGAAATTATTCAATCAACTTAGGTTTGGATCATAGCTATAAAAAATTTTATAACTGGCTAAATACTCGTGATGCATCTAAAGAGTCGTTAAATGATGGGGGCTTGTATCATAGTAATGTGATACCTCAGTTTCTTCATTACAAGTCGTTCTCAAATGATAAAAAAATTAATGCTTTGTGTATGGCATTAAGCAGTGACACTTATAAAAAAATACAACGTGTTATGGGAACGCTGAGTTTAGATATTCAGCAGCTAACGGTTCTGGCTTTAGCTATTTATTTATACAAAATTAGTGGTAAGCAATTTAATACGATAGGGGTACACAAGAGTAACTTACAAAACCTGCTTACAACTAACGGAATCTATGAGAATAATGAGGAAGTTGTACCTTATACACTGGATATCACACATACCGATAATATCCGAACGTTGGTAGCTAAAATAGCAAATCCAAAGATTGATGGGATTAGAGGAAAATACGCACATTTTGATACAATTATCTTTGAAACAAGTGAATTAACTTCATATGTCAGTCAAAGTTTGAATGTCGACTTGGTCGGTAAAAGTATATTAAATGGCGAACTACCATTGCAGTTACAGTGGAATCTGACAAATGATAAACAAAGAGCTGTGCTCAATATTTGTTATCGGTCAGATGTTTTTAATCGTACTGAAGCAGAGTTATTTAGTGAAAGAATTTTAAATATTGCTACAAGTATGTCTGAGGATGTGGAACAGCCAATCTCTAAAGTTAATCTTGTCACAGAAAAAGAGTTAGCCCTGTTGGCTCAATGGAATAATGGTAGTAAGTGTACAGATGACTCCACTATAAATGAAAAGCAAACACTGAGTATACATCAGTTATTTGAAAAACAGGTTAAACGAACTCCTCAAGCCATAGCTGTAGCAGATGATAGCCAACAGGTTACGTATAATGAACTTAATCAGTTATCTAACCAACTTGCTCAATATTTTGCTCAAAAGGGAGTAAAGCCTGGAGATTGTGTTGGTATTTGCTTAGATCGTTCTGTAAGTTATGTTGCTGCTATTTTAGGTATTTTAAAAACCGGTGCTGCATATGTACCACTTGATCTAACTTACCCAGCTGATCGACTAGTGTACATGATTGAGGACTGCCAAGCCTCATTTGTGATTACGGAAAACGCTCAATGGCAGCCGTTAAATCTATCTGAGCAATTAACAGCAAATGTAATATTTTTTAATGAGGCTTTACAGCAACGGGATAGCCTTTCTGTAGATAATATGTCTGAAGAAAGTAGGGCTTCAGAAGCAAGCGTTGATTGTTCATCTGATGGTTTGGCCTATGTTATTTATACTTCAGGATCGACTGGTAAGCCAAAGGGCGTTGCTGTCTCACATAAAAATTTAGTGAGTTCGATTTTAGCCAGGCAATCATTTTACCAGCATCCTATCAGTGCACATTTACTTATATCTTCATTTTCATTTGACTGTACTGTTGCAGGTATTTTCTGGACCTTACTTGATGGCGGCAAGTTATTTATAGCCCAATATGTATATGATTTGTCGTATTTGGTAGACACCATTGAGCAGCAGCAAATAAGCCACTTATTAGTCCTGCCTTCATTGTATCGTCAGTTACTTGAGGAAGCTGAAGTTAATCAACTTAGATCTCTGCAAGTATCTATTGTAGGTGGTGAGAGCTTTGGCTATGACTTAAAAAAATTACATTTTTCAAAAATTAACAGTCGGCTTTTTAATGAATACGGACCTACTGAAGGCACTGTATGGAGCTCTTCAGCAGAATTAATTAATGATAATAATGCGGTTATTACGATTGGGCGTATTGCACCACATATCAATGGGTACGTTTGCCTACCTGATTATCAGTTATGTCCAATAGGTGTTGCAGGTGAGTTACTTATTGGTGGGGCAGGGGTGGCAAAGGGTTATATTAATAACGAACTTCTGACAAAAGCTAAATTCATTAAAAAGCCTACTGAACTCGAGCATATCGTAGATGATCCTATTTTGTATCGCACAGGTGACTTGGTTAAATGGTTGCCAAATGGTGAACTTGAATTTATTGGCCGGGTTGATGACCAAGTTAAAATTAGAGGATATCGTGTTGAGTTAGGAGAAATTGACAACACCCTTCGTAAACATCAAAAAGTTGCTGAAGCAGTAACCATTATTACTGAAAGTGCTTACCATGAGAACGCTCAAAAACATTTGGTGAGTTACATTATCGCTGTTGATAAACAGGCTTATGCTTCGGTAGAACAGAAAAAACGACTTACTGATGAGGCAATTGATTACCTCAAACAAATATTACCGGCTTATATGGTACCCAGCAAAGTCGTAGTGCTTGATACATTTCCATTAACAGCTAATGGTAAAATTGATAAAAAATCATTGCCAACCCCTGAATTCAGAATATTGCCTGTGGATATGGATGTTGACTATATTGCTTCTCAAACAGGTACAGAAGAAAAAGTTGTAAGTCTGGTTCAACAGGTTTTGGGTATCAATACGCCGATTAGTACAGCGGAAAACTTCTTTAAAATAGGTGGAAACTCGCTTTTAGCCATGAAGTTGCTGTCACTCATTAATAAAACTATTGGGGTAAAGTTATCAATAAAAGAGATATTTTTTGCAAATGATTTACGCTCTCTCGCAGAAAATATCGATAAAAGTAGTGTTGATAAAAGCGTAAAGCAGAACTGGGATGATAGTATTCAGCCTGTTGATACTTTAATGCCTGTGCCACTGTCCTATTCACAGCAGCAGTTATGGGCAATAGATCAGTTGGAAGGGGGAAGTAGCCACTATCATTTGCCCTTGGTTTTGCAACTGAATGGAAAACTATCAGAATCAAGCTTAGTCAATGCATTAACAACAATTGTTGAACGTCACCAAAGTTTACGCACAGTCTTTGTAAATGATAACGGTCAAGCTTATCAAAAAGTATTGCCTTTGCCTGTTGAGTTTAAGTTACCTGTTACTGATTTGCGTGGTATTGAAAAAAACAAACAACAAGCTATTTTTGAGGTCCAACAGCAAGCGTCGACGGCAGAATTTAACTTACAACAGGATTTAATGCTACGTGGCCACTTGATTTTGTTAGATGAAAGTCAAGCTCAATTATTATTAACAATGCATCATATTGCGGCTGACGGCTGGTCATATGGCATTTTAATTAATGAACTCAATAAGCTTTATAATAGTTTTTACTTAAACCAAACACCTACACTACCTAAGCTTCCTATTCAGTATGCTGATTATGCACATTGGCAGCGCCAAAAATTAAATGATCGAAATACGGTTCAATCACAAATAAACTATTGGAAAAAACAACTGGCAGGGATGCCTGAGCTACATAGTTTACCATTGGATAAACCCAGACCAAGTCAACAACATTATCGTGGAAGTATATCTACGTTTAACGTTTCCAAAGAATTAACTGAATCACTGCACCAGTGTTGTGAGCAACAAGGTGCAACATTATTTATGGGGCTCTTTGCGCTATTTTCAGCTTTATTGAGCCGTTATAGCCATGAAACTGATATAACTATGGGCACGCCCACGGCGAATCGAGAGTCGTCTGATGTATCAGAATTAATAGGCTTTTTTGTTAACACCGTAGTATTAAGGGCTGATTTAGCAAGTGACCCATCATTTAATGAATTAATTTTACAATGTCGAAATACTTCACTGGATGCATTTGCTAATCAGCATGTGCCTTTTGAGTTATTGGTCGATGAATTGAAGCCAACACGTAGTTTAAGTCATCACCCCATATTTCAGGTGATGTTGGTGCTGCAGAATAACAGACAAGCGCAGTACCAGCTGACGGATCTGAATGTAACACCATTGAAGCTAGAAACCCGTCGAGCAAAGTTCGACTTAACTCTAAATATTGAAGAGCATGTTGATGGTTTAACCCTGGATTGGGAATACAACACTGACCTGTTTGAAGCGGCCACTATTGGTCGATTAGCTTCCCATTTTAACCAGCTTCTGACTGCAGTATTAGCATCGCCAACTCTACCGATCACTCAATTATCCTTACTGACTGAACAAGAACAACAACAGTTGTTGCATGACTGGAATCCACCATCGCTTGATTTACCCGTTAAAACGATAGCTCAGCAGTTTGCACTTCAGGTTCAAGCAGCTCCTACGGCAGTAGCTGCGGTGATGAATGATGATGTACTGAGCTACCAGCAGTTAGAAGTTCTGGCCAACCAGCTTGCCCATTATTTAATTGCTCAAGGTGTTCCACCTTGTAGTTTGGTGGGTGTCTGTTTGCCACGCTCGTTGAATATGGTCGTCGCGACGTTAGCAGTTTTAAAAGCAGATTGTGCCTATGTACCGTTAGACCCACAGTATCCTGAAGAACGGCTTAGCTATTTACTGAGTGACAGTCAGGTAAGCTGGGTATTGACGGAAAGTGGTTTGGAAACACAATTACCGCTGACAGATCAACAGCCGGTGCTGTTAGATAGTCCAGAATTACAAAGCACATTGGCAACCTACCCCACAACAGCGCCTGTAGTGTCAGTGGATGAGCACAGCCCTGTGTATGTGATTTATACCTCGGGTTCAACAGGGCAGCCGAAAGGGGGGGTGGTGCCACATCGCGGTATTTTGCGGTTGGTTTTGAATAATCCAGAGGTGCCCGTCGATCAAAGCACAGTGATGCTGCAGTCCGCTTCGGTGACCTTTGATGCAGCAACCTTAGAGCTGTGGGGACCACTTCTCAATGGTGGTCAGGTGGTGTTGTATCCTGAAGAGGTGGTGGCACCTGCGCAGCTAGCCTCCTGCATCAACCAACATCAGGTCAATACAATCTGGTTGACCTCGGGTCTATTTGATCAGTGGGTGGCCGCTGAATTGCCCGCAATGCCAAGCTTACGTTATGTGTTGACTGGTGGAGATGTGGTCTCACCACTGTCAGTAGCTCGCTGCTATCAGCAGTATCCCCACGTCACTGTAATTAATGGTTATGGACCTACAGAAAATACGACATTTACCTGTTGTTTCCCTATTCCCAAAGACTGGCCTGTAGACCAGCCATTACCCATCGGTAAACCTATTGGTAATACTCAGGTGTATGTGTTGGATGCCCATCAACAGCCAGTACCTATCGGTGTAGTGGGTGAGTTGTATGCCGGTGGCGATGGTGTGGCGTTAGCTTACTTAAATAATCCAGCGCTTACGGCAGAAAAGTTTATTGCCGATTCATTCAGTGGTAAGGCTCAGCGCAGTGATAAATCTCACGCGCGACTTTACCGCACGGGAGACCTGGTGAAGTGGTGTGCAGACGGTACTTTGGCATTTATGGGCCGGACGGATAACCAGGTAAAAGTCCGTGGTTTTCGGATTGAGTTGGGTGAAGTGGAAAATGCATTGTTGAGCCAGGCTGATGTGGCGGAAGCGCTGGTTGTGGTAAAAACCACGGATACTGGAAGTAAACGACTGGTGGCTTATGTGGTGCCTGCTGATTCAGCTTCACTGACTGATCAAACGACAAGTGCGCAACAAGCAAGTGCGTTAAGAGATAGTCTAAAACAACAGTTGCCGAATTACATGGTGCCCAGTGCCATTATTTTATTGGCAAGTTTTCCGTTAACCAGTAACGGAAAAGTGGATCGAAAAGCGTTGCCAGAACCGCAGTATGAGTCACAGCAAGGTTATATCGCACCAACCACCACTGAAGAAACTGTACTCTGCGAAATTTGGCAACAGGTGTTGGGTGTTAATTCTGTTGGTATCAATGACAACTTTTTTGCCATTGGTGGCGATTCGATTTTAGCCATTCAGGTTGCGTCTCGGACCTTGCGGGCGGGGTATCAGCTGAGTACGCGTCAGGTATTTGAGTATCAAACGATTGCTGAACTGGCCAAGCAAATTAAACAAAGAGAATCTGAACAAATACAAGATCAGTACGTTGTAGGTGATCAGCCGTTATTGCCTATTCAACATGCTTTTTTTAATGACAATGATATTGATCAGCACTACTTTAATCAGGCACTAAGGATTAAATTACCAAAAGGTGTGACTGATGAGCAGTTGAAAAAGGTTTTAATTGCAGTATATAAGCGCCATGATGTCTTTCGCTTAGGCTTTAAAAAACAAGAAAATAACTGGTTAGGTCAATATGGTGAGAGCAGTGAAAATAATAAAGCTTACTTAACTGTTCAGGAAAAAGGTGATGATTTTGAGCATTTAATAGATTTAGCACACCGTAGTTTTGATTTATCCCAAACTTCTTTCCAAGCTAACTTAAGTCATGTTGTACTTAGTCTTGAAAGTGAACTCGGGCGAGAAATGGTGTGGATTATTCACCATTTAATTGTTGATGGTGTTTCATGGCGAATCTTGTTGCAAGATTTATCGTTAGCGCTAAGTCAATTGCAACAGGGTAAGTCTGTTAATTTAGGAGGGAAAACCAGCTCCTATCAAGCGTGGGGTACATGGCTACAACAGTATAGTCAATCTGAAGTATTATTGGCTGAGCGTGATTACTGGTTAGATGTAGTACAAAGTTCGGTTCCACGTGTAAAGACTGATCAGTTAATTAGTATCGAAGATAATTCTCGTGAAAATAGTCGAACGGTGACAGCGAAATTAAATACTGAAATCAGTCAAGCACTTTTACAAAGCGCAAATCGTTGCTATCACACCCAAATAAACGACCTGTTATTAACGGCATTATTACTCACAGTGACTGAATGGCAAAATAGTCAGGCCATTCGCATTGAGTTAGAAGGTCATGGTCGTGAAGCCATCAATGATGAGTTTGATTTAAATGAAACTGTTGGCTGGTTTACTACGATATTTCCAGTGGTTTTACAGCGTACTGAGGGTGAAATTGATGCTCAGATTAAAGCTGTTAAAGAATATTTAAGAGCAATACCCAATAAAGGGCTGGGTTATGGTGTATTACGACAGCTCAGTCGAGATAATGATTTAAACACGACAGAAGCAGTTGATATTGTATTTAATTACTTAGGTCAGTTTGACGGTGATGAACCAGATACCGAAGACTATAATGCTGCTAGCGTATTAACAAGTAGCTTTGAAAAAACAGGGAATTGGGTGAGCCTCAAACGGCAACGAAGTCATCGACTGTGTATTAGTGGCTTAGTGAGTAACGGTCAACTGCAACTGGAGTGGGATTATAATCAACTAGAATACCACGCTTCGACAATTAAGTTACTGGCAGATAATTATCTCAAGCACTTGACGGCAATTGTTGAGCATTGTCTGGATGCGCCTGGTGCTTATACGCTAAGTGATTTCTCTCTCTCTCAAATAAGCCCACAACAGCTTAATCAGCTACAAGCAGATTACCCTACAATTGAAGATTTATATCCTTGTACCCCCATGCAACAAGGTATGCTCTTTCATAGTCAGATGCAGCCAGAGTCAGGTGTGTATATTACCCAACTCATATTAAGTTTTGGTGCCATTGACAGGGAGCATTTTCAGCGTAGCTGGCAACAACTAGTGGAGCGACATGCTATTTTACGGACAGCGTTTGTCCATTTGGATCAGCGTAATCCGTTGCAACTGGTGCAAAGTCAAGTTGAACTCCCATGGCAAACCAGGGACTGGCGAACGCTATCTGCAGAAGCTTACCAAGAGCAATGGTATAGCTTACTCGAGGCTGAGCGCGCAGATTTTAACCTCGGTCAGGTGCCTTTAATGCGGCTGATGTTAGTGCAGGAAGCGGATGATCGTCATCATTTGATTTGGACACATCATCATGCTTTGTTAGATGGTTGGGGCGTACCTGTCTTATTTAAGGATTTAGAAGCTTTTTATTGTGCTAATGTGCAAGGGACAACTGTTACACAGTCACCTGTAGCGCCTTATCGTCGATATATCCAATGGTTACAACTACAGAGTGAGCAGGCTGCTAAAACGTACTGGCAGGATTATCTAAAAGGGTTTACTGAACCCACCTTATTGAGTGATCCTCAATATCAGCGTCATGAACCAAAACAGAGTACATTTGTTGAAGAGCATTTATTGACGTTAGATTCAGTTATTACTGAGCAATTGCAACAGGTTGCCAGACACGCAAAAGTGACACTCAGCACGGTGTTTCAAGGGGCCTGGGGTATATTGCTGAATCGTTACTGTGGCAGTAATGATGTTGTATTTGGCGTAACAAGGTCAGGCCGACCCGAAGAGGTTGTTGGTGTAGAGGAAATGGTAGGGCTGTTTATTAACAGTGTGCCTCTGCGTTTGCAAATTCCTTCTGACGAGCAACTAATTAGCCAATGGTTGCAAACCATTCATCAATCACAAACAGCACTTGACCAATATGGATATGCCTCTCTGGTGGATATTCAGCGTTGGAGTGAAGTAGAAACGGGTCAAAAATTATTTAATTCATTAGTGGTATTTGAAAACTACCCGATTGAAGAACGATGGCGGGATGGGGAAGTTGATAATGCAACACACGCATTTTCTTTTAAGGGCATTAGTGCCATTGAACAAACCAATTTTCCAATTACGGTTGCCATTATTCCAGGTAAACAAATTCAAATTAAGGTGTTATTTAATTCAGTTGAATTGAGTAAAGCCTTTATTGAACACCTTACTGTAAGTTTTACCATACTGCTTGAATCGTTAACGAAAGATATTAATCAATGTGTTAATGATTTATCTTTGTTATCAACTGAAACCAAAAATAAAGTGTTGTATCAATGGAATGATACGTTTCGACAATACCCCGCTGACACATCGATTGCTGAATTATTTGAAAAACAGGTTGCAGACAATAACAATAAAGTAGCGATTATTTTAGGTGAAGAACAATTAACCTATGATGAGTTGAATGCTAAAGCTAATCAACTTGCTCATTATTTAATTGAGCAAGGAACAACAGTTGGCGATTTAGTAGGGATTTACCTCAATCGCTCGATTGATGTAATTATTTCGATGTTGGCTATTTTAAAGGCGGGTGCAGCCTATGTACCATTGGACCCTCAGTATCCTGCTGAGCGGCTGGCCTATATGCTGGCCGATACCGATTTAAATTTAATTATTAGCCATACCTCCTTAGTGAGTCAGTTACCACTTAATCAGCAAGTCACTATTTGTTTAAATGATTTTGCATTACAAACTGAGTTAGCAAAGCTAAGTTCAGATTCAATTATTTCACTCGATAATCTATCTGAAAGCCCATTAGCTTATGTGATGTATACCTCTGGCTCTACAGGCCAGCCAAAAGGGGTAAAAGCTACCCAAAAAGGGGTTGTCAGGCTGGCTATTAACAACAGCAGTTTGCCACTATCTCCTGATACTGTGATGTTGCAATGTGCTTCAGTCACTTTTGATGCTGCCACATTTGAAGTTTGGGGGGCGTTACTTAATGGTGGGCAGTTAATATTATATAAAGAGCCTTTAATTGATCCACTTACCTTAGCGACAACTATTAATGAGTTTAACATTAATACATTATGGTTAACTGCTGGGTTATTTGATCAGTTTGTTGCAAATTGTTCACACCCGCTACCTAGCTTGCAGTATTTATTGACGGGGGGGGATGTAGTTAATCCCGTATCTGTCGCTGAGTTTTATAAAAGACATCCCCAGCTTACTATTATTAATGGTTATGGTCCTACAGAAAACGTTACCTTTACCTGTTGTTATAAAATTCCTAGGAACTGGCCAACACATCAACCAATTCCTATTGGTAAGCCAATTTCAAATACTACAGTCTATGTACTTGATGAGCAGCTAAACCCTGTATCCGTAGGTGTCACTGGAGAACTTTATACTGGGGGTGATGGTGTAGCCAGTGGTTATTTAAATCAGGATGCATTAACGGCGAGTCGATTTATACCTAATCCATTTAGCAAAAATAAAAATACTAGGTTATATCGTACAGGTGACTTAGTTCGGTGGTTACCCGATGGCAATATTGCATTTGTAGGTAGGGCCGATCAACAAGTTAAATTAAGAGGCTTTCGCATTGAACTGGGAGAGATTGAGTCAGCGCTTAGTCATTGCGCTGAAGTGTCAGAGTCTGTTGTACTGATTTATAACAGCTCGCAACATTACACCAACCAGCATCAGCAGGATAAACGTATTGTTGCTTATGTTGTTTTAACTCATAGTGTGGAAAGCAGTAATACAGAAATAACGACCACGTTGCAGGTTAAATTAGCAGAGCAATTGCCTGGCTATATGGTGCCTAGCACAATAATGATTGTACCTGAAATTCCACTCACAGCGAATGGTAAAGTGGATCGTCGTGCATTGCCCGAGCCAGATATTATCTCTGAAACTTATGTTGCACCTTCAACATTAACCGAAATGGCTTTAGCAGAAATATGGAAGGTTATTTTAGATTCTGCGTACTCTATAAGTCGAGAGGCGAGCTTTTTTGAGCTTGGTGGGCATTCATTGCTTGCCATGCAATTAGTGGCTGCAATTCGTGGAAAATTCGTTATTGATATAGCTATTCATCGAGTTTTTGAGCAGGCTGTGCTTTCTGAGCAGGCTAAATTAATTGATCAACTCATTGCACAGCAAAAAACATGCTTGCCTGAAATTCAGCCAAATAACCGTCAGGATTTGTCTCAACTATCTTATGCTCAGCAACGGTTGTGGTTCATTGATCAAATGGAGGGGGGGAGTGCCCACTATAATATGCCGCTGGCTTTTCGACTTAAAGGTGATGTCAACCTTGAAGCATTAAATAAAGCATTAGCAACAATTATAGAAAGGCATGAGGTGTTGCGGACCAGCTTTATTAATAAGTCAGGAGAAGTTTATCAACAGGTAGAGGCGATGCCTAAAAGCTGGCAACTGCCACTGAAGGATTTACAGGGAGTTGATAAGCAAACGCAAGAAAAAATGCTTACTGCCTTACAACAAGAGGAAGCAGATAAGCCTTTTAATTTATCAACGGACTTATTACTAAGAGGGTTATTGATAAAAGTTGATACTACAGACGTCGTATTACTGTTAACCATGCATCATATCGCGTCTGATGGCTGGTCCCTGGGAATATTAATGGACGAGATCAGTCAGTTATATCACAGGATTAACAATAATAATGCAGCCAATTTGCCTGAGTTATCTATTCAATACTGCGATTATGCACGATGGCAGCGTAGCCCTCAGGTAAGCCAATTACTGGATACTCAACTTAGTTTCTGGAAAAAGCAGTTAGCTAATTTGCCTGCAGTACATAATTTACCGTTAGATAAACCACGTCCTGCCACACAGCAATATCATGGCCGATGGCATTATTTGCAGTTAAATAACCAGGTGACTAATCAATTCAAGCAATTATGCCAGCAGCAAGGTGTCACCTTGTTTATGGGATTACATGCGGCTTTTTCAGTGCTGCTTGCTCGTTATAGTGGTGATAGTGATATTGTTGTTGGAACCCCAATTGCTAACCGTGAACAACAACACCTTGCAGAGCTGATTGGTTTTTTTGTTAATACCTTGGTATTGCGCTCGGATTTAGACGATAACCCAAGCTATTTACAGTTACTTGAGCAAACAAAAACAACAGCATTGGATGCTTATGCTCATCTGCAGGTACCTTTTGAGCAATTGGTTGAAGTGTTGCAACCTGCTCGGGATTTAAGCTATCACCCACTTTTTCAAGTAATGCTGGTGCTTAATAGTCGTCAGCAGACCATGCAGCTAGAAGACATCAGCTGTACACCCATGGCGCTGACCACCAGTCGAGCACAGTTTGATCTTATGCTGACGGTGGAAGATCAGGAGGATAATTTAGCGCTAGCCTGGGAATACAATACTGATCTGTTTCATGCTGAGACGATTGAACAAATGGGAGTACAGTTTAACTGCTTGCTTGAAAGCGTTATTCAGACCCCTGAGCAGCCTGTTTTATCCCTTTCACTGTTAACAGAAATGGCCGCGAGCCAAGTTTTAACTGAATGGAATAATACTGACGCTGATTTTCCTGACAGTAGCTGTATTCATCAGCTATTTGAACAGCAGGTTGAGCAGTCACCTGATACGATAGCCATTAGGTTTGAGCAACAAGCACTGACATACCAAGCGCTAAATAAACGTGCTAACCAGTTAGCACATTACTTAATGCAACTTGAAGTTAAGCCTGATCAATTAGTGGGCATATGCCTTGAACGCTCCATTGATATGGTTGTTGCAATATTAGCAGTGTTAAAAGCGGGTGGAGCCTATGTACCGCTAGACCCAAGTTATCCTGCAGATCGTTTGGCATACATGCTTGAAGATAGTCAGGCAAGCGTGCTGATAGCGCACTCAAACCTGGTGAGTAAGCTGAGCTTATCAGCAGATCAACTTCTTTGTGTCGATGATGAACAGGTTCAGCAGCAGTTAGCACAGCAACCAGTTGTAAACCTTGATACCCAGCATATGGGTGTCACAGCGACACATTTGGCCTATGTGATTTATACCTCTGGTTCAACGGGTAAACCCAAAGGAGTTATGAATCAGCATCGTGGCCTGGTTAATCGAATTCACTGGATGCAGAAGCAGTTTAGCTTACAGGCGAGTGACAACGTCTTACAGAAAACCCCATTTGGTTTCGATGTCTCTATTTGGGAATACTGCTGGCCGTTGGTGACAGGTGCTTCAGTTGTGATGGCAAGGCCCGAAGGGCATAAAGATGTGGACTACTTGCTGGATACCATTGAGCAAGCGAGCATCACGGTTATGCACTTTGTGCCCCCCATGTTAGCCACCTTTATTGCTGATGGGCGTTATCAGCACAGAACCCCTAGCTTACGACTGGTGGTATGTAGTGGTGAGGCGCTTGCGGTGGATGTACAAAATAGATTCCTGGCTAACCATCATGCTGAGCTTTACAACTTGTATGGGCCTACTGAAGCAGCAATTGACGTTAGTTGCTGGCAGTGCCAATCGAATTTTATGGGACGTTCTGTGCCCATAGGTAAGCCCATTGATAACACCCAACTGTATGTCCTGGATAATCAGTTGAAGCCAGTACCTATTGGCGTTGTGGGTGAACTCTTTATTGGGGGTGTTGGTCTGGCTAGAGGTTACTTTAACCGTGAAGCACTCACAGCCGAGCGGTTTTTGCCAGATCCCTTTGCAAAAGCAGGTTCCGGTCAAGAGTCAAGAATATACCAAACGGGTGATCTTGCTCGTTGGTTACCTGATGGCACGATTGAGTATTTAGGCCGGATTGATCACCAAGTTAAATTACGGGGCTTCCGGATTGAGCTAGGTGAAATTGAAACCCAGCTAGGAAATATTCCTGGTGTGGGCAGCTGTGTCGTTATTGCCCGAGAAGATCAGCCAGGTGATAAACGACTGGTGGCTTATATAGTGCCTACAGCAAAAACCAGAGTGCCTACAGGTCAAGCAAAAGTGCCCACGGTCCAAATAAATGAGCTTGATCAAGGAGATGCTGAGTGGATTGCTCCGTTGCAGCAAGCCTTAGCTGAGCAACTACCAGACTATATGGTGCCAGTGGCTTGGGTTGTTTTAGATGCATTACCACTAACCCCTAATGGCAAGGTTGATCGAAAAGCACTGCCTGCACCTAAACAACAAACCTCTACTCACTATGAAGCACCACAAACACGTACAGAAGAAGTGCTCGCAGCACTGTGGCAGTTGTTGCTTAACACTGAAGAACCTGTGGGGCGTCATGCACATTTCTTTGCACTCGGTGGACACTCACTGCTCGCTATTCGTCTGGTTGCGGAGTTAAGAAATCAGTTTAAAAAAGAACTTAATGTTCGCTCAATCTTCACCCATCCAACGTTAGCCTCATTCGCGCAGTTTATTGATAACGCACTGGCTGATGAGAACCAGGCTCCACCGATGACTAAAGCTGATCGACAGTCGCAGCTGCCTTTGTCTTATGCTCAACAGCGCTTGTGGTTCTTAGCTCAGCTTGAGGGAGAAAACAGCCTATACAATATGCCATTGGCGATTCAGCTGGTGGGTGGTTTAAATGTCACTGCCCTAAATCAAGCGCTAAATCAACTTATCAATAGACATGAAAGTCTAAGAACCTGTTTTACCATTGAAGACGGTGAAGCTTATCAAGTTATTCAGGCTGCCCCTGAAGCATTTACCCTCACTCAGGTTGATCTTCAGCAGGCAGGCGAAGCACTTAAAGCTCAGCAGTTAGCCCAGTTGCGATTAACTGAGGCAGAGAGACCGTTTGATGTACAGCAAGGGCTTATGATCAGAGGGAAGTTGATTATCCTTGCCCCTGAAAAACATGTCCTGTTGTTGACGCTGCATCATATTGCAGGGGATGCCGTTTCACTGGATATTTTAATGGGTGAACTTGAAAGTCTTTATCAAGCTTACTGCCTGGGAGAGGTAGATCCATTACCAACCTTACCCATTCAATATGCCGATTATGCAGTTTGGCAGCGGAACTGGCTGCAAGGTGAGGTATTACAGAAACAGTTGCAGTACTGGCAAACGCAGTTAGCCGATCTTCCTGATGTACACAGCCTGCCACTGGATAGGCCTCGTCCTAAAGAACAAAGCTATGCAGGGGATGTGTATCAGCAAGTAGTGCCTACCGAATTAGCAGCAGCCTTTAGGGATTTTTGCCAGGCCCAAGGCGTGACCCTATTTATGGGACTGCAAGCAGTCTTTGCCTTACTCCTCAGTCGTTACAGTGGTGAAACCGATATCGTGCTGGGTACCCCAGTGGCGAATCGGGAACAGCTGGAGATAGAAGCGCTTATCGGGTTCTTTGTGAATACCCTGGTGCTACGTACCGACCTGTCTGGTAACCCATCATTCACTGAACTATTAGCGCGCTGCCGAGAAACCGCACTGGATGCTTATGCGCATCAGCAAGTACCGTTTGAACAGTTGGTGGAGGTGTTGCAGCCCAACCGTCACTTAAGTCATCATCCACTGTTCCAGGTCATGCTGGCAGTACAGGCCCAAGATGTTGCTCAGCAGCAGCTGGGGGATTTAGTGATTGAAGCGCTGGCAGAAACTAGCCCAACCGCTAAGTTTGATCTGACCTTGAATGTGTTGGATAACCATACCGAT
>NZ_JAGSOY010000086.1 GCF_018837975.1 Zooshikella harenae | reverse complement strand
TATTACCAGCAAGGGCAAGTCTTCATACCCTTGATTACTTAGTTTGTGAGTGACACCTTGTGTTACATGAAAACCTTGGTTAGCGCTTAATGTGTGAGTATGACTGTTTTCTAATTCTAATGTGGCTTGGCCCGCTAAAACATATGGGCACCTCTAAAAATAGTGATTTTTTTGTGAGAGCAAGGAAGCACTGCACGGAGAACCGCAGTGTATGAGTAATACATGAGGATCCGAAAGAACTGTTCAGATTTTTGGTGATAATGTCTAACTTTGGAACTGTTTGGTGGAACACGCTCTTGGATGACACTTAAGTTGGGTGATTTAGCCAGGTGCCAACCATCACAGAGTGATCCCCAGATATAATGCTCTGCATTTTCAGTGGATACAGTACTCATCAGGTACTCCTTATTGTTATTGGTTTGGGGATATTTAAAAGCTCCCGTAGCCTCTTGCTACCATCAGCGCAAGAAAAGGCAGTAACAAAAATAAGGTTAATTCTACTCTGAGAATAATAGGAATGGCTTTAGATACAGATATTTTACTTAAGGTGCTATTACGATTTTTTATGAAAAATATTGTGGGGTAAATAGAAAGAATTACGATTAAAATAAATAGTGAAATTTTGGTATGAAAAATCCAGTTTTTCAAATAATAGTCTGCAGGCTTCCCTACAACGAACCATAATAACAAACCAGCAATTAAAGTGACTAAAGCGCTAATGCCGTATACAGCATCAATCCTTGCTATCTTTTTAATTTGCTGTGCTGATAACTCTGTTGAGATCAGTAAGTGTTCTGCAACAAGTGTTGCACCTAACCCAATAATTCCAATAAAGTGAACATAGCGTACGATTATTTCTACCATAAATCCATGTCCTTAATAATGTAGATTATTATACTTTTTTATGTTTATGAGATTAAACGGTTCATTACAAAGCATATGCATTATAGCTATATAAAACAATAAATATATTCTTTATTTGAAGTTTTTAAATCTACCAGTATGTCTGTGTTAAGTCTGATCAGGTAAATGAAGAAGCCTATGTCATTGATATGACACCGGACTAGTCAGTTTTGTTAACGAGAAGTATTTTGTTAGACAATTGATTGGCGTAAGCGTGTTGCAGAGAGCCAGCAATGTAGACGAATATGAACTTGTTCTTATAGGGTTGTTAGGTCCTTTCTAATAAACACATAAAAGCTTCATATATTACGTATTATTCATCTTGTGGATATTCAGTACAATTATGCTTTGTAATCTCTTAACCCGTTGGACCCCTTTCTATGGATACTGACATACTACTGGGTAAAGTTACCTTCTTATTTATTCTTGTTGTGCTAGGCTTTATTGCGGGCAAGCGCCTGCCTCTTAATACCCGAACTTTTTCTTCATTACTAATTTATGTCGTAGCACCTATTGTTATTTTTACAGGCATGATGGAAGCGCCAATTAAGCTCAGTTATGCCATGCTACCAATAATGTTTTTTTGTATTTCCTGTAGTTTAGCTTTTATAGCTTTTCTATGGGGAGGTTGTTTGTGGCAAGATAATACGCGTAATTTATTTGCCTTTTCATCTGGTACGGGTAATACGGGCTATTTTGGATTACCGATTGCCATGGCATTATTCGATGCAGAAGGCATTGCTGTTGTGCTTTTTTCATTAATGGGTTTTATGGTATTTGAGAGTACCGTTGGTTTTTACATTACAGCACGCGGAAATTTTACCATTCAGGATAGTCTACGCAAAATATCTCGGTTGCCTTTAATTTATGCATTTACAACAGGGTTAGTTTTAAATTTAGCGGGTTTTCATTTACCTGCAAATTTAGCAGAAAGCCTTGAAGCATTTAAAGGTGCTTATACCGTTTTAGGTATGATGATCGTTGGCCTAGGATTAGCTCAAGTATCACGCAGCCATATTGATATGAAATTTATTGCAGTTACATCTATCGTTAAATATATTTTCTGGCCTGCCGCTGTAATAATTGCAATTATTATTGATCATTTTGTCTTTCATAGCTTTAATCGCACAATTATGTATGGCATTTTATTGATGTCGATGGTGCCTTTAGCTGCAAACAATATCGCTGTGGCAGTTGAATTGGATGCTCAACCACAAAAGGCAGCAGTTGCAGTACTTGCGAGTACAGGTATGGGCATTATTATTATTCCATTTTATATGTCTTTAGTACTTGCGTATTTATAGCACTTTAATTTCTTTTTAATTTTCCTCCTTATTATCCCCACCCTAACCCTCCCCTTACTTAAGGGGAGGGAATAAAGTGCATAGCGATATGGTGGTGTTTAATTCCGCTTTTTTGTTGAAAGGAATGGAATAGGTTGTGCGGTTTTTTTAATTCCTCCCCTTTGTTGAAGGGGGAGGTTAGGAGGGGGTTAAGTAGTGTGGTTAGCTAAGCGTCCTAGCAGGAAGTGCTTCAAACCGCATAATAAATCCAGAAATTTTCACAAGAATCCACAAAAACAACAACGGTAATAAGACGGTTTGTAGAAGAAAGCTGGCAATTAATAGCATCATATCTTCTATAGCTTGGTTTGCTTTAGCCTGTAATACTTCAAACTGCTTTGATGGGTTAAGTTGCTGACTAACCTGATCCCATCGATCACGAAGTGACTCAATAAAAGATTTTTCTTCTTGAGATTGCTCGATTTGCTGTTGTTGAAAATCTTCAATTGCCTGCGTTGTCATCTGCAGGTGCTCAGTGGCTTGCTGCTGTTGTTCCTCAAGAAAATGTATTTGCAGTAAATGATTGGCCAGAACGACAATCGTTAAAGCAAAGCGTACCACAATCAGTAATGCAAACAGCTTGGTAAACCAAAGTTGAGTACGTGGTATTGCTTTTGGAATCCACAATGCGATAACAAGTAAACCCGCCATACTGGATAGCATAATGTTAAACCAGTGTGCACTGATCATTTGAATCAACAGCTTCTGAATGCCTAATGAGGTGGTACTGGCCAGCATTACCCAGGAAAACCGCTCCACCATATCATTCACCGGATCAAGAATTTCTCCAGCTTTAAAGGTAACGCCTATACCAACAGGCTCTATTGATAGCTCAGTTCCTTGGACAACAGAGATAGCACCATTCAATAAGCGTGCAGCAGCAAACGTGACAGCGGCATTTTTTAAGTGCTCAGTGACGATAGCATCAGTGGATTGATCAATAGGCTTGATCCAGGCAATGCTTGCCAGCAATGCAATAATAAGACTTATCAAGCATTTCAGACGCAGCGGCATAGTGGCTCCTTTTCAACCTGTCTGGTTAAAAAAGACACTAGCATTTTTGCAGACATTAGCCCAGAGTTCGCAATAAGCATTAGGACGTAAAAGCTATTACGTCCTAACTGTGGTGAGAAAAACAAATTATTCGCCAATTTTATTGTGATAAATCTAACTTTTCAGGCAGGCGTAACACAATAAACTCAGTGTCATCTGGCTGCTTAGACGCTAAATGACGTCCTAAGCTGAATGGGTAATTATTGTCGTTCATTACCGCAATATGCTGCTCGTCCAACACTTCAATGTTTTCAATGGTTGTGTAACTAAAGGCAAACTTACCGTTGCTGACACCAAAATCGCCAGCTTGTCTATCGGCTAATTGATGAGGGTCTTTAATCGCCATTAAATTGACCAACGGCTTTTTTGAAACCTGACCATCGTCTTGCAGGGTAATCAGGTAAACCATTTTGAAGGCTTCAACAGTACCTTCCTCGTTATCTCGCTCTATAACCAGACCATGTTTTGCATTGATCATGGTGAAGTCACCAATTGCTTTGCTTTTATCGGCCATGGGATAACGGTAGCTTTTTCCAGTAAAAACCTTACGTTTTAGATCAAAAGCATGAATTAACAGCTCACGTTTATCGTTACCAATCACAGGCTCTTCAAGCATTGCAAACAGGGTATTACCATCAGCACTTAACGCCATTCCTTCAAAGCCGCTACTGCGATTGATGCGGATGCCATCAACTAATGCTGTATTACGATAGGGCCAGTATAAACCTGCTAGCCAAGGTGTGTTCTTACCTTGCTCGTCTTGCAAGTTGGTACCGTCATCAGCATAAGGACCTTTATTCGGGAAATCACCTATGAGGTAAACAGTCCGAATTTTAGGGTAGTTTTGTTGTATATATAACAGTGAGCGAAAATCAAAACTTTGGATATCGGCTCGTTTTATTAATCCATTTCGCTTGATGGTATTCGCTAAAATCTGTGCCATTTTTTCTGGCGTAACAGTGCGCTTGTTGTAACCGATACCATGACTATCACGATCACTACGTGGATTTAATTTCGTTTCAATATTAAATCGAACTTGCTGAGCTACTTTGCTGCGTTGAACGGCGAGTGGGTGGTTTTTACCTTGGCCTGTTGTATAAAATTGTTGATAAAAACGAACAAAGTTAAAAACCTGCTGTAGGCTGGGTGGTGTGTAATTGTGTTTTAAGCCCACTTTTTTGGTAAAAGCTAAAGTAACAGGTGAGAGTGCAGGGTCATTAACTTGTGAATCTCCGCGAAACACTTTATCGCAAACAAAATTGTTTTGAATTTCTTTAAATGTAAGGTCTTTGATAAGTTTTTGCTGGTGTTCAGTATAAACCTTATTATTACTTAAACGACACTTAGTGGCTTCAATGTAGGGATCATGACTAAGTACAGCAACACCATCTTTAGTAATACCAATATCCGTTTCCAGTGTTGTCATTAGGTTATCCAATGCCACTTCCATTGCAGGCAACGTATTTTCAGGGCGTAAATTACGACCGCCACGATGACCTTGGGCATCAAACTGTTGAGCATCAATCAGTCCTTCAGCGGTGAGGTAATCTGGCTTGCCATCTTTGTTTCCATCAAACTGCTTAACCGCTGTTAATAATAAATCTGGCCGGTCAGAAATAATGCCACTCACCCCTAGTTCCATCAGCTCCAACATTCTTGGAATTTCATTCACTGTCCAAGTAACAACAGGGTAGCCTGCTTTTTTAATGGACTGAATATCAAATACATCACTTGCCGCTAGTTTTAAACCGTTGGGGGTGTCTTTGTCCCGAGCATAATGAGTTACTTTTGGATTATTGTCCTGCAGCATAACATGGTAGGGTGAAAATACTGGCTGATAATTGGCACCGTGTAGTGCGGCATGTTGAGCGACCGCATTCATAATACGAACACTGGAGCCTTCCTCTAAATAAGGATTTTGCGGCGAGTTTAAATAGTGGCCTGTCCGGCTAAAATCGGGCAGTCGATAAGGCTCTTCTAAAACTTTGCCATTAGCATCTACATGCAGTAAAAAAGGACCAAATTCGTCACCTAACCAATAGGTACCATCTGCAGTACGACGAACTGACTCAATATCAAAATCAGCGCCTGTTAACACACGTTGTTGAGTAAAGTGATTAACAATGGCAAAGGGAATTTTATTATCAGGGTCGTGTAGCTCAATAAAACCTTTTACCTCAACGAGGCCAGCATCTGTTTTATCATTGGTTTTTAGTTGTGGCTGAATAGTATATAAACGCAGGTTAAAATCAGCAGAATTTTCCACCTTACCAAAGCCATTGTCTGACATGGCTAAAAAGGTGCCATCAGGATTTTTTAAAACAGCGGAAAAACCTTGGATCGGCTGTCCTTTTTTAAAAGGAACTTGTTTGCCGTTAATGGGGGAAACACCTAAACCTTTACCAGCCACAGGGCCTTGAGCAAAACTGTCGGCGGGTAATTTAGCATAGCCCACTAAAGTAGATGGGGCAGGCTCTGTATAGTGTTGACATCCAGAAAGGATAAGCGCAAGTGATGTGCCTAAAGCACAACGAGAGAGAAAGTGATTTGTCATGTTACTCATACTACCTTTTTTATAAGCGATAGCGTTAACTGGCATAAATCGTCAAAAAATGACTCATGAAATGCACAGTTTTCGCTCAACTTACTGTCCATGTGTTGCTTTTTAGTGACGGTAACATGACAAATTAAAAATATAAAGTACAAACCCCTCGCGATTTGCGTCCCTTATTGAGAGGCTAATGAACGGCAACTTTTAGTTTCTCTACTTTATTTGAGGGGATATTTTCGTATTAAGTTCCTCCCCCTCGTTGAAGGGGGAGGTTAGGAGGGGGTTAAAAGAACAAACAGAAAATTAATCCTTTAAAGCCCGAAGAAAAGCTTTCCCAGTACTTTCACTAGACTGAGGGTTTTGCCCAGTAATTAATAAGCCATCAATTTCAATATGGTCTGACCAATTGTCAGACCCACGATAATCTGCACCAAGTTCACGCAGCCGGGTTTCCAATAAAAACGGCATATGGTTAGTCATACCCACTTCATGTTCTTCCTCATTGGTAAATGACGTCAGAATACGGCCTTTGACGAATTTAGGTCCATAACCGGGTATATCATTAATTAAGGCACAAACCCCATGACAAACCGCTGCAACGGGTTGATGTTTTTCAATATAAAAGCCAATAGCATAGGCAACGGCAGGGTTGTTGGGTAAATCAAACATAGTGCCATGTCCCCCAGGAATAAATAAACCGCAATAATTGGCAGGAGCTACGTCTGTGAGGGGAATGGTATTTTCTAACACCATCATTGCTTCAGCATGCTCTCCCTCTTTGGGAAGGCTTTGTTGATCAACCGGTGCCTTTCCCCCTTGAATACTGGCAACAGTGATATCAAAGCCAGCTTGTTTGATCTGTTCATAAGGTACAGCAAACTCCTCAAACCATAAGCCAGTTGTCTTGTCATCCGAGAGTTGACTGTGGCTGGTAACCAGCATCAACACTGCTTGATCACTCATTGTACACTCCTTGTTATACGTTATAAGACTGTATGACAAGTATAGTGTAGTTAAGGGACAGGTGTGTGAAGATAAGAGAGAGCAGTAGGCTTAGCAAAATGAGGTTAAGAAAATTTTACCAAGGCCCAAATTTGTTTTTGGTTAAACTTAGTGTTTGCAAATAGATGGCTCTTCTTTTAGTTTACCTAATACTTGACTATATTCATTTGTATAAGGTGAAGTGTATTTCAATGGATATAAAGCATAAGCTCGCTCATAAAGATGGGCTAGTTTTGGTAAGTTGAGAGACTTACTAAGAGTTCTTTGCCTATCAAAAAACCATAAACCTTCTTTTATGTCCATTATGATTGTCCATGTTGTGCTTATTTTGTGCATGGAACAAAAAAATGCGTCATTATCTCTTTCTTTATCCAAAAGTGTGTAGCCAACTTTGTATGCATTTACATAACCTGGGTGAATTCTTAAAGTATCTTGAATAATATCTATAGCATGTTGTTTCGTTTCTGACGAGTTTAATTCAGTTGCTATATATATCGCTTTCCAGGTTAGAACTTCAGGAGTCTTTGGGTATCTTTCCTCTAGTTCTAGAAGATTATCATAGCTATAGTCATAAATCTTTTTTCTGGTATCTAGAGGAATTTTTTTGTTATTAATTAAGTTGAAATAGTTTTGACGAATAAAAAAAATGTTTGTGTTATAGTTATCAATTCTAAGTGTTTTTAAAATTTGATATGTGGTTAATAAAGCTTCTTTATGATCTTTATAAAGTTGTTTGCTGTATTCGCTTTCGAATAGTGTAATTTGAATAATAGTGGAATTTATGCATAGGAATGATAATAATAAAAAAGCCCCTAATATTTTATTTTTAAAGGAAGATGTATTCGTTTTTTTTTCTGGTAAAGAGGTTTCTATAGCTCCCCATATAACTAAAATAACAATACACAAAGGTAAGACATAAAAAATAAAGTTAACAATACTATGAGTGAGCAAGATTAATAATGTGATCGTTAACAGTATTAGTTTATTTTTTTTGCTTTCACTATAAATGTCTTTGACAGAAAGTAGCTTTATCAGTAAATATAGAGCCCTAAGTCCAAGTCCAACCCATAAGGTTAAGCCAACAACTCCTCCTTCGATCAGGACTTGTAAAAAATCATTATGCGCATATGTTCCTGTTGTATAAAACTCACTTCTCACAGAAGGATATAATGTTTCAAAAGTGCCATATCCTGTCCCTAATGGAAAGCTAGCATTAAAAAGTTTAAGACTGTCTATCCAGATTGTCCAGCGTACACCAAGAGGACCATAGTCAAAATTGGGCAAAATTTTTCGTGAAAAATTGAAGCCTAAAAAGTCAGTATAAAAATGTATCGCGCAAAATGATAAAGTTAAAATAATTAACGCGTGACAAGTACTTTGGAAAACTTGTTTCGTTAAATGTTTTTTTATTAATAAAATAGCTATACAAGCTATAATAAATAGTCCAATACCTGAACGTGAACTTGTTTCAACTAGTGTTAAACAAAATAATACTATTAGAAGTAGTCTTATCTTCTCATTGGAAATAAAAGCAATTGATAGTATGAGTGCTACGTATATAAGTGCGGAGTATGCATTTGGGTCAAGAATAAAACCTGATACTCTATAAGGCGCTATTAAAAAAAAATAATTGGAATATAGTGCGGATATTGTAATGGCTAAGATTATAAGTAAAAAAATATTATCATTTTTTAGAGTGCTTTTATATGTTGTAATATATAAAGTAGGAATAAGGAATGTACTCGAATAAATTACTGTTTTGTCAAAAGAAGAGGTAACAAAAAAACTGAGTGAAATGCTAAAAATGGTTAGGTATAAAAAATAATTAATTGTTTTGCAAGAATTTATTGTGTTTTTTAAGAAGGTAACTGCAAGAATAACTGTAATAATAGAAATTAACCACAAATTAGTTCCTGTGAAAAATAAAGATGTAAAGCAAGCACTAAAAAAAAGTATATTATTAAATTTATGAGTTCTCATCTCAAATTTCTCATAGGAAAAGTCTTTGATAGGCAGGTTCCTGACCTGCCTAAAATTAGATATAATTATCTATTTCTTGAACAAAGTTGTTTGTTTACGCATCCACCACTAACCTCCCACACTAGTGTACCTGATTGTTCGTTTGGAGTGAGTACATAGTCAGTAGTACCATCAATGCCGCTAGATGTTGCAGTAATTATGCCTCTGTCACTAATTTCAACTTTCCCAACATATCCGTAGGTTGATGATGTTTGTTCACCAATAGAAATCCCTTGATTTGATAAGGTCGTTGCCGTGATGTCTCCATTCATTTGAAAGGCCATTTCTATAGGCGTTTTATAGGCTGAAGCGGCTAGCACGACTTCTGAAAACTTTGACTTTTGGGTGTAAGTTTTATACATAGGTAAGGCAATAGAAGCCAAAATACCAATAATCGCTACAACGATCATCAATTCGATGAGCGTAAAACCTTGTTGTTTTTTCATTCGAGTCTCTCTCCGTTCTTTTTACTAACAAACAATCCAGTTATGTTCTATGAGTAGTAGATATAAGCAGTGTATTTAGTAAGAAGTTTTGTTGACCTTCACCAAGACATTCGTATGAAAAACAACAGGGAGAGCCACGTTAAGGAGGCCACGAATATGTATTTGTCTGTAATAGTTAAGGTCGTCTAACTTTATAAAATACGATTCTTATATCTAACTTACTTCATAGTTGGTTTGGACAACCAAGAGAGATACACTCTAATTTATTGATTTACTTGAAATATACTCTTTTAAAAAAGGCATATTTAGACTGTAAATCTATATAAATTGTAGTGTACTAAAAGATAAGAAGACCACTTCTCTTGTATTTTATAGGAGAAGATTTAAGTGCTTCGTATTTATACGAATATAATAGTTATCTTTTACTATCTTGATTACTTCCTAACCAAAAAAACTAAACACGTTGCATTTAATATTTTAAAATGTAGAATTCATCACATATTTTTTGCTTGTTTTACAAAAATCATTCCTATAGCAAAACAAGTGCGATGTAACGAACGTACATATTAAGTGCTGTGTGCTGTGGCATTATGCTACAAAGGTTTTATGATTGCCAACCTGTTAGCATTTTAGTATTGATGTGCGTATATAAAAAAGTGATAACTGTTAAGCTTTCAACGATGAGTAACCAGTTCTACGCATAGTTACGTACAAATTTTGTTGTATAAAGCTTATGCAATAAAGCAGTTTTGGTGTATGTATTTTATACAGGTTGTTAGCTTATAAAAACTAAAGTACGAATATAATCGTATAAATAATGAACTGACTGTTAGTGGTTATCTTTCCAAATATTCTTTTCTTCAAGATTTTAACTATTGTTTTTATGCTTATACCTTATTAAGCGTACAGCTAATGGTGTTTATGGTTAGTTCCCCACCCCAACCCTCCCCTTGGCAAGGGGAGGGAGCATATCATACAAGCAGGAAACAATTTGTGTTTCAGGTTTAGCACAATCAGTTCCTCCCCTTTGTTGAAGGGGGAGGTTAGGAGGGGGTTAATGAAGGTGGCCGGCTGAACTCTATCTATAATGCAAGATAACCACACACAAGCAACAACCCAAAACTTACAGCACAGTGAAAAACGACAAGAACAACCTAACTAGAAGAAGAGCATTGCGATCTAATCTGACTGAGCCAGAAAGAAGGTTATGGAATGCTCTGCGTAAGAAACAATTGGGAGTTAAATTTAGACGTCAACATGGTATTGGCCAGTATATAGTCGATTTTTATTGTGCTGAGCGACGTTTAGTTATTGAAGTTGATGGGGAGAGTCATTTTACGCATGAAGGAATAGCTTATGATGACGTGCGTGATAGGTTTCTTGAATCTTGTGGCTTAAAAGTACTTCATTTTACTAACCAGCAGGTGATGTGTGAGTTGGAAGGTGTATTAAGTCGAATTTTCATTGAAGTAAATAAAGCTTAAACCGCAATCATCCAATTTTACTGCTAGAAACAAACCCCACCCCAACCCAACCCTCCCCTTGCCAAGGGGAGGGAGCAGATTGTACAAGCAATAAACATCTTTTGTTTCAGGTTTAGCACAATCAGTTCCTCCCCTTTATTGAAGGGGGAGCTAGGTGGGGGGTTATTAATGAGGAGTGTTAACTACTCTCCAGAACGTTGAAGTATTAGCTTTACAAGCTTGTCGGATAGACGATAGCCATTTTCGTTTAGCGTTGAAAGAAGAGGTTTTACTTGAGGTATGAACCCTTTATGCTTGAGCTGAATTAAAACAGCTGCACTACCAATGATGGGTATATTCAGATGTTGAGCGACTTGTCGACCTCTTTTTTCGTCAACAAGTGCAAGACAGTTGATTTGTTTAGCTAAGGTAAGCGCTTCTGTTTCACCTTGATCAAGCAACCCTGCAAGTGTTTCAAATGTGGGATCAGGTAATACCTGTTTTGGGGTTAGTATGCCGTTATCCAAGGCTTGTTTTATACCTTTAGCACCAGGTTTATTTAAGTTTTGAATAGCCTCTTCCAGTACTGATGTGGGTACATAAATTGTCTTAAAACACTTTGGTAAATAAGTTATGCAGTTTGTTAAAGCGAGGGCAATCAGGGGGCCTGTATCTGCAACAATAATTTCTTTATTCAAAGTGCTTTAAATCCTCGTCTAATTCTGTTTCATCTAGATCTACAACGGGGATATTGAGCGCAGATAGTTTGCCTAAGAAAGTTTCAACAGATAAACGTGCAAGCTTGGCTGCTTGAACCAGTGTGAGTACTTTGTCTTCAAAGAGTTTTATGGCGATATTCGTTTGTACACCTTGATCCAATAGTGCTTGATTGAATGGTATTGATAGTGATACAGGTTCACTGCGGTTTGTGATTAATGTGTATTCACCCTCTTGGGACCACTGAGTTAAAAGCCCAGGGTTTTCACGGAGCCGTCTTATGCCTATGGTTTTCATCTGATTTACTCTTTGCAAGTTTGTACTATCTAATGATAGTACATTGTCATAGGTATTGGAATATAGCTTTCAAACCCATTCAACACTTTCCTAACCTCTTACGTTTGGCAATCCTCTATAGCTTTGTAATACTAGAGCCACTTAATAGAAACCAATCGACTAATCGCAAAGGTAGCCCTGCTCGTGCTTACACTATCAATGGTTAATTATTGCTTATGAACCCAAATACCACGGACCATCAGCCTCAGGAACGCTTGGAAGGTAGTGTTGAGCGTGTGACGTTTCATAGTGAGGAAACCGGTTTCTTTGTGGTGCGGGCCAAGGTGCGTGGTTATCGGGAGCTGGTTACTATAACGGGAAGTACGCCTGCAATCACGGCGGGTGAATATATTGAAAGCTTTGGTATCTGGGTTAATGATCCTCGGCATGGTCTTCAGTTTCAAGCTAAGTCAGTGAAAATGATTGTGCCTACTAACCTGGAGGGTATGCAGAAGTATTTAGGTTCGGGCATGGTGAAGGGGATTGGCCCCCACTTTGCTAAACGACTAGTGAAGCATTTTGGTGAGCAGGTGTTTGATGTTATTGAACATCAGCCAGAACGCTTATTGGAACTGGACGGTATTGGTAAAGTACGACAGAAGAAGATCACTTCCGCGTGGCAAGAGCAAAAAGTCGTGCGCGATATTATGGTGTTCTTGCAGTCTCATGGTGTGGGTACGGCACGTGCTGTACGTATTTATAAAGTATATGGTGAGGATGCAGTTGAAAAAGTCTGTGCTAACCCTTACCAGCTTGCATTAGATATTCATGGCATTGGTTTTAAAACAGCTGATCAAATTGCCCAACGCCTAGGCATTGAACCTACTTCATTAATACGTGCACGAGCAGGCATACGTCATGTGCTGCAGGAAATTTCTGGCAATGGACATTGTGCTGCATCCTTTGAAGAGTTGGTCCAGTTGGGAGAGAAGTTATTAGAAATTCCAGATACTGTTTTACGACAAGCGATTAACGAGGAATTAGTAGCTGAAAACTTGGTTGCACAGAATATCGATGGCGTGCCTTGTGTATTTTTAACTCCTTTATTTCATGCGGAACAAGGTGTTGCTAACCATATTCATCGGTTAGCGCAAGGTCATACCTTTTGGCAAGGGATTGATTTAAATAAAGCGATTCCCTGGGTGGAACAACAAAATCATATTCAGTTATCAGTCTCGCAACAAGATGCAATCCGACGTGTTATCCACAACAAGTTCTGTGTGATTACAGGTGGACCTGGAGTGGGTAAAACCACTGTTGTTAATAGTATTTTGACGATTATTGCGGCTAAAAAAGCCCATGTTACTCTGTGTGCACCGACTGGTAGAGCCGCTAAACGTTTGAGTGAGTCAACGGGGCGAGAGGCCACAACCATTCACCGTTTACTGGAGTTTGACCCTAAACAATTTGATTTTAAGCGCAATGCTAAAAAGCCATTGGAAACTGACTTTTTGGTTGTTGATGAAACATCCATGGTGGATGTAGTACTCATGAACCAGCTGTTGCGAGCGGTAGCAAATAATACAGCCGTATTGCTGGTGGGAGATGTTGATCAGTTACCCTCTGTTGGACCTGGGTCTGTTTTGGCAGATATTATTAACTCGAATACTGTTGCGCTAGCAAAGTTAACAGAGATCTTCCGGCAGGCGGCCACATCTAAGATAATTACCAATGCACACAGTATTAATAGAGGTTATAGCCCAAAAGTCAGCGAAAAAGGTGAGCAATCTGACTTTTATTTTATGGAAGTTGATGAGCCTGAATTAATTCAAGCAAAATTGATATACTCGGTAAGCGAACGTATTCCCAAGCGATTTAATGTTGATCCAATTAATGATATTCAAGTGCTTACGCCAATGAACCGTGGAGGTCTTGGTGCTCGAAGCTTAAACCTAGCGTTACAAGAAAAGCTGAATGGTGACGCTCATCCTAAATTAACACGATTTGGCTGGACGTATGCACCAGGTGATAAAGTCATTCAAAATGTGAATAACTATGATAAAGAAGTGTTTAATGGCGACATTGGTCGTGTTCAGTCTATTGATTCAGAATCAAGCGAGTTGTTAATTAGCTTTGAAGGGCGAGATGTTGTCTATGAACAACATGAGTTGGATGAGCTCTCCTTAGCCTATGCAACAACCATCCATAAAAGCCAAGGCTCAGAATATCCTGTTGTTGTGATACCGATAGCTACCCAACATTTTACTTTGCTTGAACGTAATCTACTTTATACTGGAGTGACACGTGGTAAGCAGTTGGTTATTTTAATAGGTCAGAAAAAAGCGGTAGCTATGGCTGTTCATAATGTCAAATCCAGCAAGCGTTTGACTTATTTACAACAAACATTACAAGCACTATTTAAATAATTTGTTATAAATATGCAATTTAATAGTGTGCTTTTCTAATAGGTTTTATTTCTATTATTATTTTAAGTTTTATAAACTTGTTTAAAGTAATTGAAGAGAGTTAAACTAATATCAATTGTGAATACGTGCCTCACAAATTGAATAAGAAAAAATATATCGATTGCAAAATTTTATTCAAACAAGAATCTTAATTTGATAAAAAAATTAACACCCCGTTCATTTTATTTATGCCAAAATAATAAGTGTTAATAATAAAAATACTTAAATGTTTCCTATGTTATAGGCATTCATTTACTTTTTTTGTTCTATCAACTTAATTGATTTAATTTTCTTTTATACCCGTAATGAAGGGTTTTCAGGGGCGGCCGTCAAGTGATGAAGCCCCAGGAGCTTATACTAATAAGTGACTGGGGTGGCAGTTAAATGCTCCTGCGTAAACTGCATTCCCACCATCCTTGGTGGTCAAGAACGCTGACAACAAACCCTAAAAATGATTCGTGAAGGGTATATGTGTAGCCAGGAGGCATAAGCATGTTAATGGACTTACTTAAAACAAAGCTTGTAGCGAGTATTTTGCTGTCGTTGTCTGCCACACCTGTTTTATCTCAAGATCAGAATAATGCATTAGAATATACCCCGACGGTGAGCAGTGAAGAATTAGAAGCATCCTTAAAACCAATGGTTATTGCTGATCGAGTCGAGATGCCTGCTTCATTGTTGGGAGGAGATATAGAGGCACTTGGAGGGGAAGTTGTTATTAGTGAACCAGGAGCGAGTTTTATAAAGGTGCATTTTTCGAAGTTTGATATTCCTGATAGTAGTTGGGTAACGGTGAGCAATAAAGATGGATCTGAAGAATATCGTTATAGTAATACACAGCGTGATGATTTTACTGTGAGTGATGAAGAGGATGGTGTTAATAGTTGGGCAAGTATGTCAATCACTGGGGATACCGCAATTGTGCGGCTGCACCAATATGAGGCAAATACCTGGGTGCCTACTCAAAATAAACTTAAAATAAGTCATTACATGAGAGGTTATTCTGAAAATGAAATAGCCTACCGTGTTCGCTCATTTTCAACATGCGGGAGTAACGAGCGGAAAGATGTTGCTTGCTATGAACGTTCGCACCCGACCGAGTTTAAATATGCTAACGCGGTAGGGCGATTAGTCATGGGGCGAGGTTTATGCACGGCATGGCGGGTGAGTGCTGATAATCGTATGTTTACTAATAACCATTGTATGAGTACAGAATCTTCTGTACGAGGTTCAGAAGTTTGGTTTAATTATCAGCGGAGCAGTTGTGGTGGACAGCAAATTAATCAAGTGGTTAAAGTTTCAGGGAGTTCGCTGTTAAAAACTGATTATACGCTTGATTATACTCTATTTACTGTGAATAATTTTAGCGCACTTAAACAGTTTGGTTATTTTGGCTTAGAAGTGCGAGATCCGCAAAAAAGTGAAGTTATTTATATTGCTCAACATGGTAGTGGTGCGCCAAAACAGTTTGGTATAGAAAGCGATTATAATTCAGGTAATGTGTGCCGGGTTGATGCGCCAAGTCGTTCAGGCCGCGCGAGTGGGACTGATTTAGGTTACTATTGTGATACAACGGGCGGCAGCTCTGGGTCGCCTGTTTTAGCAAGAAGCTCAAATAAAGCGATTGGTTTGCATCATTATGGTGGTTGTTTGAATCAAGGTGTTAAAGTATCCCGTATCTGGCCTCAGGTTCGAGATTTTTTTAATAACCAAGTACCTTGATTTAGTTTTAGTTAATTAAAAGCGCCCATTACTTGTTTAAGTAATGGGTGTTTTTAGGTTTTTCGAGTAGCCATTTTTTTGCTTCTTGCTCTTCATAAAATAACTTAATATTGACATGCCGGTCTTTTGCTATGCGAGCAACAGACTCTGCTCCATAATTGGTTGGTGTGGTAATGATTGCAATTTGGGTATTTTTAGGAAATCCTTCAGAAAAGAAGCTAGTGGCAAAATTATAGTAATCCATTGCATTTCGGTGTACTGTCTCACCCATTTCTTTCAGAAACACGAGCAATCGGTAGTTATTATTCTGCTGGCAAGCTTTAAGCACTTTTTTTCTTGCATGCTTAAGTAAGTGACTATCTATTTCTACAGCTTCTACTTGAATATATTGAAACTGTGGATCAAAGGTCGTTTTAATGCGCGTTAACTCAGGGTCATTTGTCATGGTAAAATTATTGTTCTGTAAGAATTAATGTTGTTCAAATATTTCAGGTTTTATGATTTAACATGGTTGTACTTTATCAGGTTTGTTTTCAGTTTATATTAAATAAGCAACTTGTGTAGGCTGCTACTTGATTTAGCCATTACGGTCCTTTGTATTGAGGGGGGGCGTATTAATCAGTCAGTAGGATTGTTTGAAAAATGGTCAATTGAGGCTGTGTAGTTTTCTAAAGGCGAAATTTACCAATGTTTTTGTCATAGTAATGACTTGTTGTAGTTACTGAATGTAACAGGGATGAGCATTAGATAATCTAAGAGAAATTCTTGATTAAGCTATTTTAAATAGATAGAAGTCTCATGACTTAGCGTTGGGATTGATTTATGGGGTATCAGGAATATTGGTATACTTGAAATGGCGCGCCCTAGAGGATTCGAACCTCTGACCTTTGCCTCCGGAGGGCAACGCTCTATCCAGCTGAGCTAAGGGCGCTTGGATTTGGGCTGTAGATCATACCATGGTTTTTTAGATAGTCCATACCTCTTACCAGGATATTTTATTTAGCTGTTATTTACATTTAACTTGTCGTTTTATAAGTGCCTCTGTGCTAATTAAGAGCCAAGCAGATCACAAGGCAAGGAACTTATATGGTTTCTGCTGGTTAATTAATTGGTTTATAATCCCCTGCCATATAAATAATGTATCAATGAATTGTAAGTCACTTGTTCAAGTGTATACAGAAACTAGGTACACACTCACAGCTTATTATCTTTTAATTCCATAAGTGGTATTGAGCTGTATTGCAATTGTTGAAAGCTGAAAAAAGTTGACTGATTGTTAAAAGCTGGAGCATCTGTGCATTAGTGAAAAATGCTTTCACCTTTCACTCTTGGATAAGTTAGTTGTGCTACAAAAACGTGATGTGGTCTAAGTGGGGACTGTTAAGGGGATAGTAACGTGGGTTCAATGAAAAAATTACTGCAACGTATCTTACCTTCAGCTGTAGTGGCAGGGGCTGTATTTTTGGGGCAGGGAGCTAATGCTGCACTTAATGATGAGATTGCAGAACGTATTAAGCCTGTGGGAGAAGTTTGTCTTGAAGGCGACGAGTGCGCTAAAGCTGCAGCTGCTCCCGTTGTGGCGAATGATGGTCCTAGATCTGGTGAAGATGTATATAATAGTGCCTGTACTGCCTGCCATAGTATTGGTGTCGCCAATGCACCTAAGAAAGGTGATACTGCGGCATGGCAAGCTCGTTTAGATAGTGTTAGTGGTGACGTAAGTGCATTATTGAGTAGCATTACGAATGGTAAGGGGGCTATGCCAGCAGGCGGCAACTGTAGTGACTGTTCTGAAGATGAATATAAAGCAGCTATTGAGTTTATGAGCGGTTTAGATATTGAGTGATCTACCACTTTAGTTGTATTAGATGACACTCTTAAAGGCAGCTTTTTATCGAGACCATTTAGGCTGAGAAGAAATTTG
>NZ_JAGSOY010000085.1 GCF_018837975.1 Zooshikella harenae | reverse complement strand
CCCTGTAAGCGGGTCCTTTATAAATCCTGTCTTGTAACAGATCGTAGCCTTGTGACGTCCATTCCTTAGCTCCTCATGGCTTTCGCCTACAATAGCGACCAGTTATTGATTGTAAGGCGAAGTCATGAAATTGGGTGCCAATCGCAGTGTATTTTTATTGGAGATCAGCGGATGCCATGCAGAATTGCTGGTGACGGAGATCAATGGTGTTGAAGGGATCTCAGACCCGTACAGTATTGAGCTTAGCTTGGTCAGTCGTCATCCAGAGCTGGGTAATTTAAACCTTATTCGTAAGCCTGCTTGTATCACCATTCGGGGCGAAGACGAGGATCGAGTTATCCATGGGCTGGTGGCTTCTTTGGTCGAAGCGAGTCCAGGTAATCGTTATACCGAATATGCTGTTAAAATCGTGCCTAAACTGTGGTTTTTGCAATACCGTGAAGACTGTCGCACTTATCAAAAGCTCACCGTGCCGGAAATTGTTGAGCAGGTTCTGGTTCGTGCTGAATTTCAAAAAGGCATCGACTTTGAGTTTCGCTTAACGGAAGACTATGAAAAAGAGACGTATATCGTCCAATTTAATGAGTCTGATCTCAATTTTGTATCCCGCCTGTTGGAAAAAGAAGGTATTTTTTATTACTTCGAACACACCGCTGACAGCCATAAATTGATCTTTGTTGACCGTAATGAAAGCCTGGAACCCATTGTGGGTGACACACTGGCCTTTCACATGAAAACCGGCATGGTGCCTGATGAAGACTGTTTGGATTCGTTAAAACAGAGTGTGAGCCGTACCATTGGTAAGGTAGTCATGCGGGACTACAATTTTCACAAACCCAGTTTAAACCTGGAAGTGGAACATACCTTAGGTGACGCCAACGCTGTAGAGAATATTTACCCTGGTGGTTATAAGACCATTGAAGCCGGTCAGCGTTATGCGCGGATTCGGTGTGAAATGCATCAAACTAAAAAGGAAATTGTCACAGCCGGTGGTACTTACCGAACGATGATTCCTGGGTATACCGCTGCAATCACTGATCATCCTGTCAAAGTCATTAATAAAGCTTACATCATCACCCAAGTCATCCATGAAGGGCGGCAACCACAAGGTTCGGATGAATATGCTGTGGGCGAGGGGGCATATTATCGTTCACGTGGCGTATTTACACCAAAAGCCACAGTGTACCGTCCTCAGCAACGACATAAAGCTCCTAAAATGCCGGGTAAACAAACGGCAGTTGTCACTGGACCCGCAGGTGAAGAAATTTATACCGATGAATATGGCCGGGTAAAGGTTCAGTTTAAATGGGATCGTGAAGGGAAGCTGGATGAAAACTCCTCGCGCTGGGTACGTGTCATGCAAACCTGGGCTGGGCCGCAATGGGGCAGTATGGTGATTCCGCGAATCGGGCAGGAAGTGACCATCGACTATTTAAATGGTGATGCGAACCACCCTGTGGTAACGGGTGTTGTTTATCATGGCAAACACCAAACGCCGTATAAATTACCTGATCATAAAACCCGCTTGGGTTTTAAAACAAATTCAACTCCAGGTGGTGGTGGTTTTAATGAATTTACGTTCGAGGATAAAAAAGACCAAGAAGTAATTATGATCACGGCAGAAAAAGACCTGGATGTTCGCATTAAAAATGATCGGCGTGAGCATGTTGTGGGCGATAATACGGTTACAATTTATCAACATGACTTCAAACATATAAAGCAAGACCAACACATTAAAGTTGATCAAAACCATGAGCGGGCAGTGAAAGGGGATTATCACGAAACCGTATTGGATACCCGTCATTTAAATGTTGATGGAGAGCACCGGATTGAAGCCAAAGATATGAACTTTAAATCCGGTGATAAAGTAGTCTTGGAATCGGATACGGAAATTACCTTTGTGGCCGGTGGTAGCTCTATCACGATTACTCAGGAAGGTGTGTTTATTGATGGTAAGACCATAAATGTACAAGGTCCATCAGGACAACCGCTACCGGTGAATATCATTACCCCTGAACGTCCTGGTCTGGCTGAGGAAGCAGATGATGGGAATCCTTTGCGGAAAGAACCTTTAAGGAAAAAATCGAAGTCATCATCAAGGAATAAAGAGCAGGAATTAACAAGCCCGATAGGGCAAATGTCAACGAATAACATTAGTGAACAATGTGCTTATGATGAGCACTTTGAAATTATCGAGCTTACTACGCAGATGCCTTTAACTGGGTTTTATTATCAGTTTACTGCTGCAGGTAAACCCGTTGAAGAAAAAACAAATCAACAAGGCTATACCAAAAAACATACTTCTAATACACCAGAAGATTTAACGCTTGATTATGTTATTCAAATGGAGCCAGTAATAAAACCATGAGTATTGCAAAATCCGTAACAAGCCCTGTTAGTAATACTAAAGGCAAAACAGTTGAATATGACTCTTTTGCAATTACCGATATACCTGCTGCAATGGATAATATGGGCTGGGTTATGGGGCCAAAGCTAATGAGGCGTTGGTTTTCTGGTAAAGCTTGGGTTATGGATAATGCCTCTAGATCTGGCAAGATTGACGCTTCTGCGTTACCAAGAGATCACAAGTGTACTGATGTAATTACCATGAAATGGGCTTTGCAATACCCACAAGTTCAAAAGGCAATGGAAGAGCTATTTTTAGGATGGAAATCCAGAGCAGGTATAAGATTGTTAGTTAGACGTCTCAAAATGTTAGGTTGGACGCCAGATGTTCCAGAGTTAATCTTAGAAAGTGAAGATAAGTCTGTGGATCAAATTCATGATAGCGCACAAGTAAACTTTAGGTATTTTGGTAAAGCTATAGACACTATAGATGACATGTATGGCGCAATAGGGAAAGGTACATTAAATATTGCTGTATCTGGTGTTGCTAAAAAGCACCTTTTTTATATAGAAAAAGTTGGGTTTTATATAAAAGATACATATGACTTTACTTTGGCTGATAAAACAATTGCAACATACTCTCCTAGTAATTTTCTTGGTGTTTGGAATAAGGAAAGGTGTTTAAATAAAGTAGAAACAACAGAGTTTTTTGGTGGCGAATACTGGTATGTTCCGGGGGTAAGTGGACCGCAACTGGGAATCCTTTCACCAATCCTATTTGAAAGCAAAAAGAAATATGCAAAGCAAGGTTTTGTTGCTGTGTTTAACCAACATTTTAATGCTTGGCGAGAAGCACGCCAAGTAGGAGGTGACTTTGTTCTATTTTCAGATGTAGCTTGGTTTGATGTACATGATCAACCAGGCTCAATAGTTAATCTTTTTGATTGTATTAGTGATTATGATGAAGAAGATTTAGAAAATACAGAGAATGATTGTCGAGATATTTTATGGTAATCATGAAAAAAATTTCTGCTTTAATAAAAAAACCACTATTTTTTATAGCTGTTTTAGTAGTGCTTTTTTATATTTTTATCAAGTGGGCTGAAAAAGGGCTGGCTGTTCGACATTCTGTTGTGATAAGCCCAAATCAAGTTTATCGGGTTGAGTCTTATACTCCTTGGTTGCTATTTGGAGATTCGCGAGAGTATACATATGTAAAGCTATATAATGACTTAACTGGAGAGTATATAGCTGATTCAGAGATAATGGGCTATTACCAAGGTGCTACTTGGTGGAATAAAAACTATATCAGTGCGGATTTTCCTGAAGATTATGGTTTTAATTTAAAGTGTTATAGAATAAAGCTGTTAGACCCTGAAGCAAATTGTTTTATAACAAAACATAAGTTTAGCTATTTGTTTGATAGATTAGACTTGCGTGGGGATTCGATTGATGAAATTCTTTTAAAAGATGAATATAAAAAGGCTGAAGATGAAAGTGAGTAACCTAAAAGCCAATATGTTATCTGCTGTCATGGTAGTAGTGGTTATTAGCCTTAGTGGATGTGATTCATCTCCTGAAATAGTAATATCAGAGCCTATTGCTAGCATTAAGTTTAAGGATGAAAACTTTAAGAAGTGTATTGAGAAGTATAATTATAAAAGAACAGAGGAAGTAACAAAAATAACATGCTGGAAACAAGGCATAAAGCATGTTGATGAGTTAAAGAAGTTTTCGTTGCTAGAAGAACTGAAGCTAACTGATAATGAAATTAAGCATGTAGATCTTTCAGGTAATGAAGTGCTAAAAGTATTTTGGGGTTCAGGTAATAAAATTGAATTTATTAACTTGAGTAAAAATACTGAGCTGGAACAGCTTTGGTTATCTAATAATAACCTAGCTGAGATTGATATATCCAAGAATATTAATCTGAAGCAACTGCTGGTAGATGGCAATAAACTTGAATCTGTCAATATTCTTAATAATAAGGATATTTATTACATTGATGCGAGTGATAATAATATAAAAGATATAGAAGTGACTAAAGAGCACTACTTTCAGTATTATGATATTTATCCTTATAAAAGTAAAAGTGATGATGATATGAGAAAGGATGCTGAGTATTTTAATATAAATATAAAGTATTAGTTATATGGTGAAAAAACTCTACATTTGGTTTTTTTAGCACTGTTAGTGCATTTATTACCTGTTATAGATTTTTTTGATAAGTATGGGTTTGAATTTTTTTGCATTGCTTTTTTCTTGTTTTTAAGCCTTTTTTGTGTGGTATTGGTTTGTCTCGTTCGTAATAGAAAAGAAAAGAGTATAGTTTTAAAGCTTTTACCTATGTTGATTATGGTTATTTTTGTTTTGAGTGCATTTGTTTTCGTTGGAGCAGGAATAATAGGGTTAATACCTCTACACCATTAGCAGTGAATAGTTAGCTGTTAATAGTGGTATACCCATCGCTGTGGGTATTATTAACATTAGGACTTTTATGCAAACTAATAAGCGCAGGTTTTTAGTTTTTCTCCTTGTTGTATGCTTTATCGCGCTCTTTATCAAATGGGCTGAGAAAGGGTTTGCTTCTTATGGTTGGGAAGATGTTAGTCAAAATGAAAGGTTTAAAGTTGAGATTTATGTAGTATCTGAGTATAGAGTCTATGCCAAGTTGTATGATAATCAAACAGGCAAACTAATAGCTGAAAGCGATATTGTTGATGATGGGGCAATGGGGGGGCGTTGATTGGTACTTTACTGAGGATGATGCTAAAGCGTATTTCAGTTTGCAACTTTTGTTTGATCTTGAAGATTACGATACAAAATACAAGAGCTTTATTAACTAGCTGCTAGCATCAGTAAGTCATAAATCACTTGGTGGTTCACAGTAAAAGGTATCTCTGTTACGAACAAAGGACTTGACCCTATATTCACTCCATATTGTTCATTATACATCAGTGATGCATAAAGTCTTGCTGTAGCAGACTAGCCTGACTAAAGTAGAGTATTAGGATATTAAGAAAGAGTCACTAGAGTGTCGCTGAATAGCAAGGGACACTATCGTGCTAACTACCTTCTGTGTTTCAAAATTGCAACAAAGTGGGGTGTTAGTCATGTTTAGGGGTTAAACTTGTTAGTCAAAAATTAATATGTTTAAAAAAATTTCCGATGGAGTGGTTCATAGTGTTCCAGAAGACTTGGAAAAAGCCCTTGCTGACGATAGAAATGCTTTGTTGATATGGGAGGACATAACACCTATCGCTCGTAATGAGTGGATTTGCTGGATTGATGATGCCAAAAAACTCGATACAAGACAGCGACGAATAGAAAGAGCGAGGAGTGAATTAAAAGAAGGGAAGCGCCGACCTTGCTGCTGGCCTGGGTGTCCTCATCGAAAGAAAGATGGGATTAATAAATTCACTAAAAAGCAATACTGAAAAAATACAGCTACCAAATCATTTTACTGAAGAACATATCGTTTAAAGGGAATTTAAGGAAGAGAAAAACTATGGCATGGAAAAGGTTTGGATATATATGCCGAAAAGCAAGTGTTGATTATAAAGAACAGGAGAAAATTTCGACTTGCTTAAGCCGAATTGAAAGTGAAAAATCATGTGACTTATATGGTAGTAAAATAAGAATTGATAGTTGGCCTAGAAAAATATTGGATGAGATTGGTAACATCCAAGATAAGCAAAAAGCTCTAGATATAATAGAAATTTATAAAGGTTTGAACCTTGTTAATCAGTTTGAATTGCCGATGAGATTTAAGCGAGTTATCGGCTATCTTGGTTTTGTTACATTCTTTTTTTGTATTTTGGTTGGAATCTACCAACTTAAAGTTGCTCCGTCTTTTTTAGAAGTGTTTGAGAACTTTAAGATATCAATTCCTAGTCATTTGTTGTTTTATCAAGAGTACTGGAAACACGTTGTTTTAGTTATTTCAGTAATGTTGGTTTTTTCATTTGTAATTGCCTTTAAAATGAAAAAACTGTTTGTGTTTACTGTCGGGATTGAGAATAGTTTTATAGTAAAATTTTTAATGTTTCGAAGTGTAAGAGAGTCTTATCAAAGGATTATTGAAATATTACGGTTTCCAATACTTTTCTTTAGTGGGGCAAAAAAAGAGAGTGATGATCAAATTGTTTCTCACCTTCAGTCGATTAATAAGTCAAAAATGTGTATCTCAAAAGAAATGCAAGAATTAATTGAAATAGAAATGCAATCTATTTTGGAGAATTGTGAGAGGCAAATGAAATTAATGTCTACCGTAGTAGCACTGGTAGTTGTGGTTGCGATATTCTTTTTCTTAGTCAGTGCCTATTCACCTTTATCTATTCTTGGAGATATACTATGAAATATACTACAGGATTTACGTTAATAGAATTAATGATTGTTGTGTCAATAATTGGAATATTAGCATCTGTGGCTTTACCTGCATATCAAGTGTATGTTCAAAGAAGTGAGGTAGTAGAAGCTTTGAGTATGGCAGGCACGATAAGAGAAAATATAACCCGCTATTATGTTGAGCATCTGGAATTTCCCTTAAATAATGAAATGGCTGGGATTCCTAAGCCAAATTATATAATTGGTAATCGAATTACTGGCGTTGTTGTAGAGTCTGGCGCCATACATGTAACGTTGGGTAATAAAGCATCAAAACCACTTCAAGGGAAGGTTTTATCTTTTAGACCTGCAGTCGTTAAGGAAAGTCCAAAGAGTCCAATTGCTTGGCTATGTGGGTATGATGAAGCTGTAACTGGCATGGAAGCCATCGGGAACAATAAGACAGACTTAGCAAAAGAATTTTTGCCATCAGTATGTCGTGGTAAATACTAAAGTTATATGCTGTTGCACTTGTACAGATAGAAGCTTATTAAATTTTTTTAATAAAATGACTTAACCCTTTACCTATCTAATAATATGTTAGTGTTTTTTAAATAGAGTGTTATGTAGTCTAGTATTTTTTGCTTCTGCTGGAAGTTGAGATAAAATATGGAATCCCTAAAAATAAAACAGCATATTTAGTATATGCTAATACTGAAAAAATGGTTTGAGTCTCAATCATAATTGCTAAAACCGTCTGTGTGTAAATAAGGTTGCTTATACCCCATATAGGCAATAATAAAAAGATAATGAGTAGTAAAATAGGCGATGTTTTTTCCGTGAAAGGATTTTATAAGATATAATAATCGAAAATGGTATGGTTATAATATAAAGCTTGCTTATCCAAAATGCGGCAATAAGACCAATTACCCCTTCATTTTTAATGGTTGTAAAGAAAATGTCAACTGTGGAAACAATTGCAAGCAAAATATAAATGGTTGCACCAATGAAGGCTGTTTTTTCTTGTTTGTTCATTGTGTTATAACTTAAATTTTTTCTAGTTTTTTGATATGCAAAGATATTGTCTGAGTTTGATAAGAAAATCCTAATGTTAATTGTAGCTGAAATTTGGTATTGTTTGGCTTAGATAAAAGTCAGATGTTGAATGAATATGAAAGAATACCTTGATTTGACTAAGCTTACCTTGAATAGTATTTCAATTGAAGCTGGTAGGCCTATTGATGACAAAGTGTACCTTGGTTCATTAGGAAGTGCTAAGAAAACAGATTGTCTTTTTGATGTTTATAACAATAAAAAGCTCTTGGCGTACGCAACACTTAAAGATCTTGGTGAAGGCAGATGGTTTGTTTTGATGTTTGTAATACACCCAAGTTGTAGACATAAAAAAGTATTTATTGAGCTTTTTTATAAGATAATTAAGCATTTAATAAGCGTAAAAGCAAAGATTCTTGTCAGTAATGTTTTTAAAGTGAATAAGCGTTCGGTAGTCTTTCATAAAAAGTTAGGTTTTAAAGTGACGAGAGAAGCTGATATTGGTTATGAGTATACTCTGGCTTTAGATAATTTAGATAATTTAGATACAAGTAAATGGTGGTATTGGGCTCGTAAATTTCCTGCTAAGAAAACTTAGCTTTGAGTTATTCATTGTTGATCCAAAGGCATTAGTCACAAACTTTTTTCTGGTAGTTATCTCTTTCAGTGGCCTTGTGATACTTTTGTCGATACGCTTGAAGTTAAAGGTTTACAAATATGCAGTAAGCATGCTTTGTTTGCATATCGATAAAAACATAAAACAATTATTTCCTTGCGAAAAAAATTAAACTATAGCTAATATCAAGAATTATTCATTGAGGAGGGAAAATGTACACCATTATTGAGGAAGTTATTGATGTCGAAAACTTTCTTCGGTTGAGAATAATTACAGGCTTAACGCCCAGAACAAAAGACGCTGCCGTAAAAGCGCTACCAAATAGTATTTATGGTGTTCATATTCTGTGTAATGGAAAACCTATTGCTATGGGGCGTATTGTGGGAGATGGTGCTCTAAACCTTGAGATAGTGGATGTTGCCGTTGATCCAGAACATCAAGGTAAAGGTTTAGGGCGAAAAATAATGGAACATATTATGAACTACCTTGATAAATCAGTTCCAAAAGGCGCATATATCACACTAATGGCAGATGTACCTGAGCTTTATCAAAAGTTTGGATTTAAATTTAGCAGGCCTGAGAGTGAAGGCATGTATATTCACAAATAATTCGACTACTCATGTGAGTGGTAGTCGAATTATTTGTGAATAAAGTTACGATGTATGACAGAGTGATTTTGTATGCATGGATAAGAAGATATTATGCATCAGCACCTCCTCCAAGTACTTTAAATAACGTCACTCGATTACTGTACTCTGTTAGTTGTAATAAAATGAGTGATTTTTGAGCACTATACAATTCTCGTTGTGAATCTAAGGCATCAAGATAGCTATCTAAACCATTGCGATAACGTGAAGTGGATAAGCTAAAACTACTTGAATTTGCTTTGACTAATGCTTTTTGGGCTTTCATTTGTGCATCTAATGAAGCACGTATCGTTAGCACATCTGCAACTTCTTTAAATGCTGTTTGGATAGTTTGCTCATACTCTGCAACAGCAATATCTCGTTTAATTTTAGATTCTTTTAGAGAAGCTTTTAAACTCCCCGCATTGAAAATAGGAAGACTAATGCTGGGTGTGAAAGACCAGGTCCTATTGTTGCTGTTGAATAAGTCATTTAACTGATTACTGCTTTGGCCCGCAGAGGCTGTTAGTGAAATACTTGGAAAAAAAGCGGCGCGTGCTGCGCCAATATTCGCATTAGCTGCTTTTAAACTATGCTCGGCTGCAAGCACATCCGGTCGTTTCAATAGCACATTGGAGTTTAGGTTTGCAGGAATTGGCGCTAACGCAATAGGTTTATTAAGTTGAGTAGATGGTAGAAGGGTGTCTTCAATTCTACTACCTACTAATAATTCCAGCGCATTTCGATCTTGTGCTACTTGAGACTGATAAGCCACAACATCAACACGAGCACTTTCAACACTGGATTGTACTTGAGTTAAATCCAGTTTTGAGGCTACGCCTTGGTTATACATTTTCTGCGTCAGTTTAAGTGTAGATAATTGACTGTTCAGCGTCTGTTGAGCCAGTGCTTGTAGTTTTAAGTTTGTTGCCAGTGTTAGCCAACTGTTTGCGACTTCGGCAATTAAACTTATGCGGGTGCTGCGCTGAGTCTCCACGGTAGACAAAAATGACTGTAAAGCTTCATCTTCTAAGCTACGGATGCGTCCAAACAGGTCTAATTCATAACTGCTAAAGCCTACCCCTGCTTCATATTGATGACTGATTGTTGCACTGCCACTGTTATTAGAGGCAGGTGTACGTGATGCCGTTTTGTTACCACTGATTGATATGGATGGCCATAAATCAGCTTGTTGAATGCCGTACTGAGCACGGGCCTGCTCAATATTGAGTAGTGCAATGCGAAGGTCACGGTTATTTTCAAGTGCCAGGGAAACTACCTGGCGTAATTTGGGGTTTTGAAAATGATTCTGCCAATTAATCGAAGCAACATCGTTATGTTTCGTGGTAACGCCAGACCCTTGTTGTGCTGCCTTAGTATCACGCCATTCAGTTGTTACTGGAGACTCTGGGCGTTGATAGTCTGGCGCGAGGCTAATACACCCCGCTAAGGTTAAGGTTGGTAACATGCTACAGACTTTATATAGAGGTCTCATACTTCAGCCTCCGGAGTATAAACTGCTTCATTCTTAGGCTTTCTGGCAAATAGAGAGCGAATAACCATGTAAAACAGGGGAACAAAGAAAATACCTAACAGCGTGGAAAATAGTGTTCCACCCAACACCCCTGTACCTAAGGCATGACGACCACCTGAGCCAGCGCCTGTGCTGATGACCATGGGTAGTACACCCAGTAGGAAGGCCAAAGAGGTCATGATAATGGGACGAAGTCGCTGATGAGCAGCTTGCAGGACAGCAGAGAGTAATGACTCACCTTTTTCCTCAAGGTCTTTGGCAAACTCAACAATCAAAATACCGTTTTTCGCGGCTAAGCCCATGGTGGCTAACAGCCCAACCTGGAAGTAAATATCGTTGGATAAATCACGTAACCACGTGGCCAGTAGGGCACCCACAATACCTACAGGTACAGCCATAATGACAGAAACAGGAATTGACCAGCTTTCGTACAGTGCCGCTAGGCACAGGAATACAAATACCAGGGATACAGCGTAGAGCAGCCAGGTTTGTGAGCCAGCAGCTTGCTCCTGATAAGACATATCAGACCAGGAGTAACTGATGCCATCAGGCAACTGGCTGACTAAGCTGGCAATCTCATTCATGGCCACACCAGAACTGACACCCGCGGCTGCACTTCCTGTTATTTCCATGGATTCGGTGCCATTGAACCGGCTCAGAACTTGCGGTTTATAGCTCCACTTGCCATTGGAGAAAACTGAAAAGGGCACCATTTCGCTTTTATTATTACGGACATACCAACGCTTTATATCTTGTGGCAGCATTCGCGCAGATGCATCACCCTGCACATACACTTTTTTCACCCGGCTTTTATTGATGAAGTCATTGACGTATTGGCTGCCTAATACGGTAGATAATGTGTCATTAATATCGGAGGATGACAGGCCAAGTGCACCTGCTTTCTGGTCATTAATATCAACTTGGTAAACGGGGGCATCATTCAGTCCGCTATAACGAACGGATGTGAGCATGTTATTTTTAGCAGCTAATTCAAGAATCTGGTTTTTGGCTTCAACCAGGGTTTCATGCCCATTACCACCAAGATCTTGTAGCTGCAGGGTGAAACCAGAGCTGGTGCCTAGGCCCGCAATAGCAGGTGGGGGAACAGCAAAGACTTGAGCATCTTTAATCGTTGCCATCATTTTTTGGGTAATACGGCCTGCAATCTCTTGTGCAGAGGCTTCCCGTTCACTCCAGTCTTTAAGTTTGATAAATCCCATCCCAGAGTTTTGGCTGCTACCAGCCATACTGAAGCCTGCGACATTGAATATCCCTTCCACTTCAGGTTGTTGGAGTACATATTCAGCGACTTTATCCATACTTTGCTGTGTACGCTGCTGTGTAGCGCCAACTGGAGCATTGTACATAACCATCAACATGCCCTGATCTTCCTCAGGAATAAATGAGGTGGGTAGTCGCATGAACAGCAGGCTCATGACGCCAATGATGGCAAAGTAGAACAGCATGCTGGTTTTAGGATGGTTTACCACATGTTTAACGCCATTGCGGTAACGGTTTGCACTACGGTTAAAGGTATTATTGAACCAAGAAAAAAAGCGCCCTAATGGACCTTTAGATGAGGTATGTTCACCTTTTTTAATGGGCTTTAATAGCGTGGCACACAGAGCCGGACTTAGGGTTAAGGCCACCACAACAGACAGCATCATAGAAGCCGCAATAGTGACGGAAAACTGTCGATAGATAGCACCCGTTGATCCTTCAAAAAAGGCCATAGGGATAAATACCGCAGTTAATACCATGGCAATCCCGATTAAGGCACCTGTTATCTGGCCCATGGATTTACGGGTAGCATCACGGGGGGAAAGACCTTCTTCTGACATCACCCGCTCGACGTTTTCCACGACTACAATGGCATCATCCACCAGCAGACCAATGGCGAGTACCATACTGAACATTGTCAGGGTATTGATGGAGTATCCGAGTAGCGCTAATACGCCAAATGTACCCAGAAGTACGACAGGGACGGCAATAGCTGGAATCAGTGTGGCCCGCCAGTTCTGTAGGAACAGGAACATGATTAATATGACAAGGCCGATAGCCTCAAGCAGTGTTTGTACAACCTCTTCGATAGAAATTTTTACAAAAGGGGTGGTGTCATAAGCAATGGTATAGCTCAGGCTTTCAGGAAAGTAAGGCTCTAAAGTCTTAAATTTGGCTTTGACTGCTTCAGCAACATCCAGGGCATTAGCCCCTGTTGCGAGTTCTAAGCCCATACCTGCTGCAGGCTTACCATTAAACTTAGCGGATGAACTATAGCTTTCTGCACCTAGCTCAATATTGGCGACATCACGTAAATATACTGTGGCACCATTGGTCTCAGACTTAAGCACAATGGCTTCAAACTGGTTTACTGTTTGTAACTTACTTCGGGAGGTAACGGTGGCATTAAGCTGCTGACCATTCACATTGGGTAAATCGCCTAATGCACCAGAGCTAACATCAGTGTTTTGCTCTGAAATAGCTTGGGTAACATCCGAAGGCATCAGCTCATATTTGCGCATTTTTTCTGGATCAAGCCAGATACGCATGGCATATTCAGAGCCAAATACATTGACACTGCCCACGCCACTGACACGACTTATGGAGTCTTGCATGCTGGATACCATATAGTCCGCAATGTCAGTGTCACTCATACTGCCATCTTCAGAAGTGAATGCCAGGACCATAAACATACTGCCACCACCGGATTTGGACACGGTGACCCCCGTATTTTTAACCGCGTCTGGTAGCATGGATTCAGCTTGGGATACTTTATTCTGCACCTGGACTTGTGCAGTATCGGCATCAGTACCCGCAGCAAACGTTAAGGTGATACTTGCACTACCTGACGAGCTGCTTGACGATGACATGTAAAGCAGGTTATCCAGCCCTGTCATCTGCTGCTCAAGGATTTGTGTAACAGAGTTTTGTACGGTTTCCGCTGAAGCACCTGTATAAGTTGCGCTTACAGAAATAGTGGGCGGTGCGATATCCGGGTATTGCTTGAGCGGTAAACTAAAGATAGATAACATGCCGCCTAGCATGATGGTAATGGCGATCACCCAGGCGAATATCGGTCGGTCAATAAAAAATCGAGCCATGAATACTACTCCTAATTCGCTAGCTGATCGTCTTTGGCTGAATTTTCTGTGGATGTACTTTCTGCCACAGCAATATCATCCTGCTCAAACGTCACAGTTTTAACGGTTTGGCCAGTTCTAATTTTCTGTATCCCTTCGACAATGACACGCTCACCCGCTTTTAAGCCTGAACTGACCAGCCATTGGTCTTTAATCGCTTTACTTGTAGTAATAACGCGTTGTTTTACAGTGTTGTCATCTGCCACCACCCATACCGTAGCTTCACCTTTTGAGTTACGTGAAACAGCTTGTTGGGGGATTAATAGCGCTTGCTCATTAATACCCACATACAAAATGGCATTAACATACATTCCAGAAAGTAATCGGTATTTGGGGTTATTAAAAATAGCGCGTAATTCTACAGTGCCTGTTGTTTCATCAACGGCATTACCTATAAATTCCAACGAGCCTTCTTCGCTGTAATCAGAGCCATCTTCTAGCGTTAACTTAACTTTAACTTTGCCATCTTGTTTTTTTAGTTTGCCTGAATCCAGCTGATGCTGAAGTTTAAGGCCATCTACACTGGCATAACTGAGGTCGACATTGATGGGGTCTAATTGATTAATAGTGGTGAGTGCTCCTGTTTGGTCTGCTGTTACTAAAGCACCAGGGGTTGCTGTGGACTTACCAATACGACCTGAAATAGGTGCTTTAATTTGTGCATATTCCAGGTTGATTTTGGCACTTTGCAGTTTCGCTTCTGCTGCTATTACTGCCGCTTCGGCTTCTCTCAGCTTAGCAACGGCTTCATCTTTATCTTGTTTACTGACAGCACCTTGTTTGACCAGCCTTTGGTAGCGCTCTGCTTTGGGCTGTGCCGCTTGGACTGAAGCTTTAGCCTGAGTCAGCTCTGCTTTGGCGTTATCATAGCTTGCTTGATAGGACGCTGGATCAATTTGATAAAGCACTTGGCCTGCTTCAACTGCTTGTCCTTCAGTAAACAGGCGTTTTTGTAAAATACCACTGACTTGTGGGCGGACATCTGAGGTTTGATAAGCCTGAGTGCGTCCTGGCAATTCAACCGTGACAGGGAGTGCTTGGGCTTTTAGTGTCACCACACTAACTTCTGAGGTTGGCATGGCGCCAGGTCCAGCACCAGGACCTGCAGCAGGTGCTGAATCCTGTTCTGAACAGCCGCTTAAAGCAAGCATCAACAGCGGTATAAGAAACAGTTGCCGGCTAATCCCGGAGTAGGTACTGACGTTAAGTGACATGGGCAAAATCTTCTCTGACTAGACTAAAACGCTGCCAGGTTGATTAATCAGCACTGGTGTTGAGCTGCTTCACCAACTTAGACATGACTACCATCGCAAGCCATGAGCCGAAATGGCATGGTCACGAGTTTACGTTAGCAATGTACAGATGGGTGGGTTAATAGAAGGTTAACTGGTTGGATAAATGTTTGATGAGTGAATTAAGCTTGCTTGGGGTCTGGGAAAACTAATGTTACGAAATGGCCATTTGCCTGCTGTTCATTTCGATAGTACCAATCCAAGCGTTGGCACAATCGCTCTGTTAATTGTAGGCCTAAGCCAAACCCAAGATCCTCTTTTTCTGAGGAAGGAAGTTGCTGGTTAATGATTTGTACAGTGTTTTGCTGCTGAATAATGCTAACGCTACCCTCCCAAGTGTGCTGGAAGGCATTACGAATTAAATTTCCCAGGACAATGCGCGCTGCAGCTTCTGGTAAATAAAGGGTATAGGGTTGTGTTTTCACATTTAGCGAGATGTGTTTTGACGCTAACAGGTAGCGCATATCATCCACCAGATGTTGTATAACTACATTGAGCTGACATTCTGTCATAGGCAGGCTTTCTGCCCGGTCGTGATGTAGCCATAGCAGTGTTTCTGTCAGATGCTTCATCGTCAGGCTGGCACGATCAATACGATCAATAGCAGCTTGGCTGTGATGCTGATTTTGTTGTGCATCCAGTTTTTTTAACAGTTCCACGTTACTGCGAATGGTGGTAATGGGGGTGCGTAATTCATGGCTGGTATGACGAAGAAAACGCTGCTCTCGTTCTGTAGTCTCTTGAACAGATTTCAGGTTACTGCGAATCAACTCGGCAAATGCGTTAAGTTCTGGGTAATTAAAATTAGGTGTGGGTTGATGAAGCTTGTCAGAGGCAAGGGTTCGGGCCCACTCTCCCAGGCGAGTAATAGGACGGCCTAAACGCCAGCTGAGTAACAGAATGATGACGGCTAAAGACAAAGCACTCAGCATACTAATCATGATCAGGGTTCGGAAATCACTGGAAATGTTTTGCAGTGTTAGGGCTGAGGCTGTACTACGAGAAATACTGTAGGCAACATAAACTTTTTGGTTTTGAATAATGGCATGAAATAAAAACTTTACCTTGGGTGGGCTTTCTTCAGGTAAATGGGCTTTAAACAGTTTGTTAGGAATAATTTCAGACTGCTTAAAGAGACTTTTTACCTCCTTGGGTAACGCTGACCACTGTGAGGTAACTACATAGTCGTAGTATTGTTTTGGGCTTTTTGAGCTGTCATTCGCGGCTTGCTTTAGGTAATGATGAGCGACCTGCTCCATGTTACTGGTAACAATATTATCCATACCTTGAATTAAGTAATGGGCAGTCAAAAAGGAATAGCCCACAACTAGAATTAACCCTTGCACCAAGAAGGCAATTACCACGAGCCACTTTAAGCTGAGCCCGCGCTTCATTGTTTCTCCTTATGCTCATTACTCGCTTTAATGGCAAATCCTTGTCGGGCAATGGTATGAAGTAAAGGGGTATCGAAAGGCATATCAATGGCTTTGCGTAAATGAAATAAGTGGACTTTTAGGCTATTACTGTCGGGTATTTCATCACCCCACAATGCCTGTTCCAATTGTTTTCGTGAAACCACTGAAGGCGATGCGCGTAATAAGGTTTCAAGTAAGGTCCATCCAGTAGGTGAGAGCTTAATCTGTTGTCCTTGGCGTGTTAATGTCTTATTGGTGAGATCCATACTTAAATCTCCACAACTCAGTTTACGCACTTGTCCACTACGTCGCTTAGCAAGTGCACGAACACGAGCCACAAGCTCCTGCATTTCAAAAGGTTTAACCAGGTAATCATCAGTACCCGCATCGAAGCCGAGTAGCTTATCGTTGATTTGATCACGAGCGGTTAACATCAATACTGGCGTATCATCTCCTGCTGTTCGTAGCCGCTGGCAGACAGATAGGCCATCGAGTCGGGGAAGATTCAAGTCTAGTAATAAGGCGTCATAATGATGCTGCGACATCAGTTCCAGGCCTGCTACGCCATTACTGGCGTAATCACAGCTAATGTCTTCTAATGCTAAATACTGAATCAGGGTATCGGCTAAATCCCGATCATCTTCCACCAATAATACCGTTAACATGTGATTTTGACTTTCTCTTGAGTCGGCGTTACAGAAGCTGAAGCTAACTGAATCTGTTCAGCTCTCATTGATAAAGGGTATATGATCTTAAAACGTCGTACCATAACCTTTGAGAGGTTCACTATGATCGTTATATACCCTTCACGAATCATTTTTAGAGTAGTGAAGGTTTAAAGTGCTGTTAATATCCAGTGCACTTTAAAAGGAGGATGGTTAACAAAAGGTTAATAAAAGTCTGGCTTTGGTAATTCCGTGCTAGGCTGTGTTTTAAAAATCCTTGGTGGTTTATTTTATATAAAGCGGTAATGTGATTGCTGATCTATTTAAGTTTTATAAATTAAGCTTTACAAAAAAATTACTCAACAATGAGGACCTGTTCAGCTAGCTCACCTTTTAAACAGCGTGGAATATTTACAGGATCATTACTCACGGCATGATAATGATAAATTCCCCAAGGATAATGTAGGGTTGAAGCAACATGACCACTGCACTGATCCAGATTATCGGGGACTTTACCAAATAAATCCGTGGATCCATAAATGGGGAACCCATCCATAGCATAGCCAATAAGTTCGCTATCAAATTTTTGGTATATAGCCTCACATTTCACTGCAATAATGTTGTTTTTTCTTAATTTAGCATTAATCGTTTCAGGAAAAATATGAGAGTGGTAAAAGCCTTCATTAATATGTCCCCCACAAGGATCAAGTGCAGGTAAACCTGAAGGTGCGTTTGGTATACCATTAATGACGGATGGAGGGGTACCGTTAATAGGTACACCATTAAATGACAGACCTACAATATTGACAGCGCCTTCCATTGAGTTAGGTTCGGCGGCAAAACGGGGCAGGGCAGGTATAAAGTAATGCAGTTTTAAACTTAAGTCTTTGATGGCTTCAATACAGTAAGCATAATCTGACTTTAAAGGCTTATCACGAGTGTCTATCAGTCGATATCGAATATTTCCATCCTCATCAATAATATCGAAGCCATCTTTCTCCATATCTTCAAATAAGGCTCGATCTAATAGACGTAAGCCTGGATTTGTGGGGCCATCATAGGGATGCCGCCGACTTCATTAATTGTTTTGGGGCAGTAGGGACCGTCTTCAATCGGCGTACTTTTAACGCTAAGTTTAAAACAAAGACTTTTCACTTTATTCTGTAGTGTGCAGTGGGTGAGTTTGATATCAGAGAGAAAATTCTGACTATCATAAAATGCGGGATTCAATATAAATAAATTTGGCTGACTGTAAGCAAATATCTTGAATGAATAGCAGGAAAAACAAAAAGCTAGGGTAATAAATA
>NZ_JAGSOY010000084.1 GCF_018837975.1 Zooshikella harenae | reverse complement strand
GCCAGAGCCACCAACCCCACCAGATGATGGTGACAAACCTAAACCACCCACACCGCCTGGCGATGGTGATGATGATATTCCTCCACCGCCCCCACCTCCAGGTGATCCTGGCGACGGTGATATCCCACCTCCACCAACACCTCCTGGCGATGGTGACACGCCACAACCACCTACACCACCAGATGATGGCAACAAACCTGTCCCTCCCGCTAATACATGGCAAGCGGATCAAGTCTACACCAAAGGTGATCGGGTAACCTATCAAAGTAAAACCTATGAAGCCAAGTGGTGGACCCGTGGTGATGAACCGGGTAAAGACCAGTGGGGTCCATGGCAACAGGTACAAGGTAATGATAACCCTCCCCCCCCTACAAAGCCTGGTGATGGTGACAAGCCTGATACGGATAAACCCGGCAATGGTGATAAGCCAGGCGATAATGGCAAACCAGGCGACAATACACCTAATAATGCTGCTCCATGGCAAGCAGATAAAGTGTACGTAAAAGGTGATCTTGCCAGTTACCAGCACACCATTTACCAAGCCAAGTGGTGGACACGTGGCGATGAACCGGGTACGGACCAATGGGGACCTTGGGAAGCGAAAGGCGATAACCCAACACCTCCCGATAATGGAGATAAACCAGGAGACGGAGATAAACCAAAACCGGGTGATGGTTATGTCATTCCATTAAGTCAATTAAAAGCGCGAGAAGCCAAACTCACTGATACAGATTTAATGCGCAATGTTAAAGCCAGCATTGCAACACTTGATAATGAACTGGTGGAAAAAATTGCACCAGGAAATGCCTCCAACCCTGCAAACGTAAAACGTCTGGAGTCCATTATCAGCAATAATGATTGGGATTTTCTTTTTCCTAAGCGAGCTAAAGAATATACCTACACCAACTTTTTGAAAGCCATTGGTAAATTCCCCGCATTTTGTGGTGACTATGATGATGGGCGGGATGCAGACGCTATCTGTCGTAAATCACTCGCGACTATGTTTGCACACTTCACTCAGGAAACCGGTGCACATGAAGCTTATATGGATGTACCTGAATGGCGACAAGGGTTGCATTATGTGCGAGAAATGGGTTGGACTGAAGATAAGCGAGGTGGTTATAACGCAGAGTGTAGTCCTGACACTTGGCAGGGTAAAACATGGCCATGCGGTAAGTTTGCTGATGGTCAATACAAAAGCTACTTTGGCCGAGGCGCTAAACAGTTAAGTTATAACTATAACTACGGTCCTTTTTCAGAAGCAATGTTTGGTACAGTACGCACCTTACTCGATAACCCAGAAAAAGTAGCGGATACCTGGTTAAACCTGGCAAGTGCCGTATTCTTTTATGTTTATCCTCAACCACCCAAGCCCAGCATGTTCCACGTTATTAATGGCACCTGGCAACCCAATGCGCATGATAAAGAAGGTGGTTTAGTGCATGGTTTTGGTGTTACCACACAAATCATTAATGGTGGCGTAGAATGTGGTGCTCCCACAGAGCATCGGCAATCACAAAACCGGATTAATTATTACAAACAATTTACTCAATATCTGAAAGTACCTATTGCTGATGATGAAGTGTTAGGCTGTGCCAATATGAAACGCTTTGATACTAAAGGCAGTGGAGCACTCAATATTTATTGGGAACAAGACTGGAGCTGGGACCCCAACACGCCATCAGGCAAAAGCTATAAGTGTAAATTGGTTAATTACCAAACACCTTTTAGCGCATTCAAACAAGGTGACTATGTAAAATGTATTGAACACTTTTTTGATGATGTCGTTATTGATCCTAAAAGCTAAAAACCTGTACATTTAATGTATTTTTAACCTTAAAAAGGACTTCAACTCTCTTAAAAGCGGATTCGTTTTTTTATAGACACTGCTAAAGCAATAACTTCATACAGAGGTGGTTTGATTCTGTTTTATAGTGAAGTAAGTGTTCTAGCCAACTTTCTTGGAATATGTATGTAAATACCCTGTTATTTGCAAAATTCAATTGTAGAAAACCCATGTCTATTTAAAAACTCAACCAGCTGCTCACCCCAGAAAGAGACAAAATAAGCCAGCCCCCCTGTTTTTACAGGGGGGCTGGCTTAGAGTTGAAGCCTCTACTGGCTAGTCCAGTGTTTATAGGTCATTCTACATTGATAGCATCAATGGGATAGCGAGAGGTAAATTTTCCCCAATCAACGGTTTCACCTGTTCTAAAGTCGTAAACTCTATCACCAAGCGTAATTCTAGGGGGTATTGCTCCATTTTCAACCTGTGGATTAGGTAAAGGCTCTTCACTAAGAGTTACAACAACAATGGGTTGTTCTTTTCCATCAAAAGTAGCACTTGTTCGACGTATATTAACAATTCTAAATGCATTGCCAGGATTATAAATAGACTCGGCTTCTCCTGCATCATTTCTCCAAGAAAAAGGGGCAAATATCTTGGCTTTTTGAGGAGAGTTTATTTCAAAAACAATAGAGGTAAGGTCGAACTGTCGTCCTGTTTTACCCATTTCTACACCCGCAAAGTCTCGAATGACACCAGGATTTTCCGTAAATGAAAGAAAGTCAGTGTTTACCAGAATATCTCCTTTATTCAGAGCTCCAATCCTGAAAACAGCACCAGAGGTACCACGTGCACCACTTCCTCCACGGTAAAGAACTGCAGCCTCACTTTCTGGAAGCTTGTTAACTATTTTTGCTAAATCTACACCTCGTTCTGCAGCTGTTTCACTAATAATAAGCTCACCTGCATAACCGGCAGGGATCGTATGCTCTTTGCCATATCTTAAATAGTTATTAACAAATGTATTCGAGTCATAGCTATATAATTCTAGATTTGCTGATTCAGTAGGGGTAATTGTTACACCTGATTGATCAAAAATCTGTTGTTGTCTTTCTAAAGCAATTTTTCCTGCTTCAGATTTAGGTTTTATTTCTACTGGGCTATTACCACTTAAGATATCCTCGATGTTGTCCTCATGATTAATTTGTTGGTTTTTTCGGTAAGTTTTAACAGCAGTGAGCTCTTGTCTAGTGGTAATTTTTCCTTTGCTGTTATCTTTAGCGATTCTCTCTTCCACTTTTGTTGAGTTTGGTTCGATATCTTCATAGATTTCAGTTTCAATACCTAAATTTTTCGCTTCTTGTAGTTCAGAGAGAGTGACTTTACCACCGCCTATAGCATAAAACTTCCCTTTAAATTGTTCGTTACCTTTGGCAACAGTGACCATGTAGGATTCGCCATTAGGGTCTAGTACTTTCCATGTGCCTTCTGGATCAGGAACAAAGACGTCGTTTTTTTCAGTCAGTGAAGGAAAACTGTCGGGATCAGGTAGCCCAGACGAATATTTAGGAACGGCTTCTTCAGAGACTATACCTAACCTTGTTAGGCCTTTATTTCTTGCTACTTCATAAACTGCTCCAATACCCTCTCCTGTCGCACCTGCAACTACTACAACATTATCCTGACCATACAGTGTTATCTCATTGTCTAATATTTCTGATAAGATAGCTTGTAAGACTTCTGTATTCTCATAACCAAGCCCTGAAAAACCACTAAAAACAACAACTCTTTTATTTGCAGTAATATTTTCGATCGTGGTTTTTACTTCTGCATGTTTTGCAGCTAATTCTTCAGCAGTTAAGGGCGTTTCAGTTTCTACTTCAGGTGTCGTTTCAGTAGTTGCTGGTTCGGCAGTGTATTCCTCTGTTTCGGGGTTATAGGTTCCTACCTTTTGTTTTGTGGTGGGATTAATGATTTCATATTCACCATTATCAAGACGCCTTGCAAATACATTGCTTGCTTCTTCTGAGGGAATATCAATGAGTTGATAAGTCTCGCCTTCAAAGGTGATCGCATTATAGCCATGACCATTTGAGCTTTCCTTTAAAGTGGGCAGCCCTTTCGTTTCATCAATATCTGCCGTATCGATTTCTGGTGATTCTTGGTTATGCACATCAGCCTCAATGGTTATTTCACCATCAACTGAACCCCTAAAAGCTACTAAGTCGCCACTATCATCTTCAACCAATAGTAAGTCAGTTTCCTCACTACCAAGTTTAATATTATCGAATGCTGCGACTCGATAGGTGTGGCCTCCAAAGCGTGTTGTTTGAAATGCAGGTGCCCATTCATTATCTGCTTTTGAATTAATCCAGGATTTTTGAGCAGAGTTTAATTCAACCATTTCAAACTCATTTTCAGCAACTCCTACTCCTTCTGAGCTAAAAAAGTTAGATAAATTAAATCCGCTTTTGGCAATGGTACCAGCCGCTGCACCACCAGCTATCCCCGCGACCATAACACCATCTGTCATCAATCCGATGATACCAGAAGTCCGCTCAGCTTCTGTATCACCCCAACCAGCTTCCCATATATGAGTACCTATTTGAGTTGCGAGTGTAGCAAAAGCTGTAGTTCCTACAGCAACAACTGTTGCAGTTTCACCTATAATAGGACCTAATCCAGGTACGAAAGGAGCAACAGCGCCTAGCCCTAAGCCAACAGCGGTCAATATATGCGTAGTTTTTCTTTCTGAGTCAGATAAAATCAGGGTATCACCATCTGCTCTTAAACGCTCAAACAGTCGTGTTTTCATATAATCGCCAAATCGATTATGTTGAGAATATGTGTCTTTTTCTTGGAAACTCCGTACGCAACCAGCTACTGTACCAGTACAAATGACAGGTCCTGTTTGACTAAGCGTATGTGCAAATAGGTCTATTTGAAAGAGTGTAATATCTGATTTTGATTTCTTACCATTACGAATTTCCCTCAAGCTGCTATGCGCACCATTATGAAACATACCATCTTGGTTATCATAAAGGGTAAAATGCCTTTCTATCTCCTGGTCATTTTTTCGATCAACAAACCAATCATATAGAGCGTCTTCATCAGTGAAAGTTAATAATCGCAAATCATGGCCAAATAGTACCATCACAATAGGCATACCTACCTTAGTAAAAACAGCGATATCTCGTGTTTCATAACCACTAATTTTAGGTATTTTAAATTGAACTTGGCTGGCTGATGAAAAATCAGCAGATAACCCAACTTTAACCATATCAAAAACTTCTTTTGATATATTTCCTTTGCGATGTTCTCTTTTAGCCATTGCTAAAGTAACATTACGGTAAAAGCTTTTTACTTTTCCACCACTTGATGACTCAAACTGATTAATAAGCTTGTCATAGGTTTTTTGAATACTAGCTTTACGAATTGCACTTTTTACTTGCTTTTTGGTATAAGTTTTACCTGTGGCATCATGAGCCGACTTAATACTAACATCCCAGTCATCAAGGTTTCTTGCTAAAGCACTCATAAGAGATATTGAGTGTTTAACCCATCGTTTTTTTCTTTCCGGAGGCTGTCCAGGCGGAGTTACCCATTCATCAACAGGCTCAAACTTTTCATATTCCACCATCACTCTTTCTGGATGAGGAAAGCCTTTCTCTTTTAAGTGATGTCGTTCAATATCATTAAGTTGTGCTTGTGGGTAATGACGAGCTATATCGAGTTGATCAATAAATAGAGCGGCGAGATTATTAGCACCACCAGCTGAATTCATTATATAAAATGCGTTGAAGAGCGAGTACTTGAATGCTTCTGATTTATCAATCAGACCATTTTTTAAAAGATAATCACCATATTCTTTTTCTATTTGATCTTTTCGATCTTTATCAAAAGATAAGATAGCCAGTGCTTGATGAATAACTATTTGTCTTACGGTTAGCTTTGTACTTTGAATTTTTTTTAAGTCAAGGGTAATAGTATTGGGTTTATTTTTGTCTATATTAAGGCTACCTGAATCCCTAAGTTCAATTGTAACATTGTTTAAAGAAGATATCACTTGGTGTAAACCGGCATCACCAGATCTAGGATTATTCTGCTCACGTTGATACAGGTTATTAATAACATTCATTACGTAGTGAATTTCGTTCTGCTTATGATTCCCATTATCTATAAATGTTAGATAATTTTTTAATCGAGAATCAAGTTCCGCCGGTGTGTATAAATAACTTTTACAAGAAAGGTTTAATTTGTCGTCGCAAGTATTGGCAACAGCACCATGCATACTGGCTGAAACCATAGACATTGCTAACAATAATGGTTTTAATTTCATCACTAACTTTCCACTTCTGATGTATTAATATATTTTGCGCCACAAAATAAGAACTATTGTTCAAAGAGGGCTTGATAAAGCTAGATAATTATATTATTAGAAAATATCATAACTGACATTTAATTTTCATTACTATAAATACTTATATAATATGTGTAATTACCCACCAAACATAACGCACTGAATGTAAAAATTTCATTTCAAACTAGTCAGTAATATCACAAAAAATATTTTCGCTAACACCATAAGTTGCACTATAGCTGTGAAATCATCTAATAAAATCACCAGCTTGCTTTTAATAAATTAACAATACCCATAAAATATATTCATAAAATAGTCAAAGTGTAACAGCATCATTCATTAAACTTCACACTGTCAAACACAGAGTATTTTGTGCCCAGTGGAGTGGTATCATTAATGAGTAAGCAGCACAGTAATATACATACGACTAAAGAGTTAAAAGTTGAAAATTGAAGCTGTTGTATTTATTATGTATCGAATATAAAAAATCATCAAACTTAAATCCTTCACTCATACAGTTTAACTACTATATTAATCAGCTGAGTTTACACCTAATGACGTATAAAAGTTAGCCATACAGACAATTAAAACAATAGTGGCACGCAAGCTTTAATTTGCAATATTAATTCTTATTAGGATTATGTTGTGGTTAAATACTTATTTATTGACTTAAAGCACAAGTAGCTATTAAAAAAACGCCTAAACGAACTATTGATATTTAAAGCAGAATATTATTGCTTATATAAAATATTACAACATAGAACAACGACATCCAGCTAGTGAAAGTAGATCTTCAGTCCTCTTTAAGTGGATCAGAACACTGTGAGAGCTGTCTAGTATAGGGACTTTAGTGGCAACTTCGATCTCTATATTTTATAAAGGACATTTATTGAATATTTAAAATTTGAATTGACTAAATAAAAGTAATAAAATGGTTAATTGAGTATGACAAATACAAAAGAAGTACTAACGTTTGCGAATTTTTTTAGTACAAAAGTCATACTTAGTAAAGCAATAACGTCAAAATATTGCTTAATTATTAATACGATAGTTGGGATTTTCAATGAGCCGTATATCGAAGTTAATACTCCCTTTCTACTTCATCAGTAGTGCTTTATTTGCTCATGAAGAAGCTAATGTGAATTGGCAAGACTCATCTTCATCTGTGGGGACTGTAGAGGCATCTGTAGCGTTAACCCAGTTAAAAGTCTTGATCGATTTTAATAATCAATATGTATACCAAGGACTTAGAGGCTATCTTAATGAGATACTCATGACAGATAACGCTCAAACATATTGCCAAAATAGTGGCTATGATAACCTTAATGAATGCTATCTTCGGGAAGGATTATTTTTACCAGATACAGGACTTGAAGAACATAATAAACTCACTTTTTCCTTAGTATGTGAAAATCTACAAGGGAAAGAAGGTTTTACAACAAGATACATCACCAGCCAAAATGGCAAAGCAATTGATATGATAAATGGCCCTTACCTAATTAGCTTTAACTTACCTGGGCATATAGCAAAAAATTTAAATGGGCAGCTATTGAAAGTCTTGGCTAAAGAAAGAGCTAACAATACACTGGAGTATACTCCTGTTGACTACCAACTTAAGGCTGGAGATCGCTGCTCTATTGAAGCCTCCCCAAATAGCATGGGAGCAATTATAAACGTAAAATTTGAAAACCCTACAAAATAAAATAAGCCCCATTCGGGGCTTACTTTAAGCATTTCTTAGAGGATATAAACAATTTTGTGTAACCACCTATTCTTAATGTTAACAACTAAAAAAGATAGGCCATTATGGTAGCTCAAAAAGAACTCGATGCCTTTTTTTTAAAAGATGCTAAGGGTATTAAAAGAGAAGTATTGTTGAGCTAAACGACTACTACCTCAGGACCATTGCATATAAAAATAATTCGTGATGAGTATAGATTGTGCTAATGCAACGCATGAATTAATTTGTTCCTCCCGCAGCAGAGGACCTTCCCTTGTCTCTACTTCTCACGGTGCTCCCAGCACCTGTTTCACAAACAAAATCAAGCACTGCAAGCCCACATCTTTCTATACCTTAATCATGATTAAATGAACATCTGTGGTATTTCGATGTACACAACGAGTAGACAAAGGCGGGATAACTCACATCGAACCGTTTGCCGCAAGGATGCGGCAGCCAAGCCTCCAAGGAGGAATTCTGACTATTACCTCGATTCATTACACTGAGGCAGTCTGAAATCATTTTAAAGCAAGCGTGAGCTCGTTAAATGATTGAGCTCACAAAAGAGATACATATAAAGCAAATAAGTTTAATTAAAATTATAATTATTTGCCTGCTTCTAGCTTATCCTGAGTTTTTGTCTCAAAGTCACTAGCGTTATGTCGTTCATGAAGCTGTTCGTTGAACTCACCCCAAGTCCGATTAACCATTCGTCCTCTTTTTACTGCGGAGCGTTCACCTATTTCATCTGCCCAACGTAACACATTGGTGTAAATTTGAGCACCAATAAATTCTGCCGCTTCATAAACGGTATTTTTAACCAAAGCACCATACCAAGGCCAAATAGCCATATCTGCAATGGTGTATTCTTGACCACAAATAAACTGTTGTTCAGCCAACTGACGATCAAGCACATCCAGCTGCCTTTTCACCTCCATAGTATAACGGTTAATAGGATACTCATATTTTTCAGGCGCATAGGCGAAGAAATGCCCAAATCCACCGCCTAATAAAGGAGCACTTCCCATTTGCCAAAATAACCAGGACAAGCACTCTGTACGTTTTGCTATATCTTGAGGGAGGAAGGCACTAAATTTTTCAGCAAGGTAAAGCAAAATTGAACCAGACTCAAAAATGCGAATGGCTGGATCAACACTCCGATCTAAAAGTGCTGGAATCTTGGAGTTTGGATTCACACTCACAAACCCTGAACTAAACTGCTCCCCTTCTGTTATTCTGATAAGGTGAGCATCGTACTCAGCTTCTTTAAAGCCTTTTTCTAACAACTCCTCTAGCATAATGGTTACTTTAACACCATTAGGTGTAGCTAATGAGTATAGTTGTAAGGGATGCTCTCCCATGGGTAGTTCTTTTTCATGTGTAGCCCCTGCTATTGGTCGATTAATGTTAGCAAATGCACCGCCATTCTCTTTGCCCCATCGCCAAACTTTAGGAGGGATGTAAGTAGACTCTGCCATTAATAATGTCCTAGTTGATGATCACTTATAAAGTAATAGCCTAATGGATTTCCCCCCTTTTCGTCCATTTTTAGTAAGTCTAACAAACTCATTGTTTATTGCTTAAAAACAAACCTGAACAAAAATCGTACATAAAGGTAAATAATAATGAGCATTCTTCATCTTGATATTCTACCATTTGTTATTTTTCACTATTTAATAAAACACACTTTTTAACCAATATTAAATTTTAAACACAAAAATATGTGGTAAAAAAACATTTTTATGAACACAGATTTATTTTTAATTTCCTCAAAATCATCTTATAAAGCAGCTATGATTATTGCTCATATATTTTTAACTGTTTTATTCATACAATTGACGAGCGTCATACAAATTAATACATTATATGTTGTATAAATGCGCAGACAAAACTATAGTGCACACCAAAAAGGAAACTTTAAAATACACAGCTAATAGGATTGTGTATGTTTCTCCACCAGGTAAGTGTATGTAACTGAGAGTAGTAATGACTAATAAGTTTTATCTGAAGTAAAATTATGTTATTTCACTTGTTTGTGGTGGCACTTTAAAAAAATAAGGAAGGAAGCAAGGAAATGACAATGAATACGCTATTAAAAAGTGCCTGCATAGCTACCATGGTAGCACTCTTATCACCTATTCACGCTATAGCAGACTCAGACAGAGCTGCGGTTAAAAGACCTAATGGCATTTGCACAATGGATATAAATCCTTGTGGCAATTCCAGCATTTGTTCTTGTGATGAAGGCTATAGCTATGATGCTAAGGTGGGTTATTGTATCATTGATAATTTATCAGAAGTCACACATAAAGGCTTTGACAAACGTAGTATTAAAAGCTCTTGCTCTATCCAAGTTCCACCAAATCGTATCTGCACCCGTGATATCAATCCTGTAGGTTACCCAAGCTACTGTGACTGTAGTGGTATCGGAGAATACGATCAACGTTTAGGACAATGTGTTCTTTCTTTATTCTAAACACAACAATAACCCGCTAGATTTAATCTATAGAGAGAGGCTATACCTCTCTCTTTGTCTTTATATACTCCCTCTCATGGGAAGTGCTTATTTTGTCCAAAGTATTTCCATAAGCAAAATGGCCGATCGTCCTTAGGAACATCTTAGTACTAAACTTCCATGTTATTCAGCTATACTCGTAGCAAAACGAATTTATATCCTTAATTGAGGGGATAGTAACCAAAATATAATTTCAAAAAACAATAGTTAGTGGTTACTAATATAGATATGGACTCAACTAACAAGATCTATAACCAAAGCGTACTGATAAAGTGAGTAAATCAAGTACAGTATCTTTATTATTCATTCTATTACTGTTATGTTCCAATCTATTTGGAGCTACCCAAACACTTCGCTTTTTCACTTCATTTGATACTCCTGATGCAAAGCTTGCTCAGGCTATCCTTGAAGAAGCATTCAAACAAAATAATTACCAAATAACTTTTATTATTGAACCGTACAGACGAAGTATATCTAGAGCAAACACTGAAGGTGACGGCGAAGTTTTAAGAGTAGAGAACCTTAAGAAAATTGACCCTGAGATTACTCACAATCTTATCCCAATTACAGAGCCAATACTTGAAGTACCTGTTTTTGTAGTCAACCATTCCCCTATTTCAACCTTTTCTAGTTATAGTGATTTAAAACCATATAAAAATGGTGTATTAAAAGGCATAAGAATACTTGAAGAAAATGTCCCTAATATTTTTACCCTTTCTAGCTATTCAAATCTTTTTAAAATGCTCAAGAAAAAGCGAATTGATAATTTTATCACTTCAGATTACTTTATTGAAGAAATAACCTATAATACTGAATTCAAACCCCAGTTATATATTCATATACTATTAACGATAAATTTACATACCTACTTAAACAGTAAACATTACAAACTCATCAACCCAATTTCAATTACACTAAAAAAAATGAAGCAGAATGGAACCTACAAGCACCTAGAGTCTTCAATTAGAAATAAGTATTACTCTCTTCATTAAGCTATTTTAACTTCTATAACTATTACCACTACTAATCATCAATTAATACTCACATCTTTCACATAAATTATTCCCATATTTTTTCAAAACGTGCCCTATACTAAAATCACATATAAAACACAGTTCATAAATAAGCGCTCACTGTTAACAATCAGTTAAAACTTTCACCAAAATGTATAAATAATCACTATAGATTAAGCTAAAATCAAATGTTAATATATCACTTTACGATTAAAGAGTTAATCAATGAAAGTCAGATCTTTATTTTTTATATCAATACTATTTTTTATACAAAGCAGTCATGCTGATAGCCTACGTTGCGGACAATACTCTGTTAAAGGTGGCGAAAGCACAATTGAAGTACTTAATATGTGTGGAGAGCCTCTCCTAAAGGAAAGCCTTGGTACGGTAGCAGAAGAGCATGACTTAAATGGTACCGGTACTAGAATACGCGTGAATGAAGAAGTTGTGACACGATGGACCTATGGTAAAAAAGGCGAATTATATAAATATGTCACTTTCCACAACGGTCAAGTCCGTAGCATTCAGACTGGAGGCCGCAGGAAAATCAACTAATTTAAAATATATATTTAATAACTTATTAACAGAGTTTGTAACTAGTATTCAGTAAGGAATATAAAAATTCATTAATTTTAAACATACATCAGGATTGAAACTATGGCTTTCACTTCATACCACAACAGAAAAATACTATTATCTCTTACTTTTTTACTAAGCTTGACGAATACTGCTTTATCCAATGAGTACATCTGGAAAAGCCAAAACGAGTCAAAGGTTCCTGACGGGGTTATCCTAGAAAATGGTCAGCTTTGGCTTAAGTCAAATACAAGTTCTTTACCCAATGCCATCATCATTAGTCATGAAACCCAACAAAACAATAAGCATCATCCAACAAGTACAGACATCATTATAAATAAAGATGGAAAAATATGGATAAATAAAGCTATTGACAAAAAGCCAGATGCAATCATCAATGCAGTGGGAGAGGTCTGGCTACAACATAATCAGTCTAATATACCCAATGCCAAAATCAATAAAAATGGCTGGATATGGTTGCCAAGTAATCATCAAAATAAACCCGATGCTATAATAAAAGGTGATACTCCCCTTTCATCAGCATTTGTTGCTACAGTTTATATGTTATTACCATATTAGGTTATGCTCATTTTAAAGAAGTGTGGTTCACAACTAAAAAAAGAGTTTATAAAGCGTGAATGGCATTACAAAGGTGACCCAAAAAAACTCTCAAAGCCACTTCAATACCGGCTCAAAAAAGGCCAAAAGCTCTATTACACTGTTGAACAATGGACCTATGGTAAACCTGGCTCTTTTTACAAACACCTTATTTTTAATGACAGTGGTATATTACAAGAGATAAATACCGGAAGACGGTACTAAGCTATGAATTACTCCGGACATGCTATAAAAAATATATTTAAGCGCTACTAATTTAAAACAGGTGCTCCTAGCACCTGTTTCACAAACCAATTCAAGCACTGCAAACCCACTTTTGCAAAGGTAAAGTTATAAGCGATTGTCCAGCCTAAAATCCCTTCTCTAGAGGAATATTTAAACTACGATCCCAATCCTTCCATACAACCTCTAAACCTCTTAGTTTAATTATCTCTTCCATTTGTTCTGGTGTGCGATCATCAGAAATTTCGAACTGCTCCAATGCTACCTTACGATCTTCAGTATAACCACCCGGTTGTGTGCTTGAACCTGCACTTAAACTGGTAATACCTAATGGCAAAACATTATTTCGAAAGTAAGCTGATTCCCGTGTTGACAGCGATAATTCCACATCAGGATTAAACAAACGGTAGGCACAAATCAGTTGTACTAGCTGGCGATCTGTCATGATCGACTTTGGTTGAAACTTGCCGGCACAAGGGCGCAAGCGAGGAAACGAAATTGAATACTTTGTTCGCCAGTAGGTACGCTGCAAATAGTCCAAATGTACTGCAACATGGTAGCTATCTGTTCGCCAGTCATCTAAACCAATTAAAGCACCAATCCCTATTTTATGAACCCCAGCTTTCCCTAACCGGTCAGTGGTTTCCAATCGATAACGAAAATCCTGTTTCTTTCCTCTTAAATGATGTGCTGCATAAGTAACAGGATTATAAGTCTCCTGATATACCAGCACAGCATCCAATCCTAAATCAATCAGCTCTTCATATTCATGTTGGTCCAGGGGCTGTACTTCCATGGAAAGATGAGCAAACTGGGATTTCACCTGCTTAATGATTTTACGAAAATAGTCCATTCCTACACGATGTTCTGACTCTCCAGCAACCAATAACACATGATCGAATCCCATCTTTTTTACGGCTGCAATTTCTGCATCAAGTTGTGCCATGGTTAATGTTGTGCGGCGGATTTTATTATGAATGGAAAAACCACAATAAGTACAAATATTCGAACAAAGATTCGATAGATATAGTGGAATATACATTTGCAAGGTATTTCCAAAACGCTGCCGAGTTAACTGCATACTCCGCTGAGCCATCTGCTCGAGGTAAGGTTCAGCGGCAGGTGAAATTAATGCTTGAAAATCATTAAGCGTTAATCGCTGGCGAGACAATGCATACTCTACATCAGCCTTGGTTTTACTACGAATAGAGAGCTGACATTCATTCCAATTAACATATTGTAGATAGTCGTAAAAACTCATCCGACATCCTCTAAAAAAGCTGTTAATGGACTTGAAGCCAACGCTTGCTGTTGTTGCCCTGCCAGCCCTGTTTCAAACGCCATTCGCCCTGCTTGCACTGCTAGTGCAAATGCCCGACTCATCACTACCGGGTCCGGAGCTACGGCAATTGCCGTATTCACTAATACAGCATCTGCCCCCATTTCCATTGCAGTAGCAGCATGACTTGGTGCACCTAATCCTGCATCAATAATGACAGGAATATTTGACTGCTCAATAATAATCTCTAAAAACACCTTAGTTTTAAGTCCTTGATTAGAACCAATAGGTGAACCTAAAGGCATAACAGCCGCGACACCAACACTTTCCAGACGCTTACATAAAACAGGATCTGCATGAACATAAGGCAATACTACAAACCCTTCTTTTACCAACTGTTCCGCAGCCAGTAACGTCTCAATCGGGTCAGGCAATAAATATCGTGGATCTGGGTGTATTTCTAATTTTACCCAGTGCGTTTCCAATGCTTCTCGTGCTAATTTTGCCGCAAAAACGGCATCTTTTGCTGTTCGGGCGCCAGAAGTATTTGGTAATAAATGCATTTCATTGGCGATCAATGGCTGCAAAATATCATCATCTTTATTCTGCAAGTCAACGCGCTTCAATGCCATAGTCACCAGTTCTGAGCCAGATGCTTGCAGTGCTGCAACCATGGTCGCTTTATCATTAAATTTGCCAGTTCCCGTAAATAATCGAGAGCTAAATGTTTTATCCGCTATTTTTAACATAGTTACGCCTTAGCCCTTTTCTATTAACCACCAGCAATAGCCTTAAAGACTACAATATGGTCATTTTCTTGTAATTGATACTGAGACCACTGGCTACGACTAATAATGTTGGTATTAATGGCTACAGCAATCCCTTTTTCTGGCTGCTCCAATAGTGTTAATAATTCTGTGATGTTACAAGAAGAATCTGGTAACTGATGAGGGCTATCATTAACTGTAATATTCAGTTTCATGGTTAATCCTTCTCAACCATTAGCTGATATATTTCAGCGCCACTGGCTTTAAATTCAGCCGACTTTTGTTGCATACCTCGTTCAGCATCCACTATAACGTCTTCATCAACAAGCTGAATTTTTATGCCAAGGCGCTCCTGCTCTGCAGCATAATCACGCACATCCTGAGAGATTTTCATGGAACAAAACTTTGGGCCACACATCGAACAAAAGTGAGCTACTTTACCCGAAGCTTGTGGTAATGTTTCATCATGAAAGGCACGAGCTGTATCAGGATCAAAAGCCAAATTAAACTGATCTTCCCAGCGAAACTCAAAACGTGCTTTAGACATAGCATTATCACGTATTTGTGCACCGGGATGTCCTTTTGCTAGGTCAGCTGCGTGTGCAGCAATTTTGTAGGTAATCATACCCGTTTTAACATCGTCTTTATTAGGTAAACCCAGGTGTTCTTTAGGCGTAACGTAACAAAGCATCGCGCACCCATACCAACCGATTAATGCAGCACCTATCCCTGAAGTTATATGATCATATCCCGGGGCAATATCAGTCACTAAAGGACCTAATGTGTAAAAAGGCGCCTCATGACAATGCTCCAGTTGCAAATCCATATTTTCTTTAATCATATGCATAGGAATATGACCTGGGCCTTCAATAATAACCTGAACATCATGTTGCCAAGCTATTTTTGTAAGTTCACCTAATGTTTTAAGCTCAGCAAATTGCGCTGCATCATTCGCATCAGCTACAGAGCCTGGTCGCAATCCATCACCGAGCGATAGGGATACGTCATAAGCCTTACAAGTTTCACAAATTTCTTCGAAGTGTGTATAGGCAAAATTTTCTTTATGATGGGACAAACACCACTTCGCCATAATAGAGCCACCACGAGACACAATGCCCGTTAAACGCTCTGCAGTCATGGGTACATAACGCAACAACACCCCAGCGTGAATAGTGAAATAATCTACCCCCTGTTCTGCTTGCTCAATTAGCGTATCACGAAATACTTCCCAGCTTAGGTCTTCAGCAATCCCTTTTACTTTTTCGAGAGCTTGGTAAATAGGCACAGTACCGATAGGAACAGGTGAATTACGTAAAATCCATTCCCGAGTTTCATGAATATTTCGCCCAGTCGATAAATCCATGACCGTATCAGCACCCCAACGAGTCGCCCAAACCAATTTTTCGACTTCCTCTTCAATTGATGAGGTCACTGCCGAGTTACCAATATTGGCATTTACTTTGACCAAAAAGTTTCGCCCAATGATCATAGGCTCTGACTCTGGATGGTTAATATTGGCCGGGATAATAGCTCGTCCTTCCGCCACTTCTTTTCGTACAAATTCAGGGGTAATATTTTCGGGTAAATTTGCACCAAAATGCTGGCCTGGATGCTGCTTTTTAAGTGCTTCACTACGAACGTGCTCACGTCCCATATTTTCCCGAATAGCAATATACTCCATTTCAGGTGTTATGATTCCCTGACGGGCATAATGCATTTGGGTAACATTAGCTCCAAGCTTTGCTTTTCTGGGTTTTGGTAAATAACCAAACCGTAAGTGATCAACATCTTCATCAGCTAAACGTTGCTGTGCATAACGAGACGTCACGCTCACCAACTCTTCTGTGTCATTTCGAGCTTCAATCCACCTTTTTCGTAATGTAGGTAAACCTTTTCGTACATCAATTGTTGTTGAAGGGTCCGTATAAGGTCCTGACGTGTCGTAAACAGGAATAGGAGGATTAATCTCATAACTCGGTTGAGTTTTAGTACCACCAGTCAATGTATCAGACAGTTTAATCTGACGCATAGCAACCCGTATATGATCCTGGCTGCCGGTAATATAAAGCTTTTCAGAGTTCGGGAACGGCTGGCAACTAAGTTGCTCAATAAAGTCCTGGGCCTTTTGACGACTTTCATTTCTAGACATAAGCACTCACACACTTCCAGAATGGATTTAATTTGTGATTGCTTGTCGTGAGTAAACAGGGGAAGCGTTTCGGTAACCAATTCAGCAGTCCAAGAAGAGAACCACTGGCTAAGCTGAACAAAAACCACTAAGAATACATATAAATTGCAGAGTATTTCTTATTTTATATGTATTAGTGACATCGTCACACGCTATGGTAACTCTTGTTTCCTTCGCTGGTTCTAACCAGATCAGGTTCCACGGATCCCGCAACTGCAGTCTCAGCCAGAGAGATGAGCAACTTCATCCCTACAGGCACTCCGACAAGATGTACAAGAGTATAGAAAATTTAACTACCTAAGATCAAGTGGTAGACAATGAAAGCTACCATAATCACTTTAAAAATGTTATTTAGATGACCATAATGGTATTACTGAACAACGCTATCATTGAAAAGGTGCATTTTTGAGGTGTTCTGTATACACATCGCTCAATATGGATATAATTTATAGGTGCCCTTTATTACTTGTTACGATTACAATTCACAATCGGTATAAATATTTAATTGGTAGCTTTAATTATACGGTTAAAACTACCAATTTCAATAAAAAAAGCATAGAGGAATTGCATGAAAACGTGGTTTTTACGCACATGGAAAGAAAATAAAATATTTTTCCTTATTCTTGGCTTAATGTTTGTTTTCCGAAGCGCTATTGCAGACTGGAATACTGTCCCGACAGGCTCAATGAAACCAACTATTTTAGAAGGTGACCGAATTTTAGTGAATAAAATGGCTTACGATATAAGAATACCATTTACGAATATATCGTTAGTAAAACGTTCAGATCCGATCCGTGGTGATATTATTATATTCGACTCATCAGTTTCAAATAAACGACTGGTCAAACGCGTAGTCGGTATCCCTGGTGATTCAGTCGCACTAATTAACAATGAACTTTATATAAATGGAGAAAAGCTCAGCTATCAAGAAGACTTCACTCCATCACATATAACAACGGTTAAAACGGAAAATATAATGGGGGTAAAACACTCTATTAGAATAGATAATTCTGGTTCAGCTCTCTCCAGCTTTCCTCCTGTTTTAGTCCCTAAACATCAATATCTTGTGCTTGGTGATAACCGTGATAATAGCGCAGACTCAAGAGTCATAGGCTTCATTCCAAGAGATGAAATAGTGGGTCGGGCCAGGTCCGTCGTTATGTCATTGAATTACGATAATTACTACCTACCCAGAAGTGATCGATTTTTCCATTCTATATAATCAATCTTAATTTGTATTTGGCCATGAAGTATAAATTGCCAAATGCAAATTATTT
>NZ_JAGSOY010000083.1 GCF_018837975.1 Zooshikella harenae | reverse complement strand
TGAAGATAAATAGCATTAGCAATAAATGTAATGAACCCATTCATCCAAAACAAGCTTCTCTTATTTGACTTACACATATAATGAAGTCTATTTCTTATTGCAAACAACCAAAAGAGTGTTGTTATGGAACTCGCCAAGTTGAAAATAGCTTCAGCAAAAGCAAGTTGTAAATCATAGGTAAAGCCAATTTCTTCAGCAAATACTTGGCATAAACTTAAGATAAAACTCACTACAAAAAGCACTAGAACAGAACCAGACAGAATAGATGAAACTTTACGATCGCATATTCTATTGATGATCACTGTTCTACTGTATAGCCAGTAATAATAGTAAATACCTAGAGTGATTATCATTAAAAATAACACTCCCCATGCACTAAACCTGGGAAGCTGATAAATGCCTTCTCCCCCAGTGTTATGATTGGATATTTCTGAACTTGGGGCGGAATATGGGCTTTTATCTAGAATCACAAAATACTCCAGGAAATAAACTTCATCATCCCAACTTTTAAGTGTTCAAGTAACGACTAAACAAATGGGTACGTCACATGGGCTAACTTATTTTACTCAAGACAAAACATCAGAAAGTATTATGTATGCTTACTTAACAAGTAGATAACCCTTTCTTCAAGTTCACTGATCAAATCAGGGTCCATATATTGATATTCATCGGGAATATCAAGCACATAAACAGGCTTGTACTCAAGCAATCGGGCAAAGGCAACCTGAAGCCTGTTTTTGTGTTTTTTCTCCATCACAAAAATAACATCAGCCCAGCGGATATCTACTGAGCTGACAGTTCTCTTTGCGCGAGGGCTGGTACCCGCCGACCTGACCTTAAACAATGGATCGCTTTTCCAAATGGCGTCAGCCGTAGGACTTCGCCATTGATTACGACTACAAATAAATAATAGATTGACAGGCTTAGTCATTGATCGAAAGTTCTTTTTCAAGAAGTTGTCGAGTATTCAATCGAGGATATGGAAACCCTAACTGCTTTGCTCGAGCAAGCTTTTCAGAGCGAAGATATACCATTTTCCAGTTTTTTTCAGGCTTCCATAGGTTTTCGGAACCCATTCCTTTATTGTGATTAATACGACTTTTGAACCTTCTCCAGACTCTATCTCGGCTGTAAAACATATTATTTCCTCTAGCGTTCATCGGGTTCAGCAGCCGCGATAATACGAAGAGGATGGTTCTATGGTGTAATACCAACATCGAACCATTAATACTGGGCGGTAAGTATACTATTTTTTTTAATAGACTCAACCTTTAATATGAATAAACTTTACTGTGAGTAGATTCTCTCTCTGTCATGATAAAGTGGTTTAAGTTCTTTCCAACTCACACATTGTTTTTTTCGCTCTGACTGTTTTTTTTGATAATGATTAATAACTTCTCCTGCGATAGAAACCGCAACTTCCATGGGACGTTTTCCTGGCACCTCATTTAAACCAATTGGACATCGAATACGACTAATAACTTCTTCACTAAAATTTTTATATATTAGCCTTTGTTGAAAGCGTCGCCACTTATTTTTTGAGCCGATCAAACCCAAATAACTAAAATTATTTTTCTTTAAAATGGCTTCGCAAATAGCAAAATCTAATTGATGATTATGCGTAATTACCAAGTAATAAGCATTAGCTGGCAGTATACCCACCTCTTCCACAGGGTCATCACTATTAATCACAACCACATTGTTAGGAACTAAAGGTGGAAACATCACTTCCCTGGTATCAATCCAGTAAATTTGACAGGGTAACTCACTTAAAATAGTCACCAGTGCTTTTCCTACATGACCTGCACCAAACAATACAATATTGACGCGACTTTCAGTAATCTTTTCAAATAATACAACAGTACTTCCCCCACAACATTGGCCGAGAGAAGGCCCTAAAGGAAAATATTCTATATATTGTTGTACATTTAAATCACTAAGTAATTTTCGAGCCACTGAAATTATTTGATACTCTAAGTTTCCTCCTCCCACTGAGTCAAAAATATTATTTTCTGTTATCACCATTTTTGTACCCGCATTACGTGGAGTAGACCCACAAGTAGCAAGTAATGTCACCAGAACAAAATCTTGATTTGCTGTATTTAGTTGCATAATAGCGTCTATCCAGCCTGTACTCATCATACACCTGCTTTACTTTCAGCTCTTATCAGCTCAATGGCCTGTAAAACTCGTTCTGGTGTAGCTGGTGTATCAAGCTTAGGACTTATGGAATAATTCGATATACTGGAAATAGCATCGCGAATAGCCGTCCAAACTGAAATGGCTAACATAAAAGGTGGCTCTCCTACAGCCTTGGACTGGTAAATCGTTTTTTCAGGATTGGGTGTATCAGAAAAGAACTGAACCCTAAAATCGACAGGAATATCACCGACTGTCGGAATTTTATATGTATCTGGTCCTGTCGTGAGTAATTGCCCCTGATCATTCCATACTAATTCTTCAGTCGTTAGCCAGCCCATACCTTGCACAAACCCACCTTCAACCTGGCCAGTGTCAATGGCAGGATTAATGGATTTACCTACATCGTGTAAAATATCCACTCTGAGTACTTTATATTCTCCCGTTAAGCTATCAACAATAACCTCTGAAACAGCAGCTCCATTTGCAAAATAGAAAAATGGCCGACCTGCTGCTTTTTCCCTATCATAGTGAATTTTAGGTGTACTGTAATACCCTGTTGCAGAAAGTGAAATTCGATTTACATACGCTAGCTGTATTAACTCGCTAAAGCTTATTGATCGTTCACCAAACTTGACATAGTTGTCAATAAAGAAAATCTCATGTTTATCTACTACAAAGTGTTGAGCAACAAAGTCAGTTAACCTTTTTTTAATCGTTCTTGCTGCATTTTGTGCTGCTTTACCATTAAGATCAGTACCTGAAGAGGCTGCTGTAGCAGTAGTGTTAGGCACTTTATCCGTACGAGTTGCAGAAATAAAAATATTTCTCCTATCAACTTGAAATTCTTCAGCCACAATCTGAGCTACTTTAGTGAAAAGCCCCTGCCCCATTTCAGTACCACCATGATTTAAGTGAATACTACCATCAGTATAAATATGAATTAACGCACCAGCCTGATTTAAATGCTTAGCCGTAAATGAGATGCCAAACTTTACCGGAGTCAGTGACAACCCTTTTTTCAGTACTTTATTTTCTGCATTAAATTCACATATTTGTATCCGACGTTGTTGATAGCTTGCATTTTGCTCAAGATTATTTACGAGTTTAGGAAGAATATTTTGCTCCACAACTTGATAATAGGGGGTAATATTTCTATTTGCTGATTTAGGTTGAGGTGACTCATCATAAAAATTGATTTTTCGTATGGTTAATGGATCCGCCCTCAAATAACGCGCAATATCATCAATCGCGGCCTCCACTGTTAACATTCCTTGAGGACCACCAAAGCCACGAAATGCTGTATTGGATACTAAGTGTGTTTTACAACGGTTACCAACTATTTTAACTTGATCAAGATAATAGGCATTATCCACATGAAACATAGCACGATCGACAACAGCATCAGATAAATCGGGAGAATAACCACAGTTAGCACTAAGGGTAAACTCAGCCCCTAAAATACGACCGTCATTATCAAAACCGATACAATAACTGTTTGCAAAGGGGTGACGTTTCCCTGTCATTACCATATCATCATGACGATTTAAACGGAGTTTAACGGGTTGCTGAGTTCTTCTTGCTAATATTGCGGCTAAACAAGCCCAGGGAGCAGCTTGAGTTTCCTTTCCGCCAAAACCACCACCTAAACGCCGAACTTCAACAGTAACCAGACTAAATGGAATATTGAGCACTTCAGCTACTAGTCTTTGGATTTCTGCAGGATGTTGACTCGATATATAGACCACAACACCACCATCTTCAGATGGAATAACATTAGCAATTTGCCCTTCTAAATAAAAGTGCTCTTGACTGCCAATTATTATTTGCCCTGTAATTTTATGCGGTGCATGATTAATGGCAAAAGCTGCATTTCCGCGCTGCATAACATGCGGAGGACGAATAAAACTTTTTTGTTCTAAGGCTTGCTTTGTCTCAAAAATAGCAGGTAATGGCTCATAGCTTATTTTTGCTAATTTTACAGCCTGACAAGCTTGTTGGTGAGAGCACGCAGCTACCACAAATAAAGGCTGGCCGTAAAACTCGACAATATCTTTTGCTAATAATTTATCACCCGGAAAAACAGGACCAATATCTAACTGACCTGGTACATCATATGCCGTCACCACTGCTATGACACCATCAGCCTTATAGACTTCAGTTAAATCAAGCTTCTTAATTTTTCCATGGGCAATTTGACCTGTACCTACAGCCGCATGTAGTTGATTACTCATTTCTAATTGGTCATCAATATAAACTGCCTGTCCTGTAACATGCTTAAACGCACTCTCATGTTTTTCAGGCTTGCCTACTATAATAGCATTGATAGCTGCAGATGGCTGTTTAGCTTTAATATCAGGCAGTTTACGCATAATCTGTCACTCGACTTAATGAGGTTGGATTATTTACTTCAAAAAAACACTTCCAAAGTAGATTTTTAGCCACCTGCATTCGATAGTTTGCTGATGCTCTGAGATCACTCACAGGAGTTAAATCATAATCTAACTGCTCTGCGGCAACTGCAACCGTTTCTTCTGACCAAGATTGATTAAGTAATGCTTTCTCGCTGCGACTTGCACGCTTAGGTATAGCCGCCATACCACCAAAAGCGATATATACTTCTTTTACATATTTATTTTCAATCTTTAAATAAAATGCTGCTAATACCGTAGATATATCATCTTCGATACGTTTCGATATTTTATAAACTTTTAACTGATAGCCTGACTTTGCTATAGGTATTTCAACTGACTGAATGAACTCACCTAGCTGTAAATCACTCACTTTATAATCAAGAAAAAAATCAGCCACAGGAATCTGTCGGCTACTGCAAGCTTGACGTAATGTTAATTGTGCATTTAGTACCATTAATACAGGCAACATATCTCCTATAGGTGAAGCATTAGCTATATTGCCTACAATCGTTCCCTGATTACGAATCTGTTGGGAGCCAAAACGCTCCAATAATTGAGCTAATTCAGGATATAGTTTCTTTAATAACGGTAAACAGTGTTGATAGGTCGCAGCAGCGCCAATACTTAAAATGTTATCATGCTTTTTAATAAATTTAAGTGCATTGATACTGCCAATATAAAGCACTGTTTTTAAAGGGTGATTACTCTGTTTCACTTGCAGCGCAAAATCTGTTCCTCCCGCAAGAAGATAGGCGTCTGGGTATTGCTCTAATAACCTTACTAACTGTTCAATGGATTTAGGCGCAAAATAATGATTTATTTCGTTACTCAAATTCAGTAAAGCATTTGTATCAATTTCTTTCAGCTTATTGATAACATAAAATTCATACTCGACACTTATCCCATACATCATGGATTTTCCAATATTTGCTGCGGCATCAACAATTGCACGATAACCAGTACAGCGACATAAATTACCTGATAACGCTGAAAAAATTTGCTTTTTAGTCGGTACAGAACAGTTTTTGGTAAGTGCATACAATGTCATCACAATGCCTGGTGTACAAAAACCACATTGTGATGCGTTAAAGTCAACCATCGCTTGTTGTACTGGATGAAGTTGATTATTTTCTGTTAAGTTCTCAATTGTAATCAACTGCTTGCCATGAAGTGTTGTTAAAAAAGTAATGCATGCATTCACTGCTTTATAATGAAGCTTTTCATTAGCCAGCTCTCCAATCACGACTGTGCAAGCACCACAATCACCAGATCCACATCCCTCCTTCGTACCACAATATTTAAGATGGTTTCTCAAATACTCCAGTACAGTCATATCACGTGAAATATTGGCAACAGAGTGCACTTTATCGCCTAATAAAAACTGTATTGTTCTTGAGATATTTTTCATTTTTATTTAATTTTTACCTCATCAAGCTATTTTAGATCCACATTCTGCACACATCCTTTATTTATTATTTTCATTTTTCTATTCGTTGTTCTTACCAATGTAATACCACCCACTGCAATCAATACCGCACCGATGATTGCCCCCCAAGAGGGAAGCTCACCAAAACCTACAAAGCCAATAATCCCGCCAAATAATATGCCACAATAATTTATTGGTGCTAAGAATGAGGCATCAGCACATCGGTAAGCCTGTACTGTACAAAGCTGAGCAGCTATTGCGATTGGCCCTAGTAAGCTAAAACAGGATAACTCCCATACCGATACTGACTGCCAATTTACAATGGCAGGTAAACAAAGCACAACGACTCCTAGGCCATTAACATAAAGAAGCATTGTCAAACTTCGTTCATGTGCCGCCATTAATTTTACAAAAACCATTTCTATAGCAATAAGAAAAGCACCAACCAGTGCTATTACAGCAAAAAAATTCAATTGTAGGAAACTGATAACACTTCCTTCCTGACTTCGGACAATCATGAAAGCTCCGATAGCGCAACAAGTAATAGAAAGCCATCGCAAGAAGCTAACGCTTTCCCTTAAGAAAAGCACTGCAAGTAACACAATGAACATATTTTGTGTTAAGCCAATAGCATTCACATCCGCTAACGGCATACCTCCTACAGAAAATAGTAGACAGCTAATGCCAACTACACTTGCTACAGAACGAGCTAAATGCATCCTTAATCGTGAAGTTTTAAATGCTTGCTGTATAGGAAGTCCCACCTGAAAAAAAACTAAACATATTATGGTAATAAATCCCGTTATATAACGAAAAAAAACAACCTGAAAAATTGAAACATCACTTCGAGTCAATTTTCCTGAAGCCAAAAAAAATGAAATAAATAGCGTAGTAAGTAACATCCAGCAAGCACCCACTAACTCCTTTTTTCGCCACCATACCTCAGATGATGTTTTTACAAGGGCTATGTTACTCAAATAATATGTTCTCCTCGTTGCTTGTATTTCCTATTAACCATTGACCAAGCTGAACCCTTTCCTCTTGCGTAATACCCGTGATGTTTCCTGGCGGCATCGCATTCGATAAAACAGCAACTTTCACAATCTCTGGAGCCCAATGCTCCATATCATCTTTTGTCTCTAACACAACGCCATTAGGTGGCAGGTTGATACCAACCCAAGCAGGATTTCGAGCATGACACATACTGCAACGACTGAGTAAAATAGTTTCTGCAGACAGACTAAATGGCTGTGTTGACCCAACTATGTTACGGCTAGCCTGATGTGCCACTGAACCAAGAGCACTCAAAAAAATTACACTCAATGCCATACATACCGCGACAGTCCATGGCCACACAAGGCGCTTGCCAGTTTCATGCAAAGTATCAAAATAATGTCTTATTACAGCCCCGATCACGATAATAAGAGGGATAATAACCCATGAGTAATGGCCAGAGTGAGCCAGTGGAAAATGCATTGCTAACATCATAAAAACAACTGTTAACACCAAATAATTATTATGTCTTGCCCTCATTAAAAACCATTGCATTTTTTCTGGAGATGGCTGTCCATTAGCGGGATCTTTCAATAGCTTATGAAGTGAAGGTAAAATATTTATAAAAAAGTATGAAGTGACATATAACCCAAGCGTAGCTCCCATTTGCATAAATGTACCACGCCCAGAAAAAAAGAGACTATAAAAAAAGCTAAGACCTGTAAGAAAAGTAAAATTTATAAGAAGTATTATTTTCTCGTTTCGTTTTAATGGAGTTCGATATAGACTTTCATGAATAATTAAAGCGAGAAGAATACCAAAAACCGATAGGCTAATTGCTTGCCAAGCCGGAAAAACATATACATTAACATCTGTTAAGTACAGCTCAACCTGGGAGTAGTAAATTAATATCAAGAGTAAAAAGCCAGTTATAATGGTAAAGATATTAGGCCACTTATACCAAACTAATAACTTTTCTGATGGCATATCATCTTGTTTTGACAAATACTTAACTGTGCGATAGATACCAAAGCCCCGAATTGACCAAGCCTCGCCAACAGCATTAGGCTGCGTTGCACTATAGCGCAGCATAGCTCTATCCAGCTCGCGTGTATGGAAGAAAAAACCTAGCCAGACAATTCCTGCTATTGCGTGTATCCAACGAACCGCATACGTAGACCATTCCCAGAAAAATACTTCCATGTATTTTACTCCTGCGTTACCAGATAATAGTTTTTGTATAATTTTTTTAAATAAAAGTTAGCATGTCATATAACAAAAATCGCTCAATCTTACTTTAAAGTATTGATGCAAACTAACTCACATTCAAATAACTATTTATAATTAACCTTAAAAATGAAACTTCTTTTATTTTCACCTCTACAACATTCAATAGCATCAGCTAATAAATCCTTACTGGCATTGGGTATAGCTGTTATGTATTATAAAAATCGCAAGAATCTTCAGTAAAGAAGAATTATAGCAAGGTCCTGTATTTTTCTAATTATTGAATTAAATTGATAACTTTAGTTCTGGAAAGCCAGCCTTTAAACTCATCTTGTTGATTGATAACTGCAATAGGCTGTTTATTATCTAACAATTGTGGAAATACTGACTGTAGCTCTGCACCTTCTGAAATAGTAGCTACTTTATGAATATAACGAGTAATATTTTTATCGCGTGCCTGGTCAGCCTTGATAATATCTAAGTGGGTTACAATTCCTTTTAATATATTACTTTCCAGCACACAAGCATAATCAGCCCCATGATGCTGAAGTTTTTTCAACGCATTTTGAGGAGAAATGTTCGTTGTTATTGTAACATTTGGCTGCTTAATAGCATGCCCCACTGTAAGTACCTTACCTCGATTAACATCTTGCAAAAATGCTTTAACATAAGCATTTTCTGGATTAAGCAAAATATCTTCAGGCGTTCCTTCTTGTATAAGCTCACCATCACGTAAAATTGCAACTCTATTACCTAAACGTAATGCTTCATCTAAATCATGGGTAATAAAAATAATGGTTTTATTAAGCTTTTCTTGCAACGCAATTAACTGATCTTGCATTTCTCGACGAATGAGTGGATCAAGGGCACTAAAGGCTTCATCCATTAACAGAATATCTGGATTAGTAGCTAACGCTCGCGCCAAACCAACCCGTTGTTGCATACCACCCGATAATTGAGCAGGATATTGATTTTCAAATCCATTAAGTCCTACTTGATCCAGCCAATAGTACGCTTTTTCATGGCGAATTGATTTACTGACTCCTTGAATACCTAATCCATATGCAACATTTTCAACAATCGTTTTATGGGGCAATAATCCAAAACGCTGAAATACCATAGACACTTTATGTCGTCGAAAATCTTCTAACTCCCGTTTTGACATTGTCATGATATCTTTACCATCAACGATGATTTGCCCTTCTGTTGGCTCAATTAGTCGATTGAAATGACGAATTAATGTTGACTTTCCGGAGCCTGAAAGACCCATAATGACGTATATTTGACCCGCTTCAATATTTAAGTTTATATTGCGTAGGCCAAGAGTATGACCACTTTTTTCTAATAATTCCCGTTTGTCCACCCCAGCTTTTGCATCATCCAACCATTTTTCCGGCCGGGTTCCGAACAACTTATAGATATTACGCACTTCTATTTTCATGCCGGATGCTCCTGTTGCTGACGACGCTGACCAAAGGCTTGAGTGATTCGATCAAACAAAATCGCTAAGGCTACGATAGCCAGCCCAGCCAATAAACCACGACCAACTTCCAGGCGGTTAATCCCCATTAACACTTCCTGACCTAATCCTTTTGCTCCAATCATAGAAGCAATCACCACCATCGCTAATGCCATCATGGTCGTTTGATTAATACCCGCCATAATATTAGGCATAGCCAGAGGTAATTGAACTCCCAGTAATTGTTGCCTAGCGTTCGCGCCAAAAGCTTGCGATGCTTCAAGCACCTCTTTATCAACCAGACGTATGCCAAGATCAGTGAGCCGGATTAAAGGAGGCACAGCATAAATGACGGTGGCAATGATTGCAGGAATTTTCCCTAGCCCAAAAAACATAACCACAGGTATTAAATAAACAAAGCTGGGCATAGTTTGCATAATATCCAAGATCGGCAGTGCCACTTTGCGTAACCATGATGAACGCGACATTACAATGCCTGTAGGAATACCCACCAGGATTGATAATCCAGTGGCAACAATCATCAATGACAGTGTTTGCATTCCTTGATCCCAAAGCCCAATAGCCCCGATAAAACCCAGTAATGCGGGCATTGCAAGGGTTAACTGCCAGCGACGGCTGCTAGTCCAGGTGAGTAATCCAACCCCCACCAGCACTATCCACCATGGACAATGTCGTAATCCTTGTTCAAGCCAGACCAGCAAATCAATAAAAGGCTGTATGGCTTTATCAAGCATATCCCCATAGGCACTCACCAAATTATCAATACCAGCATCAATCATTTTGCGGAGTTTTCGAGCAGGAATTAGTTCAGGAAACATAAATCCTACCTCACAAAGCTGCTTTAATAGGTTTAGCAACATCATTAGGAACCCACTGTGACCATAAGGATTCATAATGAACCAGGAAATAATGTGCGACCTCAGGAGCTTCAGCGCCCTCTTCATCAGCCCAGGCTAACAATTTACTAACATCTTCTGTTGGAATTTTCACTTTACTTAGAAAATTTACCAGTTTAGGAGCCGCTTGAAAGAAGCCGGTATGAACACCCGATTTTATTTCTGCGATTGGATAACTTCCTGGATAAGGTGTTTGACACTCTGGATTAGTATTACAAATATGACCTAACTTATCAGAAGGAGGCATTGATAATTTCACCATATCAAATTTCCCTAACAACGCAGTCGGAGTCCAGTAATAAAAAACTATTGGCTTACGACGTTTATAATGAGAAGTGATTGCTGCTTTTAGGGCTGCAGCTGTTCCAGGAGAAAAAGTATTAAAATCATCAGTTAATTGAAAAGCTTTCATTAAATTCTGATTGATAACTTCGCAAGACCAACCAATTGGGCAAGAGTAAAATCGGCCTTTTCCAGGATCTTCACGATCTTCAAATAAATGTTTATATTTTGGTAAATCACTTACGGATTTTAATCCAGGGTATTTTTTAGCAAGATAACGAGGGATATACCAACCTTCCACACCTCCAGAATACACATTTCCTAAGCTCTTTACCTGACCTTCTTTAACGTATTTATTCCATGCATCTGAAATACTATTAATCCATACCTCAGACATGATATCTACGTCGCCACGGCCAATGGCTGCCAACATAGGTAAAGAGCTCCCCGTCTCAACAGATGTTGCACAATCATACCCTTTTTCAAGAATAAACCGCTCAATTTCTACCATTACCTGGTTTGACAACCAACTCATCCCCGCAAAGCGAATTTCTCTATCAATTTCGCACTCACTGGCAAAGCTGGTACCTGTTAACGTCATCGTTATCCATAAAAAAATGAATAATTTTTTCATTACAACATACCTATTTATTTGTTTTACTGACTTTTTCACCATAAATAAATGGCAAAAATGTACGCAAATACATACACCCCATCAAACTGATAAAAAGTCAGTTACGGTCTAAATTCAACGTATTTTTTCCTACAAACAGAATACTTCTTAGTCCAACAACCGATGCGGATCTAAACTCTAAAAAGGTAGTATTTTAGCGGGTGAAAGGCAGCATTCTATGGAGATCACAGAATATAAAAAGCAAATAAAATCTAAACTACACGCTTTAAAACAAAACGTGTACGGCAATTAGGCTGTACATATTTAAATGTAACGTTAAGAGTATTTTTTAACCACCTTCAATTTTTCTTCGTCTTTTATCCCTCACCAATGGAAAAAATTGACTAATGTCATTATACACCACTTTTTTAGAGTTCAAAGTATAATCACTCGTTTCACCTGTCTAAGCTAGAGCATTAGTTTATAACACAAATAGAATTTTAACGCCTGCATTATTCACAAAAACCGAATAATTTGCAAGTATTCACGTATTTGCTTTGATATTAGGCGATTAGATCAGCATATATCTTATCAACTCATTTGTATCAAATTATTTAGGCATGTAACCTTTAGCCAACCTTCCCAAACATTAAACGAACGTTTTACCCCCCACCAATGAGAATATCTCTTATTAACTAATGTTAACTGTATATTCTTTAATATTGTTGAAGTAATCTTTGAGTTAAGAAAATATTAAAAAAACAGCAAAAACATAATAAAAAAAATTTTAATTTTTATATATGCCTGTATTTTCACTGAATAAGAACTGAAGGACTATATATGAGCCAAACAACGTCAATAATTTTGTATTTTTTATCATGATGAATTTATATGGCAGTAGTCACACAACAGGAAAAAAGGCCAATATACCCTACAGAGGATATACCAGAAATGCAGAAGAAAGGACCTGGCTAGGCCAGGTCCCGGTTAGCTTGGGGCAAAAAAGCACCAATTGACCTCACAAATCTATATTATGCTCAGCCAATGACATTTAAGTTACATAATTATTACTATACTCGTTTTATGCATTTCATATACTATTTTTATGCGCACTATCAGCGCGTCCCGTACCCCTTTATTAAAGCCATTTTAAAGCCCCTCTGTTCAACGTCTGCATAACGCCCTTCGAACACGCCGTGAATCCTTCCCTCAAAGCTTGGTTGCCGCATCCTTGCGGCATACAGTTCGATGCGCGTTATCCAGCCTTTGTCTACCACTGGCATACATCGAAATACCACAGATGTTCATTTAATCATAATTGAGGTATAGCAAAATGTGAGTTTGCAGTGCTTGAACGGGGTTGTGAAACAGGTGCTGGGAGCACCAACTATTTTTATATGTAATAGCCCTGGACGATAAACTCATTGAAGTAGGATGGAAATTATATTTGTCATGCAACACTACTCCCAAAGCGCATACCATAGCTCATGCTCAGTTAGCTTGACCTATCAAAAACACAAAGCCGTATATCGCAGAAGCAGTGGCAATATCCACATGACAGTTTATTGGTAGAATCTGGTGAGCGCTGTAAAGCTGAGCCAGATTTTAATTAAGAATTTACACTAAAATGAGTATTTTTACTCACTGACACTTTTAGATCTTAATTTATAACGGCTACCTGGATGTAATAATTTAGCCCAGCTAATTAATAGTTTATCCGACCAGGTTCTCCGGTGTAAAAGCAAACATGGTTCAGCGGGATCAATTTGTAATAACTTAGCCTCTTCCACCGAAGGTAATACCGCTTCAACGGTATGTTCAATGTTAGTTAAAGGACACAGCAAACTAAGATATTCGTTAGGCGTCGTTTGCTCAAAATTCTGTTCTAAATAATGGGGAACACTTGTCGCATTAACATAACGATATTCCCACTGAATAGGAACACCATCTTCAAAATGTACAATCTCAGAATGAAACACAGGCGTATCCAGTGGAACGCCTAACTGAACAGCGACTGTTTCATCTGCCATAACTTCAGTTAAACTAAGCACTTGAGCATGGTACTGATGCCCCCGCTCTTGTACTTCAACTGCAATATTTCGCACTGTCACCAGAGGAGATTCATGCTTTAAGTCTGTAACAAAAGTACCTACCCCTGCATACCGCACTAATATGCCTTCAGTTACCAACTCTCTAATAGCACGATTAACCGTCATCCTGCTTACATTAAATGTAGCCATGAGCTCATATTCTGTGGGCACTTTTCCACCTCTAGGATAGCGTCCTTCACGAATACCTTGATAAATCGATTGTTTTATTTTCTGATACTGAGGGATATCACCTTTCATTACATCATTCACACAGTTATTTTGTTACTCACCAAGCAATCAAGGATGCCTTATAGATTGTACACCCTGTATACTGCCACACTTTCTTCAATTATTGTCATTTCAACACTTATTAGTATACCCGTAGCGAAGGGTATATACGTTCATCACTTTCAAGCTAACCACATTACAGCACGCTTTTCATAAAGAATATAACGACAAGTATAAGATGTATGACAAAATTTCGATCTGTGGAGCTGAAGCTGTGGACAACATTAAACTGAAAATAATTGGTCTTTTGGATTTAAAGTATCTGTGCATGCCTTGTGGATAACTTATTTGAAAGATCATTGTCATAATGAAGTTAATACGTCAAGATTGTGACATTACCCTGGTAGATATGTATAAGTGCGTATTTTCATAATACTTTTTTGTTAAACAATTGACCTCGAAGTCGGTTAAACCTGTCACATTATTCCACAGAAGCTGTGGATAACCTTGTGAATTATCGTTGGTTAACCTTACCAACAACGGTATTCATCAACCACTTCACAAATCGTATATTTTTTAACCACCCACAAACCCAACCCTCTGATCAAAGTAACTTAATCTAAAGTTTTTATTGGTTTCCAGATTACTTTTACCTCACCTGACTGTTAGTCAAAACGCTGGCTTTAATGCTATTTCCTCCAATTTCTTCGTCTCAAGCAACAGAGAAATGTAGAAAAATTATTCAACCGATCGATTTTCAGGTACTATTCGCGCCGCAAGATCATGATGGATTTGGCACAGAGCGTTAATGTTCAAAGCAGAGTTATGCATTCGAGGGGGCTGTTTTGGCACCCAGTTAGCCATTTAGATCGTGAAGTACCGGGGTTTTACCATGTTAGAGGCTTTATTTCGCCTGAAAGAACATCACACCACTGTTCGCCGTGAGTTTATGGCAGGTTGTACCACCTTCCTGACCATGGCTTACATCATCTTTGTTAATCCCAATATGTTAGCCAACGCAGGAATGGATCAAGGCGCCGTATTTGTTGCTACTTGCATCGCTGCTGCACTTGGTTGCTTTATTATGGGATTTTTTGCGAACTACCCAATCGCACTTGCACCCGGTATGGGTTTAAATGCATTCTTCACCTACACGGTTGTTGGACAACTAGGCTATAGCTGGCAAGTTGCGCTAGGTGCTGTGTTTCTCTCTGGATGCTTTTTCTTTTTACTCAGCGCTTTTAGAATCCGCGAATGGATTATCCACAGCATTCCTCATTCACTCCGCGTAGGTATTGCAGCTGGTATTGGACTATTCCTTGGTTTTATCGCCTTAAAAAATGCGGGTTTCATCGCCGATAACCCAGCAACATTCGTTACCTTAGGTAATGTGCATGCACCCTCTGTATTACTTGCAGCTATGGGCTTTATCATGATCATTGCCCTCAGCCACCGGCGAGTACCAGGTGCCGTTATGTTGAGTATTCTAACAATAACATTACTGAGTATTGTTATTGGTGAAACAGAATACCAAGGACTTGTTGCCCTTCCTCCCAGCATTATGCCAACGCTATTAGCATTGAACATTCGTGAAGCCCTGGATGTCGGCCTGTTAAGCATCATCTTTGCATTTGTATTTGTAGACTTATTTGATACATCAGGCACACTCATTGCCGTTGCCCAAAAAGGTGAGCTACTTGATGAAAAAGGCCGGCTGCCAAGACTGGGAAATGCGCTTATGGCTGACTCAAGTGCCACAATGGCCGGTGCGATGTTAGGTACATCGACTACGACCAGCTATATAGAAAGTATTGCTGGTATTAGTGCAGGAGGTAGAACAGGCCTTACTGCTGTCGTTGTTGGAATTTTATTTTTGGCCAGTTTATTCCTGTCTCCTTTAGTGAATACTGTCCCAGTCTACGCCACTGCACCTGCACTGTTTTTTGTTGCCGTATTAATGACAGGAGGTCTTGCGAATATAGACTGGCAAGACATCACTGAAGCAGCACCTGTTACCATAGCAGCACTGACTATGCCGTTAACCTTTTCCATCTCTAATGGGATTGCGTTGGGCTTTATTGCCTATGCGGTTGTCAAACTATGTAGTGGCCATTGGCGCAGTATGAATCCAGCCATGCTTGTGTTATCTGGATTGTTTGTTATTAAGCTGGTTTTGTTTAATTAATCGTGGATTTAGTCGTTATGCCAGAGGCAGTATCTCTCGATCAACGTTATCAGGATCAGTTGCAAAATAAAGTCGAACACCTTCGCTCACTATTTGCAACATTCACTGTACCTGAAATTGAGGTGTTTCCTTCAAAACCCACCCAATATAGAATGCGAGCAGAGTTCCGCATCTGGCATGACGAAAACTGTTGTTTTTACGCTATGTTTAAACCAGGGAATAAAAATGAACCCTATGAGGTATCAACATTCCCAGCTGGATCCCCCCGTATACAAACATTGATGCCCCAGTTACTGGCTGAAATCAACAGCTCTGAAACACTACGACGTAAACTATTTCAAGTTGAATTTCTTACCAGCCAGACAGGCGAAAGCTGTATTACGTTAATTTACCACCGACAGCTTGATCAACACTGGCAAGATGAAGCCAAACAATTAAATCAAAAGCTGAATAGCCATATTATTGGCCGCGCCCGAAAACAAAAGCTTTGTACAGATACAGATAGTATTGAAGAAAAGTTAACTGTTAATGGACAGCACTACTATTATCAACAAGTCGAAAATTCATTCACGCAACCTAACGCCTTTATTTGTGAAAAAATGCTTGAGTGGGCTCAGGCATCTGCCACTCAATGCTCTGGCGATTTAGTTGAACTTTACTGTGGTAATGGTAACTTTACGATTGCATTAGCGCATTTATTTCCAAAAGTATTGGCAACAGAAATATCCAAAGTATCTGTAAGATCTGCTTTACATAACTTAGAACGCAACCAAATTAATAATGTTGTCATTGCGAGAATGTCCAGTGAGGAATTTACACAAGCAATGAATCGTGAACGCGCGTTTCGCCGTTTAAAAGACATTAATCTCGATGACTACCAGTTAGATACGATTTTTGTTGATCCGCCTCGTGCTGGCTTGGATGCAGAAACAGAAAAACTAGTACAACGGTTTAAGCATATTATTTACATTTCATGCAGTCCAGCCACATTACACCATAACTTATCAACATTAACACAATCCCACCAAATACAACGACTGGCACTATTTGACCAATTCCCTTTCACTGATCATATTGAAACAGGTGTACTGTTAACTCAGAATGCATAAAAAAACCGGCATTGCCGGTTTTTTTATTATTCAATTTTTTCTACAAAGAATAGAAACTACTTACATTGCACCCTACTGTGGTTGTACTCTTTGTACATAATCATTATACGCAGGAATAGCCAGCGCAGCAGCAACACCAACCCCCACAGTTAATAATGGAAATATTAGACCAAACACAATAATAGGAACAGAATTTTTATCTGGCTTAGGACCAAACTGATTACTCATTGCAGTACCAGGCGCAAACAATAAAACCAAATAGAAAATAAACTGAATCACCGGAATAAAATAGATAATAGCCCACCACGCCGAACAATTCATATCATGTAATCGACGTTTAACTGGCACTAAAGCTACCCATATACTCACAATCGCCGCTAAAGCAATAAGCGCCCCTATTAATATAGGTATATCACCAATCCCACTTTTATAAATGGCTGTAATAACTCCTACAGAGACAGCTATTACAAGAGTGAGTAGAAACTGATACAAAAATGAATAAACTAAAAAGCGTAGTCGGCCAATACGGCCTTCACTGGCAAAAACTTTTGGAGTATAAGTAGCAACCTCTTCAACCGCTGCATCCATAGTTGAAGGTGTTTTATATGGCGTTTCCAACTGCATGTTACTTCCTAAACACAACGTCAATAATACACTATTGGTTGTATAAGATATAATGCAAACGATAACGTTACTGTATTTTTGCTTTTCGTAAGGTTATCTACTTTTTTCTTACACAACCTATCTTCCCAGTAAAGGGCCCTATAAAAACAGTGATTTTATTGTGAGCGCAAGGAAGCATTGCACGGAGGACCGCAGTGTATAAGGAATACATGAGGATCCGAGTACAGCGCTGACACAGCTTTCACGAAAAAAGTGCATTTTTAGAGGTACCCTAAAGTCAAAGTGTATATCCCGACCATGGATATACACTGTCCATATAATAATCCGCTGAACGGATAGTTATTATAAAGTCATCGATTATATACACTGAGCTTTAAGTAAACAATTAGCTTTTAGTCTATATCTAACAACCAAGAACCAAACCATAGTACACAAATATAAACCATAAACATGCAAATAAACAATTCGCAACTATTTAATTACAAAGTAAAACCTAATGGACAAATATATCCATTTAATCCTGATAAGCTTCTCTAATAAAACTCTTCACTCGCTCAATAGCTTTTGTATCAAACCACTCAAATGTAAAATAAAGGAATTTCTCAGATGACCTATACTGCTCAATTACCTTATTCAAGTCTGCAATGACTTTATCCCCCCAAGGTGTTTTAGGTGCTGCAATATAACCCAACATATATTTTAACATACCTTTAATAGGATAACTCACAACAGGGTATGCTAGTGTTATATCTGCTATCCCTACGTCAATCATTTTTATAATGCTTTCAACAGGAACTCTTTCCGCATTTACTTTTTGAAAATAGGGTTTATCCTGGTATTTTTTTATTATATTAT
>NZ_JAGSOY010000082.1 GCF_018837975.1 Zooshikella harenae | reverse complement strand
AAAATTTATGCTACGTTAGATATACTTTGCAAATGCTTTGTACACCAAGATGAAATTTACTCAGCAAGTGGATTAAGCTGTGTTGCTACAGCCCCCAGTGAAAGAGGCAAAGGCTATGGTAAAATGCTTGTAACATCTGCATATCAGCTAATAAAGCAAAATAATTCAGATATAGGTATATTTACTTGTGATACATATTTAGAAAAATTCTATACGGGCTGTGGTTGGAATACTTTGGAGAACACTCACTTGATTGGTGGAACACCAAAGGAACCATTCTCAAGCGAACAGTTTGATAAAGTCACGTTGATTTCCTTTTTTTCAAACAAAGCACAAAAAAATGCTCATACTTTTAACAACTGTAATATCGAACTCTATCCTGGAGACATTGATAGGCTGTGGTAGATCAATTTAACAAATTTTTAACGCATATTTACTTACTTTTTTTAGAGTCACTTAATCTCTAATAAAGTTTTTGGTTAACTTCTTCATCTAAGAAATATGAGCTGTATGGATAAATACAGAAAGATCTAACTCATTATCCATAGCGGGCCAATTGGGGAGTATTTTTTGCTTTTGTTCTGCAAGATCTCCTAAAAATTGTTGTAGCTCGTGTGATAACCTTTGACGGTCTGGTAGCATAGAATGAACAACTTCAAAGACAACTTCATCTAGAATACGCGCAATAGACTCACCTATTATGGTATGCATCACTACATTCACATAAGCGATCTTATCTGGCAGTAAAGGTGTATGAGCCTCATCTAAAAAGAACTCATTTATTTCTTCAAGGATTCTCATTGCCAAATAAGCTTCTAACATTAATTGATGAATATCTGATTGGCGTTTAACTAAATCCATGGGTGCAATAAAAAAATTAACCATGACTTTGAGAGCAGGTAGCCAATCATCTAAAATATGATATTTTTTAAACAGTTTCTCAACATAATTCAGTAGTTTTGGCACTGCTCTAATATAACTCAGAACAAAACCTTGTACATACGATGGAATTTCATTCTTTGGTAAATGCAAAATTTGGCTTAAATCAGCTGCTTCGCTCACTAAGTATCGGTTGTATGCTTTTAATGTTGCTCCATCTTTTAGCGTCTTATCAATAATTCTGGATAATGTTTGAATAATCATTTTGGTATTTCTATATAAGTTAAATGCTCATTAAACTCACACCTTAAAGTGAAAAATTAACTCGCCTAATTGTTTACCTTGTTCAGAAAGTTTTCCTGTAGCTTCAGCTGTTTCTTCTACACCATTGGCAACATCACTGATAATATTTGAAATTTCAGTGACATTTTGATTAATTGACTCTGATACTTGAGTTTGCTCTTCAGCGGCACTGGCAATTTGATGGTTCATATCATTGATAACATTAACAGAGTCATTAATAGCCGCTAACGCTTCCCCTGCTTTTTTGGAGTACTCAACTGTCATTTGACTTTGATCGCGGCTTGCATTCATCACTTTCACAGCCGTTGCTGACTCACTTTGTAAGCGTGAAATCATTTCTTGTATTTCTTGTGTGCTGGCTTGTGTTCTACTTGCCAAGCTTCGTACTTCATCGGCCACTACCGAAAAACCTCGACCTTGTTCTCCTGCCCTGGCCGCCTCAATGGCCGCGTTTAAGGCCAATAAGTTCGTTTGTTCTGCAATACTTCCTATAACACCTAATACTGAACCAATATTTTCAGTTTCAGTATCGAGGTTGTTCATCACTTCCTTCGTTCTGTCTAAGCTCTCAGCAAGCTCATCAATTGAACTAATGGTACTTTGAACAATTTGGCTGCCCTCATCCGATTCTTCATGCGCTTTATTTGCGGCCTCTGCCGCCTGCGTTGCACTTTGTGCAACCTCACTGGCTGTTGCTGACATTTGATGCATTGCCGTAGCAACCTGATCAGTTTCTGATCGCTGAAGATGCAACTGTCCACTATGATGTTTCGTTAATTGATGTATATTTTGTGTGGCTTCTTGAACAGACTGAGTTGTATCTCTGACTTGCACAATAATTTTATGTATCTTCTCCACAAAATGATTAAAAGCTATTGCTAATCGATCCACCTCAGTGTTGCCATTAACGATCAACCTCTTAGTAAGATCGCCATCACCTTCAGAAATATCTTCCATTAATGCAACAGATTCTTGTAATGGACGCGTTATTGAATGAGTTATCCATATACTTGAAAATAATGTAACTAATAAAGCAACAAGTGTCCCGCCAAAAATAATACCCAATAAGTAAGTTTGTTGCTGGGATGCTTTCTCTTCCATTAAAGCGATTTGTTGGTCAATATCAGTAATATAAAACCCCGTACCTATTACCCATCCCCATTTATTGAGATCAACACTATAGGAAAGTTTCGTCTCATTCTTGCTGCTACTAGGGTTTTCCCAAAGATATTGAGTATAGCCGTCTTTACTTCGAGCTGAATCAATCACATTTCTAATAACGGGATTACCTTCAGCATCTTTTAAATCAATTAAATTTTTACCTTCAAGCTCTGGCTTTGGTCCAAGAACGACATTGGTACCATCATAACGGTAAACAAAGAAATAGCCTGAATCTCCATAGCGTAAATCTCTAAGAATATTTTTAGCTTGTTCTTTGTTATTATCTGAACTACTACCTTCATAAACTGGCTTGATAGCAGTAAGTGCAATATCAATATACTGCTTTAGTTCATTTTGTTTACTTTCCATCATTTGCTGACGTGTTTGCTCTAACTGCGTATTACCAAGATGATCCATTCCATAATACGCAAGCAAACTTACCAACAGAGCTACAAGCACCATAGGTAGCGTCGCTAATAACATCATCTTTTGCTTAATATTCATATACTTATCAACTCAAATCTATACTGATATTTCCTTTACTGCGCGTATAGATCCTGTCTTAAACCTAACCCTTTATTCCTTTTAAACAAGTAGGGTTACGGAGTTGTGGACATTAACTTTCTACTTATGGCTAACACCATTAGGCGGTAGCAATAGCATGACTCTCTGAGGTTATTCTTTGTATTTGCCCATTTCTCATTAGGTATTATGCGTGTATAAGTATAGAGCTTTTTTAGAAGAATATTTATATTCTGGAAAGGTTGAACCTAAGGATAAATGCAAACCTAACTTAGCTATACCCATAGCGAAGGGTTTTTAGGGGCGGCCTTCAAGCGAGGAAGCCCCAGAAGCTTATAATAATAAGTGACTGGGGTGGGAGTTAAATGCTCCTGCATAAACTGTATTCACACTATCCTTGCTGTTCAAGAACGCCGACAACACACTCAAAAATGATTCGTGAAGGGTATATATTCAGTTTAACTAAATGCTTAATAAGCGCTGCTTTTTGGCAAGGAGGTAATAACTTGCACACATTAGTACACTTCGAGCAAAACTAAAAGCATAAAAAGCTAACCAAAGCCCATGATTACCTAATGGTTTTGCTAAATACCAAACAGGCAGAAAAAAACATAAAGTTGCGGCAAGCGTTGTATTCTGCATAACATCAGTCCTTGCTAGACCAATAAAAACACCATCCATCCAATAACTCCATACCGCCACGAGGGGTAATGCAATGAGCCAAGGTAAATAATATCCAGCTTCTTGACGAATTTCATCGATATCAGTAAGGAGTGAAATTATTAATTCCCCCCCCATATAAAACGCTATGAAAAAAAACATGGCCATAATAGCAGACCATAACCCTGTTGTTCGAACCGTCGCTTTAAACAAAGTTTTACTTTTTTCCCCTATTGCTTTACCTGTTAAAGCTTCTGCAGCATGTGCAAAACCATCTAGTCCATTAGCGATAAAAAGAAGAAAATTTATAAGTATTGCATTTGAAGCTAAAACAGTATCCCCTAAGCGAGCCCCTTGGGCAGTAAAAAATGCAAAGCTGAATAACAAACTTAAACTACGAAGAAATAGGTGGCGGTTAACACTCAATAACTGAAAAAATCCTGCTTTATAATATACACCAGAAAAATCGAGTTGAATGTCTCGTTCACGCAAAACACGAACAACTAAATACAACCCAAAACTCATGCTGACATAATCTGCAAATACTGTAGCAAGCGCTACACCCTTTGCAGTCATTCCAAATCCCATAACAAACAAAACGTCAAGCACAATATTCAAGCTGTTTGCCAGTAACATTAAATACAATGGTGCACGCGCCTTGTGCATACCAATCAACCACCCTAATAATGCAAAATTTATCAGGACAGCAGGTGCTGAATAAATTCGAACGAAGTAATAACTAGCAAATTCAGAACTCACCGAAAGCGAAGGTTGAAAAAAGGTTATACTCAATAAAAATAACGGTTTTGCAAAAAAAACAAGTAATAAACCTATTAAGATTGCAAGTATTAATGACTGAAAAAGAATTCTTATAATCGATCTTGAATCTCTTGCACCATAAGCTTGCGCTATCAAACCTGTAGTGCCCATTCTGAAGAAACCCATGCTCCAGTAAATACAACTGAATACTGAAGCACCAATTGCAACAGCTCCTAAATAAATAGGTGAAGGTAAGTGTCCTAATACAGCCGCATCGACTAATCCTAATAAAGGAGTTGTCACATTGGCAATTATCATTGGCCAAGCAAAGCGCCAAACATCATTATGAATATATTTCATAGAGTAAATAAGTTAGGGTGTTGTCATAAGGGCTGCAATTTACAAATGACTAAAAAAGCGCATTAATACACATGTAATGTCATTCAATTTTAACAAACAGATTTATTATACCTAATTAGCATTATTACTGTCATAAATTAGACCAAATTTATTCTTAAACTAGCTATACCCACAGTGAAGGCTATATCTTGGTAAATCAGTTGATGTATACCCACTATGATGGGTATGCTGTGGGCATGGGGCGTTCAGCTATGTTACTTATAATTAGCTCTCACTAATAATAAAAAGCAAATAAACGTGATCCGTTACCTAAGCTATTGCTTTTACGGTAGAGGGTAATAATGAGGTGCTGACTAATAAGACAGAACCATTAACGCTAAAGCAGTGAAGGGTATAAATCAACAAAAATCGCTCATTGATACACGTGAACACAGCTTATGTGAAAATAAAAGCTATAAGTTGAGAATGTGAACAGCCTGTAATCATACTTAAACCAGGGGACATGGAATGTTGTTAGCACTGCGTCAACCTCAGCTGTTGGGGCTTGGCTTACTATGGTGTACTGGGTACGCTCAAGCAGACTGGGCTACCAATATGCGTGAAGGAGTTACCGCCGTAAGTCAGTCAATTTATAACCTGCATATGACAATATTTTGGATTTGCGTTGTCATTGGCATTATCGTCTTTGGAGTCATGTTTTGGTCGATGCTGATGCATCGCAAATCGAGAGGAGCTAAACCTGCCACTTTTCACGAAAATACACTGGTTGAAATTATCTGGACCACAATTCCTTTCTTAATTTTGGTCTTTATGGCTATCCCTGCTTCTAAAACGCTTATTGAAGCCTACAACGCTGATGAAGCTGAAATTGACATTAAAATAACAGGCTATCAGTGGAAGTGGAAGTATGACTACCTTAATGAAAAGATAGGTTATTTCAGTAATCTCAGTACCCCTCGTGATGAAATAAATAACCTTAAGCCAAAGAATGCAAACTATCTATTAGAAGTGGATGAACCTGTTGTTGTTCCTGTCAACAAAAAAGTACGTTTTCTCATCACTTCTGCAGATGTTATTCACTCATGGTGGGTTCCTGAACTTGCTGTAAAAAAGGATGCAATACCTGGATTTATTAACGAAGCCTGGACCAAAATAGAAAAGCCGGGAACTTACCGGGGACAATGTACAGAATTATGTGGTAAAGATCACGGATTCATGCCTATCGTTATTGAAGCAAAGAGTGAAGAAGACTATCAACTTTGGTTAGCCTCTAAACAAGAACAAGCTGAAAAAGAAAAAGAACTCACTTCAAAGGAATGGACCATGGATGAACTCATGACTCGAGGTGAGAAAGTCTATAATACGACATGTGCAGTCTGTCACCAACCTAATGGCGAAGGTATGCCGCCCGTTTTTCCTGCACTCAAAGGCAGTACCCTTATCACCACAGGCGATGTCAAAAACCATATCGATATTATCGTTAATGGCAAGCAAGGCACTGCCATGCAAGCCTTTGGCAAGCAGCTAAGTGAGGTTGATATAGCCGCTGTTACCACTTATGAGCGTAATGCATGGGGTAATAATAAAGGCGATATGGTTACACCTCAGGATATCGTGAAATTTAATGAGGCTGCTCAGTAATTCAAGGGAGATAGATTATGAGTGCCGTATTAGAAGGACATACGACAGATCATCACCATGGACCTGCTAAAGGTTTATGGCGCTGGGTGCTAACCACTAATCATAAGGATATTGGTACCCTTTATTTATGGTTCAGCTTTGCCATGTTTTTATTTGGTGGCACTCTGGCTTTTGTTATCCGTGCTGAACTGTTTCAACCAGGTCTACAAATAGTAGAACCTAACTTTTTTAACCAAATGACTACGATGCATGGATTGGTCATGGTGTTTGGTGCAGTTATGCCAGCCTTTGTTGGGCTAGCTAACTGGTTAGTACCCATGATGATTGGGGCACCCGATATGGCTATGCCCAGAATGAATAACTGGAGTTTCTGGATTCTACCTTTTGCCTTTGCCATGTTAAGTAGTACTTTATTAATGGATGGAGGCGGCCCTAACTTTGGCTGGACATTCTACGCACCGTTATCCACAACTTATGCCCCCCCTTCAACTGTATTATTTATACTCTCAATACATATGATGGGTATTTCCTCAATTATGGGGGCGATTAATATCATTGCTACTGTGCTAAACCTACGCGCACCCGGCATGACATTAATGAAAATGCCTTTATTCGTCTGGACCTGGTTAATTACTGCCTTTTTGCTAATTGCGGTGATGCCAGTACTTGCGGGTGTAGTGACTATGATGCTGATGGATATCAGTTTCGGCACTAGTTTTTTTAGTGCGGCTGGTGGTGGAGACCCTGTATTATTCCAGCATGTATTCTGGTTCTTTGGTCATCCAGAAGTATATATTATGATACTACCTGCTTTCGGTGTCGTTTCCGCAATTATCCCAGCCTTTGCTCGTAAACCACTTTTTGGTTATACATCGATGGTTTACGCCACAGCCTCCATTGCATTTCTCTCATTCATTGTATGGGCGCACCATATGTTTACCGTAGGTATGCCAATTACAGGTGAGCTTTATTTTATGTATGCCACTATGTTGATTGCTGTTCCCACTGGGGTAAAAGTTTTTAACTGGATAACAACCATGTTTAAAGGTTCGTTAACCTTTGAAACGCCCATGTTATTTGCCACAGCCTTTGTCATTTTATTCACCATTGGTGGTTTTTCTGGGTTGATGCTGGCCATTGCACCTGCTGATTTCCAATATCACGATACCTATTTCGTTGTTGCCCACTTTCACTATGTATTAGTCCCAGGAGCAATCTTCGGCATTATGGCAGGTATCTATTATTGGCTACCCAAGTGGACTGGGCATATGTACGACGAGACTATGGGTAAAGTTCACTTCTGGCTGTCATTTATTGGCATGAACCTGGCGTTTTTTCCAATGCATTTTACTGGTTTAGCAGGTATGCCACGTCGTATTCCAGACTATGCTCTACAGTTTGCCAACTTCAATATGCTTTCCAGTGTGGGTGCATTTCTATTTGGGTTTACCCAGTTATTGTTTTTATTCATTGTTATTAAGTGCATTATTGGAGGTAAAAAAGCCAGTGCCAAACCCTGGGAAGGTGCTGAAGGTTTAGAGTGGATGCTACCTTCTCCTGCTCCCTATCATACATTTACTACACCACCTGAAGTGAAATAATTAACCCGATATGAAATAACAAATAGTATGGCTATGGATAGCTCAGTCAAAAAAACCACATTAAAGTTAGTCTTACTTACACTGGCAATGTTTTGCTTTGGTTTTGCTATGGTTCCACTTTATGACGTATTTTGTCAGGTGACAGGCATTAATGGCAAAACCAACAGTACACCTTATCAATACCAGGCAGAGCAAGTTGCCATTGATGATAGTCGTACCATTACCATTCAGTTTGTCACCAATAAAAATGATGGAATGGGATGGGAGTTTTACCCAAAAACCACTGAGCTTAAAGTACACCCCGGCCAATTTAATAGCGTGATTTTTTTTGCTCATAATCCTTCAAAGCAAGCAATGGTCGCACAGGCTATACCCAGTATTACTCCTTTTGATGCTGCCGATTATTTACATAAAACGGAGTGTTTTTGCTTTAGCCAACAGCGCTTAGCTTCAGGCGAGGAAGTTGATATGCCTATGCGCTTTGTCATTGATCAGGCACTGCCTAAGCACATAAAAAAACTCACACTATCCTATACCCTATTTGATGTTACCCCATAACATTCTAATTAAGTGGAGGCGGCCATATGGCAAATGAATCAAATAACAGTGAGCCGGCTGCCAGCACTGAAAACCGGAGAGAAGACATGGCAAGTCATCCTACCTACTACGTACCTGAACAAAGTAAGTGGCCCATCATTGCCTCAGTGGGATTATTTTTAACCATGTATGGTGCTGGCAACATGCTCATTGACAGCCAAACAGGTAATAAGGAATCCAGCGCTCATTGGATTCTTTTTCTGGGTGGTCTCACTATGGCTTATATGTTATTTGGCTGGTTTAGCAATGTTATCAAAGAAAGTCGTAGTGGACTTTATAGTCCGCAAATGGATCGTACATTTCGTTGGGGAATGAGCTGGTTCATTTTTTCTGAAGTGATGTTCTTTGCTGCATTTTTTGGTGCACTTTTTTATGTAAGAACCTTTACCGTACCCTGGCTTGGTGGTGAAGGTGACAAAGGTATTTCTGGTCATTTACTTTGGCCTGAGTTTCAAAATCAGTGGCCTCTCTTAACCAATCCAGATAACAGCCTTTATCCAGGCGCTTCAGAAGTGATTGACCCTTGGAAGTTACCCTTGCTCAATACTATATTGCTTGTACTGTCCAGTGTTACAGTAACCATTGCGCACCATGCTCTACGTGAAAACAAACGAAAAATGGTGATTGGCTGGATGTTTGCGACCTTAGTGTTAGGTTTTTCTTTCCTCTTTTTCCAAGCAGAAGAATACATTCATGCTTATAACGAACTAGGTCTGACGCTCGCAGCAGGTATTTACGGCTCCACATTTTTTATCCTGACAGGATTCCATGGTGCACACGTAACGCTGGGAGCAATTATGCTAACGATTATGCTACTACGCATTTTAAAAGGGCATTTTTCTGCTGATAACCATTTTGCTTTTGAAGCAGCTTCCTGGTATTGGCACTTTGTTGATGTAGTTTGGATTGGTTTATTTATTTTTGTTTACGTGTTCTAGTGCTTATTAATGGCATCTAAGCTAAAAGCAAAATTAGATAAGACTAAAAGGCTGAGAAAGAGACATGAACATAACCTTTCATTACATCTTTCGAGGCCTTTCTGAACACTATTGTTTTATACCAGGTTACATAAAGCAACAGTGATTATTTTGAAAGAACTACTAATAAAAGATTTTATTCAGGTACAACTGTACAACAATCGTTTTTAATAGGTAAAACAAAATACAATTATTCACTATTCAGTCATTCACTTAGTGAATAAACCCAAGGGGGCTTAGGCTGAAACTCCCCTGTATAATAACCATAAGCGAGCAATAATAAGATAATTAAAGTCAGACCAACCCTGACCTTTAATGAATTAACCAAACGATTCGTTTTACTACGATCATGTATTAAAAAATAAAACCCTGAAGCAAGGCTAACAACTACTGCAGCTAATAGAATCAAAATAACAGTTTTAAGAATCATGAGTAATGGACCTGAACATCCTATGTTTATTAAACAAAACCAATTATCCATAATTTGTCAATAGTATTTATTCGTTATGAAGTACTTTATACGCATTGTCTTATTATCTTTAGTAACTATACCACTATTTATCTATCTTGGCTTTTGGCAGTTAGGTCGAGCTGAAGAAAAAAAGAATATACTTAACAATTACCATTTACTGAAAAAAAGTGCACCTTTAGTTATCCATTCAGTTGAGCAAATTACTTCCTTAGCTAATTACCAACCGATTTCACTTTCAGGTAAGTTTGATAATAAGCGATTTTTTCTATTGGATAACCAGATCATTAATGGGCACACTGGCTATGATGTTATTATGCCATTTTATCTCAACAATGGAGATATTGTACTTATTAATAGAGGATGGGTACCACAAGGTATCACACGAACTAAACTGCCTGTAATAGATCCTGTTCCTAATCATGTCAATCTTCAGGGAAAACTCTACCAACCAAGCAATCACTTTGTTTTAAAAGAAGATATTTTAACCAATAGTATATGGCCACAAGTTATTCAACGCCTTAACCTTAAGCAGCTGTATAGTACTTTATCTAGCCCAAAGATTTTAAACAAAGTGGTTATACTTTCACCAAATTCCGCTTACACTTTTACCCATCATTTGAAACCTGTCAATATCTTACCGGAAAAACATACCGCATATGCAGTACAATGGTTTGCTTTAGCTTGTTTAGTGCTTATGATGGTGTTTGTAACAGGATTCTACGCATATCGGAATAAACGTAATTCAATACTAAACAAGTAAATAAACGAGGCATGAAGTCACAGGAAAGGAGTTCCTATGTCATCCAAGAGAAACAATAAGTTTTTACTGATCATCATCTTATGTACACCCATTGTAGTCATGGCGCTATCTTCTACCATGTTCAAAACAGGTTTTTTCGTGCCCCAAAAAACCACAAACCGAGGGCTTTTATTAAAACCAACACTAACGGTTGAGAAACTAAATATTAACGGTGGTTCTTTGAGGCTAAACAAGCAAGTAGATCCTCTTTGGTCAATACTTATCTTGCCTACTACTAATGAATGTCTTAAACAGTGTGAACACGCCTTGTATCTAACTCGTCAAATTCATGTAGCTTTGGGTAAAGAGGCTAACCGTGTTCAACGTATTTTAATTGACGAACCTATTACCTCACTTAAAGAACAATTACACAGTCAACACCCTCGGCTAAATTACTTACCTACACAAATTACATATTATGATCCTTTAGAAAAACTTGTGAAACATAATTTTCCAGATGATAACGTTGGTATTTTTTTAGTAGATCCCCTTGGTAATATTATTATGCAATATGGTGTAAAGCAAAGTGGACAAGATCTTCTCAAAGACATAAAGCACTTATTAAAGATATCACTTATCGGCTAAACATAACAAAGGTGAAGTATCCAGATTTAAAACATAAGAAAATACAAATATACCAAATTCAAAAGGAATTGTTTGCTGTTTATTAAGGAGATCACCATGCCAAAAAAACCCGGTTATTATTGTGCACTCATAGCTACTTTATTGGCTGGTATTGTTGTTGTTTTAGGTGCTTATACCCGACTTGCTGATGCTGGACTAGGTTGCCCCGACTGGCCTGGCTGCTATGGATTTCTTACTGTTCCCACATCAGAGGATGACATAAACCAAGCGCAATTACGTTATCCTGAAGCACCTGTAGAAGTCCATAAAGGCTGGCCAGAAATGGTACACCGGTACTTTGCCGGAAGTTTGGGCATTCTTATACTTGCGCTTGCAGTATATTGTTATCGTAACCGACACCATGAAAATCAACCCGTTAAACTTCCTATCGCGATTTTAATATTAGTCATTCTGCAAGCAGCATTTGGAATGTGGACAGTCACTCTTAAATTATGGCCACAAGTGGTGCTTGCCCACCTAATTGGGGGATTTACAACCTTTAGTCTATTATTCCTGCTTACTTTAAGACTTAAAGAGAAATCGTCAAGCTCAAGGCAAAATAAAACTTCTGCCATATCGCCACAAAATACCCATCATAATCACTCATCCACTATGACGGTTAGAGCAAACCAAACTGACACTCTGGCAAAAGCAAAAATGCTTGGCGTTGGTGCTCTCTTTATCTTAATCTGTCAAATTATGCTAGGAGGATGGACAAGCTCTAATTATGCAGCACTCGCCTGTATTGACTTACCCACATGTCATAACACCTATTGGCCAGAAATGGACTTCGCATCTGGCTTCAATTTACTACAAGAGATTGGCCCAAACTATCTTGGTGGACAATTAGATAGTTCTGCACGAACAGCCATACACTTTACCCACCGAATGGGGGCAATCATAACCACTTTTTATTTGTTATTCTTAATATTGTGGATTAAACAAAAACTATTACCTTCACTTAGCTCTCAACGAAAGCGTATACGCAATACTTTACTCTTAGTATTTGCAGCGCTGTGTTTACAAATAAGCTTAGGTGTTAGCAATGTTATTTGGTTACTTCCTCTTAGTATAGCTGTAGCACATAATGCAGGAGGAGCATTATTACTACTCAGCTCTATTCTACTGTGTTACCGCCTGTTTCAAATCAATAATAATAAACAATATAACTCAATAAATCTCCACGAGATGTCTAACTCAACAGGAGAGTTCACACCATGAATAATACACTTCCTATAAAGCAAGCGGCTAAATGGCAAGACTATCTCGAGTTGTGTAAACCTAAAGTTGTTGCTCTCTTAATGATGACAGCTTTAATAGGGATGCTTTTAGCCTCTGAATCATTACCTGTATGGCATATTCTCCTATTCGGTAATTTAGGTATTGCTTTTTGTGCCGCATCTGCTGCAGTCATAAACCACCTTGTTGATAAAAAAATTGACCTTGTGATGGCACGCACCCAAAATCGTCCTATTGCTCAAGGACGCGTTGAATATCAACAGGCAATTATATTTGCATCATTTCTTGGTCTACTAGGAATGTGTATTTTAGTTTGGCTTGTCAATGCATTAACTGCATGGTTAACACTAGCGTCCTTAATCGGTTATGCTGTTATTTATACGCTTTTGCTAAAACGCGCAACACCCCAGAATATTGTAATAGGCGGTTTAGCAGGAGCCGCACCGCCATTACTGGGTTGGTGTGCTGTTACAGGAGAAATTCATGCTAATGCATTATTATTAGTATTAATTATTTTCGCCTGGACACCTCCTCATTTTTGGGCACTAGCTTTACATAGAAGAGCCGAATATGCCTCTGCAAATGTTCCCATGCTACCTGTCACTCATGGTGAAAACTATACAAAATTACACATACTGCTTTATACATTATTATTAATTATTATTACTATTTTTCCTTTTTTAACCGGTATGGCAGGCATCCTTTATTTAACATCAGCAATACTGCTTGGTGGACGCTTCATTTATTGGTGTTACGAGTTATTTAATGAAAAAAACAAAAAAGCAGCTATTAATACATTTAAATTTTCTATAACGTATCTCATGCTGCTATTTAGTGCACTTCTCATAGATCACTACACAGGATAACAACTATGTCAAAGGGAATTAAGCTAACCGTTATAGGCCTCATCATATTTGTTGCATTGATTCTAGGTCTTTTCGTTAACCGAATGATGACACCAGCCCCTTTAGATCGAGATCAGTTAAAGCTACAAGGAGCATATATTTTTGATACCCCACGCGCTTTCGAGAATATACACCTAGTTTCGCATAGGGGTAAAACAATTAATAAAAATTCATTTAAAAATAAATGGACTCTTGTCTTTTTTGGTTATACTTTTTGCCCCGACATTTGCCCCACTACCCTTACAGAGCTTGCCTCTCTAAAAAAAATGCTAACTGAACACTACCAAAAACTTTCAAAAGAAGTAAATTTTGTCTTTATTACAGTAGACCCATTGCGTGATACACAAGAGCAACTGGCAAATTACCTACCCTTTTTTGGCGATTACTTTACTGGCGTAACAGGCTCAATTAAAGATATTTACAATTTAGCGACTCAGCTTAATATCCCCTTTAATCCTGTCATCAAACCTAAAAAAGAAAATTACTTAGTTGATCATAGTGGCAATCTACTTATTCTAAATCCTAAAGGAGACTACCATGGCTTTATAAAACCACCACTAAAGCCTTCAAAAATTGCCAATATTCTATCTGTTGTCAATCAGGATTTTAAATTGCATACTAAAGAAAGCTAAATTTTCTCCACCAATACTAGGATTAGCATTACCGACCTAGATATTATATATCCATAACAAAGAGTCTAGATAACAACATATGCCATTGATTGAAATAGCCACTCCAATCAATGGCTACCATACTTTAATTACCTATTCCTTTCACGAATCATTCTTATACCTCTAGGGCACAAGGGTGTTGATGTCTGCGTTCTTCACCCAGTCTATGAAAATCGGGATCAATAAGAGTTCCCAGATGTGTATCGGATGCAGGGCAATTGCGTATAACGTTACCTTTATAAAAGCTATTTTAAAGTACCTCTGTCCAACGTCTGCATAACGCCCTTCGAACACGCCGTGAATCCTTCCCGGGAGGGCGCTGTTTGTCAAGATAGTTGCCGCATCTTTGCGGCAAACAGTTCAATGTGCATGATCCAGCCTTTGTCTACCACTAGCGTACATCGAAATACCACAGATCTTCATTTAATCATGATTGAGGTATAGCAAAAGTGGGTTTGCAGTGCTTGAATGAGTTTGTGAAACAGGTGCTGGGAGCACCGTGAGCAGTAGAGACCAGGGATGGTCTTCTGCTGTGGGAAGCACAAATTAATTCATGCACTGTATTGGCACAATCTATACCATCACAAACTATTTTTATATGCAATTGCCCTGTACTATACCCTCAACGAAGGGCACATTTGGTAACCAATCCACTGACACGGTAATATTATTGATATTTATGAACTATGAAACCTTAGATACTATTGCTGATGCATATATTCCTGCTTTAGCTATCATATTATTTTGCACCCTTATATTTATTACTTTTAAAAATGGCAAACAAATAGAAGCTGTTAAAAAAGTCTCTCTTTACTTCATTTGTTTAATTATTACCTCCTTTGGGCTTATGTTCATAGATAATACTCTTAGCATATGGCCCTCTATTAATCTCGATTACAGTACACATACCGCCGTATCATTCACTTTTGTTTTATCTTTAAATCAAATTTTCGTGAAACGTTGGCAACTAATAATTTTAAGTTTTATTTTATATTTAGTACTTATGGTGTATCAACAGTATCACAGTATTGCTGATATACTAACAACACTGATTCCCATTGGATTAATGGCAACTATTTTTTATAGAGTACTTTTTTTAGCAAAAAAAAAGAAGGAAAATTAGCAACACCACCGTTAAGAACATGTTCCTTTTTGTTACAAAGTGGCTATGAATTTACTAGAAAGTTGTTTGAAAACAAATATGATCACCAAAAAGAGTATATATGGTATGATCATCCCCATTAGTAAACAACAAGCGTTCGGACTGTGAGCTTAAGGTTAACAACCATGACTCAACAGCAAAAGTTACCACCTGGTATTCAGTCTACTGATAAGGTAATACTGTTCGATGGTGTATGCATACTTTGCTCTGCATGGGCACGATTTCTAATTCGATTTGATCAAAAACAAAAGCTCAAGTTAGCCACAGTTCAATCTGCTGAAGGCCAAGCTATTCTTAAGTGGTTTGGGTTACCAACCGACGCTTACGAAACGATGGTACTTATCGAAGGCTCTAGACTTTATACTAAGTCAACGGCCTTTTTCAGAGTGATGATGCGCTTACCGTTTCCTTGGCCAATTACGTGTGTAGGCTGGATAGTTCCAACATTTCTCCGAAACTGGCTTTATGACAGAATTGCTCTTAATCGTTACTTGTTGTTTGGCCGCAATGATACCTGTGTTATGCCAACTAAAGATCACACATCAAGGTTTCTCAATGGTCAAACAGACTAATTCTCTGGTCTACCTCCTCTGCCGTACAACAATTTCTTTTATCTGGTTATATCATGGATTGATTCCCAAACTTCTTTGGCCTCATAAGGATGAGATAGCCATGAACATGACCTTTGGCCTTTCCTACGATGCAGCATTAGCTGTTGCACAAGTTGGAGGTCTACTGGAAATAGGTATGGCGATAATCCTGTTGGTCTTTTGGCGACAAAAATGGCCTTTAGTCGCTACAGCAGCCGCCATGGTTGGACTACTCATCTTTGTAACTATTACAACGCCTCAACTGTTAGCTGGAGCATTTAACCCTGTAACCACCAATATTAGTGTGTTTGTTCTAGCATTCACGGCATTAATACTTCACCAACCGACAAAAATGACTCAAGGCAGTTATAATAAAGTATAAGTATTAAATCGCCCAAGCGGTCCATAGATCAGCTCAATTGATTATTTCCCCAAAAAGGTAAAATATGATTGTTCCAAAATACTGGTCTGAGTCGAAAATCACAAAAAATGCAAATGGAAAACAGGTTACAATCAAACGATTTGGCTGGTCAGATATCAGTGAAGCAGAAGCAAAAAAACATGCGGATCAAAGAGTAAAAGATGCAGAAACGTTGCTGGATACTAAAGGAGATGTAAGACGTATTGATCATAAAGTATCCTATAACGGCGCTGAAGGTCTGCCAATACGTGAGGAAGTCATCTCAACTCATGGGGATAGCGTTATCACTAGAAATAGCTATGGATCATTATGTATAAATACACCTAATGTATTTTTTTCTGACATTGATATAGACAATAGACCAACATTTTTATTCAATTTTATATCGACAGTAATACTACTGACTTTGACCATACTCATAGGTATTATATCATCTTCATGGTTATCCTTTGGAATTATTCTTTTTATCTCAATTTTCTTATTTTCGGCTTTAGCTAAATTCCTTTGGAAAATAAAATCATCTATCACAGGATCGCCAAAAACACAGTCCTTAGAAAAAATAAAGGCTGTTTCAAGAAAATATCCCGAATTACACCTTAGAGTATATAAAACGCCAGTAGGCTTTAGGGTTCTTATCATGAATAAAACATTCAATCCAAGAGAGGAATCGACTTTAAAGCTTTTTAATGAATTAAATACTGATAAACGATATATATTGATGTGTAAAAACCAAAATTGCTTCAGAGCAAGAATAAGCCCTAAACCTTGGCGTATAGGTATAGATCGATTGCGCCCAACACCTGGAGTATGGCCTGTCAAAAAACAGCATATGGAAAATCGAATGAAATGGGTCAAAGAATATGAAAAGAAAGCAAAACAATACGCTTCATGCCATTTCTTAATGCAGCTTGGCAGTAATACTGTTGATCCTATAGCAGAAGCCGTCAGAGCTATACATGATAAACATTCAAAAACAAATTTAAATAATCTCTGTTTAGCTTAGAGGGTGTAGGAATGTTTGTTTGACACTTCTATACGGGTAGTGAAATGTTTTTTTGAGTGACAACTCCCTTAGCTCATTCCCACTCACAATTAAGCTATTTATTTTTTAATACATCTTGAAGAACTCTGTGCTTATGATGGAGTTTTGAAATAGCTATGCAAATTATATTTGAAATAATCGATAGCTTGCTTTTTGTTGTAGTGGTAGCTCCATCAGGTCAATTGCATATAAAAATACTTCGTAATGAATATAGATTGTGCCAATACAAGCATGAATTAATCTGTTCCACCCTCAGCAGAAGATCATCCCAGCACCTGTTTCACAAACCCATTCAAGCACTACAAACCCAGATTTTGCTATACCTCAATCATGATTAATTGAAGATCTGTGGTATTTCGATGCACACCAGTGGTAGACAACGGCTGGATAATGTACACCGAACTGTTTGCCGCAAAACAGCAGCCTCCAGGGGAAGGATTCACAGCGTGTTCGACAGGCGTTATGCAGGGGCGACTAATTATAAAGACGCCTGCTACAAAAATGTTTGCAATCATTGGAGCATTCTATTACCATTCCACCCAATTATCAGAATGTAACTTTAAATGTATTCAACCTAAACAGACTTTTAAATGAAATCATTACTTACACAAGCCAATTCAAGACTCACTTTGCATAGCTTAACAGCTGTGAAAAGTGCTGTGTGTTATGTAATGACATCTGCTGTAAGCATTTTAATTTTTAATAAACAATTGCCTTCTTAATTTATAAAGAATTCAAGGAGGCTTAGGCCTCCACAAAAACCCTGGTAGGCCTAACAACTACCAGGGTTTTTTTATTCCCTAAAAAAGTAATCAATATGAAAACCTACGACAAGCTAATAGAAAAAATAGAGTACCGCCAGGGGTTCGTCCGCCTGTGCGACACTCTTGGCTGCGTGGGGTTAAGAATGTTTTAGCCTCACTCTGAATTCCACAGGCAAATGGTTGGGACTTTAATTCCCATTTGCTAGGTATTCGAAAAAAGAGTCTAAAATGAAAATCAATAAATTACACAATTTAGGAATAATTGCTCACGTTGACGCGGGAAAGACAACTTTCACCGAAAGATTGTTATTTGTCACAGGTAAACGTCATTTTACTGGTGAGGTCCATAATGGTGAAAGTATGATGGACCATCGACAACAAGAAAAAGACCGTGGTATCACTATTGAAAGTGCCGCTACTTCTATTTTTTGGAATGATGCTCAACTTAATATTATCGATACCCCAGGACATATTGACTTTAATATAGAAGTTAACCGCTCCTTGCGTGTTTTAGATGGGGCTGTTGTTGTATTTGATGCTGTAGCGGGTGTAGAGCCACAAACTGAGGTTAATTGGATTTTAGCCGACAAGTATCGGGTACCCCGTATTGGTCTGATTAACAAAATGGATCGTATTGGCGCTAATTTCTCTAAGGTAGTGCAGCAAATGGCAAACACGTT
>NZ_JAGSOY010000081.1 GCF_018837975.1 Zooshikella harenae | reverse complement strand
ATTAGCGGTACCGCCACTATCCTGGATGCTGGTTAAGGTCACTACTCGGTTACTGGTGCTGGGCGAGTTACTGTTGTTCTGGTAACTCATGTTATCGATCATGGTTTCGGCCGCCGCGACTGACAGGTTACCCCCGGTCATGGTCACAGTGGCAGTGGTGCCGATCACCATCACACTGTAATTCAAGCTATTGCCTGCGGTGCTGCCATTGGTGCCATGGGTCAGCACAATGGTGGTACCATCGATATTAATGCGCTCGTTACTGCCATTGGTGACATTGGTAATGGTAAAGCTTAATCCAGTGATGTTTTGCCCGGATTCCACGGTATTAATATTGGTACCGGTAAACAGGCTGGCGGCTGCTCCACCCTCGGTAAAGGTTGGGTTGCTGGCATTGGCGGTTAAGGTCGGTTCATCATTAACTCCCACCACCGTCACGGTCGAGGCCACTGAGATCGACGCCGTATCATCCCCGCCATTAGCGGTGCCACCACTATCCTGAATACTAGTGAGAGTCACTACCCGATTACTGGTACTGGGCGTATTACTGTTGTTTTGATAACTCATGTTATCAATCAGGGTTTGTGTGGTCGCGGTAGACATGGTGCCGCCGGTCAACGCCACAGTCGCTGTCGTACCCACCACCGTGACGCTATAACTCAAGCTATTGCCCGCCGTACTACCACTGGTGCCATGAGTCAATACAATCGCGGTGCCATCAATATTGATCACTTCATTAATGCCATTGGCCACATTGGACACGGTAAAGGTGAAGCCCTTGATGGTTTGGCCCGCTTCCACGGTACTGATACTGGTGCCGTTAAACAGACTGCCAGCTGCGCCACCCTCAGTAAACGTGGGGTTGCTGCCATTGGCAGTTAAGGTCGGCTCATCGTTGTTTTGCACTACGGTAACCGTTGAGGCAACGGCTAATGAACCAGTGTTATCACCGCCATTGGCGGTACCGCCACTGTCTTGAATACTGGTTAACGTCACCACCCGGTTACTGGTGCTAGGTGAGTTACTGTTATTCTGGTAACTCATGTTATCAATCATGGTTTGGGTTGCCGCAGTAGACATATTGCCACCCGTCATGGTCACGGTAGCGGTAGTACCAATCACCATCACACTGTAATTCAAGCTATTCCCAGCTGTGCTACCGTTAGTGCCATGGGTCAGCACAATGGTGGTACCATCAATATTGATTCGTTCATTACTACCATTGGTGACATTGGTGATAGTAAAGCTCAGTCCAGTGATGGTTTGACCCGCTTCTACGGTACTGATACTAGTGCCATTAAACAGGCTGGCGGCTGCTCCGCCTTCGGTAAAGGTCGGATTGCTGGCATTAGCGGTTAAGGTGGGCTCATCATTGACTCCAACTACGGTAACCGTCGAAGCAATAGCAACAGAAGCTGTATCATCGCCCCCATTGGCAGTACCACCACTGTCTTGGATACTGGTTAAGGTCACTACCCGGTTGCTGGTGCTGGGGGTATTGCTGTTATTTTGATAGCTCATATTGTCTATCATGGTTTGAGTCGCGGCAGTAGACAGCGTGCCCCCAGTCAAGGAAAACGTCGCTGTCGTGCCAATGACCATCACGCTGTAGTTCAAACTATTGGTTGCGGTGCTACCACTTGTGCCATGGGTCAACACAATCGCCGTTCCATCAATATTGATGATTTCACTACTACCATTGGTAACGTTCGTTACTGTAAACGTCAGCCCTTTAATAGTTTGCCCTGCTTCTACCGTACTGATACTGGTGCCATTAAACAGACTGCCAGCTGCCCCCCCTTCGGTAAAGGTGGGGTTACTACCATTGGCAGTTAAGGTCGGCTCATCGTTGTTTTGTACCACAGTAACCGTGGAAGCGATCGCTAATGAGCCTGTATTATCACCGCCATTAGCCGTACCACCGCTATCCTGAACACTGGTTAAGGTCACCACGCGGTTGCTGGTGCTTGGCGAGTTACTGTTATTCTGGTAACTCATATTATCCACCATGGTTTGTGCAGCTGCTGCCGACAAAGTACCGCCAGTTAATGATATGGTAGCCGTTGTACCGATGACACTGACGCTGTAATTTAAGCTGTTACTCGCTGTTGTACCATTGGTGCCATGAGTGAGCACAATGGTAGTGCCATCAACATTGACACGCTCATTGCTGCCATTAGTCACATTGGTAACAGTAAAGGTTAAGCCACTGACCGTTTGCCCAGACTCGACCGTACTGATATTGGTGCCACTAAATAAACTGGCAGCTGCACCACCTTCCGTAAAGGTTGGGTCACTGGCATTGGCGGTTAAGGTAGGCTCATCGTTTACTGCCGTCATAACCACGGTTCGGGTATCAGACCCGCTTGCCGCACTGCTATCTGTGGCCGTAAAAGTAATGACTCTGTTATTAGTACCAGGATCATCAGTGGTTGAGTCATAACGAATAGACTGTAGCACTTCCTGCACATTGGCATTTGTGGCATCGGCATCAAAGGTAATGGTTAGCTTAGTGCCACCAGTGACAATACCTCCACTAGCACTTAAATCACCAATATCAACACCATTGGCAAAGATATTCGTTCCACTAATGGTGATAGCCGTGCCATCACCATCACTGTCAACAATACTGATTCTGTCACCTGCCTCAGCATTACTAGTAATTTGCGCAGAAAGAGAGCCACCATTCCATTCTGCATCACCATCAGCATCACTGACAGTTGCAGCACTATCTGCCTGAGTGGCTGCATTACCTTCGGTGTAAGCCAAGTTTGAATCATTGACAGAAATGGCAGGAGTTGCATTTGCTGGAATTTCAGCCCCTACTTTTAAATTGTCCATGAAGATCCAGTGGGTGTTAGCAGTAACTTTAACTTCATCAACGGATCCCCAGTTTAAAGTCCAGGTACCAGAACTGGTATCCGCTGCATTAAAGTTTTGGGATTCAACCTGGACATTATCTCTAAACCCATAAAAAGTGATGCCCGCATTGGCAGGATTACCTGCAGTATCAATCACATAATCAATACTGGTAAATTTAAAATTAGAGCTATCACTGGTATAAAAACGCGTGCCTGTGGTATTCACATCATTGGTTAAACTTCCCTCATGAGCATAAATACCCGTTTCGCCGCCAAATCCATTAAATCGCCAACCATCATAAGAAATATCATCAATGACTGTGCCATTAGCAATAACTGCTGTATCCCCAAGTCCTAACCCATCATAATTAGTTGTCTGATCACTAGAAATGGGCAGTGCCATTAAATAGTCATAAGATGCAAGCATATCCGAATCAAAGGGAGAATCATTGGATACATCGCCAGTGGAGTATTCTAAATTCCAGTTACCGCCTAATGCGTCACCTCCCGTATCATCCGTTGATGCTGCAATGTCAGCATCTGTAAAATCTGCAAGTGCCTGAACAAAGGCTTCACCTGCTGAACCCTTCCCAACGTCACAGCCGTACAGTAAAATATCACCCTGTTGTGTAAGCGCAGCACCAATATCCGACAAGTACTGACTATAATTTGCAATATTATCTGCAGAAACAGTAACGTTCCCTAATTGCAGCTGACCATCATCACCATGTGAAACAACGTGAATGGCATCTAAATTACTATATTCAGCCAGCGCATTAGCCATTTGCGCCAAACCATTTTGCTGCTCTTGAATAATGACAACATCAACAGACTCATCCAACCCTTCCATTAAAGACTGATAGTCAGCAACACGACTATCAATAAAGATAACAACTTTATTTTCATCAGATTGCTCTTCAGCACTTTCCGTCTCATCGTTATTAGTTGTGGCTGGCTGCGCAAGTGCTTGAGCTAATTCTTCTGAGATGCTGTTTTCTGCATTTATCTCTGTAGTGTTTTCATTTGAATCTACAGTATCTGCCGTTGTTGCAGCTGCAGCACCATCAAATAAAAATCGCTTCTCCAGCGCAATTAAACAGGAAGCAGATGAGACACTATGTAGGGAAGGATCTTGAGTAGGCAATGAAGACGAATAAGAAGATTTTTTGCGTAAGATAGCGTTAGCGCTGTTACGTAAACCATGTTTGAAATATTTATGAATAAGAGAACGATAGGAAGAACTATGCTGACATTTAAGTTGCATGGTTTAGTGCTCCTGCAAATTTCGCTAATCGACTAGACAATCCAGTCTATTAAAATCTCATGCGTCAACTGTACGACACGCACAAACGTGTAACTCTGCTCTACTTTGATAGTGTCATTAAGCCATCATCATTTTGATTGGCAGTAATATAAAAATAGAACAAAAAATAATTTATATATAAAAATAAACTACATCACTACACAAAACACAGCAAAATAACTTATATATAAAGATAATTTTCACAGTAGCATCCATGCAAAGATTTAAACTTACATCTAAATCGCTCCAAAATAGTGGTATTCAACACAAATATTCTTAGCAAACACCAAGTAGACTTCACACAATACTTTATCCAGGCCACAAGACTCCTCTCTAGCCTGGCTATGTTAAATACTAGCCCAACACGATATTACAAACAATAACAAAAAAGTATGCATCACTTTACTTATAGCAAACATCAATATTTCATCATGACTTTTTTCATCAAACCTTAACATTTTTTCGACAAATAATGTATAACAAAAAACAGATATAAAGACCTCACGTAAAAATAGCTTCATATAAGTAAAAGGCCTGACTACCCTGCTCCTCGGGGCGCTCGTGACCTATAGGTACTAAAAAAATATTCAACACACCCATTTCTTCATGGTCCAAATGATACATTTTTTGCGGTAAAAGTATTTCATCTGCTGCTTTAAAAAGTAGTGAAAACTGATCTCTCCCCCCTTTTTTAATCGCTCTGTAGAGCTGTTTAACTTCAATAAGTTCTATAAAAAAATCAACACCGACATCCCTAACAACAAATTTCTCTTTAATATGTTTACTAAAATCATCATGTTTTAACTGGGCGAGTGAATCAACCTGCATAGTATTCTCAAGTCCCTTATTAATTTATATATTGTGACGTATACTTTTATAGACCATAACATTTATAGCTTTTTCTAATAATATTTAATAGAAAATATAGCCATAACAAAGTTTTTTAGAAGAAGCTGTCAGAGTCGGTTGAAGAATACAGTCAAAACTGTATTCTCACCATATACCTAACTCACCCTGTACAAGCCTCAATACTCCTCAATAAGCTCCTAAGAGTTTATAAGGATTTACTGTACGTTTTTATGACACTATTTACTCTATAAAAAAGCTATTTAAAATAGTCATTACTTAAATAAAACTGTTATAGCCCCTCGATATAGAGTAATACTTTTAGCTTCGATTTGGGTAAATACCCATTAACGCCATACAAAAGTTCACAGCTAAAAATGGCTGTCTATTTTCATGTCCTTGCCCAAGTCCTGTTTCTGTTAAAGACGATGATGACAATGGCATTAAATTTTCTGGATCATTATAGGTATCAATAGGATAAAAACGACCACCTCGACCAGGTGTGCCTCCTCTTGCTAAATAATCTGCTACAGTTTCCGTTTCTTCTGCATCAGCATCTTCAGCATACATCTGGTGGGTGTGCTTTGGCATGGTGGCTTGGGTTAATAAGACTTCTTCTGATCCTCCTCTTTCTGCAAGTAATCTGGGTGTGAGTCCTGGGCCATTTCCTGGGTGCATTGGGGCACGTCCTTGCAGATTAGGAATCCCCATTGTAGTGCGACCATCGCCACCATAAGTAGTCCCAATCAAAGAAAACAGCGCAGTATTTTCTGCTATTGATAGTAACCCACCATCACAATATGCCCACCCTCGAGGTGCATAATTACAACCCCATAGTTGAATTTGTGCAATAAATGGTTCAGCCATAACTTGAAGCTCCTGCTAATAAAATTAATTCCGTTGGGGATAAATACCCTGTAACGCCATAATAAAATTGACACATAAAAATGGCATAACATTATTATGAGGTTGATTTCCTCCAGTATTACCCACCTGGCTTGGCGACATGGCGACTAAATTGGCATGTGTAGATGAAAAAATCGGTTGTCCATTTGCCAGTACTCGACTTTGGGGTTCTATACTATCTGCCGTATTATTACTTCCTTGTAACTGGTGAGTGTGAGCAGGCATTTGCGGGATTGTCAGAGTGATTTCCTCTACCCCCATACGTTCACCAATACTGCGAGATGTTAATCCTGACCCTGTGCCTTGGTTTACGGGTAAGCGACCACGCATATCTGGTAAAGCAAAGGTGCTTCTACCATCCCCACCATAACGGTTTCCAAGCAGTGAAAATAAAGCACCATTTTCAGTAACAGGGATCAGGTTATTATCACAAAATGCCCAATGCACAGGAGCAAAGTTACCAGCAAAGATTCTAATTTCTCCAATAAAGGGCTCAGCCATCATTCAATTCCTTTCGTAATTTGATTGAGTATTGTTGCTATAAGGGATAAGTACCTCTAAAAATAATAATTTCTCATGATAGCAAGTCAGCACTATACGGAAAGCCACAATGTATAAGGAATGCATAAGGGATTGAGTACAGTGCTAACATAGTTATCGAGGAAAAATACATTTTTAGGAATTCCCATTAGCTCCTTGGAGGAAATAAACCTGTCAGCGCAATACAAAAATTAATCACTTGTGATGGCTGCATATTAAAATGGGCTTCACCACCTCCAATCGCCATTAACGAATTTCCCATTTCCACTAAATTAGCGGCTGGACCATATATATTTTTACCACTAGGCTCCATCGCTAATACATGATTACTTGGCTCATTAGTTTCTGCTGGTTGGCTATTGGCTTGCATTTGATGCGTATGATGGGGTAAGTTTTCGACGGTTAACCTCACCGTTTCAACACCTCCTTTGTCACCTATTCGATAGCCATTTCCCATATGCATAGGTACACGACCTTGCAAATTAGGTAAACCAAACGTAGTACGACCATCACCACCGTAAGCAACACCTAATAATGAAAACAGACTAGGGTTATTGGAAATAGGTAAGTTTTGCCCATCACACTTTGCCCAGGTTCTAGGCGCAAAATCAAACCCAAACATATTTATCTGGCTAATAAACGGTTCAGACATAAGCTCACTTCCTTTTTTGTATTGTTTCAATATACCCATCAATTGGATATAAACCTTTTACGAATGTTTTAAGCCATCATCTCCTTAGTGGTTGGATACCATGCCATTCGTTCATACGGCGGATAAAAACCATCAACGATAAACCCTAATTTTTTGTACAGCCTTTTAGCCGCCCAGTTGCCTTGATGTACACTGAGAACCAGAGGTGAGCAGCTTTTGACTGCGGCTAATTGCAACGCTTTTAATACACTTTCTCCATAACCTTTATTTCTTGCTTCAGGAATAAATGCAATATCTACGACATGTACAGCTTCATTTGAAAAATCAAGTGTAACTCGACCAATGGATTGCTGTTGCTTTTCGATAATAAAATAGAAAGCGTGTGGAAACATTTCCCCATATCCTACCGTTTGGGCATGGCACTGCTGCTCAATAAGGGTTTCCACAAAATCTTCATCGCCATCAATTAATCGCAAGTCATCACGCGTTGAACGGTATAATGTGTTAATAAAGTATTTATCAGAAGAGGTCGCCGGACGAAGTGATATTCCTTTGGAGAGCCCATTCAGATCCATTGAATTAACCATTACTTCTCCAGTATTAGTCTTTTTGTTTTAATACCTCCACAGATGCATGCACTTTGCTGTGGCAGTAAGGTATAACATTTGGTAATCACGTAATATACGTAAGTATAGTGCGAATATTTTTTTTGCCTATGACTTAGCATCAAAGAGAAGCTTTCTAAAAATAAATTTATAAAAAGTACGGAAAGCCAGTACTGCTATACTGTAATAACAATGGATTTTTTTATATAAAGGAAGACCAGAATCTAATGAAATGCCGTGTATAAAGCAAACCTTGAGTAGTTATACCCTTCACAAATCACTTTTAGGGTTTGTTGTCAGTGTTCTTGAACACCAAGGATGATGTGAATGTAGTTTATGTAGGAGCATTTAACTGCCACCCCAGTCACTTATTAATATAACCGCCCAGCAGCGCTGTTATATTAATAAGTGACTACCGCAAGTTTCACAGTAGTAAACTTGCCCTGGGACTTCATCACTTGACGGCCCCCTTAAAAGCCCTTCGTATTGGGTATACAATCCTTAAAACTGTAAAATTAAAAGCTTGTTTCCCTGATAAAAACTTGCAAAATATGATTAATAAATGATTCAACCATACTATAAGAACTCACCTCAACAGAAACCTGCCCCCTAATGATATGCTCTAACTTAGAAGGTAATGACTGCATTGGTTTCAATTTAATACGAAATAATGCTTCTTCATTAACAAGCGTGCCATTATTCTCGATTCTAACAGGAATATCCCCACCATAAATAGATGCAAGATAGGGAGCATCAAGTGAGTGGCTATGTATCAAACTAATTGATGTTACCTCACAATCAATAGGTGCTAACTCAGGTATATCAGGATAAAACCTAGCTGAAGCACCTTGGATGATTTTTTTAAGGTCTCTCTCAGGAACATATGCCTCAATCATTCCACTTTGAACATTAACTAATAATGCTATCTGCTGCTTTGAGTTAACCCAAGTACCTTTCACCAGACCGTCTTTTAATTGTAGTATTTCTCCATCCATTGTCGCTTGTATAGATAGTTTCTCTTGCTTTTCTGTTAAACCTTGAAGCTTGCTCTCAACCTCCGCCAACTGCTGAGCAATCACCGAAGTGGTATTTAACATCTCAGGGGTGGAACCACTGCGTTTCAATACAAGTTGTAACATAGAATGACGAGCTTCAGCGCGTTTAATTTCATAATACAGATTAGGTGTTGATAAACGAAATAATTCATCACCCGCTTTTACTTGTTGTCCGTGTTTAATGGCTACTTGACTCATTTGAGCCTCAACAGGTGGATATATACGCTGGAACAATGTGGCTGCATATATACCTGGTAGCTCAACGGTAGAAAACCAGGGAAAGCACGCTAAAAGTAGTACCGAAACCACAAACAAGGGTAATATGATCTTACGACGTGTAGGTAATTGCGGTCGAAGTTTCCACCAAATACTCATTTCATTGACAACCGGTTTAATTAACAAAACGCCAATTTCAACGATAAATAGGATAATTCCTAACAATTTAAACGCAATATTATAAAGCAGAATAGCAATACCTAAAAATATTAATAATCGATAACACCATGTAAAAACAGCATAGGTTATCAAGGTATAATGCCGAGCTTTAGCAAAAACCTCTGGTGGGTCTGCCTTAATGCCAAAGAGTAATTCTCGCAGCCACCACTTTGCTAACGCAAAAGATCGGGGTTGCAAATTTGGCGTATCCAGTATATCGACTAAAACATAATAACCATCAAAACGCATAAATGGGTTTAAATTAATCAACAAGCTAAAAACCCAGGTAGTTGTTGCCACGATAAACATAACAGATTTTAAACCACCCTCAGGAAGGAAGCTCCACACAAACGTGGCAACGCCCGCAATGGCTAATTCTGTGGCAACCCCTGCAACACCGATTTTAATTCTCTGATTTCTTTTACTTAGTTTCCATGCCTCTGTAGCATCAGTATATAACACTGGCCATAGCACCATGAATGCCACCCCCATTGAAGGTACTTTTAGACCAAAGTGCTTACAAGCATAAGCATGACCAAACTCATGAGCGACTTTAATACAGCTCAAGGTAATAAAAAACGTTAATGCTCCAGAAATACTGTATAAATAACTAAAACTATGAATAAAGTAATCAAGTTGACGCAATACTAACAATATGCCAAATATGGTCAGCATCCCAAAAAAGATAAGCATTCTTGTGGTAAAAAGATGACGAATATAGGGGTATGTTGCAGTTAAAAAGCGATCAGGCCTAATAAGTGGAACTCTAAAAAACAAATAGTTTCTAACTAACCAGCTTTTCCAGCCCTTATTCATAGCAAAATAACGATCAACAAGAACTCGATTAGTCTTTTTATCCAGAACTTTAAGTAGCTCATTTTTATACAAAAAAACGAGCAGTTTTTCTATATCTGCTAGTTCATAACATTTTTTGTTATTTTCATTACAACGCATTAATACTTCAGCTATCTGCCGATGATGCCAATGCCTGAGTAAGATAAACTCACACTCACCAATATAAAAAAACCGTTGACTAACAGGATCATGCAAAGTCCATGATGGCTCACCTGTTTTCGTTCTGGGTCCAGGCAATAACTGTAGCTCCTGACGAAGCTCAGGCAAGAGACTGTTTAAATCGAGCTTATTATCATCCATTACAAACCAAACCAACGCCTGGCTTCTGAAAGTGGCCTTCGAAAAATGTAATACACTAACGGAACATATTCAGCATATATTTTTGCTACACCTTTCAAGCCCAGTCTGGGTAATTGTTCATCAGATTGAAAACTTGCTTTTAAGCGATAAGCAAGTATATCTTTGGGTGATAGTTCAGCCTCGTAGCTGGTTTGCTCCAATTTAGCAGGAATTGAATTCAAAGGGTCGACATTCAAAAATAATCTTAATGGCGCACCTGACTCTAAATTAACGGCGTCGTCAACAGGCAACCAGATATCCAACCATGTATCATGAATATCTGCAATCGTCATAATTTTTTCACCCACAACAACGGGCTTACCAATCCATTCATTAGGATCACTAAAAACGACAACACCACTATGTTGAGCAACTATTCTAATTCGTTCCATTAAAGCCTGCTGATAATCAGCTTCTGCTTTTTTCTCTGCAAGTGTTGCCTTTAAAACCGCTAATTCAGCTTTACTTCGTACATCTGCAAATGCTTGTTGACTAGCCCTCATATAGTTAGCTCGCGCAACATCATAAGCTTTAAGTGCTAAGCTGTGCTGATTCCGAATGACTGTGTCATCTAATGTAAAAAGAAGATCCCCCTTAGCGACATTCTGATTAGGTTGCACCATTATTTCTTTAATAACGCCTTCCAGAGGGGCTGTCACTAATATTGGCTGACGAGCTACCACCTGGGCAGAAGCTAAAACACTTAAGCGAACAGGAATAATACTAATCATTAACAGGGCTAAAGCGATCCACTTTTTCCGACCGGCTACAATACGCTTAATCTGTTGTTGAAAAGAGTGCTTTGGGGATAAAACTTGCCATGTATATGCATAAGCCTCCATTAACCTTGTAAGTATTACTTTATCGTTTTGCTCCCATAGTGCTCTTCTAATCAACCATACGCCACCCAATAATCGCTTCTCTTTATCAAGTAAAGGACACCACAAAACATGCCCCGGGCACCAGTGGCACCATTCACTCCTTAAATCATCACTTAACATACCTGGATTAATTTCAAGAAGCTCAGTCAATGAGTAATGTTTGGCAACATGGTATATGACAGTATGAAGCCAGATAATAAATGGAGATTCCTTATCAATTGTTGACAGAGATGAAACAGTTACCGCAGAAAATGAATAAATCGGATTTTTATTACTTTTTTTGCTCGGATGAGCCTGTTGACATGTAAATACGACAGACTGATCATAAGGAACGAGACGAATGGTTTCATTACTAATGGTGAAATATAAATCCACTTTTTTTTCTAACAGTCTCAACTCACTTTCTAAAGAGAGTAACTCTAAAAGACGTTGAAACTTATGGTCATCCGTTGTCTCTTTGATTTGATTTAGCCGTTGAGCTTCTTTATTCAACTGAACTTTCGGAGTATCCATACTCTATCCTTGTAACAGTCCGTTTAAGGGGGCACCTCCTTATGTTATTTCAAAGCTAGCGTTCTCCTTTTGGAAAATAGGCTGTGCCACTCATACCAGCAATAAGTTCTAGTGGCTGATGATTATCAATTAATGCTTTAACCGCAACCGTCTGACTGGCAGAATCCACTTTAGGTATAATTTTTTTGATGACCGCCTGATAGTTCTTTCTTGTTTCATCAATGGTAAGTTGAAAGTGTTTACCCACACTAAGCCAGTTCAACCATCCAGAAGGAACAAAGAGGTCTAACTTTAGAGGCTCATTATCAATGATAGAAATAAGCGGTGTGCCATAAGTAACATTTTCATGTTCGTTCACTATCTTTTCTACTACCCACCCATCAAATGGCGCATAAATGGTACAATGCTTAACCATAACCTGATTATAAGCATACATAGCTTCTGATTTATCAACTTCTGCAGCAGCAATAGCTAGATCCAAACGACTACCTGCTGATAATTTATTTAGCTTCTTTTGAATTTGATAGGTTTTTTTAGCAATTTCATACTGAGCTTTAGTTGACTTTAAATTGGCTAATGGCTCATCACAATCAAATGTCACTAGTTTGTCATCTTTTTTAAATGATTCTCCTTCCTTTACTTTGAATTCTGCAATACGACCATTCATTTGGCTGGATAACTTAGCCTCCTTATTGGGAACAAGTAGTACCCTCACTTGTTGATCTGACTCAGTTATACTATTTACTTCACTGCTCATACCTTTCTGTAAAAAAACTGTCTGCAACAAAATTGTGACAAACAGCAAAATACCATAGCCTTGTATGTCCATGTTTTCCTTTATAAACCCTACTTATGGGCATATCTAAAAATAGTGATTTTTTTGTGAGAACAAGGAAGCACTGCACGGAGGACCGCAGTGTATAAAGCATACATGAGGATCCGAGTACAGCGCTGACACAGCTTTCACGAAAAAAGTGCATATTTAGAGGTGCACTTATTTAGATTTAAGGTAATTCTCCCTAGGCATATATAAGCATAGCGGCTTTTCATGTGGTTTTTCACAGTATGTTAATACATAGCCTATGACGCAAAATATCTGTCTCCATTCATCTTGAATTATGTCACACTCGTCTTATAACTAAGTCAAAGTTATTTAATATAAACAACAAGTTGTTAATTATGATGACTTATTCAAAGAATATTGTGAAAAACACCGCCATAATTATGAAACATTTATTGCATATATAAACAGATGTAAAGTTGTATCGTAGAAAAATATATACTCATCATGAACCGATAGCATAAATGTCAACTTATTCGCCTAATCTTATATTTATTAACCTGAAAATGTGAACCCAAATTCTTCTTTGCACTTGATGAGTTACTTTAATAGCAACTTTTTTCGCAGTAAAACTTAAGTCTTCATCACAAACAAATGATGCCCTGGTGATACACCTTATCAAAGGGCATATATGTTTATGGGTTGATAAGTCATACCCCAGTGGTAAAAAAATGACATTAATTACCCCCATGAGACTTTCGCTTTGCTGTATTTTAGTGAACAAATGAGGCTTTCCTTATGCGTAAGCAACACTCTCTTTTATCGCCACCATTAACGAAAATTGCATTAATTAGCTACCTGTTTATAGCTCAGGGCGTCATGGCTCATGGTTATGTTTCTTCCCCTGAATCCAGGTCTTACAAATGTAAGCTTGGTCAAAATGTAAATTGTGGCCCAGTTCAATGGGAACCTCAAAGTGTTGAAGGCCCTGACCGTTACCCAGAATCTGGTCCTGCTGATGGGAAAATAGCAAGTGCAGGACTAAGCCAGTTTTCCCAGCTAGATGAACAGACTGCCACTCGTTGGCATAAAAGCGCTATTAAACCAGGTTTAAATAAATTCTCCTGGCATTTTACGGCTAATCATGCGACACGAGACTGGCGATACTTCATTACTAAAAGTGACTGGAATCCCAATCAAGCTTTGACTAGAAGTTCTTTTGATGCAACGCCTTTTTGCTCAATCGACGGCAACCAATCTCGCCCACCCGTTGATGTCACACATGACTGTAATGTTCCTGAGCGTAATGGATACCATGTTATTCTCGCAGTCTGGGATGTGGGGGATACGGTTAATAGTTTCTATCAAGCAATTGATGTTAATATTTCCGGCAAAGGAAATCCTGATCCAGATGTACCCGATACTCAATGGCAAGATATTGGTGATATTAATCCGACAATGAATCTTCAATCAGGAGACCAGGTTAAAGCTCGCTTTTTTAATAAAGAAGGAGAGCAAGCTAATTTAACAACCTCTATTACCATAAACTCTGCCAACGAAGGCCAAAAAAATAACTGGCCTCATTTACTTGCCACAGAAATCAATCATCAACATAAATCCCTTGCAGCCGGTCAACTCGGTAAAGATGGCAAAATAGTCCCGACAAAGGGCCAGAATAATATTTATGCTCTTCAGACAACTGATATCCGTCGTGCTGAAGTACAAGTCATTAAAGACCAAAAGCCCGATCCACAAGTTAATGTAGGTGGAATAAAAGATAACTATATTATTCAAAACAATGAAGCGAATGTTGACTTCACCCTGACCAGTACAGAAAAGCTCACTGTTGATTATCTTGTATTTGATAAAAATAATGCACAAGTAGCCTTTGGTTCAACGGCTGTTAACAACAGTACTGAAAGTGTTGTGATTAACATAAAAAATGCCCATCCTGGTAACTACACGCTTGTCATTAAAACGAAAACATTTTCTTTGGTGCAACAAACTTACCAGTTTAAACTGGTCAACGATTCTACGGACCCAGATGATGATGGGCAAAAAGGTGATTACGATTACTCTTTTCCTGAAGGGGTAAGCAACTATAAAGCAGGCTCAACAGTGCTCCAGCCAAAAAATGGTAAAGTCTACCAATGTAAACCTTTTCCATATAGTGGCTACTGCAAACAATGGACCAGTACATCGAATAACTTCGAGCCTGGAATTGGTTCTCACTGGAAAATGGCTTGGGATGAAAAATAAACTACAAGTCTTATAAAAATGGGGCATTAATGCCCCATTTTTGTTTCACGCTTTTTCTTACTTGTAATGAACTATTAATAATTTACTGTCATCACTCTTTCAGGCTCAATATTTCTGACATAGTTTTTCCAGTTTTTGTATTGCTGAGAATCTTCTTTATTAACCAATTTGACTTGGCCATCAACTATTGCCAGAGATTTGTCCCCAAGTTCACTCTTCAAGGAGTCACCTTCCCAACGCCACTTCTGGTTTGCAGCGGCTGAACAACTTTTTACTGTCAAAGTATTGTCATTCTCCGCAGTTAAACATCTATCTGCTGCTACCCGAGATTTATAACGCTGGTACTGATCAAGCCCCCATAATTGATTATTACCATAGTGGCAGGTATACCCAGTTACAGAAGCACCGTTTTCAGTCGAGTTACCTTGTACATCCAAGCAAATTCCATTACTGCTAGCATATTTATAGGCCTCAATTGAGACATTTATTTCTGGCTCAAATACAGGTGCATCCCAGTTTACTGTAAAGACTTTAGGTAATGTATACTTTGAGCCCTTATATGCCCAGGGAGTATATACTTGGGCCAAACCTGCATACTGAACTCGCCCACCCAACGCAGCCACAGTAATTCGATTATTAATCGTAAACCTTGATTGACCCCGCTTATCTGCTGGAACCCTGAAAGTAGCACTGAAACCAGGCTTATAATTTGCGTAAGATGCTGCGGTAAAAGAACTGTCTTTAAAGAACCAGTCACTACACCATAATGCACAAGTACCATGAACTCGCCAGTTCTCACTATCCTCCTCAAATTTACGATCCCAAACCCATTTTGCTCGGTCTTGGCTACCTGCTCTCGACTGATTCTCTATGGTGTATTCATAGGCTTTATATGCAACCCAGCGTTGACTGTTGTAACTAAAGCTTCCTTTGGCATCCACACCAACAGTAGGACCTTTTTCACCAACTTCAGCTTTACCTCCTGCTTCAACTCCGATGGTTATTCCTGTTATTTCACGAATTTCCGACTCTTTTGGCTTGTTATTCGGTGTTGTGTGATAAAGGTGTACATCATTATCACTAGGAATCACTTCCACACCATAATCTATAGCAACAGGACCAAACCACGTAATACGATTTGTCCAACTCTCAAACCAAGTATGTTTATGCGTTGGTTTATCCACCAAATGCCATCCAGCGCCACCGCTTGCAGAACCTCCACTTGAGCTGCCATCACCAGGATTTAATGTGATACGAACATATTTAGCATTATCCGCATTATTGTCTCCACCACCGTTAAATGGTACTGACCTCACAAAATCAATGTTATAAAATAACGAAACACTGGCTTTGCCATCACAGGCATCTTCAATCGTGCTGTTCCAGGTAGCATTATTCGTAAAACCATTTCCTTCAAATTCATCCCCTACACGACACTTAAAGCCAACATGTCTAAACTCTAATGGAATGGTAACCTCAGGACGATACTTGGTTCCTTCACTGCTAGATGCTGCTACACTGCTATAAGCTAACGCACTTCTCTTTGTCCGTTTTGATCTTTTCTCACTACTTGACTTTGTCTCGTTGCCGACATTATCCCAGGTAGAAATAATATTTTTAACTTCTGTTATTAGATACTCTTTTTGTTCTCCAGTGGAAAGTTCATTATTAACAGAAAGAGATTTATACTCAGCTTTCCCATTAGTTCTACGAACAGCGACAATAGGATCCGTCAAACCAATACCAATAATCTCTGCAACGGTCTGTGATACAGTGCTATTATTGACAACTGTAGTATTATCAATAATAACTGTTTTACCCATACGATAGGCAGTTCTGGCAAGATTAATTTCATCTTTACTTAAATAGTTCGAGGTATTAACAATAACTAATTGAGTTTGTTTTAAGTCATCAACACTATACGCCGAAACGGTTTGCCAATTTGCATTTTGTGCAAAACTTGTTGTGAATTCACTGGGTGAAGATACTGTTGCTATTTGCTTTTGAGTGATTAAGTAACCCGGTAATTCATCATATTGGTTATATTCAACACTTGCCGTTGCGGAAAGATAGTTAAAGAGGGAAACACCTATAATACCAACTTGCAGAGAAGTCCACAGCCTACGCTGTATAGCGCAGACAAGCTGCTTCTTATTTAACATCACAGTCCCCTTAAAACTTAGTTATATTTTTGTTTCAATTCGATCCTAAAACAAATTACACCCTCTCCCTAATAGTAAATTATTTTTAAACTCACTTTTTAATTCCATATCATTATACAGTAATATATTAACAAACCTGTAACACACTGATTTAAAAAGAATATCCTAAATATACAAAACTTTTTTTCAAACTAAGTCACATTTAGTATTTTGTCATTAGTTACAAAAAAACAAACCATGAGAACAGTAATTTAATTCTATTAAAAACTGGTTCAAACTATTTCACGTTTAATACAGGCTAATCACCCTGTTACAACTCACTACAAACTTGCTATACTGATCGATTTAATTAACAGAAAAACAAGTAGTAAGTTAACAACTTATTTCATTTAAAACCATATTAACAAAGCATAATTTACTGCTTTACCATACTAGCAAAAATATATATGGACACCTCTAAAAATAAATCCGGCAAGCAAGCCTACAGGAAAGGATTCACCGCGTGTTTGAAAGTCATTATGTAGACGTTGAACAAAGGTTTTTTAGAAAATGACGTTTATAAAGGTAAAGTTATATGCGATTACCCTGATACAAACCCCAACGAGTATTTAAAGTGATTACTTAGTGCTTATGGAAATAAATATTATTTTTAAATTAACTTGTTTACTCTAATCAGGAAACAGTACTGAAATAAATAGAAGGGGAACAATTTTTTTTATTTTTTTTCAGCACACCTAAAATTTATTGCTATAGTTCTATCGTGTCATTCAAAGTCATGGAGTCAATTGATAACCCCACCTATACCCTTAGGGTATATGAATCAATAGCTCTTCTGAAGGTAAGGATTACTTACTTTTAACAAATGACACTTATCTACTCCTATCTTACGCAAGGATACTGCGTGAGGAAAACTTTTTTCATATTTAGGTTAACGAGGGAATCATGAGCACCAATTGGAATGAAGGACAACTTATTACACTAGGACAAGGTGAAACTGCCACTTGTAATGGAAATTTAAACAATGGCCAGCTTTACTGCTTGTTCTTCTATAATGCGGCAGGAAATGACGCAGATACTAATGTTTCTATCGTATGGTCAAACAGCCAACCACCTGTTCAAGTACCTGTACCAGGCACTACTGGTAATAAAGGTAAAGCAGCATTATGTTTCGTTGACGGCAGTGAAACAAATACAGTTTCTGCAAATGTTTTACAAGGCAGCCCTGGTGCAAAAATTCAAGCATTTATTGGTAGTGTTAAAATGCCAATAAATACTCAAGGTATCGAAAACAGACAGCTTCCACTGGACGGTGACCGCCATAGCTTTAATAAGTTCACTCGCTACTATGCAGTGCCTGAGTCTCATTGGTATGCTGCCCAAATTCAAAGCAATATTAATCAGTTTATTTCTGTACAATTTGCAGAGCATCAAGCAGAAGTTAAAATCGTAAATAGTGTGGTTGACCCCAACGTAGTCATTAAGTATGCAGGCTCTTCACAAGGCTTGGTCCAAGTTGAAAAATCAGACTCTCAGTCAATTGCTTGGAACATGCAAGGAAATGGCCAACAGCTAGTATGGATCAATGCTGACAGTGTTCAAGATAGCCAAGGTGCTTCAATCACTGTTCAATCACTAAGCAATGTTTATGCTGAGCAAAGATAATTAGCTATAAAAAGTTAATTTAAAATTAGAGTATATTACGTCAGTTATCTGCAGAGCATTGGATAACTGACGTTTTTACAGGGTCTACTTTGTAAGAAACAAATCAACTTTGCTGCTTTAAATTTTTGCCCACCTTATAGCACTGTTTTGTTATTTGATGAGCTATTGTAGCAGTGTAATACCGT
>NZ_JAGSOY010000080.1 GCF_018837975.1 Zooshikella harenae | reverse complement strand
AAACAGTTTTTTGATGTTTTATCTCGACCAGTTAATAGCAAGTCATTATCAACAGAGAGTATGTTATCTTCAATATATAAGCTATAATCTATATCAAAATTTGAAGAAACGTTAAAATCAACCATTTATATCACCTCACTAAGCTCATGTTTTTTGTTAAGTACTTCCTTCGCTAGAGCCTGTAGTTGATTCAAACAGTGATACTCAAACTGTCCACACTGTTGGTCAGACTGGTAAGGAACTTGTTCTAAATGAATAATGCTTTCTAGGATTTCTTCGACATTTTTAATAATATCATTTGAGTTCAACTCGTTAATCAGCACCAAGTAAAACCCTGTCTGACATCCCATAGGTGCTAAACAACTAAATTTGTTTTTATATATTTTTTTGAAAAAATAGAGTAATGCATGTTCCATTGAGTGCATTACGATAGGGTCAATGTATTCATTGTTATTTGGTTGTCGAAAGCGTAGATCATACATGCAAGTATAATCACCATTTATTCCTTGATTTGCAGATGCTAATCGTACATAAGGTGCCTTGAGTATTCTATGATCTAACTCTCCAATATAGCTTGCTCTTTCTAAATATATTTTATTAATCATATTAGAAAGATATTTGAAGCTATCTGGAAGCACACTAACCCATTCATCTGCATGATTATATAACTCTACAGTCACATAACCATTATACTTACAGGTTAATATCTCCATAACTTTTACGAAGTCTATCTCACCATTACCTGGAAATTCATGGTAGTGAACTTTACCCTGAATTGTATTGCAAATGGGGTGTTTAATGGCTCCTGATTGTCGTAAGTTATTAAGTACAGGTAGTGCCTTATCTAAAATATCAAAACTAACTTGCTCAACAGAATCAATATATGCCTTATTCTCACGAATGATCGACTTTTTTATTTCTTGTTCTTGATCAAACTGAAGAGCTTTGACTTCACCATCTTGGACATGATAAAACAAATCCTCATTTTGGATATAGAATAGATATCCATCTACATTTTCTTCTTTAGAATCAACTATATCTTCAAATGTGCTTGCAATTTTAAACCTTAAATTATAGCCATCTTTAATGTCTGCAAGATGCATATAAGCAACTTCGGGTGCAACCCTGTCAATGACCTCTAAGTAATTATCTTCAGTACAATAAGTATGACATAAATCCAAATGTAGTTTAAATTTTTCATGCCCAACCAGTTTAATTAAATTAAACGCTTCTTCAACAGTTTCTATATACATCCCTGGCTCAGGCTCTATAACAAGGAATATATTATCTTCCTCGTTAATTTCATCAAGAATCTCTCGAATACTTGTTACTAGGATAGAGTTTACTTCGTCATTAGTATAGCCTTTATGTGTTTCTCTTAAATAACCACTTTGAAAGCTAACACAAGGAACCCCAAGAACTTTTGCTACTCTAATCCCTTGTTTTACTACCTCAATACGCTCATTTCGATCAATTTTATCAACTGAAATGACTGATGGCTCATGAGGGATATCTGACAAAAAAAATGTAGTGGCAGTTGATATTGCAACCGGATTTGAGTTTTGAAGATCTTTTTTCAGTTCTGCTAATTGTTTGTCACTAAGCTTAAAAGGGTTAAATTGATCTCTGCTAAAACATAATTCAACCCCAGAATATCCTGCTTTTGAAATTGCAAGACATGATTCCACAAGGCTACTCGTTTTAATACTATTCGTACTATAACTTAACTTCATTTCTATACCTAAACTAAAACTTACTTCTTATGAGTGACAAGCTGAGTCTTACTATTAAAAATCAATTTAATTGAAATAGTGTTTTTTGAAATCATCAACTAAAATTGCAAAGCAGCATACCCCGCCACTATGTGATAAAAAGAGGTATCACAAATCACTTTTGATAATGTCAATTATGAATTCGACCTCTAACGACAACCTTTCCAACCCAAATCAATTCGAATATTATTGTTGTATTTATATAAAAATTAACATGAAAGGTAAATTAGACTTTAGTATATACTCTATTTGTTAATGCTTATTATTTTGTTTATACCTCATAGGCTATTATCCTAATCAAATACAGAAGTTTTATATGGCTTGATCTTATCTTAATAATATATAACCAAGTACTTATGAAACACGTCTTAGCACTATAGAACCAACAATCATTAACTTCTGGTATATGCTATAGGATTTACAAGTATTATATTATTTTTGTTAGGTTTATTGACATTCACCCATTCTTATCCCTATCTTAGAATGAGCATCAGATATTATTTTCTGCATTTATAGTGCGAAATTTTCAAATAATGAGAAAGTTAAAGAAAAATAGCAACTAACCTACCTATATAGTATAACTTTATTAATTACTATATAGGTAAAAGCTAGTACTCAGTAGAATGGTTTACCAAAAAGCAGTTTATTGCGTACGCTCTAAGTGAACTGTTGTCGCAGGGGGAATTGAAGCTCTTACACTCACATCAGCCACATGGTAATTTGAAAGGTTCATACCATAAGCATGATGGAGTGAACGTAAAATATAAACAAGTAACGGTTTATCTTGATAGTGTTCTAACAGTTTATTTAATTCTTCGTCAGATAAACGTTTCACCTGTTTAAATTTTGCTGTAACCACAGGCACAATACTCAGGCTCACATAAAGATCGTTTACTTTGAATCCTGCGTCTTCAATTACTTTCATATTATCATCGATAATACCAAGCACTTCTTTCACTTTTTCAGTTTTAAATTCTCGGTACTCACCCAGTTTTTGCTTGGTATATTCAAGTCCTTCTGAAGCTTTCTTTTCTAACTCACCAGACACATTCTCTGCCGAACTTTTCATTGTTTGCCAAAAACTACCTGGTATTTCTGCATCAACATCTCCAGCTTGTGCGTCAACATTATTTTCTTGAGCAACAGCATACTCAATACTACAAAATAACAATGCTGCTTGTAGCAAAGTAGCTTTTTTTTCGAATGAATACTTCATTATTTAAATCTCTTAAGCACTCAACTAAGTCTAATTATCTTTACTGTATTTTAACTTTGCAATGCTCACCATAATACTGAATACAGTTGTTGTCTAAACAATTTACATATAATTACTTCATAAAAATGTAACCAAATGTTTTTTAACAGTTTTTTACAGTAGGAATAATTTTTGCGGTAAAGCTTCTGTCATTTTTTATCGAGGAAATATCATGCGATTTCTTAAATCAAGCATAATGGCAGCAGCCCTCTTACCTTTCTCCTGGCTCAATAGCGCTCATGCAGTACCTGTAGATACTGAACTATCACTTGTTATCGATATATCAAGTAGTATTGATGCCAGTGAATTTATTTTACAGCGTGATGGATATGCTAATGCATTTCGTGATGCCAGTGTTCAAGCTGCAATCAGCTCACTCACTAACGGTATTGCTGTAGCTGCATTTCCTTTTGCGTTAACAGGTGTTCAAGCAACACCTTGGTTTCACCTGCAAAATGCAACAGATGCAGAGGCATTTGCAACTGCAATTGATGCAATCCCCGATGAAGAGGTAGTGGGTACCAATATAGCCAGTGGTGTTGATGTTGCACTTGCATCGATGCTTGGCAATGGCTTTGAAGGTACAAAGCTGGTTATAGATGTTTCCACCGATGGTGTACAAAACGTTTTTCGGCCTGGTTTACCTTGCCCCATTAGTGATCCACCCACGGCACTTGAAGTAGAAGCCTGTCTAGCCGCTTTTGATGATGCTATTCATGGTGCACGGGATGATGCCGCTGCTGCAGGCGCATTTATTAATGCATTGGCGATTTTTGACCCCGATTCTGCAGCTGAATATTTGGCTGAACTTGAAGCATTGTTAGGTGGATTACCTCCAGATTTTCCAACTACGTTAGAAGAGTATCTTACAGAAGACCTGATTACCGGCCCTGATGCTTTTGTGTTATCTACTCAATTTGATGATAATTTTACAGACTTTGTTGTGAGTAAAATTCTGGCAGAAATTGCACCAGAAGAACCACCCACACCTACACCAGAGCCATCTACCCTGCTTATGCTATTAACAGCAATTGCAGGGTTGTCACTACGTAATCAACAAAAAAATTAACTTAAAATTAAACAGCAAGTAATTCTCACATAACTGGAAAACAATAAAGTATTCGATGCAAGGAAGCATCATTAAAATTAAATTTTCTACTATTTACTTGAATGATATTTATCTGAAAGCTCGTGGACTGCGTCGACAAACACATTCACTCGATCAGGTTCTACAAACTGATGTATACCATGCCCCAAATTAAATACATGGCCGGTACCACTACCAAAATCAGCTAAAATAGACGCAACTTCCTGTCTAATTCTTTCTGGTTCTGCGTAAAGCACACTCGGGTCCATATTACCTTGCAAAGCCACACGATCGCCAATTCGTTTCCTGGCTTGTCCAATATTTATTGTCCAATCCAAACCAACACAGTCAGCACCGCTATTTGCAATTCGCTCTAACCAAAGACCACCATTTTTAGTAAACACAATTGCCGGCACCCGTCGACCATCATGCTCTTTGAGCAATCCTGAAATTATCTTATTCATGTAGCTTAATGAAAACTCATCATAAGCCGCATCGCTTAATACACCACCCCAAGTATCAAATATCTGAACAGCTTGTGCACCTGCTAAAATCTGCGCATTTAAATAATCGGTGACGGCATTTGCCAGTTTATCCAATAAAAGGTGCATAACCTCAGGCTGTGTATAAAGCATTGCTTTGATATGGCGAAAATCTTTGGTACTTCCCCCTTCAACCATATATGTCGCTAACGTCCAAGGACTACCAGAAAAACCAATTAGGGGAACACGTCCATTTAATGCTGTACGAATCGTTTTCACAGCATCAAGTACATACGACAAATCTGACTCAGTCTTGATTTCAGGTAATGCTTCAACGGCAGCGGCTGTTTGTACGGGTTTTCTAAATTTAGGTCCTTCACCTTGCTCGAAGTAAAGGCCTAGTCCCATCGCATCAGGGATCGTTAAAATATCAGAAAATAAAATAGCAGCATCAAGTTGATAACGCTCTAACGGCTGCAATGTCACCTCACATGCCAGCTCAGGATTTTGACAAAGCGCCATAAAGTCACCCGCTTGGCTGCGAGTTGCCCGATATTCAGGTAAATAACGTCCGGCTTGCCGCATTAACCACACAGGTGTACGGTCAACAGGCTCTTTTAACAACGCACGAAGAAATCGATCATTTTTCAGTTCAGCCATAGTTTTTATTACCTTGTATCACAGCTCATCGGTAAGATTCTGGGAGGCAAGTTTACACCAAAGCGATTGCCGAGACAGCAAGCAGCCCCTTTGATATAGTTTGAGTCTTGTCTTCGTTGTAGGTAGATACGATAGGTATGTTTAAAAAGATTCTTGCCTCGATTGGTATTGGTAGTGCTACCGTAGACACACGCCTTACTCAGTCAGTCTATGAACCAGGAGAAGCTATCACTGGTGAAGTATACATTGTGGGAGGTGACACAGAACAACACATTGCAGGACTGGAACACGCCCTTGTTGCCTTAGCAGAAGCAGAAACAGATGAAGGGGAATATATAACACACTACATTATTCAGTCCTGGAAAATGGCCGAAAGCTTTATCATTCAAGCGGGTGAAGAAAAAATCATTCCATTCACCTATCAGCTGCATTATGAAACGCCTGTGACCCAGCTCAACTGTCCGACGGAAACTTGTAAAGTATGGATACAAACAGGCTTAAATATAGACTTAGCACTTGATCCCTCTGATCGAGACTATATCGACATAGCCCCTACCAACGTGATGTCTACCTTTTTAGATGCAATGACAGAATGTGGATTAATATTAAGTTATGCCAATGTAGCAAAAGGCTTTGTTAAATCTCCCTCCTTTACATCAACGAGTGGATGCTATCAAGAACTGGATTTCACCCCTAAAGACTCAGGCTTATTTAATTTTAAGGAAGTAGAAGTTTCATTTGTACCTGAAAACAACTGTACACATGTCATGCTTGAAATAGACCGTCACCATAAAGGCGCATTATCCGCTTTTACCCTGCAGCATGATACGCTTGATAAAGGCCAGGTTATTGCGCAAATCAAACGTGTTCTTGAAGTTTAATCAGTGATAAAAAAACGGGCTTAAGCCCGTTTTTAGAATTGTATAAACTTATTTTAAACGCCATGAACATTAAACATCCAAGTAATCCATAATGCCTTCCGCCGCTTGACGTCCTTCCCAAATAGCCGTCACTACCAAGTCAGAGCCTCGCACCATGTCTCCACCAGCAAATACTTTTGGATTAGCTGTCTGGAAAGGATATTCACTTTTTTCCTGAGCAAGCACCCGACCAGAACCATCTGTTTCAATGCCTAAGTCAGTAAACCAAGGGGCAGGGCTAGGACGAAAACCAAAGGCAATAATCACTGCATCAGCAGGCACGACTTCTTCACTACCAGGAACAGTCTCTGGAACACGGCGACCATTCTCATCTGGCTCACCTAAACGCGTTGTTACAAACTTAACACCTTCAACCTGGTCTTCACCTACAATCGCCACAGGTTGGCGATTAAATAAAAACTGGACACCTTCTTCTTTAGCATTAGCAACTTCGCGACGAGAGCCTGGCATGTTTTCTTCATCACGACGGTAAGCACATACCACAGATTTAGCGCCTTGCCTGATCGCTGTTCGGTTACAGTCCATTGCCGTATCACCACCACCTAAGACCACTAGCCGCTGATCACGCATATCAATAAAGTTTGTGTTATCCGTGTTCAGCCCCATGCAACGCTTAGTATTTGAAACAAGATAAGGCAGCGCTTCATAAACGCCCAGCAAGTCTTCACCTGGAAAACCGCCTTTCATGTAGGTGTAGGTTCCCATCCCAAGAAACACGGCATCATAATCCTGAATGAGTGTGTCTATGGTTATGTCTTTACCCACCTCAGTATTTAAGTGGAACTCCACCCCCATTTGACTAAAAACTTCACGGCGACGCTTAATCACTTCTTTTTCAAGCTTAAACTCAGGAATACCAAAGGTCAGTAAGCCCCCAATTTCTGGGTTACGATCAAAAACAACAGGGGTTACCCCATTACGAATCAGTACATCAGCACAAGCCAATCCTGCTGGACCAGCCCCAATAACGGCCACTTTTTTATCTGTCATAACAACATGGGACAAATCGGGTCGCCAACCCATAGCAAACGCAGTGTCAGTAATATATTTTTCCACAGAGCCAATCGTTACTGCACCAAACCCATCATTTAAAGTACAAGCCCCTTCACAAAGACGGTCCTGTGGACACACTCGGCCACAAACCTCGGGTAAAGAGTTAGTTTGATGTGACAGCTCAACAGCCTCTAGAATATTGCCCTCAGCCACAAGTTTCAGCCAGTTGGGGATATAGTTATGAACTGGACATTTCCATTCACAATAGGGATTGCCACACTCCAAACAACGGTGACTTTGCTCAGCGGTTTGCTTTGGCGTAAAAGGATCGTAGATCTCAACAAACTGCGCTTTGCGAACATCAATATCCTTTTTCCGTGGATCTACCCGGCCAACATCGATAAATTGAAAATTATTCTGTAAACGTTCAACCATGATTACACCTCATTCATCGACTACTCAGGGCGGGTACGAATGCTAGCTAACAGCATGTTTAGACTGGCTGCTTTAGGTTTGACTAACCAGAACTTGCCAATATAGTCATACATTTCCTCTAACAGGTGAGCACCCCAAGCACTTCCGGTCTCCGTGACATATTCTTCAATAATACTGTGTAGATAGGTCTGATACTGCTCCATTGTCTCTGTGTCTATCCGTTGAATTTCTACCAGCTCATGGTTGTAGCAGTCTACAAAGTGCCGATCCTGATCCAGTACAAAAGCAAAACCACCGGTCATGCCAGCACCAAAGTTGTGGCCTGTATTACCTAAAACCGTAACCACACCACCCGTCATATATTCACAACAGTGATCTCCAGTACCTTCTACCACGATGTGAGCACCAGAGTTACGAACCCCTAAGCGTTCTCCAGCCGTACCAGAGGCAAATAACTTGCCTCCAGTAGCACCATAACAACAGGTATTACCAATAATGGCTGTCTGTTGCGACTCAAACTGACTATTGCTTGGTGGAGCAATAACTAATTTACCGCCCGTCATGCCTTTACCCACATAGTCATTGGCATCACCTTCCAGATACATATTCAGGCCACCGGCATTCCAAACACCAAAACTCTGGCCTGCAGAACCTTTCAAGTACACATTAACGGGGCTATCAGTCATGCCCTGATTACCGTAACGCTTGGCAATCTCCCCAGAAAGACGAGCACCAATCGAACGATCACAGTTACCGACTTGATAATGAAAGTCACCACCTTGACGACTCTCAATTACAGGCAGGATATCTTTAACCATTTGCTCTGCCAGCTGCCCCTTATCAAAAGGAATATTACGAGCACTCTGACAAATTTGCGGCTTATCAGCGGGTATATGTTGCTGTTCAACCAAAGGCGATAAATCCAGGCGCTGCTGTTTTTCAGTATCGCCAGGTAAACGTTTTAATAAATCAGTACGCCCAATTAAATCCTCTAAGCGCGATACGCCAAGTTTTGACAGCCACTCTCTTACCTCTGTCGCTACAAAAGTAAAGAAATTCATGATCATCTCGACTGTACCTGTAAAGTACTGGTCACGTAGCTGCTGGTTTTGGGTTGCTACACCTGTCGCACAGTTATTTAAATGGCAAATCCGCAGATATTTACAACCCATTGCTACCATTGGTGTAGTACCGAAGCCAAAACTTTCAGCCCCTAAAATGGCTGCTTTAATCACATCAAGACCGGTTTTTAGTCCACCATCTGTCTGTAAACGAACTTTGCCTCGCAAATCATTTAAACGCAGCGCCTGATGAGCTTCGCTTAATCCCAACTCCCATGGCGAGCCAGCATAGCGAATCGAAGTGAGTGGGCTAGCAGCTGTACCACCGTCATAACCAGAAATGGTAATTAAATCAGCATAAGCCTTCGCCACCCCTGCTGCGATAGTCCCCACACCAGGCTCAGACACAAGTTTCACCGAAACCAAAGCCTCAGGATTCACCTGTTTAAGGTCAAAAATCAGCTGAGCTAAATCCTCAATGGAATAGATATCATGGTGAGGTGGTGGCGAAATTAATGTGACACCAGGTACCGAATAGCGTAACCGTGCAATCAGCTGATTTACTTTGCTACCAGGTAGCTGCCCGCCTTCTCCAGGCTTGGCCCCTTGCGCGACCTTTATTTGCAGCACTTCTGCATTCACCAGGTAATGTGGTGTGACACCAAAACGTCCAGAAGCAATTTGCTTAATTTTGGAAACCTTGTTCGTGCCAAAGCGAACAGGATCTTCACCCCCTTCACCCGAGTTTGAACGCGCTCCCAATCGGTTCATTGCTTCAGCAAGAGCTTCATGGGCTTCTGGTGATAAGGCACCCAGCGACATGGCAGCACTATCAAAGCGCTTAACGATTTCACTGATAGGTTCAACCTGGTCAACAGCAATGCCTTGTTCTGATAATTGCAAACTAAATAGGTCTCTCAGTGTTGCTACTGAACGTTTATTTACCTGTTCAGCATACTGTTGATAGTCTTCATAGCGACCACTGCGTACTGCGGTTTGCAACGTTTGAATCACATCGGGATTAAAGCAGTGATACTCGCTGTTATGCACATACTTTAATAAACCACCTTGTTGGATAGTCTGACTCATCCGCCAAGCTTGTTTTGCCAGTAGCGATTGCTCATGTTGAAAGTCGTTAAAACGCGCCCCAGCAATACGACTAGCAACGCCTTTAAAGCACATATCAACCACTTCATCGCTTAAACCAATCGCTTCGAAAAGCTGGGCACCACGGTATGAAGCAATGGTGGAAATACCCATCTTAGACATAATCTTCAACAGGCCTTTTTTAATACCTCTGCGGAAGTTTTTATTCGCTTCAATAGGATCAATCATCACTTCTTGGGTTTGAATCAAATCCCAAATTACTTCGTAGCTTAGATAGGGGTAGACAGCTGTAGCACCAAATCCCAGTAACACCGCAAAGTGATGAGCATCACGAGCTGTCCCCGTTTCCACCAGAATATTGGCACTGGTACGGAGGCCAGTATCAATCAAACGATGATGTACTGCGCCTGTCGCCATTGCAGCATGAATGGGTAATTTACCTTTTTCGATATCTCTATCGGTCAAGTAAACCACCACACTTCCTGCTCTTACTGCGGCTTCAGCTTCATCACAAATGCGAGTAACCGCCTGAGCTAAATCCTCAGACGCATCATAATTTAAGTTAATTTTGACAACACCCAGCCCATGCCCATCGTCTTTTGTTAAATTTAAGAACTTGGCAGGGGATAAAATGGGTGAACTCAAAATAACCCGTGCAGCATGCAGTGGTGTTTGTTCAAAAGGATTTTTTTCAGCACCTAAACAGGTTTCCAGTGACATCACGATTGATTCCCGCAAAGGATCAATCGGAGGATTAGTCACCTGAGCAAACTGCTGGCGGAAGTAATCATATAGAGGGCGAACTCGCTGAGAGAGTACCGCCATTGGCGTATCATCACCCATCGAGCCAACAGCTTCTTGCGCGTTTTCAGCTAATGGACGCAGTATCTGATCACGCTCTTCAAACGTAATCTGGTACATTTTCATATGAGACTTCAACGCTTCTTTGTCAAAGTGGTCAATTCGATATGTGTGCTCAATGTATTTCGACTGAATACGATGAGCATGTTGCTTTAACCACTTTTTATAAGGCTGCTTTGTCTTTAGGTAACCATCAATATCATGTGCGGTGTAAATATCATGGGTTTCAGTATCAATGGCTAACATTTCACCAGGTCCAACCCGGCCTTTTGCAACGACATCTTCTGGCTGATAGGACCAAACACCTACCTCTGAAGATACAGTAATGTAGCCATTCTTAGTCATCACCCAACGCGAAGGCCGCAACCCATTCCGGTCTAACGCACAAATGGCACGAACCCCATCTGTTATTACCAACCCAGCAGGCCCATCCCAAGGTTCCATATGCATGGAGTTATATTCATAGAACGCCCGTAAATCAGGGTCCATAGTATCGACATTCTGCCAGGCTGGTGGCACCAGCATCCGAATAGCACGATAGATATCTACACCACCTGTTACCAGTACTTCCAGCATATTGTCCAAACTGGAAGAATCTGATCCTGTCCGGTTAACTAATGGTTTAACCGTTTCAACTTCAGGTAACAGCTCACACTTAAATTTGCTGGTTCGAGCCTCAGCCCAGTTCCGGTTGCCTGTAATGGTATTGATTTCACCATTGTGTGCCAGGAAGCGGAATGGTTGAGCCAAGTGCCAACGCGGCATGGTGTTGGTAGAAAAACGCTGATGGAAAACACAAATCGCGGTTTCAAACCGGGGATCACCCAAATCTGGATAAAACTTGGGTAAATCAACAGGCATCATCAAGCCCTTATAAGTTACGACGGTATGAGACAAGCTACAGATATAAAACTCATCATCATCCGTTACACTTAAGCGAGCTCGACGTCTTGCCATAAATAGTTTGGCAGCAAACTGTTCTTCAGTAAGGGATTCGGGACAGTTTACAAAAACTTGTTCAAACTGAGGCATTTGATCCAGGGCAATAGGACCTAGACACTCTGGATTGGTAGGTACTTTACGCCAGCCAACCACCTCTAATTCTTGATCGGCTAATTGGTCATTCAGTGCTTGTCGAGCAATTTTTGCTTTTGACTCGTCAGCATTTAAAAAGACCATACCCACAGCATAGTGGGTAGACAATTGCGCTTGAAATGACTCCTGGGCAATAGTTCGTAAAAAGCTGTCTGGCTTTTGAATCAATAATCCACAGCCATCGCCTGTTTTACCATCAGCAGCGATACCGCCACGATGGGTCATGCATGTTAACGCCTGAATGGCGGTTTGCAGTAAGTGGTGGCTCTTCTGCCCTTCTTTATGGGCAATCAGGCCGAAGCCACAGTTATCCTTGAACTGCTCAGGATGGTAAAGAACTCGCATAAGGTACACTCTCAACGAGGAATTTCTTCAAAAAAAACAGTATGTTAGCGGCTTTAGCTTTAATTGTAATTGATCACTGCCAACAAAAAGGGGGAAATAGTTTACCCGTCATGTCACATAGACACAAATTTATGTCTCTACCATATAATAAAGGACAAACTAAAGCACGACACTGATTGTAATTTTACGTGAGTATGACTTCCTGCTCACCAATTATAATCAGCTATTAGTGAAGACTAGTGAATAGTAAAAGCTAATACCAATGTGCGATAGCAGGCAGGCCATCAGTTATATTTACGAATCTCTTGTTGGATATTTTGTAAACTGCGGGGCCAAGGGTTCTGTTGCTGTAATGCATTTGGTAGCTTCTTGATAGCAGCTGTCGCCAAAGCATGAGTTGAGTAACGGCCATAAGAAACCACATACCAAGGCTGTCCATTATGGCGGGTTTTGAAATACTTCAGTTGTGGATTATTTTTGTGTCTCTGGACGAATGTGCGCGCTGCGGACTCTGAACTCGTCCCCAAAACTTGTAGTACATAGTACTTCCTTGATTGTGCTAAAAACCAAGAACCATCTCCTGAATACCTTTTAGTTGCAGCCTGCTTGGTGGGTGTTTTTCGGGGGGGACTAGGCTTTACTTTTTTTGTTTCAGCTTTTTTTACTGACTTTGTGTCTGCTACAGGTATTTTCTCCGTTTTTACTTCCTTTGCTTTGGTTTGATCCTTTGCTTTAGTTTGAATGTTAGACGAAGCTGACGCTTTTACCTCAGGTGAACTGTCTTGATTACGGACAACTGTGCCTGCGAGTTTATCTTTGCCATTATTCAGAGATGCAACTTTCTCATCTGTCGATAATTCTGCTTTAGTAGGAGACTGCTCCTCATTAGACTGAGTATTGCTTTTAGCTTGACTATCCTTAAGTGAGTTCTGTGGTGATGCAACTGTTTTAGAAGACTCATTCTCTTGTACCGCTACAGTTGGCAGCTCAATATCCATGACGGTTGTCGGTGTGTCTTCATTCCCCCCTGAAGCTTCAGTAGGAGGCTTAGCTGATGAGTCCCATTGCGGAATATCAACAGCAGGTTTAACAGTATCATCCATTATCACTACAGCCGCTTTTTCATCAGATGCAGGATCATCAACGGACAATAACTGTTGTGTAATTACAAGAACTAACAGCAGTAAAGCAACTACTGAAGCTGCAATGAGATGCTTGGAAGGGATACCATATTTATTACTATCTTGTTGTGTACTCATACTGCCAAACAGCACCTCATGTGCATAAAAATTTACTTTACTAAAATCACCACCAGATAAGTTATAAATTTTGTCCAAATCTTCACTATTAAGTTCAAATAGGTTGTTTAACCCTGTACTTTCTAAACAGTGGTTCACATATTTTTTAATATCTTCTCTACCAAGGTCATCAAGCTGAATCTCATGTAACAAATCTTGATTTTTAAGATTAGGATGTGGTTGTAGTGTTTTTTGTAACTGAGGCAGTGAGAATAATACAATGTGAACGGAGTAGTTTTCCGATTCAGCAACTGAAGCCCACGATACTAATAATGAAACCAGTTGAGGATCTAATTTATGAGCATTATCAATCAATAAAATTAGTTTTTGTGGTCGCGTTAATTCAGCAAGTAAATTTTTTAATAGTGCCTCATAGTCCACACGCGTAACTGGCAAGGCTTTTTTGGGTGTGTAATGTCGTGTTATTTGATTGAGAAACTCTGTAACCCCCATCCCTACAGTACCACTAATGACGAGTGGATTATCGCTTGATATTTCATTACTGAGCACTTTACAAAGGTGTGTTTTTCCTGAACCTTCCTGCCCTGTCACCAGTAGTAATAAGTGCGTGAAGGTAAGCAAATGTTGGATTTGCTTCAACACTTCACCACGTCCTGCCCCAGAAAAAAACAGCCCCAAATCTCCTTGATCTACAAAAGGATTTCGAGCCATACCATAAATACGCAGAAAATCTTTCTTCGCAAGCTGGTCATCACTGGCTTTTATTGGGTTTGTCATTAGCCTACCATCAACAGATAACGCCATCCTTTGCCTGTCACTTATCAAACAAGTATCCCTACAATTGATAATACCCTGCACTGAGGTACAACTAATCTAAATTTATTAGTACAGTTTTCAAACAACCCACACTTACCAAAATATAGTTTTCAGTAAGCATACCCTCATAATAGACGCTAATAGCCCACTTAAATAAGCAAGGTAAAGAACTTGTTTACAATTTAGGATAAGTATTTTTTTCTAGTCGTGTCAGATCGCAATCCCTAGTATCTGACACTGATGGTTGATAATAATGCTGACAATTTCTTTTGAAAGGTCCTGTTATATACTCTTTAATGTCGCAAGCAGAGCGTCATGACTAAAGTCCGATGTCACTATAGCCTTGCCTACTGCTTCAAGAAGTACTAGGCGTAATGAACCATCAACCACTTTTTTATCCACAGCCATATATTTTAAAAAATCTTCTGGCATCATATCAGTTGGAGAAGTCACTGGTAGTTTGGCCTGCTCTAATAAGCGCCGTAAAACTTCCAGTTCACTAGCGTCTAACCACCCTAAACGTATCGACAAATCCACCGCCATGAGCATACCTACAGCAACAGCTTCACCATGAAGCCAATTGCCATAACCTTCATGAGTTTCAATCGCATGGCCAAAGGTATGTCCCAGGTTCAGAATTGCCCTTATACCACCTTCCCGCTCATCTTCAGCAACAACTTCAGCCTTTGCTAAGCAAGAACGCTTGATAGCATATCCAAGTGCCGTGTCATCACAAGCCAACAAATCTTTTGTGTGCATTTGCAGCCAAGCAAAAAATGACTGATCACAAATCAACCCATACTTAATAACTTCTGCAATACCTGCCGATAGTTCACGAGTAGGCAATGTCTTTAACACCGTTGTATCCGCTAGCACACAGCGTGGCTGATGAAATGCCCCAATCATGTTTTTGCCTAACGTGTGGTTCACTCCTGTCTTTCCACCCACAGAGGAATCAACCTGAGCCAGTAACGTGGTTGGAATTTGAATGAAATCAACACCTCGTTGATAGGTTGCAGCTGCAAAACCAACCATATCACCAATGACACCTCCACCTAATGCAATAAGTGTTGTCGTACGGTTATGTCGCTTTTCAAGTAACTGGTCAAAAATTAAATTAACGGTATCTAATGTTTTATAGACTTCTCCATCTGGCAAAACCACGGTATCTACTTGAAATGCACTAAGGGAGGCTTTCACTTTATTTAAATACAGTGGAGCGACAGTTTCATTAGTCACCAACATAACCTGTCGACCACGAATATAGGGTGATAATAAATCAGGCTGCCCTAATAAACCTGGACCAATGTGAATAGGATAACTTCGTTCACCTAACGCTACGTGTAAGGTTTGCATAGATTCATTCCACCCTGTTTCGTTACTCACTAAGCCAGCCATCTTAAAAGTGCATAATACACTTTCATAAAAAGCAACTAAAAGCCACCATCACAAATATGCCATTATAACGTCACTTTTATGTAAAATTTATCTCTTAGTCTAACGATGTAGTTGTTCTAGCTCATTACGAAAATGCCGCTTTAGCCGCTAATTCAGCGGCTTATTTCTTTCCAACTGACAAGTTTCTTAAACACTTTAGTAACTTGATTTTGTATAAAAATATTTAATATATATCTTTTTTTTGCAATGTTCTGTGATTAGGCTAAATCTATGTTGAGTACGCTCAAACATCAAGGCTAACTCTACTTGAGGTTGGTTAAGATAAGGTACTTAACACGCCTAACCCGACCAACAAAGGTAATGACATCAGTAAATGTCAACATGTTGCACATTAAATATGTATAAACATTATCTACCTTGTGGGTCAGAATTTAGGACAGAAACTGCTATTGGCTTTAGCCGCAAAATGCGGCTTTCTTTTACCTCTAATCAGGTCCCTCCCAAACTGTACAACATAGACTCGTTCCTCACCACCGAATGCAGAACTATAGCCATGCTCTGCAGATAATGAGTTATAGTTATACAATAAACAACATTTTATGGAGGGTATGAATGAGAGGCGCAGGTGGAACAAATGGAGGTATTGGACAGTTTTTAATTGGGCTTGCCATGATGTGCGCAGGTTTCTACATGTTGTTTAATGCCATTATGGTTAACTCCTCATTTAATATGGGTATGCGCCTTTATGGCCTTAACTTATTTGGAGGTCAATTTAATATTACCAGTGGCATGGTAATGGTACCCTTCATCTTCGGTATTGGTATGTTGTTCTATAATGCTAAAAATTTTATTGGCTGGCTACTTACCTTAGGATCACTCACCGCTCTTCTTTTTGGCGTTATTTCTGCAATACACTTCAGTATGCGTTCCATGACTGCTTTTGAATTAATTACTATTTTAGTACTTGCGATTGGTGGACTCGGTTTGTTTTTAAGATCATTTAAAACACAGTAAAAATACCCTTCATTCTAGGCGCATACTTCATTATTTAGAATAATAACCTTTAAGTAACATATCATAGTAATTATTATAAGCACCCTCATCAATGAGGGCCTGTAATCCCTCATTAAATAATTTAAGTATTTTTTTAGAATTCATCTTTTTTCTTGGAAAAAGCAAATGATTGGTATTACTAAATAAAGGCTTATAATTATATGTAACTACCTGCACTTGTTCTAGCGAAAAATTCTTATACAGGATAGCATACCCAGAAACAGCTGATGAAAGGAATAGGTCGACTCGACCTCTCAACAACATGTTAAAATTTATCTCATCCGAGTTATTTACAATAATATTTAGTTTCTTATCCTTTTCTGCATCCCAGAATTCTGCTGTATAGGTATACCCACGCGTTGCTCCAATTCTATATTTTTTTAGATCTTCAAAACTTTCCCATTGATCAAAGTTAGTTGTTTTCAAATGAAAAAAGACAACGTCCTCTTTTCCAATAGAATTACTATAATAAAATAGTTTTTCTCGTTCTTTTGAGGGATACCAAAGAGAAGTTGCATCATAACTTCCCTTTTTTGCTTCACTATACGTTCTTGCCCAAGGTAAATAAGTATACTCAACGAAATAACCTTCTCGGCTAAACACTTCAGAAATAATGTGATTCGCAAATCCCCCCTTCTTAGAGTCTTTGGATGCCCAAGGTGGATACTCACCTGAAACAATTTGCAGTACTTTATTCTCACTCTCTTCAGCATAAGATAAACCACCGCCAATCAGCAATATTAAAACTAACAGACTTTTCATAAACAACCATCAGCGTTTGGCCTACCCTTTATCAAGCATAGCACCAAACACTGTTTATGTTTATAGAGGGGCTAGTCCGTTACGTTTGAAGTCTTATCCACCGCCCCCAATATGCACTTCGTGAATCATTCTAAGTACTAATGAAATAGCAAGCATCACCAAAGCAAAGGGTATCCATAGCAGAAAAATACTTCTAACAATAATAATGGTCGTTATCAGAAAATTTCACATCAACTAGCTAGTTTAGGAAGGAATGAAATATCAACATGGTAATTCTTAGGTTTATCTTTTTCGATAAATACCGTTATTTCTTCTTGAGAAATATAATCAGAAGGATCAAACCAAATATTCTCACTCTTAAATAAATGTAACTCATTCGTTGCTGGTTTTTTCCACTGAGCATAAATTTGGTAAGGGTTACGACCATTTACGCTGAGCGAGCCATTAATCTCAACGCTTTGAAATACTGCTTTTATTGGGTATCCTCTCTCTAGTAAATACTTTTTCTTTTTATTTTTCAAACCACCGAAGAGAATTATTAAGAAGCCAACCAAGAAAAAAACAGCGCCCATGCCTCCTAAAATAGTTGAAAGCCCCCACAACGAGAAAAAACTATTAATTTCAGCCTTATCAGGGTATGACTCTAAGTAAAGTACTTCAACAACATCTCCTCTTGAATAGCTTGGTGGATTACTTCCTGTTGAAGATGTGAACTCAACCAAATCACCCTCTTTGGTTTTAAACTCAACAACAGGCCTATAACTAATAGAATCACTAGATCTTGAGCTAATCAAGTCAACTACAGTACCATTAGCATGGATTGCTTCAACTACAAAATCATGAGAATTTTTATACGCAAAAAATGCCCCCACAAGCATAGCAAGACCAATTATTGTGAATAAATACTTTACAACAGAAATAACTTTCACGGACTACTTCAACCAGATAAAACTTCAGTAAAAGGGGTATACAACAAATGTAGACATAACAATTACTATATCTTCATAACGAAGCTCTTTTAGGCGCAGCCATCAAACAATGAAGCCGTTCCAACTTATATTAATAAGAGACAGGGATGACAGTTAAATGCTCCTGCATAAACTGCATTCCCGGTCAAGAACGATGACAACAAACCCTAAAAATGATTCGTGAAGGGTATAATGTTTATATTATAGACAACAGACCTAGGTGAAAGTTAAAATACAGTCACAAGACAACAATTAGTAACGAAACTCCAAAATATTATTTCAGTACTTCTTGAACATTTGACCAGAGGAATACCGTTTGAATATTCTAATCACTGGCGCCGCAGGTTTCATTGGTAGCGCCATTGTTGAATTACTGCTTCAAGAAGGTCACTCAGTTAAAGCCTGCGCCAGGAATCCTCACAATTTACCACGTCACCCAAATCTAAAAGCCGCCTCAATAGACTTCTCTGCTCATCTCACAGCTGAAGACTGGCTTCAACAGATTCATGCCGTTATAAACTGTGCAGGTATTCTTACTGAACGCTATTTTGGCGAATTTTCCCAACTTCATTTTCAAAGCCCTAAAGCGCTTGCTGAAGCCTGTGTACAACAAGGCATTAAGAAATTTATTCAGCTATCAGCC
>NZ_JAGSOY010000008.1 GCF_018837975.1 Zooshikella harenae | reverse complement strand
GCGTCCGCCAGTCCTCTGCTTTCGGCTCTACATGCTTAGCTTCCGTCTACTGGGTTAACCTTAATCGGCCCGACGGTCAGGGCGAACAAGGCGAGCCTGCGAAAGTTTAGCCGAGTTGATGCAGACAGTCTTCTCAGCGATCTTACTAAATATGACAGTTACCACCACCCCGTAAGCTGGCTAGTGGAACTGCTAGCTGGGATTAAGCAGCTAGAGCGTAGTTTTCGTCGTTTGCGACTATTAATTTGCAGCTTTGGATTTACGAGATTGGCTGCCATCTCGACATGCACCAGAAAGGTTCGTAACCGTCGTCGAATCCAGATCGCCCCCGGTAGAAACCTCGTCTCTTCTTTAACTATGACCTAAATGTGGGGTTCAGGTCAACCTAATTCAAGTACTTACTTTGCTAATTTTGGTCAACTTTATTTAATTATATTATTATTTTTATACAACTACTGGCGCATTAAGCGTTGTTTTTGCCTTTGCCAGTCACGTTCTTTTTGGGTGGCGCGTTTATCAAACTCTTTTTTACCTCGGGCAATGGCTATTTCACATTTGACCATATGTTTTTTCCAGTAAAGCGCAGTACAAATACAGGTTTGGCCTTTTTGCTGCGCAGCGGAAAAAAGTTTGGCTAACTCTTTGCGGTGTAAGAGTAGCTTCCTATCTCGCAGTGGATCTGCGACGATATGTGTGGAAACTGTGGTGAGTGGTTGTATTTGTGTGCCAACTAACCATGCTTCGCCATCTTTTAGCAGAACGTAACTGTCTACCAGTTGGGCTTTGCCTGCTCGCAGGCTTTTTACTTCCCATCCGGTTAAAGCAATGCCTGCCTCGAATTTCTCGTCAATATGAAAGTCGTGGCGAGCTTTTTTGTTAAGAATAATCGTGCCGGACTGCTGGCCGGTGCCTTTCTGTTTTTTAGCCATGCGAGCTATTATAAATTTTTATAACAGTTTGTGCTATGACTATGTGCTACATGTTCTTGTGAGAAATTTACAGTTGGTTAAAATGTAACCTTTGCGCCAAATTAGAACAAGAAAAGAGGTAATAACAACATGGCAGAATCAACTGCATCAACGAGTGCTACTTGGGCCACGAGGTGGACATTTATTCTGGCCGCTACCGGGTCTGCTGTTGGGTTAGGAAACATTTGGAAATTTCCATTTATTACTGGGGAGTATGGGGGAGGAGCTTTTGTATTAGTTTATTTGTTATGCGTTGCGTTTATTGGGTTACCGATTTTAATGTCTGAGGCGCTTATTGGACGACATGCGCGGTGTAATCCAATAAGTGCCATGAGTAATCTTGCTGCTGAGTCGGGTAAAACTCGAGCTTGGGGACTCGTTGGTTGGATGGGGGTGTTAGCGGGTTTTTTTATTTTATCTTTTTATAGTGTTGTTGCGGGTTGGGCTTTGGACTACACCCTGGAAATTGGTCGGGGTACCTTTAATAATGTTGCTTCTGGCTCAACAGGAAAAATGTTTGAAGATCTAATTGGTGATCCCAAACGTCTTATGATTTGGCATACACTATTTATGGTCATTACTGCGTTTATTATTGCGCGGGGGATTCATAAAGGGCTGGAAAGCAGTGTACGTATTATGATGCCAACATTATTTTTACTGCTTGTGGTAATGGTAGTTTATGCAGTATTTAAGACTGATAAGTTTGCAGATGGACTAAAGTTTTTATTTGCATTTGATATTGAAAAAACCTTTTTTACCTATGAGAAGGTAGTAGATGGTGCAGTGACAGCTTGTAAGTGGGCTGAAGCTGGCTGTGATAAAGTATTTACCTCAAAACCACTTATTGCTGCAATGGGGCATGCCTTTTTTACACTTAGCTTGGGCATGGGAGCAATAATGGCTTATGGTGCCTATATGCCTAAGCAAGCCAATATAGCCAGTACAGCAATAACTATTGTATTTTTTGATACTGTTGTTGCGTTGTTGGCAGGTATGGCCATTTTCCCCATCGTTTTTGCTAATGGTATGGAGCCATCTTCTGGTCCTGGTCTGCTATTTATTTCCTTACCACAAGCGTTTGGTAATATGCCTTTTGGTCAAGTCTTTGGTTGCTTGTTTTTCTTCCTGGTCACTATTGCGGCTTTAAGCTCTGCTATTTCACTTATTGAGCCAGCTGTAGCCTATTTGACGCAGCGATTTTCTGTCGGTAGGGTAACAGCTACAATTGGTTTTAGCTTTTTAGTGTGGTTTTTGGGTATTGGCTCTGTTCTGTCATTCAATGAATGGGCGGATGTTAAACCATTTTTTGGCAGAACAGTGTTTGATTTTCTGGATTATTTGACAGCAAATATTATGTTACCTCTTGGTGGAATGTTAATTGCGATATATGCAGGGTGGGCGTTAAAACGTTCTCTGGTTCTGAATGAATTAGCCCTTAAAAATCTGCTTTATTTCAATTTATGGCGTGCTACTTCAAGAGTCATTGCTCCTGTAGCAGTGTTTGTTGTATTTATTGTGACGCTTATTCAGTCTTTATAAGGGTAAAGCATCAGTTAATGGCAGTGATTAATCGTTCAGCTCTGGTCATGTATTCGGCCAGAGCGATGTTTGACCTCATCAATGACATTGAGTCTTATCCTCACTTTTTGCCTTGGTGTGTTGGAGCGAAGGTTCATTCAAGGCATTCTGATATGGTGGAAGCAAGCTTAGATGTTGCAAAAGGTGGTCTCAGACATTCGTTTACTACTCGAAATCATTTATCGGAATGTGATTCCATAGAAATGGAGCTGGTTCAAGGACCATTCTCCAAGCTCAAAGGAAAGTGGCACTTTAAGGCGCTTGCAGATAATGCATGTAAGGTGGAATTGGATATAGCCTTTACCCTCTCTGGTAAAATGCTAGAAAAGACGCTTGGCGCTTTCTTGGTGTCAGCAACCAGCTCAATGGTGGATGCTTTTTGTCAACGCGCAAAGGAAGTTTATGGTTGATATCGCTGAAGAACAAATCAAGGTTGAAGTGGCTTATGCACTGGCAAATAAGCAAAAAGTAGTCGTGCTTAATATGCCAAAAGGTTCTTCTGTTTTTGATGCGGCGATTGCTTCAAAGCTTGATAAGGAGTTTGAGGGTATTAACTGGGATACTGCCAAGATGGGAATTTTTGGTAAGTTAGTACCTAAACCCAAGGAGCGAGTGTTAGAAGAGGGGGAGCGAGTAGAAATTTACCGACCACTAATTGCTGACCCCAAAGAAGTTCGTAAACGGCGAGCAGAAAAAGCGAAGCTTGCTAAACAGACAGAGTCGCCTGACTAGTCTAAGCGGAGCTACCCCTTTGACGGTTTAATACTAAGCCTTGAGTAACCATTAACCTGGCTACTCAAGGCTTGTTTGAGCACACTTCATATTAAAAGTCTTCTGCTGGAACGTCTTCTAATAGCTCACTATCACTTGATACATCTGCACTTGTTTCATCTTCTGGTATAGGTATACCTGCTTCTTCCATGATAGCTTTGGGATCTGGGCGAAAATCTCCCGAAAAGTGAGTCAGTATGTCATCTTTAAAGAAAATACTGAGTGTTTCTTGGGAGCGGCCTTCTCCTCCTGGTTGAAAGCTGTAGACATAATCCCAACGCTCTTGGTTAAAACTATCTATCAAGAGAGGGGAGCCTAAAATAAAGCGTACCTGTTGCTTGGTCATTCCTGGGCGTAGTTGGTTTACCATATCTTGAGTGATGATATTGCCTTGCTGAATATCAATCTTATACACGCCAGGAAAGCTAACCGTACGATGGTCGCTATCTGAGAAAAATGAACAGCCACTAATGCATATTAAAAGTGACGCGAGAAAAGTGAATTTTGTTAAGGTGTTTTGCATCTTATTAAGACTTCCACTATCTTGGGTCAAAGTGAGATAATACCTTACTTCTTGGCGTCTGCTAAGGGTTCGATTTATAAAGGATAGTGTTGTGGAAAATCAAGAGTTAAGAAAAGCGGGTCTGAAAGTAACTTTGCCCAGAATTAAGATACTGCAAATTTTAGAAAATGCAGACCATCGCCATATGAGTGCTGAAGATGTTTATAAAGCCTTAATGGATGCCGATGAAGATGTTGGTTTGGCAACAGTTTACCGTGTTTTAACTCAGTTCGAAAATGCTGGCTTAGTGGTTCGGCATAACTTTGATGGTGGACATTCTGTATTTGAGTTGGCTCAGGGTAACCATCATGACCATATGGTGTGTGTGGAGTCAGGCCGTATTGTTGAGTTTTGTGATGAAGATATTGAAAAACTACAAAAACAAATAGCAGAAAAGCATGGTTATGATCTGGTTGATCATAGTCTTGTGCTTTATGTGAAACCTAAAACACAAAAATAAATTTTTGTGACATAGTTTGCTACTAACCTGACTCCTCATTATTAAGTTAATACTGATGTACACTTACACACTTTAGGCCTAAGTGATTCTTAAAATAGACAATGCATTTAGTGTAAATTTGCCTGTGTTTTAAAAAAGATAAAACTCAAATAGATCGTCTTTGGTCTATTTGAGCACCAGGTGAAGAATTATGGTTAGATGTATAAAACCACTTTTTACTTTGGCTTTCTTCAGAAGAAATTAAGTTACTACTTGCTTTTTATATGCAGCTTTATAATGATAGCTGTGTCAGCGCTGTACTTGGATCCTCATGTATTTCTTATACACTGCGGTCCTCCGTGCAGTGCTTCCTTGCTCTTACAAAAAAATCACTATTTTTAGAGGGGCCCTTTAATCTACTATTGGTTAAATAAATATTTAGTGAATTATTTTTTACATTTATTTGTTTAATAAAATTATCTGTTACTCAACAGTAGTAATCATTTCTTTAGCATGTGCCAGTGTATGTTCAGTGATATTAAGCCCACCTAACAAGCGGGCAATTTCAGTGACTTTTTCCTCCGCACTTAGTGTTGCAATATTAGTGTGAGTAGTATCAGTCTTTACCTGTTTATGAACAAAAAAGTGTTGATGCCCTTGTGAAGCAACTTGAGGGAGGTGTGTTACACACAACACTTGCCCTTTGCCTCCGATCTTTCTTAGCAGTTGACCTACCGTTTCTGCAACACCACCACTTATTCCAACATCAACCTCATCAAACACCAAAGTAGGTGTCGTTGAAAGTTGTGCAGCAATCACTTGAATCGCTAGGCTGATTCGAGATAACTCACCACCTGAAGCAACTTTTTGCAGAGGTTTGGCAGGTTGTCCTGGGTTGGTGCTGACTAAAAACTCAACATCTTCCACGCCAAAAGGTTCTGGTGTATGGGTAGGTATATGCGTTAACTGTACTTGAAAGTAACCATTTGGCATGCCAATTTGTTGTATTTGTTCAGAAACCTTTTGGCTAAGTGTTTTGGCTGACTTCTCTCTGAGCTTTGAAAGCTTCTTGGCTTTTGCGAAATAGTCTTTTTCTAAACGAGCTATTTCATGGGTGAGAACTTCTAAGGAGTCATCAGAAGACTCAAGTTCCAGCAGACTTTTTTCCAAAGTCTGCTGTTTCATGTAGAGCTCTTCAGGAGAAACTCTGTGTTTACGGGCTAAGTCATAAATAGCACTTAATCGCTGTTCTACTTCTTGAAGTCGCTCAGGATTTGCATCAAAATGGTCTGTAAAGCGGTTAAGTTCCGCCACCGCTTCTTCGACTTGAATTTGTGCACTAGCCAACAGTTGCAGTGCATCGTTAATGAAGGTGTTATCAGGTTGTATTTTACTTAAAGCATGCTGAGTAATATTTAAGTGATGAAGAATGCTACTGTTATCGCTATCACTACACAGCGTTAATGCTTGTTGGCAGTAATGCATTGATGATTCTGCATTCGCTAGCATTTTTTGTTCTTGTTCCAGTGCCTCTATTTCATTTTCCTGCAGGTCCAATAGTTGAAGCTCATGCACTTGATAACTCAATAGTTGTACTTTATCTGCCATCTCATCATGTTGCTGGCTAAGCGTATTTAATTTTGTATTACATTGTTTCCAGAGTTGATAAGTCTGATTAACGTTTACACTTAATGCCGATGTTTCGGCAAAAGCATCAAGCAGTTTTCGGTGGGTATCTTTTTTGAGTAGGGATTGATGCTCATGTTGACTGTGAATATCAATCAGCATATCCCCTAACATACGCAAATGCTGAAGGGTTGAGGGGGTACCATTAATATAACCTCGTGAACGGCCTTCACGGGTAACTACCCTACGAAAAATGCATTCATTACCATTTTGTAAATCATGGTCTGCAAGCCATTTTTGAGCGTCTGGCAAGTGCTGTATATCAAAGCTTGCTATAACCTCTGCTTTGTTAGCTTCAGCGCGAATCATATCAACTTCAGCTCGATCACCTAAAGCAAGTCCAAGTGCATCCAGCATAATGGATTTACCAGCACCTGTTTCACCAGTAATCACCGTCATACCTGAGGGAATATCCAGCTCTAGTGTGTCAACAATAGCAAAATTGCTGATAGATAAGTGAAGCAGCATGTATCCACTCCGGCCCTTAACATTGATGAGGGAAAAATAAGTTATCAAAATAGCTGTTTGTTTATACAGTAAACTAGCAGTATTCGGTCGTCAGGTCTAGCCTATAGCATCGGAATAAATCTACATATCATTACAGTTGTAGTCATTGGGCAGTTACCTATACATGTTTAATAGCTAAAGCATAAATGCTGTTAATTTGTACAGTAGCCTTTTTTTGCATCAAATAATAATGAATAGCTAAAAGTCAAGCCTTGAAACGCAGCGGTTTATCCCCATATTGCTGGAAAAATAACCATTTATACGGTTGCCCTAAATAGCTATAGCAATTAACGGAGAGACTGGGATGACTGATAAAAAGTCTACACCTGAGGTTGAAGAAGTCGTAGCGAGCGATCAACAGAATGAAGCTGAAGATACCAGTGTAGAAGTATCTGAAGTGGAAGTAGATCAAACTGAAATTGAAGATACTATTGCTGACAAGCAGGCTATTGAGTCTCTACAAACAGAAGTTAATTCGCTGCAGAATGCCTTGGTGGAGGCTCAGGAGCAAGCATTACGTGCTCAAGCGGATGCGCAGAATGTTAAGCGTCGTTCTCAACAAGATGTTGAAAAAGCCCATAAATTTGCACTGGAAGGTTTTAGTAAGTCTCTGTTACCTGTCATTGATAGCTTAGAGCGAGGCTTAGAAACGGCTAATCGTGATGAGCCAGGGCAAAAGGCTATGTGCGAAGGAATTGAGCTAACGTTAAAGATGTTTATTGATGTGTTGCAAAAGCATAATGTTGAACAGCTTGATCCTGTCGGAGAGCCGTTTGATCCACAATACCATGAAGCAATGTCTATGCAGGAAAGTCCTGATGTCGAACCAGGTACTGTACTTGCTGCGTTGCAAAAAGGATATACCCTGAGTGGACGGTTGATTCGTCCAGCAATGGTTATTGTGGCTAAGCCTAGTGAAACAAAAATCGATGAGAAGGCTTGAAATTGCTAGAACAGGACGCATATAGCAAAGCAAATAGAGTAATCACTGGCAATCTCCTATATATGCGTATGCAGACAGCGGTTGACTCAACATTTTCAAATTAGGGTTATTGACGAATTAGCTACTCTACATAGGTAGAGTATGGAGAGATAAAAAAATGGGTAAAATCATCGGTATAGACCTGGGTACAACCAACTCTTGTGTTGCACTTTTGGATGGTGACAAGCCAAAAGTGATTGAAAATGCGGAAGGTACTCGTACAACACCTTCTATTATTGCTTTCACTGATGATGGCGAAACACTTGTAGGCCAGCCAGCAAAACGTCAGGCGGTCACAAACCCCAACAACACATTGTTTGCAATTAAGCGGTTGATAGGTCGTCGTTTTGCTGATGATGTGGTGCAAAAAGACATTAAAATGGTTCCTTACAAGATCGTTGAAGCTAAAAATGGCGATGCTTGGGTTGAAGTGAAAGGGGACCAAAAAGCACCACCCCAAATTTCAGCTGAAGTCTTGAAAAAAATGAAAAAGACGGCTGAAGACTACCTTGGTGAAGCAGTTACTGAAGCCGTTATTACTGTACCTGCTTACTTTAATGACTCTCAGCGTCAGGCAACAAAAGATGCTGGTCGTATTGCCGGTTTAGAAGTTAAGCGGATTATTAATGAGCCTACAGCGGCTGCTTTGGCTTATGGCATGGATAAAAAGCGTGGTGATTCCACAATTGCTGTATACGACCTGGGTGGTGGTACATTCGATATCTCCATTATCGAAATTGCTGAAGTTGATGGTGAGCACCAATTTGAGGTATTGGCGACTAACGGTGATACCTTCCTAGGCGGTGAAGATTTTGACTTACGCCTGATTGATTATTTGGCAGACGAGTTCAAAAAAGAGCAAGGCATTGACTTGCACAATGACCCACTAGCGTTGCAAAGACTAAAAGAAGCAGCAGAAAAAGCGAAAATTGAGCTTTCTTCTAGTCAGCAAACAGATGTAAATCTACCTTACATTACCGCTGATGCGACTGGACCTAAGCACCTTAATGTCAAAGTGACACGTGCAAAGTTAGAGTCATTGGTTGAAGAGTTGGTTACACGCTCTATTGAGCCATGTCGTATTGCACTAAAAGATGCTGGGCTGGATATTTCTGAAATCAATGAAGTTATTCTGGTGGGTGGTCAAACCCGTATGCCTATGGTTCAGCAAAAAGTTAAAGACTTCTTTAATAAAGAGCCTCGTAAAGATGTTAACCCTGATGAAGCTGTAGCAATGGGTGCTGCAATTCAGGGTGCAGTATTGTCTGGAGATGTTAAAGATGTATTGCTACTTGACGTTACGCCGCTAACATTGGGTATTGAAACCATGGGTGGAGTCATGACTCCATTGATTGAGAAAAATACGACAATTCCAACGAAAAAGTCGCAGGTTTTCTCAACGGCAGAAGACAATCAAACAGCTGTAACCATCCATGTTTGCCAAGGTGAGCGTAAGCGTGCTGGCGACAACAAATCACTGGGTCGATTTGACTTGGCTGATATCCCAACTGCGCCACGTGGTGTACCTCAAGTTGAAGTAACATTCGATATTGATGCTAATGGTATCTTGAATGTTTCTGCTAAAGACAAGGCAACAGGCAAAGAGCAATCTATTGTCATCAAAGCATCAAGCGGCTTGTCTGATGGTGAAATTGATTCAATGGTTCAGGATGCAGAAGCTCATGCTGAGGAAGACCGTAAGTTTGAAGAACTGGCAAATGCTCGCAATGCCGCTGATGGTTTGATCCATGCTACGAAGAAAACAGTAGAAGAAGCGAAAGATAAAGTTTCTGCTGATGAAAAGGAAAAAATAGAAAAAGCCATTGAAGAGCTGGAAAAAGCCCTCAAAGGTGACGACAAAGAAGAAATAGAAACTAAAACTAAGGCATTAACAGAAGCATCTTCTGCCCTGGCGCAACGTATGTATGCCGAGCAAGCACAACAAGGCGAGGCTGGCCAAGCTCAACCTGAAGGTGAGGGTGCAAACAAATCTGCTGATGATGCTGTTGATGCAGAGTTTGAAGAAGTAAAGGATGAGAAGAAGTAACCTTTTGCTAAAGAGGTATTTTTCTCAACAGGGTGACAACCCTAATGGTATAACGCGGGAGTGCTTCCCGCGTTGTCGTTTGTGTCTATAACTGTCTTGTGCCGAAACAGCAATTGTTTTTCGGGGTAATAAGCTCGCAGGTTTTCTAAAGCTATGGCCAAAAGAGATTACTATGAAATTCTGGGTGTTTCCCGGGATGTTTCTGAAAAAGACTTGAAAAAAGCCTACCGTCGTATGGCCATGAAATATCACCCTGATCGAAATCCAGGGGATAAAGCTGCAGAAGATCAGTTTAAAGAGGTTAATGAGGCATTTGAGGTGCTTTCTGATTCACAAAAGAGAGCAGCTTATGATCAGTTTGGTCATGCTGGAGTGGATGGTCAGGCTGGTGCTGGTGGCTTTGGCGCAGGTAGCTTTGGTGATGTTTTTGGCGATATTTTTGGTGATATCTTCGGAACGGCAGCAGGTGCCGGGCGTGGGCGTAGCAGTGTACAGCGGGGTGCTGACTTACGCTACTCTATGGAGTTAGAGCTTGAAGAAGCTGTAAGAGGTATTGAAAAGAAAATTCGTATTCCGACACAAGTAGAGTGTCGAACCTGTGATGGTTCTGGAGCACGTAAAGGCTCTTCACCAGAAACATGTAGTACATGTGGTGGTGTTGGTCAGGTTCGTATGCAACAGGGCTTTTTCTCTGTACAACAAACCTGTCCAGCATGTCATGGTACTGGTAAGGTCATTAAGGACCCATGTCGAGACTGTCATGGTGAAGGTCGTGTTGAAGAATACAAAACCCTTTCAATTAAGATTCCAGCAGGTGTAGATACAGGTGATCGTATTCGCCTTTCTGGTGAAGGGGAAGCAGGGCTAAATGGTGGGCCTGCAGGTGATTTATATGTTCAAGTTTCTGTACGAGACCATAAGATATTCCAGCGTGATGGCAAGCATCTTTACTGTGAAGTACCCATTACCATTTGTGATGCTGTCTTAGGAGGGGAATTAGAAGTCCCAACACTGGATGGCAAAGTTAAATTAAAAATTCCACCTGAAACACAAACAGGTAAACTGTTTAGAGTTCGAGGAAAAGGCGTTGCACCTGTTCGTGGTGGAGCTCAGGGAGACTTATTGTGTCGTGTAATTATTGAAACGCCAGTCAGTCTGACAAAGCGTCAACGTGAATTGTTTGAAGAATTACAAGCTACATTTGAAGGGGAAGGGGGGCATAAACAATCTCCTCGTAAAACATCTTGGTTTGAAGGTGTAAAAAGCTTTTTTGAAAATATGTAGCGTTAATTATCTTTTGTGCTTTGAGATTGCATGTAGATAGTGTAAGCAGACATTTAAAAATACATTCTGATAAATTTGGCTGGAAGATGATTAAATATTGATCGTTTTCTGGCCAAATTTATATGTACCTACTGAATTTTATCAGCTCGCTGATACTGTTTGGAGGCAGTAGGCTAGAGTGCTTTCAATATAACAAGTAATAAAGTGACTCAACCTCAAGTAGCATGTTAAAAGTAATTCACTGTTCATTTTTTATTTAGCAAAAATCATAAAGTTGAGGGGCGTATGATTCGCATAGCAGTTGTCGGAGCCACAGGTAGAATGGGACGTACACTCATTCAAGCCATCACTGAAAGCAAGGGCTGTCAATTAACAGTGGCTACTGATCGACCTGATAGTTCGTTAGTGGGAGCGGATGTAGGCGAGCTGGCAGGTTTGGGAAAAATGAATATTGTTCTGTCAGCAAGCTTGGATAATTGTCTAGATCAGTTTGATGTAGTTGTCGATTTTACCCGCCCAGAACATACCTTGCACAATGTAGCCCTTTGCCAACAATCGAATAGAGCTATTGTTATTGGCACCACTGGGTTTAGCGATGAGCAAAAACAGCAGTTACAAGAAGCGGCCAAAACAACCTCTATTGTTTTCGCACCTAATATGAGTGTTGGTGTTAATTTGTGTTTTAAATTGTTGGAATTGGCAGCAAAAGTAATGGGTGATGATGTCGATATTGAAGTGATAGAAGCTCATCATCGACATAAAGTTGATGCACCATCAGGTACGGCACTCCGGATGGGAGAGGTTGTCGCTGAGGCATTAGGTCGAGACCTTAAGACATGTGCAGTCTATGGTCGTGAAGGTATAACCGGAGAGCGAGATCGTAAAACTATTGGTTTTGAAACGATTCGTGCGGGTGACATTGTGGGTGATCATACAGTGATGTTTGCTGCTGAGGGTGAGCGTGTTGAGATTACTCATAAAGCCAGTAGCCGTATGACATTTGCACAAGGTGCCGTTCGAGCAGCTAAGTGGTTGGCGAAGAAAGAACCTGGTCTTTACGATATGCAGGATGTTTTAGGCTTACGTTAATACAAGATTTAGTTCTCAACGTAATTTTTTGTAAGCGACCTCGATTTTCCAATAGACGCCGGGCAAGATTTTATTTTAAAATTCCTTAAATTTGTGCCAAGAAAAGGGGTTTGGTTTACAAATGTCCGGCTATCAGAAAAAAGCAAGATGTAGCAGATAATAACTGCAGGCATCTTGCTTTTTTTTTGCCTATGAAAAAATGTATCAGAAAATGTGAGGGAGTTAGCTTTGTCAACACCAGCAATATTAGCCCTTGAAGATGGTTCGATCTTCTCAGGGGTGTCGATCGGCGCTGATGGGCAAACAGCAGGAGAAGTGGTTTTTAATACTGCTATTACAGGTTATCAGGAAATCCTGACAGACCCTTCTTATGCTCGTCAGCTTGTCACTTTAACGTATCCACATATTGGTAACACAGGTATTAATCAACAAGATAATGAGTCTACTCAAGTATGGGCGAGTGGGTTAATTATTCGGGAGCTATCGCCTGTTGTGAGTAATTGGCGTAGCCAACAATCGTTATCTGAATTTTTAAAAGAAAAGGGAATTGTCGCTATTGCTGAGATTGATACACGCCGATTGACGCGTATTCTTCGCGAAAAAGGTGCGCTATCTGGCTGTATTATGGCTGGTACGTCAATCTCAGAAACAGAGGCTTTTGCTCAAACTGAATCATTCCCTGGATTAAAAGGAATGGACTTAGCGTCTGTTGTTACTACAGATAAAATCTATGAATGGAACGAGGGTGAATGGCAGCCATCATCCAATGATTTTTCAGCCAGCAATGAAAAGCCATATCATGTGGTAGCCTATGACTTTGGTGTTAAGCATAATATTTTAAGGATGCTAGCCCATAGAGGTTGCCGTATTACTGTGGTGCCTGCCACGACACCTGCCAGTGAAGTGTTAGCTATACAGCCAGATGGAGTATTCCTCTCAAATGGTCCTGGTGACCCTGAACCTTGTGCTTATGCTATTGAATCTATTCGCGCACTACTTGAAGCTAATATGCCATTATTTGGTATCTGTTTAGGTCACCAATTATTAGCTTTAGCTTCAGGTGCCAAAACTGAGAAAATGAAGTTTGGACATCATGGTGCCAATCATCCTGTGCAAGACCTTAATACCAGTAAAGTGATGATTACCAGTCAGAACCATGGTTTTGCTGTGAGTAAAGCATCATTACCTGAAAATGTTGAAGTCACTCATAAGTCACTTTTTGATCAATCGTTACAGGGTATTCGGTTAACGGATAAACCTGCTTTTAGCTTCCAAGGTCACCCTGAAGCAAGCCCTGGCCCCCACGATGTAGCTCCCCTCTTTGATCTCTTTATCGATTTAATTCGATCTCGACGCTGATTAGCCCTTACAGCAAATCGCCTCTGCATAAACGTAAACACACAATAGATGTAACAAATTTACCGTCAGTGAAGAGAAAACCATGCCTAAACGTCACGATATCAAAAGTATTCTAATCCTCGGTGCAGGCCCTATTGTTATTGGTCAGGCTTGTGAGTTTGACTATTCTGGAGCGCAAGCGTGTAAAGCACTTCGAGAAGAAGGGTTCCGCGTTATTCTCGTGAACTCCAATCCTGCGACCATCATGACGGATCCTGTGATGGCTGATGCAACTTATATTGAACCTGTTCGCTGGGAAACCGTTGCCAAGATTATAGAAAAAGAAAGACCTGATGCCCTATTGCCTACGATGGGCGGGCAGACTGCACTGAACTGTGCGCTGGATTTGTATAAGCATGGCGTTCTGGAAAAGTATAGCGTAGAGATGATTGGTGCTAATCATGATGCCATTGATAAAGCAGAGGATCGACAGCGTTTTGATATAGCCATGAAAGAGATTGCTCTGGAGACACCAAAGTCTGGTATTGCACACTCCCTGGAAGAAGCGTTGCAAGTACTCGACAAGGTAGACTTCCCTTGCATTATTCGCCCTTCTTTTACGATGGGAGGAACAGGTGGTGGGATTGCCTACAACCGTGAAGAGTTTGTCGAAATCTGTGAGCGTGGTTTAGACCTTTCACCAACACGTGAACTATTAATTGATGAGTCACTGATTGGTTGGAAAGAATTTGAAATGGAGGTTGTGCGGGATAAGAAAGACAACTGCATTATTGTTTGTTCTATTGAAAATATTGACCCGATGGGTGTTCACACTGGGGACTCAATTACTGTAGCACCTGCACAGACATTAACGGATAAAGAATATCAACTGATGCGAAATGCATCTGTTGCTGTATTGCGAGAAATTGGTGTTGAGACGGGGGGCTCAAATGTTCAGTTTGCACTGAACCCTGAAAATGGTCGAATGGTAGTGATTGAGATGAATCCTAGAGTATCTCGTTCTTCTGCTTTGGCCTCAAAAGCAACGGGGTTCCCGATTGCAAAAGTCGCAGCTAAGTTAGCAGTCGGTTATACCCTTGATGAATTACAGAATGAAATAACGGGTGGCATTACGCCTGCTTCGTTTGAGCCTTCTATTGATTATGTAGTGACTAAAGTGCCGCGTTTTGCCTTTGAAAAATTCCCAAAAGCAGATAGCCGCCTTACAACGCAGATGAAGTCTGTGGGAGAGGTAATGGCGATTGGTCGTAATTTCCAGGAGTCATTCTTAAAAGCACTGCGTGGTTTGGAAGTAGGTGTGACAGGTCTAGAAGCCAAGCTGAATTTAAACCAGGATGGTGCTTTGGAGCAGTTGAAAGTTGAGTTAATTACTCCCCGAGCTGAGCGCGTATGGTATGTAGGGGATGCATTTAGAGCATCGATGACGGTAGAAGAAGTACATCAGTTGACCCATATAGACCCTTGGTTTTTGACATATATTGAAGACATTATAAAAGCAGAGCAGCAAGTTAAGTTGGGAGGAGGGTTAAACAGCCTCAGCAAGCAAGCTCTTTGGCAATTAAAGCGTAAAGGCTTTTCTGATGCTTGTTTAGCAAAGTTGCTCAGTGTCAGCGAAAAAGCTGTTCGAGAATACAGACAAAAGCTGGGGGTGCATCCAGTTTATAAGCGAGTGGATACCTGTGCGGCTGAGTTTGCGACAAGTACTGCTTATATGTACTCGACGTATGATGAAGAGTGTGAGGCAGCACCCACAAAGCGTGAAAAAATGATGGTGTTAGGTGGAGGTCCTAACCGAATTGGTCAGGGTATAGAGTTTGACTACTGTTGTGTGCATGCAGCTCTGGCATTGCGGGAAGAAGGTTATGAAACCATTATGGTTAACTGTAACCCGGAAACGGTATCAACGGATTATGATACGTCAGATCGGCTCTATTTTGAGCCTGTTACCTTAGAAGATGTCTTGGAAATTGTGGCTATTGAAAAGCCAAAAGGGGTGATTGTTCAGTATGGAGGCCAAACACCACTTAAGCTTGCTAGATCGTTAGAAGCTGCGGGTGTGCCTATTATTGGTACGTCGCCAGAAGCTATTGACCGAGCAGAAGACCGTGAGCGTTTTCTACAAATGATCCAGCGTTTAGGGTTGCTTCAGCCTGAAAATGCAACAGCGAGAAGTAGTGAGGAAGCAGTTAAAAAAGCGGAAGAAATTGGTTATCCACTTGTTGTCCGGCCCTCTTATGTGTTGGGTGGACGAGCGATGGAGATTGTTAGTCAAGAGTCTGAATTAGTACGCTATATGCGTGAAGCAGTTCAGGTTTCCAATGAAAGTCCTGTGTTATTGGACTCATTCCTCAACCGTGCAATTGAGGTTGATGTGGATGCAGTTTGTGATGGCGAAATGGTGGTAATCGGTGCTATCATGCAGCATATAGAGCAAGCTGGTGTCCATTCGGGCGATTCTGCTTGTTCCCTGCCTCCTTACAGCTTAAGCCAAGAAATACAACAAACCATTCGTGATCAAGTGACATGTATGGCACTTGAACTTGGAGTTATTGGCTTGTTAAATGTTCAGTTGGCAGTGCAGGATGACAGGGTTTTTGTTATCGAAGTTAATCCTCGTGCATCGCGTACAGTACCTTTTGTGTCCAAGTGTATTGGCCAATCTCTGGCCAAAATAGCAGCCAAAGTTATGGCAGGGCAGTCACTTGAAGACGTTGGATTTACCTCTGAGGTTATTCCGAATTATTGGTGTGTAAAAGAATCAGTGTTCCCCTTTAATAAATTTCCTGGGGTTGACCCTATTTTGGGGCCAGAGATGAAATCTACAGGTGAAGTGATGGGGGTAGGTGATAGCTTTGCCGAAGCCTTTGCTAAGGGGCATGCTGCCACTAATTTACCTAATACAGGGAAGGTGATTATTAGTGTACGTGATGAGGATAAACCACGTGCAGTGAATGTTGGAAAGTTGCTTATTTCACTGGGCTTTGAGCTTTATGCGACAGAAGGCACAGCGCATGCCTTCAATGCGGCAGGTGTTCCTGTAACTAAAGTCAATAAAGTCAGTGAAGGGCGTCCTCACTTGGTTGATATGATTAAAAACGACGAAATTAGTTTGATGATCAATACCACGGAAGGGCGGCAGGCAATTGCTGACTCTTATATTATTCGCGGCTCGGCTTTACAGCACAAAGTTCCTAATGCGACAACAATTGCAGGTGCTGAAGCAGTTGCCGAAGCGATCCGTTTTGGACCAGAAAAAACGGTTAGACGCTTACAAGATTTACATAAAGGTGTGACTGGATGAATAGAATACCAATGACAGTCAGTGGTGAGGTAGCACTTAGAGAAGAGCTTAAACACCTTAAGACTGTGGAGCGTCCTCGGATTATTCAAGCAATAGCTGAGGCTCGAGAGCATGGAGATTTAAAGGAAAATGCTGAGTATCACGCAGCGCGTGAGCAGCAAGGTTTTACAGAAGGCCGTATTAAAGAGATAGAAAGTAAGCTTTCATCTGCTCATGTTATTGATGTCACAAAAATTACTAAAACAGGTAAAGTGATTTTTGGGGTGACAGTTGAGTTGCTTAACTTAAATACGGACGAAGAAGCAGAGTACCAAATTGTTGGTGATGATGAATCAGATATTAAACATGGGAAAATATCTGTAAACTCGCCGATTGCTCGTGCGCTGATTGGCAAGGAAGAGGGCGATGTAGCGCTTGTCAGGACGCCAAATGGTGAAGTGGAGTATGAAATAGAGGAAGTTAAACATCTCTAGGTATAATAAGATTCAAATGTTGTTGCGAGTATAGCTGTGAACCCCTCGTCCTATTATGGAAGAGGGGTTTGTTATATTCGGTCAGAAGGAAAGTCTGCCGTTAATGCCGATGTAGATTTGAGAGATGCAGGTTGGGTTCTTCTGCTGGGCGATAAATCAAAGCAATATTGCCAATTGTTTGGACCAGTTCGGCTTGGCACTCATTACATAATACTTGAATTAACTGCTGTTTAACCTCTCGATCACCGACTTGAAATTTGATTTTTATTAGTTCGTGATCATTGAGTGCTCTTAAGGTTTCTTCAACAATGCTACTGGAAACGCCTTTTCCAGCTACAGTTACAATAGGTTTGAGGTTGTGCCCAATGGCACGAAATTGCTTTTTCTGACTGGCAGACAACGACATTATTTATAAATCCACTGTGAAAACATAAAATACTCACGGATAATAATACCCGAGTTGGAATAATTTTAGCCTATGAGTACGCTTGGTAACTATTTTACAGGCTATTTTTCTAACAATGAATGCTTGCTTTAGTAAGCCAGATAACAGAGTTGTACGTTATGGGTAAGTCGAAAAGTAGTCATCGCTGGCTGCAGGAACATTTTTCTGACCACTATGTAAAAAAATCTCAACAGGATGGATACCGTTCCAGAGCAAGTTATAAATTACTGGAAATTCAACAAAAAGATAAATTGTTGCAGCCAGGAATGACTGTAGTTGACTTGGGTGCAGCGCCTGGGGGTTGGTCACAAGTTGCTGTTAGCCTGGTTGGAGATCAAGGGAAAGTTGTAGCGTCAGATATTTTGCCAATGGACCCTGTTGCTGGTGTTGATTTTATCCAAGGTGACTTTACTGAAGATGAAGTTCTGCAGGAAATTCTTGCTGTTATTGGTGATACACCAATAGACCTTGTAATTTCTGATATGGCCCCCAATATGAGTGGGGTGCTTGCTGTTGATCAGCCCAAAGCGATGTATTTGGCTGAACTGGCTGTTGATTTGGCACAGCAGGTGCTTAAACCAGGTGGGAGCTTTTTAACGAAAGTGTTTCAAGGAGAAGGCTTTGATGCTTATCTTAAAGTATTGCGTCAGCACTTTAAGCAGGTACAAACCCGAAAACCATCATCATCAAGGCCAAGATCCCGTGAAGTTTATCTGCTTGCCCGTGGTCTAAAGCGTTGAGGTAGAGACGAGTGGTAGTCAATCTTGCGATGAGCTTTAAATGAGAAACTGTTGCAAATAGATAATCTGTAGTATCGTATGGATTATTCCTTGAACGCTTCTCCAATAACGTGATGAAGCTGGTATGGTTACCGGTTAGAAATCTGGTCTGGCAGACTGAGTGACTGTCAACTTTGTTCACTCTATAGAGGATAGCCCTTTGAATGACATGGCAAAAAATCTGGTGTTGTGGCTAATAATAGCTTTGGTGTTGCTAACAGTGTTTAAAAACTTTGGCAATATGCAATCTTCAACCAAAGAAGTTAGTTATTCCGATTTTGTCACGTACATTGAAAACAAACAGGTTAGTAAAGTTGAAATTGATGGCTCAAAAGTCAATGGGCGCTTTACTGATAATCAAACATTTGAAACTAACCTTCCTCTGGCGGTTCGCGATGACAAACTAATGGATGATTTGTTGCGCAATCAAGTTGAGGTCGTAGTTAAGCCTATTGAAAAGCAAAGCATCTGGACTCAGTTGCTGGTAGCAAGTTTCCCAATTCTTGTCATTATCGCCGTTTTCATGTTTTTCATGCGGCAAATGCAAGGAGGTGGCAGCGGCCGTGGTGGTCCCATGAGCTTTGGTAAAAGCAAAGCCAGACTCCTCAGTGAAGACCAAATTAAAACGACATTCGCAGATGTTGCAGGTGTTGAAGAAGCAAAGGACGATGTGCAAGAGCTCGTAGAATTTTTGCGTGATCCTGGCAAATTCCAGCGTTTAGGTGGGCGTATCCCACGTGGTGTGCTGATGGTTGGCCCTCCAGGTACAGGTAAAACGTTGTTGGCTAAGGCGATTGCAGGTGAAGCGAGAGTACCCTTTTTCACAATCTCCGGTTCTGACTTTGTTGAAATGTTTGTGGGGGTCGGTGCTTCACGGGTTCGCGATATGTTTGATCAGGCCAAGAAACAGTCTCCCTGCATTATTTTTATCGACGAGATCGATGCAGTAGGTCGCCATCGTGGCGCAGGTCTTGGTGGTGGTCATGATGAGCGAGAGCAAACACTGAACCAGCTCTTGGTGGAAATGGATGGGTTTGAAGGTAATGAGGGCGTCATTGTTATTGCTGCCACTAACCGTCCAGATGTACTAGATCCTGCATTGCTGCGTCCTGGACGTTTTGACCGTCAAGTTGTTGTGCCACTGCCAGATATTCGTGGTCGTGAACAAATTCTTAAAGTACATATGCGTAAAGTGCCTATTTCTGAAGATGTGAAGCCAGCCGTTATTGCTCGAGGAACACCAGGCTTTTCTGGGGCTGACTTAGCTAACTTGGTTAATGAGGCTGCTTTATTTGCTGCACGTGGTAACCGTCGTGTTGTAGGCATGGATGAATTTGATAAAGCCAAAGATAAAATCATGATGGGTGCAGAGCGTAAATCCATGGTGATGAGTGAAAAAGACAAGGAAATGACAGCTTTTCACGAAGCTGGTCACGCAATTGTCGGCTTAAAAATGCCTGAGCATGATCCTGTTTATAAAGTAACAATTATTCCTCGTGGTCGTGCACTTGGTGTCACAATGTATTTACCTGAGGAAGACAAAGTTTCTTACAGTAAACGCTATTTATTAGGGCGTATTGCCTCTGCTTATGGTGGTCGTATTGCTGAAGAATTGATTTATGGGGCTGATGGAGTATCAACAGGGGCCCAAAATGATATTCAACAGGCGACTCAAATGGCCAGGAATATGGTTACTAAATGGGGATTATCTGAAAAGGCTGGTCCATTACTTTATGGTGAAGAAGATGGTGAAGTCTTCTTAGGCAAATCGCAAGGGGCGCATCACTTGAATGTGAGTCCTGATACTGCCCGATTAATTGATGGGGAAGTTAAGCATATAATTGATACTTGTTATCTGACAGCAAAACGGCTTATTGAAGAAAACAGAGATAAGCTGGAATTGATGAAAGATGCGTTAATGGAGTATGAAACAATTGATGCTGACCAGCTAAATGACATTATGGCAGGCAAAAAACCTAAGCCGCCCGCGGATTGGCCTGAAGATGGGACAAACGGGGGAGCCAAAGTTGAAGATGTCAGTGTTAGTGATAGCAAAGAAAGTAGTACTTCTGATTCAAAAGAAGCATCTAAAAAACCCTCTATTGGAGGACCTGCAGGTGAGCATTAAGCTCACCTTGCATTTTGTTAACCTGCCCTAATTAAGTTTCTTGCTCTTCGGTTATGACAACATCTACTTTGATGCTGAACTGTGGTGATAAAGTATTAGACTTATCTACACCACAGGTGATGGGTATTTTGAATGTAACGCCTGACTCATTTTCAGATGGTGGTCAGTATTGCAATCTGGATAAGGCGCTTCAGCATGTAGAAAGAATGATTTGTGCTGGTGCTGCAATCATCGATATTGGTGGTGAATCCACTCGCCCAGGTGCTGATCCTGTAACTGTGCAAGCTGAGTTGGATAGAGTGTTACCTGTTTTATCTGCACTAAAACAGCGTTTTGATATTGTTGTTTCAGTGGATACGAGTACACCTGAAGTGATGTTTGAGGCAGCACAGTTAGGTGCAGGGTTGATTAACGATGTTAGGGCATTAAATAGAGACAATGCCCTAACAGTTGCTGCAGATCTAACTATTCCTATTTGTCTAATGCACATGCTTGGTGAGCCTGCTACTATGCAGCAGCTTGCCAAATACGATGATGTTGTTGATGAAGTAATAGCTTATCTACAGCAACGAGTAGATGCATGTATTGGTCATGGCATTAAGAAGCAGCGTTTGCTGGTAGACCCTGGTTTTGGTTTTAGTAAAACGCTAGATCATAATTTGCTGCTACTTAAACATTTGAATAAGTTACAGCTGCTTGAATTGCCCTTGCTTGTTGGTTTATCACGAAAGCGCATGATTGGTGATGTGCTAGGTAAACCAATATCAGAAAGGCTATATGGTAGTCTCGCCTTAGCTGCTTGGTCGGTACTGCATGGGGCTCATATTGTGCGAGTACATGATGTAGCAGAGACTGTTGATGTGATTCGTATGCTAAATGCAATACAGGATTAACAGTTCAGCTTTGAGGTAAATAAGGGCGGTTGTTGGAGGCAATTTAAGTATGGAAAAAAAGTTCTTTGGTACTGATGGTATACGTGGAACAGTTGGTGAGTTTCCAATAACACCAGATTTTATGCTTAAGCTTGGGTGGGCTGCAGGTCGAGTATTTGCAGGGAAACAGCAAAGCAAAATAATAATTGGCAAAGACACCCGAATTTCGGGATATATGTTTGAGTCTGCCTTAGAAGCTGGGCTTTCTGCTGCTGGCGTCAATGTTGACTTGCTAGGTCCTATGCCTACACCTGCTGTAGCCTATCTTACCAGAACTTTTCGAGCGCAAGCTGGAATTGTAATTAGTGCTTCACACAACCCTTATCAGGACAATGGTATTAAGTTCTTTTCTGGAAAAGGACTAAAACTTGATGATGACATTGAGCTTCAGATTGAGCAAATGCTAGATCAAGATATGAGCGTTGTCGGTTCTGATGCAATTGGTAAGGTAACTCGCATTAATGATGCGGCAGGTCGCTATATTGAATATTGTAAAAGTACAGTTAATGGTAGTGTCAGTTTAAAAGGGCTCAAAATTGTCGTTGATGCTGCCAATGGTGCAACTTACCATGTTGGACCTGCTGTATTCAGGGAATTAGGTGCGGAGGTGATTGCTATTGGGGTTTCACCTAATGGCATGAATATTAATAAAAATGTAGGTTCAACCTCTCTAGGCTCTTTGCAGCAAGCTGTAATGGACCAACAAGCTGATCTTGGCATTGCCTTTGATGGTGATGGTGATCGCGTGCTAATGGTAGACCACACAGGCTGTGTAGTTGATGGAGATGAGCTACTTTATATTATTGCACGACATCAGCAGTTGCATAAGGCGTTGCAAGGTGGTGTTGTAGGCACTCTGATGACCAACTTAGGGGTAGAAAAAGCGCTTGAGGCTGCTTCAATCCCTTTTATTAGAGCAAAAGTTGGTGATCGCTATGTGAATGAGCAACTTACTTCAAATAATTGGTGTCTTGGTGGAGAGTCTTCCGGGCATATTATTTGTCGCCATGTAACCACGACAGGTGATGGGATTGTTTCAGCATTACAAGTGCTGAAAGCGATGTTTTGTGCCGAGCAGAATTTATACGAGTTAAAGCAGGGTGTTCAAAAATATCCACAAATCATGATCAATGTCAAAATGAAACAGCAGCTGAATATTTCTAATAATGCTGCTGTTCAACAGGCCGTAGCTCATGCCGAAAACAGCTTAGCTGACAAAGGTCGTGTATTATTACGTCCTTCTGGAACTGAGCCTGTAATACGTGTCATGGTTGAAGGTGAAAATGAACAATTGGTTTCTCAGTTAGCTGAAGAGTTAGCTGGGGTCGTACAACAGGCTGCGTCAATTTAGTTAGTAGGTCAGTAGGTTGTATATTACTGGCTACTACGCTAACATGGCCGGCCTCAAGTGACTAGGCGAGGTTTTTATGCGTAAGCCCTTGGTGGTAGGAAACTGGAAAATGCATGGTAATACTGCTGAAAATGCAGCATTACTTGAAGGTTTGCTGAACACTGAGTTAGGAACAGCTGATGTGGCCGTGAGCCCTCCCAGCATTTATGTTGCACAAGTGGCTGAAAAATTAAAGAGCAGTGCAATTAGTTGGGGTGTTCAGAATATTTCCGCAGTAGATAAAGGCGCATATACTGGAGAAATTAGTGCTCCTATGGCTAAGGACTTGGAGTGTAAGTTTGCCATTATTGGTCACTCAGAGCGCAGAACACTGTTCGGTGAAGTAGATAAAGATGTTGCAGATAAATTTGTTGCTGCTCAACAGGCAGGATTAACGCCTATTGTTTGTGTTGGAGAAAATCTGGCAGAACGTGAAGCTGGAGAAACACTCACAGTTGTTGGCCGACAATTGGGGGCTATATTAGCTGCTTTATCTGCAGGACAGGTTGATGGTTTTGTTATTGCTTATGAGCCTGTTTGGGCGATAGGTACTGGTAGAACTGCAACGCCTGAGCAGGCGCAAGAAGTACATAAGTTTATTCGTGATCAACTTGCAGCAATATCAGCTGAATTAGCTGAGAATATTCAGATACTCTATGGTGGGAGTGTTAAAGCTGATAATGCAGAAGCCTTATTTACAAACCCTGATATTGACGGTGGATTAGTAGGTGGTGCTTCATTATTGGTTGATCAGTTTGTAGCGATTTGTCGTGCAGCAGGTTGATGACTGAATGGATACGATCATACTGATAATTCATGTGCTTGCAGCGCTAGCCCTTGTTGGGCTGGTGCTATTACAGCAAGGTAAAGGTGCTGAAGCTGGAGCTTCGTTTGGTGGTGGAGCTTCACAAACAGTATTTGGTAGTCAGGGTAGTGGTAATTTCCTTACTAAACTGACCAGTGTTTTGGCTACAGCATTCTTTGTTACAAGCTTTACTCTCGCAATGCTTGGTAAGCATAGCTCAAGTGCAGTATCAGAGTCTGCAGTACCTCAAATTGAGAAAGTTGAGCAGTCTACTGGTGATGCACCTGTTGTTAATGATGCTGAAGATTCAGCTAATGATGCTCCAGGGGTTGACGAAGTGGGGCAAAATGAAGCAAAATCTGCACCCGCTTCAGAAGCTAATGTAAAGCAAGCTAGTCAAACAGCTGTGGAAGAAAATACAGCTATTGAAGACCAGTCTGAAAAACAGCTTAATAGTGAAGCTTCTGAAGATATGCAACAAGCTCCGCCTGCTGAAAATGAAGCAAGTAATGTGGAGAGTGCAGAAGTAAAGACTGAAAGTCAAAATTCATCTACTGATCAAGAAAATACAGAGCAGTAGATATTTGATGAGACAATGTAAAGCCGAAGTGGTGAAATTGGTAGACACGCTATCTTGAGGGGGTAGTGGCGTAAGCCGTGCCGGTTCAAGTCCGGCCTTCGGCACCATTTGTTTATTAAGTTGACCATGTAGATAATGCTGAATATAATCTAAGCGCCTTTTTTGATGCGGGGTGGAGCAGTCTGGTAGCTCGTCGGGCTCATAACCCGAAGGTCGTTGGTTCAAATCCAGCCCCCGCTACCACTAGATTAAGAAAAACCCCTTAAATAAGGGGTTTTTTATTAGCTGAATTTTTTCAGTGAATGTTTATGACAAGGAGTAGCCTTCACTGTAAATGTGATATTCAAGCTACTATTGATTTTAGGAGTGGGCGCTATGCCCACTTTTTGTTTGTAAAAAAATTATTTGGGTTGAGGCCAGTGACTTGTGGCAAGTAAACACCAGACACTTGAACAATTGATTGTGCCCACCATAGAGGCATTAGGCTTTGTTGTGTGGGGTATTGAGCTTTTTTCTCAAGGAAAACACTCAAAGCTGCAAGTTTTTATTGATTCTCCAAAGGGAATTAATCTAGACGATTGCGAAAAAGTTAGCCGGCAAATAAGTAGTATTTTAGATGTAGAAGATCCAATTTCTGGTGAATATACACTTGAGGTGTCTTCACCTGGTATGGATCGCCCATTATTTACTTTGGCTCATTATGAAGCGTTTAAAGGGCATAAAGTCCAGCTGAAGTTACGCTCACCTTATGAAGGCCGAAGAAAATTCAAAGGCGTTATCACTGGCGTGGAAAATGATGAAGTCGTGGTTCAGGTTGAAGACCATGAATATTTGTTCGCTATCGATCTGATCGAAAAAGCTAACATAATACCTCAGTTTTAAGGGCTCTCTGGGCTTTTGGGCAGGTTAAGTAACAGGCGAGGCGTAGCATGAGCAAAGAAATTTTACTAGTCGTTGACTCAGTATCAAATGAAAAGGGTGTGCCGCCCGATGTTATCTTTGAAGCAATTGAAATTGCTTTGGCAACTGCAACTAAAAAAAGATATGAAGATGATATCGATGTTCGTGTAGCCATTGATCGTAGAACAGGTAATTACGATACTTTTCGGCGTTGGAAAGTTGTTGCTGATGAAGATTATGAAAATCCTGCTGCACATATTGTTATTGAAGAAGTAGATGAAAAAGATCCTAACCTGCAGATTGGGGATTATTGGGAAGAACAAATAGAGTCTGTTGAGTTTGGTCGCATAGCAGCTCAAACAGCGAAACAAGTTATTGTCCAAAAAGTTCGTGAAGCAGAACGTGCTCAGGTAGTTGAAGCCTATAAAGAAAAATTAAACGAAATTGTCAGTGGTACAGTTAAAAAAGTAACGCGCGATAATATTGTTGTTGATCTTGGTAATAATGCAGAAGCAGTATTACCCAGAGACCAAATGATTCCTAGAGAATCTTTTCGGGTTGGAACACGGGTAAGAGCACTCCTTTTTGATATTCGCAAAGACGGACGTGGGCCTCAGCTAGTACTTAGCCGAGCCTGCCCACAAATGTTGATCGAACTGTTTAAAATTGAAGTGCCAGAAATAGCTGAAGAAGTTATTGAAGTTAAAGGTGCAGCACGAGACCCAGGTTCAAGAGCCAAGATTGCAGTAAAAACGAATGATGGTCGGATTGATCCTGTTGGAGCTTGTGTAGGGATGCGTGGATCTCGTGTACAAGCTGTATCTGGAGAACTGGGAAATGAGCGAATTGATATTGTTCTCTGGGATGATAATCCTGCCCAGTTAGTTATTAATGCAATGTCCCCTGCTGAAGTGGCTTCAATTGTCGTGGATGAAGATGCCGATATTATGGATATTGCAGTTGCTGAGGATAACCTTGCGCAAGCTATCGGTCGTAATGGTCAAAATGTCAGGTTAGCCAGTGAGCTAACTGGCTGGACACTCAATGTGATGACTGAGGAAGAAGCGCTGGCTAAGCAAGCGCGTGAAGTGGGGGATATTGTAGACCGCTTCCGTGAGCAGCTTGAAGTTGATGAGGATCTTGCACAGTTGTTAGTTGATGAAGGCTTTACTTCCCTTGAAGAAATAGCCTATGTACCTCTGGAAGAAATGCTGGAAATTGAAGGCTTTGATGAAGACTTAGTAAATGAGTTGCGTCAGCGAGCCAAAGACAATCTGTTAACCCTTGCGATTGCTTCAGAGGAGCAGTTGGAAGAAGCCCAGCCAGCAGAAGATCTGCTGACCATGGAGGGGATGGATAAGCACCTGGCATTCTTGTTTGCCAGTAAAGGCATCATAACCATGGAGGACCTAGCAGAGCAGTCAATTGACGACTTGCTTGAAATTGAAGGCATTGATGAAGAACGTGCTGGACAACTCATCATGACTGCGCGAGCACCATGGTTCGAAGATGGGCAGCAAGGGTAAACCACGGAGAGAGGAGATTTGTTGATGGCAGATGTAACAGTAGAACAACTCGCCCAAGTGGTTGGTGCGCCTGTTGAACGATTACTGCAGCAAATGAAAGATGCGGGCTTACCGCAAACAAAGGCTAATCAGGCTGTTTCTGACAAAGAAAAACAAGTTTTGTTGGCTTATTTGAAGCAAAGTCATGGTGGCTCTGCAGCCGATCCAGGTCGTATAACGCTTAAGCGTAAAACCGTCAGCCAACTTAAGGTGAGTGGCGGTCAAGGAAAAAGTAAAACTGTTAATGTTGAAGTACGTAAAAAACGTACTTATGTAAAACGTAACGAAGCAGATGCTGAAAAAGCTGAGAAGAAACGTCAAGCTGAAGAAAAATCGCGTGAGTTAGAAAAGCGTCGTAAGGCTGCTAAAGAAGACGCGAAGCGAGCTAAAGATCAAGAGGAGCGTGCGCGCATCGAAGCTGAAGCTCGTAAACACTTAGAAGCAGAGCAGTCTCAAAAAGAAAAAGAAAAAGATAAAGCGGCGGCAGATAAAAGTTCACCTAAGCGTAAAGCTCGTGAAAAGAGCCGTCACGAGCGCAGCGATGGTGATAGCGGAGATCGTCGTGGTAATAATAAGAAGCGTCGTTCAGGAGACAAAGGGGAGACTCAACTAAGTCGTGGTAAAGCGGGACGACGTACCAGAGGGGCTCCTCAAAGAGCACAACTGCATGGTTTTGAAAAACCGACAAAACCAATTATTCGGGAAGTGAGTATTCCTGAGACAATTACAGTAGCCGAGTTGGCTCAGAAGATGTCAGTGAAAGCGGCTGAAGTCATCAAAGCCATGTTTAAGCTAGGCACAATGGTGACAATTAACCAAGTCATCGATCAGGAAACAGCAACAATTCTGGTTGAAGAAATGGGGCACAAAGTCAAACTGATAAAAGCAGATGCGCTTGAAGATAGTTTGGCTGCTGAGCTTAATATAGTTGAAGGTGAGCAAGTTTCCCGTGCGCCTGTGGTGACAGTTATGGGACACGTAGACCATGGTAAAACGTCACTGCTTGATTACATCCGCAAAGCCAAAGTACAGGCTGGTGAAGCGGGTGGTATTACACAGCATATAGGTGCTTATCATGTGAATACTGACCGAGGCATGATCAGTTTTCTGGATACACCAGGTCACGCGGCATTTACAGCAATGCGTGCACGTGGTGCCAAGGTAACTGATATTGTTATTTTGGTGGTGGCTGCCGATGATGGTGTAATGCCTCAGACTGAGGAAGCTATTCAACATGCTAAGGCTGCAGAAGTGCCTATTGTTGTAGCTGTTAACAAGATAGATAAGCCTGAAGCTGATCCTGACCGGGTTAAAAATGAGCTGGCTCAGCGTGATGTTATTCCTGAAGAGTGGGGTGGTGATACCCAGTTTATCAATGTTTCAGCGCATAGTGGTGAAGGTATTGATGAGCTATTAGAGGCATTGCTGTTGCAGGCGGAACTGCTTGAGTTAAAAGCTGTTCCTATTTCTCCTGCGCGCGGTATTGTGATCGAGTCTTCTTTGGATAAACGTCGTGGTGCTGTAGCTACGATCTTAGTGCAAAATGGTACGCTTTCTCAAGGTGACAATATTCTAGCCGGTCAATTCTATGGTCGTGTTCGTGCAATGCTGGACGAAAATGGAAAGCCAATTAAAGATGCTGGACCTTCAATTCCTGTGGAAATCCTTGGTTTGGATGGAACACCCGATGCAGGGGATGAGGTTTTTGCGGTACAGGATGAGAAGAAAGCACGCGAAATTGCGCTTTTCCGTCAAGGTAAATACCGTGAGGTGAAGCTGGCACGTCAGCAAGCAGCTAAGCTTGAAAATGTTTTTGAGAACATGAAACAAGATGAGAAGAAAACACTCAATATTGTTTTGAAAGCGGATGTCCGTGGTTCTTTAGAAGCATTAACACAGGCACTGAATGATCTTGGTAACGAAGAAGTCCAAGTGAAAGTGGTTTCAGGTGGTGTTGGTGGTATCACTGAGACAGATGCAAACCTTGCATTAGCTTCCAGCGCTGTTATTTTTGGCTTTAATGTTCGTGCTGATGCAACTGCAAGAAAAATTGTTGAAACCGAAGGCCTCGATTTACGCTACTACAGTGTGATTTATGACATCATTGATGATGTTAAGAAAGCACTCAGTGGTATGTTAAAAGCACAGTTTAGAGAAGAAATTGTGGGCGTGGCTGAAGTTCGTGATGTCTTCAAATCACCTAAGTTTGGCCTTATTGCTGGTTGTATGGTGGTTGAGGGTATGGTTTATCGTAATGAGCGTATTCGTGTACTTCGCGATAACGTGGTTATTTACGAGGGTGAACTTGAGTCTCTGCGCCGCTTCAAAGATGACGTCAATGAAGTACGAAGCAACATGGAATGTGGTATTGGTGTGAAGAACTACAATGACGTACGTGTAGGCGACAAGATTGAGGTTTATAAGTCAATTCAGGTCGAGCGTAGCTTGTAAGTTTGACTGATAAATAAATTGAATGTGAGAATACATGGCTAAAGAATTTAGTCGAACACAGCGTATAGCGGATCAGATTCAAAAAGAATTAGCAGTGCTAATTCAGTTAGAAATCAAAGATCCGCGACTGGGAATGGTGACAGTAAGTAGTGTTGAGGTAAGTCGAGACTTAGCTTATGCAAATATTTATGTCACTTTTTTGGGGAAAGAAGATCAGGTCAGTAATGACGAGCAAGTTGCTGTATTGAATAAAGCAGCTGGCTTTTTAAGGTCAATGCTAGCAAAAAGATTAATCGCTAGAACTACACCTCAACTGCGCTTTTCTTTCGATGAAAGTATTCAGCGTGGCCAATATCTATCCAAATTGATTGATGACGCTGTAAGTAAAGATCGTAATCACCACGATAAAGGTGTTGAGGAAGAGTAAAACGTGGCAAGACGTCGTCGTCAGCGTGGTCGCCCTGTGCATGGTATTCTGGTGCTCGATAAACGTCAGGGTGTAACCTCTAATAAAGTATTGCAGGAAATTAAAAGCCTGTTTGGGGCTGCTAAAGCAGGCCATACGGGTAGTCTTGATCCACTAGCAACAGGGGTTTTGCCTATTTGCTTTGGTGAGGCAACAAAGTTTTCTCAATATTTGCTTGATGCAGATAAAGGTTATCAGGCAGGCGTTCGGTTTGGCATTCGCACTGCTACAGGGGATGCTGAAGGAGAAATCATTGAGCAGCGCCCTATTATCTTTTCTGAACAAGAGCTGTTGACAACGCTAGAGCAGTTTACGGGAGAAATATCTCAAGTTCCTTCAATGTATTCAGCAATTAAAGTTGATGGCCAGCCACTCTATAAGCTGGCAAGAGAAGGGATTGAAGTTGAACGAAAAGCTAGAAATGTGGTTATTCGTGAACTGTCTTTAACTTCATTTAGTCAAGAGACTGCTGAGATACAAGTGGCCTGCAGTAAAGGGACTTATATTCGTACACTCGTAGAAGATATTGGTGAAGCTTTGGGCTGTGGTGCCTATGTGACTTCTCTTCGGCGTACTTCGGCGGGTCCTTTTACTTTAGATCATGCTTACTCCATTGGGCAGCTAGACGAGGCATGCCAGCAAGGTGGGCATGAGGCTTTGGACGAGTTACTCCAGCCTATAGATATGGCACTTAAACTATTACCTCAAGTTATTCTTGGTGAAACAACCGCTTATTACCTAGTTCAGGGACAGCCAGTGCTGGTTCCTCGAGCACCAACAGCTGGTTTTGTAAGGCTCTATCAAGAAGGCGATCAACCTGTTTTTCTGGGGATAGGTGAGATTTTAGATGATGGTCGTGTTGCTCCACGACGATTGGTTAGAATTTACTCGTAATTACGGGTAGAATGTGCAAGCTTCTTTAAGCAGTGTTAGCACTTAATCGCTGCTTGAATTGCGAGGATGGCTGTAAATATGCACGGTCATACCTTCAGTTTGCTTAGTCTAGTTGTCAGGGTAAACAGTTTGTTTGCTTCAAGCTGCTTTGACTACATCAATAAGTGCATATTATTTAGGAGAATTGATTATGGCACTAAGTGCTGAAAAAAAAGCTGAGATCATTAAAAACTTTCAAACGGTTGAAGGTGATACTGGTTCACCAGAGGTTCAAGTGGCATTGTTGTCTGCTAATATTGAAAGTTTGCAAGGACACTTTAAATCTCATATTCATGATCACCACTCTCGTCGTGGTTTAATTAGAATGGTTAATCAGCGTCGTAAGCTGCTGGACTATCTGAAGCGTAAGGATGTAGATCGCTACAGTAACCTGATTTCTCGTTTAGGCTTACGTCGCTAATTAGGTTAGCGATGAAGGTTCGCCAGCTAGACTTCGTGAATGTCTTAATGCTGGTAATCTGCACACCGCTAAGATCAGTGGTAGTTATTACTACCAGTGTTTAGCGGTGTTTTTATTTGTATAAAAAATATACCAACAATAGGCCTGTTATCTCTCGCATTCAGTTGCCGCCAGTCCAGCGCCTCCTTGAATATATAGGCACTGTAAGGTATGGACTAACTCTGTAGAGTTGGTGCTGCTAGCATAAATCAGTGCAAGATGAATATTTTCAGGCAAGATTATTGAAAGATTTGAAAGAAGGATAACATTGTGAATCCGGTAAGAAAGACTTTTCAGTTCGGTGATCAAACCGTAACACTGGAGACCGGGCGCGTTGCACGGCAGGCTACAGGTGCGGTATTAGTAACAATGGGAGGCGTAACTGTTTTAGTTACTGCTGTCGGTGCTAAACAAGCTGTGGAAAGCGCTGGTTTTTTCCCTTTATCAGTTCATTATCAAGAAAAAACATACGCTGCTGGTCGTATACCTGGAGGTTTCTACAAGCGTGAGGGACGTCCATCAGAAAAAGAAACACTTACATCTCGTTTAATTGATCGCCCAATTCGCCCATTATTTCCCAAGGGCTTCATGAATGAAGTACAAATTCTATGTACAGTAGTTTCGACTGATAAAAAGCATGATCCAGATATAGCTTCAATGATAGGTACTTCTGCAGCACTGGCTATTTCAGGTATTCCTTTTGATGGTCCGATAGGTGCAGCTCGAGTTGGCTTTATTGATGAGCGTGGTTATGTCCTCAACCCTAGTTATGCAGAGTTAGAACAGTCTGAATTAGACATGGTGGTTGCTGGTACTAAAAATGCCGTACTTATGGTTGAGTCTGAAGCTGATGAGCTTACTGAAGATGAAATGTTAGGTGGCGTATTATTTGCTCACCAAGAGTGCCAAGTTGTTGTGGATGCTATTACAGAATTTGCTGCTGAGGCTGGCAAACCTCGTTGGGACTGGGAGCCACCAGCTGTCAATGAAGCATTGATGACTACTGTTGAAAATGCTTTTGCATCTGATATACGTGCAGCTTACCAAATTTCTGACAAAATGAAGCGCTATGCTCGTCTTGATGAAATTCGTGAGCAGGCTGTAAGTGAACTGGCCAATGAAGAAGGACAGCCCAGTGCTGCAGAAGTAAGCAGTCTGTTCAGCAAGCTTGAAAAGAATATTGTTCGCCAAAATGTCGTAGATGGTAACCCACGTATTGATGGTAGGGATACAAAAACAGTAAGACCTATTCATGTTGAAGTGGGTGTTTTACCTGCAGCACATGGATCAGCCCTGTTTACTCGTGGTGAAACGCAGGCTCTTGTGGCAACTACTTTAGGTACTGCACGTGATGCACAATTAGTAGATCAGCTTGAAGGTGAGCAGCGTGAATCCTTTATGTTGCACTATAACTTCCCTCCATACTCAGTAGGTGAGTGTGGACGCATTGGTGCGACTGGGCGTAGAGAAGTAGGCCATGGCCGTCTAGCGAAGCGTGGTGTTCAAGCTGTTCTGCCAAAAGACGATACTTTCCCTTATAGTATGCGAGTGGTTTCAGAAATTACTGAATCCAACGGCTCAAGCTCTATGGCTTCAGTTTGTGGTGCATCTTTAGCATTGATGGATGCTGGAGTACCTTTGAAAGCTTCTGTTGCTGGTATTGCAATGGGCTTGGTTAAAGAAGGTGAAAAATTTGCCGTATTGACGGATATCCTGGGTGATGAAGACCATTTAGGTGATATGGACTTTAAAGTTGCTGGTACAGTTGAAGGGATTACTGCCCTACAAATGGATATCAAAATTCAGGGTATTACTGAAGAAATCATGGAAACTGCTTTAGAGCAAGCTCGTGATGCTCGTCTGCATATTCTAGGTGAAATGAGCAAAGTTCTAGCTGCATCACGTCCTGAGCTGGCGGATAATGCACCTACTATGCTAATGCTGAAGATTGACCCAGATAAAATCCGTGATGTTATTGGTAAAGGTGGAACAACTGTTCGTGCTATTTGTGACGAAACGGGTGCAGCCATCGATATTGATGACAATGGTAATGTCAAAGTTTACGCAGATGATAAGACATCTGCAGCGTTAGCTGTTCGTCGTATTGAAGAAATTACAGCAGAAGCTGAAATTGGCCGGATATATGATGGAACGGTACAACGTATTGTTGACTTTGGTGCATTTGTGAATATCCTTCCAGGTAAAGAAGGTTTGGTTCATATATCTCAGATTTCAACGAAGCGCATTCAAAAGGTCTCTGATGCTCTGAAAGAAGGCCAGCAAGTTAAGGTTGTCGTATCAGATGTTGATAACCGTGGTCGTATCAAATTGAGTATGAAAGATATTGCTCAAGAGTAACAGTGAAGAAGATATATAAAAAAGGGCCATCAGGCCCTTTTTTTTGCAAACTTGAAAGTATTGATCGCGTTGATTTGAAAACAGGGTGTTGATTTTATAGCTATGGTAAATAGAAGACCCTTGTTTGACTTAGAATATTAAGAGAGCAAATCTTTATGATGGAGAAAGTAGCATTGCTACTTGTTGGAAAGGAAAAAGTGACTTAAATACCCTTCACTTATGGGTATAACTTTCAATAGCAGGATGTGCTAGATACGATTATGGGAACGTGTAAATATCACCAAGACCAGCCTGCCACATGGCAGTGTAAAAAATGTAACCATTTTTATGGTGACTGCTGTGTACCAATCCCTGCAGATTCAACACGAAAGATAAAGTGTTCATTGTGTACAGAACCGCTCACTTACTTAGGTGGAACTTATTCAGCAGAGCCTTTCTGGAAGAAAACTCACGACTTTTTCGTATACCCCTTTCAGAATAATGCGCTAATTTTTTTGGGAATCATAACGTTAATTCAGACAGGTGTTTTTTTTCTGTTTGGAGATGTCACCTCTTTAGGTGGGCTTATTTTATATATCGCTGCGATGATTGTTGTAGGTGGCATTCAGATTAACTACTTTTTTACGGTAATTAATTATATTGCTGAGGGTGAAATGGAGGCACCACCTGCTACTATAGCATTTTCAATGGAGGGGGTATCTTTACTCTTTAAACAAATAGCTTTAATTGTTATTGCAGTGATTTGTGGTATTGCTGCCTTTAAAACATCCATTGTCATAGGTGTTATTGTTTCTACTTTATTATATCTCTTTATTCCTGTCAGTATTATGATCCTAGCCCGAGAGCATTCGCTAGGGGAAGCTATGAATCCCAGTCGTATTATTGAAATTATCAAGGGAATGGGCTGGCCTTATTTGCTTCTATTTGTGTTTTTATACATTCTTACAATGGGGCCAAATATTGCGACAGAAATAATACTGAAATTTGTCAATGAGTTTTTTGTCATCCCAATAGATGCATTTTTTAGTGCCTATTTCCATTGTGTTTCAGTGGCTATATTGGGTTACTGTATCTATCAATATCAAGTAGCCTTTGGCTTTGTCAGTGAACAAGATGAAACAAGGGTACTCAATGAAGTTGACTACGAAACTAAACTTGCGCTGTGTGAGTCAGAAATATTTATGAAGGAAGGTAGGCGCGAGCAGGCTGGAGAGGTCATTCGTAATGCAGTTAACAAATATCAGAAAAGTCTTGAGTTGAATAGACGTTATCATCATTACTTAAAAACATTTGGTCAAAATGAATTATTGACACGCCATAGCCTTCATTTTATTAATCTATTACTTGAGCAAAATATGGACCGTGAAGCTGCTCAGGTTTATATGACATGTAAAGAAAAGCAAGTGGCACTGACATTTAAGGTTGCAGAAACGTGTCATCGTTTAGGGGCTGCTCTTGTAAATAGCCATCGCTATAAAGAAGCTATCGTGTTACTAAAAAATCTCCATAAGCTCTTTCCACAATACCGTGGTATTCCTGATGCTTACTTCGTTATGGCAAAAGCATTTTCTGAAGGGTTACATCAAGATGAACAAGCAATGAAATTATTAAACTTTATTATTCAGAAATACCCTAATGCAATGGTGACAAAGGAAGTAAAAGATTATCAAAATGTAATACAAAGTATAAAGAAGTCATGAATTAGTTGGATTGAATAAAAACATCCTCAGCAAAGCTGAGGATAATAGTGAAACGACTTTTCATACTAGTATTAATTTTTTTTCAACAGTTTAGCCTGTTGTGAGTCTGGATAGTGGTGTACTAGATAGTTGAGGTAGCGCTGGTAACTCGTTTGATCTTTATCTTTTGCACAAGCTTTGGCTACCAAGAATAATAGATTGGGTAGATTTGTATATTTGGCATCGAGTTTTAACAGGTGTTTTAGTAAAACCTCGGCATCTGCCCGATAACCATGTTTCGAAAAATGTTCTGTGAGAAAAGCAAGCACTTTAGGTGAATTAAGTGATGAGGCATTTTTTTGTTGAGAGTACTTTTTAAACATTTTATGGACAAAACCTATATGTTGAGGGTTTTTGGCCAATTGAAATATTTTTAATGCAGCTTGATGAAAGTTTTTATCTGAAGGATTATGACTGGTAATCGCATAATATTTTTCTAGAAGTTGGTGATTTTCGGGATATTCATTAATAGCACTCAGACATACTCGCTGTGCAGCATCTAAATTAAAGTTTGATATATAGTTATCTGCTTGATTAATGGCTCGTATAATGGGTTCATTAGGATCATTTTTTTCGATGTAATCAACATCAACTTTAACCAGCCAGTTTTTGGTCAGGAAAAGCAAGCCAAAACCACTGATTAATCCGCCGATATGAGCCCAGTAATTAACATTATCAAAAGTAAAGAATGCGCCATAAAGTTCTTTCCCTAGCCAAATAGGGAAAATGGCAATAGCTGGTGCGCGAAAGTAATTGAAATAGAACCCTATCCAACAAAAGAATTTTATTTTTCGTAGCCCATAAAGTGCTAAATACATCCCCATGAGGCCTGCAATAGCACCTGATGCACCGATTCCAGGTTGAAAGCTTTGCGGTTCGAGGACAAAGAAAAGTGCATTTGCAGCTAAGCCTGTGATTAAATACAGCGTTGTGAAAATGATTCTACCAATGGCAACTTCCAATGAAAAACCAAAGATAAAGAGAAAAATCATATTTCCCAGTAAGTGATCCCCACTACCATGTAAAAACATGGATACAAAGAACCCGCCAGCTGTAGGTTTAGCGGGAATAATCCCAAACCGGATATAGCTAATGTCATCCCGCTGATCTGTAGCTACTTTTCTCGATCGGAGCCACTGCTCTTTATCTTCATCATCTTTGATTTCTTCTTTAAGAAATTGGTCAAAACCAATACTTAATAGTATGTTAGTGGCAACATATTCATTGTAACCCAATTTATCAAGCCGATAAATTTCATTGTACAGCTTATATTCTTTGTCTATGTACTGGTAATAAAGTGGCTTTTCTTTCTCATATAAGCCACTGTTTATATAATAGGTGACGGCATGGTCAATTTTTTGCTCGTCATTGCCTTGGTATCCCCAATAAATAATACAGTTAATAATAATGAGTAAGAGGGTTAAGAGTGGCGGTTTAGACCAGTCTAATTTTTGTTCAGCTGGAACGATTAACATTGTAAATCCATACTCTTGTGTAATGAATCTTAAAGTATGTTCGACTCAATATTGAATGTATATAAATGTCGTTACTGATTATAATGCAGGCTTTAGGTATCTGACAGAAGAATTTGGAAATCAATAAGTTAGACTAAGACTGGCAATTGTTTAATCTGATTAGTAAATAAGCTTACCTGACTACGGTATATCTTGATCTAGAATACAATTAATCTTCATGTTGTTGGTTTAATATTAAGTTTAGATACAGTGTGCTGTTAATACTCTGAGTTTTTCCCTTGATGAGAAAAATTGGCTTAAATTACTAGTCATAATGCTACCAAAAATTATTATTTCAAAAGGGAATATATAGTTTAATTCAACAGTAATATACGTAAAAATACAAAGTGATTTGATTCATAAAAAGAACAATAGTCCATAAAGAAGAGTTATTTTGAGGTCTTATTAAGATTCATATAAATAATGATATTTGTTTAAATTCGTCAAAATTCCCACATATTTATAAAAAGCACTGGTAAGCTGTATTATGTGTCACAAAATTATTAAAACTTGAGTCACAAAAAAGAGGCGTTTAGCTATAACAAATTAGAAAAGTGACAATTTTGTCAACGCGCGTTAAATCCGTATGATCCCTGTTCAAATAATAGGCGAAAGTAAATATTTTCAGCAAAACGCCTGGCTTAATGGTTGTAAGCCAAACAGGGAAACGTATGAAGACAAGCACTATTTCACGTATATTTTCTATTTTCGTTGGTTTAACCTCCTTTGCTGTTATATCTCAAGAGATACCATCAGCAATTACTCCCGGTGGTGCAGAACCTGAGTTGAATCAAAGGTTATCAATGCCTGCTATTCAACAAGAAATCTTTCCTATTCCTCCTTCAATTGAAAGGCCTCTAGAAGTTGATAGTGGCCCAAAAATATTTGTAAAAAATATCAATCTTATTGGCTTTAGTGATCATGCTGAAAATGATATTTTTGTTGATGAGTTAAAAGAGATAGTTACTGAAGAGATTACAAATCATAAAAATAACCAAGGAACAGCACAGTTGACTATTGGCCAGCTACAACTTATTGCCGATAAGCTGACATTATATTTTCGATCTCATGGACTGGTACTTGCTCAAGTATATATTCCTGCTCAAGAAGTAAAAAATAATGCTGTGACATTTAATGTACTTGAAGGAAAATTAGGGAAAGTTTTTGCTAATGATAATACACATTATAGTGATGAGCAGATCTTAAAACCTTTTGCTCAATTATTGAATAAGCCTGTTTCTTCTAAAGAAATTGAAGAAGCACTTTTATTGTTAAATGATTACCCGGGTTTAACGGTTGGAGGCATGTTTACTACTGGTCAGCAAGTGGGTACTGCAGATTTAAAAACAATGACGCTAGAGGAAAAGTGGTACAGCGGACGTTTATTATTTGACTCATCTGGTTCGAAGTATACTGGGAAAGATCGCTATTTAACGGAATTAAATTTTTATAACCTAGCAGGCTTAGTCGATACGTTAAGCCTTCAGCTATTACAAACAGATAGACCCAGTAACTCCTTATACTGGTCTTTTAGGTACGAATTACAGGCATTTAATCCTTATAATTACGTAGGCGTAAGTAGTTCTAAAAATAAGTTTGATGTTGGCAGTGAATTACAAGTATTAGGATTAGAAGGGTACAGTACACAACATGAAGTGTATTGGCGTCATGTGTTTAAACGAAGTAGGAATTTAAATATTTATGGACGTTTAGGTTTAGCTCTTAAAGAATCAGAAACAAAAACAAAAACTGATTTTACCTTAGGTACTGATAAGTTAACGGTATTAGCAGCCCAGTTAAGTTTTGATCATGTAGATAAAAAATATGCAGGTATTAATTTAGGTTCTATTAGTTACTCCCAGGGATTTGATGATTTATGGGGTGCTATGGAAGAAAAAACATTATCAAGTGATGGTGATCATTCAAGCCGAAGAAGAAGTAACGGTGATTATGTAGGTGGAAAATTTTCAAAGTGGAATCTTGAATTAGCACGTGTGCAAGCACTGAATGAAGATCAGACATTAACCTTTAATTTTAAAGGTCAATACTCAGACGATTCATTAGTTTCTTTAGAGCAGTTTAGTATGGGTGGACCTAATAGTGTTCGTGCTTATCCCGCATCTGAGTTCCTTGTGGATAAAGGTTACTTTACATCTTTGGAGTGGAATGTTGGCTTTCCATTTATAGGCGATAACGAAACATATAATGGCAAGCGCTGGAAAGATATGATCAATTTCTCGGTATTTGTTGATCATGCTGAGGGATGGCTTAACGATCCTCTGGATAATGAAGAAGAGAAAAAGTCATTATCGGGTGTTGGGGTTGGTATGTATTTTACGGATATTAATGGTCTTGATGGTCGGTTTTATGTTGCGAAGCCTTTTTCGAGTCATGAGGCCAGTAACGAAAGAGATTATCAAGTCTTTTTTGAAGTTAGTTATAAGTTTTGATGATTAGGCAAAAGGAAGTAGATAATGATTAATGACGTCAAAGTAAAACCTTTAGTTGCCTTAATTCGTCAAAGTATGCTGGCAGCAAGTATTGTTGTTCCAACGCTGGTAATGGCTGCTCCACAGAATGGAACTGTAACTCCTGGGGATGCAGTTATTAACCAGTCTGGTGCTACAACAACGATCACGCAATTTAATAATAGAGCTGTAATTGATTGGCAATCATTTAATGTAAATAAAAATGAAACCGTTCAATTTAAACAGCCAAATCCTTCAGCTACTGTATTAAATAGAATTAATGACCAAAACCCATCACAAATTAATGGGAATATTAAGGCCAATGGACAGGTCTATCTCGTTAATCCTAATGGTATTATTTTTGGTAAAGATGCAACTGTCAACGTCGGTGGAATCGTCGCATCAGGCATGAATGTGTCAGATGAGCATGCGGAAAGCTTTCAGAATACTGGAAAGCTTACATTATCAGGTAATAGTGATGGTAATGTTGAAAATAATGGACTGATTAATGCCTCATCAGGTAGCGTCGCGTTAATAGGAAAACAAGTCATTAATAACGGTATTATTACTGCAAAAATTAATGCCTCATTAATTGCTTCTGATAAGGCTTCACTGGATTTTGATGGTGATGGCCTCATATCTATTGAAGTAGATAGGGAACTTATCATAAATGACAGTACTTCTAGAGAAGTGGTTAATAATGACAAGATTAACGCGCAATATATCAAACTTTCGGCAGAAACAACAAATAATGCCATAAACAGCTTAGTTAATAATGACGGTATTATTCAGGCTAAAGCGACTACGGTTGAAAATGGTAAGATTACTCTTTCAGGCAAGAAAGTTGTTAACACCAAAGAGCTTAAAGTCCTTAGTCATATCGGTGCTGGAACGGGTGGAACTATTGAGATAACTGGCGATGAAGTTGAACTGGCTGGAAAAGTTAATGAATTTAGCTGGTGGGACAGAAAAAAACAGAAAGCAAATATCAAAGTTGAAGCAAAAAATATCACTTTGGCAATATCTGAGTCAGCTAAGATTAATGACTTAACAGTTAAAGCAGAAAATACACAGTTTGGCTCTAATCTCAATGAAGTTGATGTTAATCAACTTAGGTTGGAAGGCAATGTTAACTTTGCTAAAAATACTTCAGTAAATGGAACTAACATAGATCTGGGGGATGCTCAAGTTATTGGTGATCAGCATTTAACGATTAATGCAAATAATGAAGCTATATTAGGTGATATTAACCAGTCAACATCTCCACTTGATCAGTTAACGATTAGTTCAGCATCACTTGCCTTAGCGGGTGATATTTGGACAGATAACTTAACGCTGAAGAAACAAAATAATATCAAGTTAAATACTGATTCTTTAATTAGTACCAATAGTGATTTGACATTACCGATTGTACAAGGTGACTACACATTAGCATTAAAAACACCAGGTTATATTTACTTTAAAAATTCTGTCGATATAGCCAGTTTAAGCCTTGATGCGGATCAGCTTTACCTTGCTGGTGACCTTAGTTTGAATGGTATTTTTGATATTGAAAATGTAAACGATATTATTCTTTATTATAGTAATTCACCCATAAGTATTTCAAACCAAGGTGGGGATATCAGGCTTGATAAGCATGATTTTATTGATAACAGCAGGCAACTAAAACTTTCCGCACCTGGTCATGCGATAGCGCTCGGAGAAATAAGCTTAAATGAACTTGAAATATTTGGAAATACACCCTCTAATTTAATCCTGTCTGATAATATTTACACTAAAAAATTAATTGATTTTAGTGATACTGGAAAAATTACGTTAGCTGGAGATGTTGAGTTAGAAACGGGTAACAACTGGTCTGAAATAAAGTTATCCAAGCTTGTAACTGGAGATCATAATCTCAAGATACAAAATCGTGGTGGAAATATTCTATTACAGGATGTTGATATTAAAGGCGTGCTTGATATAGATACTCAAGCGATACTTCAGTTAAAAGGGAATATTAGTGCTAATAAAGGAATTGACTTAGCTGCAGATTATGGCCTTATTTTACAAAATGATGTGTCAATGGTATCAAACAGTGGGAATATTAGCTTTAATAACAATATTTCAGGAGATTACGCATTAGGCCTTACGGCTAACGAGGCTTACTTAAAAAGGTTAGATGTAGGTTCACTTGCAATGAAAAACGCTGCCTACCTTTCTGTTGAAGGTAATATTATCGCTGATAGTGACATTGCGCTTAATAATATTAATAAAATTAGTCTTTCTGGGGATCGTAAAATTCATTCTGATTATGGAATAATTGATCTGCGTGATTCTCACCTAATCAACTCATCAACGTTAGACTTAAATGCAAAGAATATCAAACTTGGGCAAATTGGCAGCCAAGGTGATCAATTCAATATAGTTAAATTAACAAATGCTGATGAAGTGGTTTTAGCTGGTGATATCTATGTTTATAATGCAATCGATTTTAATCATATTGAAAAGTTATCCCTAGAATATGATACTGCAATTAATGTTGATAGATGGTATTCATCATTAGACTTAATCAATACAGAGATAAGTGGTATTGGAGACCTTACGTTTAACCTCAATCGAGGTAATCTTTCAACTGGACTGATTAACATTGATGGAGATTTTATCTCAAATGGTGTTTATTTAACCTCTATTAATAACGATATAACTTCGAATATTGGCAAAGTACAATTAAATAGTGATTACATTTTTTTAAAACAAAATGCAGTTGTCAGTGCTCGTGACGATATTGACTTATCGATGGTTAGTGATATTTATGGGCAACGTAATTTATCTCTTATAAGTAGTCATGGAGACATCAAACTTTCTAGTATTGGCGCTAACATCAATATTGGCGATTTAGACATTTCTGCAAAAGATGTATTTCTTAATGATTCTGTAAATGCTAAGAATATTATATTTAATAATACAGACCGTATTCACATTCAGAATGATCTTCAGCTGAAGTATTTAAGTAGTGGTTTAAACCTCGCTGATACTGTAATTTCAGGTAGCCATCAGTTAGGCATTTATAGCAATGGAGATATAAATTTCGGTTCCATCAATTTAGGTGCTGGAAAACTAACCGTTAGTACTATTGGAGATATTTCACTCGTTGATGATATAACGGCTGATAATGGTGTTTACTTTAAAGGGCATGGCTCTGTTACCTTGATGGATGATATTGCTATAAATAGTAAAGATTCTTATTTAGATTTAGCGGCGAATACATTATCTGGTAATTATGGGTTAACACTAAATGCAGAAAATATAACGCTAGGTAAACTGGATACTTTTAACCCACTTAAAACATTGACGATCAACCACGCTAAAAATGTGCTACTCAATGATAATATTGTTGTTTCTGAGCGAGTTGATTTAACTGACAATGGTCGAATTAAGCTAGGTCAACCTATTGAAATTCATGCTTTGCAAGGTGATGTGCTGCTAGAAAACAGTAAGCTCTATGGTTCTGAATTAAATATTGATGCCAAAAACATTACTTTAGGCGCATTAACAGTTGATAAGCTAGGCTTTCAGGCACAATCTTTAACGCTTAATGATAACATCCAAACTCATTCTACTTTTAACACAGAAAGGGTAGATACAGTTGAGATTATTGGAAAGACGATTATTGATACACACCTTGGTAATGCTAATGTCAGTTTAGAAGATAGCTTAGTACAAGGTGACAATCTTTATATTGAAGCTGGACAAGGTGATGTGCTGTTAGGGACGCTATCAGTCAAAGAACTTGCTGTAAATAATACGGGACAATTCTCTACAGTTGGTAATATTGATGCTGAAAGTGGTATTTATTTTGATGGAACCGGAAACTGGCTATTAGCGGGTGATACAGGTATCAACGTTAATAATGGTTCTATATCTGTTGATGATAAGAATATATCAGGTAATTATGGTTTAAACTTGTCAGCTGACCGAGGTAATATTTATTTAGCTGATGCTGATGTAAATAATTTAGATGCTTCTGCTCGTACCGTTTATTTACAGGGTGATATTGAGGTTGGTAATAGCTCTCTAGATTTAACACGTGTTGGTGTTTTGAATGTTGATGGTAATCGTTCACTAATAGTAGATAACGTTAGTCCTTCACAAGCAGCTATTGATTTAAAAAATACCTTTGTCCAAGGTAGTGGAAGCTTGAATCTCATTAATGAGACAGGGGATATGAATCTTGGTCAGGTGAATATTGATGGCCGTTTAACTGTTGGTGGTACTCAGACGAACCCTTCTGAAACGATTAATCTTTATGCAAACCTAACCGCAGAACAAGGTTTTGATTTTAGAAATGAAGGTAATATTGTCCTGAAACAGGATATATTATTAAGTTCTCCAAATAATGAGTTGGATTTGTCACATAAAACACTTGCAGGTAACTATGCGATAAACCTTAATGCAGATACTGTTAGATTGGGTAAATTTTCTAATAATTCGCTCATTAATACATTATCAATAAGTAATGCTGGTTTAGTCGATATTTATCATGATATTACGACTGAACAAGGGATATTTTTTAATAATAACAAAGCAATTAATGTCCACCAAAATACGATTTTTAATGCATTAAATGGTCAAATTTATGTCAGTAAAGCTACGATCAATGGTAATGTCACATTATCTGGCAATACTGTGTCTTTAGATAATACTTCTGCACGGCGGTTTGATGTAAAAGCACAAAAACTTAATTTGGCCGGAAATATTGCTACTTATGATGGCTTAAATGCTGTAGGTGCTGATCTGATTGCTTTAGAAAATAAAGTTGTTGTATCAACCCAGCATGGTGCTATTAACTTTTCTAATGCTAAGGTTAAAGGTGATGGTTTAACCATAAATGCCAACGGAGGCGATGTAAGCTTATCTGATGTTTCTGTTAACGGTCTTACAGTGTTTAATACTGGATCATTAACAACTGATGGCAAGATACAAGCTTTTAATGATGTACGTTTTAATGGTACAGGTTTGTGGCAGTTAGCTAATGATACATCTATTGTTTCCAGCGCTGGTGATATTTTAGCTGCAGATAAATATGTGCAAGGTAATTATGCATTATCACTTACAGCTCCTAATGGCATAATCAAATTAGCTTCTGCCCATATAGCTTCACTAGGTATTACAGCTCCTCGAGTCGAATTAGAGGGTGATATAAGTGCTAAGCAAGGTGGCTTGGATTTTAGCCAGGTTGGAACGTTAGATATCGCTAAGCATGTTAGCTTGAAGACGCAACAGAATGCAGGAAATATTAACCTGTCTCAAACGTTGGTTGAGGGGGCAGGTAACCTGGCATTATACAGTGGATTAGGAAGAATACGCCTTGGACAGGTGTCGCTTGATGGTCAGCTAATTATCGAAAATCAAAGTGGTGTTGATGTCTTTCACTCTGTATCAGCAAAAAGAGGCATTAATCTGGAAAAAACACCAGCAGTTTACCTGTATAACAATGGAATTTTTTATAGCGATACGGGAGAAATTCTACTACCTAACGTTGTTGGTAATGGTTATAGCTTTTTAGCAAAAGCTGCGGGAAATGTTAATGCGCGTTCGCTTACAGCAGCAAATGTGAATATTCACAGTGGTCAGGGAATTGTGCTTGGAGCTGTGAATAGCAACTATTTAAATGTGCTGGCACAGAAAGATATTAATCTAAATGGAAATGTTAATGCTCAGGCTGTATCCATCATAAGTAACAAGGGACAGGTTAATATGTTTAGCAATCGCTCATTGAGTACTGTTGGAAATGCGGTACTCAATGGGTATTCTGGTGTAAATATTTCACATATTAAAGCTGACGATGTGCGAATCACCTCTAAAGTGGGTGATATTTATACATTGCCTAATCCGTATAGACGCAATATTATCGCGCGTAGGGTTGAATTAAATACACGTGGTGAAATTGGCAGCAACTATCAACCTGTTAACTTACTCGTGAGCAAAGACCTGCTAATTTATAATGCACGTAAGGCGGTATTAGAGGGATTATTTAATAAACCAACGTTGGTAAATACGTCTGAAACGACAACAGTTATGTTACCTAAAGTCTCTAAGGATGCGGCCAAAACAGCGCTAATAACACTTGAGGATACACGCTATTTTGATAGTAGTATCTTTCTTGATGGGGTAACACTGTTTAGCTATAGCGATGAAGATCTGCTTCAAGTGGAAAGATTGGAGTCAATGACTACTATGAAGGAATAAATAGTATGATGTTGTAAGCAGATGAATACGAACAACGCGTTTTATAAGCATATTGTACCACTCAGCATGGAAGACCATGCTGAGTGTAAAATTCTCGAAAATGCGAACTATAAATTTGCTGCTGACACCAGCGCTGTTTATTTAACTTCCACAGAGTTTAGTCAGGCTTCAAAAGTTTTTCCTATTGTCTTTGTTGAACAAGATGATCAGATTCAGCCTGCGGCTGTCCTTGGGTTAGAAAAACACCATAATGTATTTGTGACTGACAGAGGAAGTTGGACAGCTAAATATATTCCTGCCTATATAAGACGATATCCGTTCATATTGGCCGAAGTTCAGCAGCCTGAACAAGACTGGATTGTTTGTATTGATGATCAATCAGCCGTATTAAATAAAGAACAAGGCGTTGATCTATTTCATTCAGGTAGCGTGAGCGAGTATACAAAAAGTAAAATTAATTTTTTAAAGACTTTTCAACAGGCAAGTGAGGACACAAATACCTTTTGTAAGCATATAAAAGCACTTAATTTATTGGAGCCTATGAATGCTCAAATTAAAATGAATAAGGGAGATGATTTATCCGTCACAGGTTTTATGGTGATTAGTAAGGCACAATTGCAAAAACTAACAGAAAAACAGTTGAAGGAACTTATTACAAACGATTATATGATGCTCCTTTATGAACACCTATCGTCATTAACTAATTTTTCGGTACTCGTGGATAAAATAGCGGCACAAAGGATTATTGAGGGGCAAAGCAGTTATGAGTGAGTTAGATGTCAGTTATTTTCAGCAAGTCGCGACGGCTCAATTACCTGAAGATGCTCCATCTGGGTCCGATGCTCGCTATGCTTCTACTTATGAAACGCTGGAAGCTGAGTTTGCCAAGCTTACAGCGCTTACTGACCAAGGTTCTGTCACCTGGAAAAAGGTTGTTGCTCAAGCAGAAGAGCATTTACAGCAGCAATCAAAAGATATTTTAGTCGCTTGTTATCTTTGTCGAGCGCTTTATGAAATGTATGGCTTTGAAGGGTTGTATGCAGGCTTTCAAATGCTGAGACATTTTATTGAGCATTGTTGGGATATTATTTTTCCCCCAAAAAAGCGGATAAGAGCACGAGTTAGTGCTTTGGAGTGGTTGGTTGAAGAACTCCAGGAAAAAATTGAAAACTATAAACCTGTGCAGGATGATCACGCGACGTTGTCTAAAGCAACTGAGGGAGTAAAAGCTTTAGAACAGCTAGTAAATGATATTATGGGAGACCATGCGCCTGCGCTGGGACCATTTCGTCGCTTATTGGTGGGGTTTATTGAGGACATTGAGTTATCAATGCCTGCTGAGGCTGTTAATCCACAACCTGAAAGTAACAAGCCACAGGAAGCAGAAACTTTACTGAGCAAATCGTCAGCAGAGCCAGTAAAAGCTCAAGAAGAAAAACAAGCTACAAGTACAAAGCCGCAAGCACAAAAAACAGAGGCTAAACCTGTTTCGAGTCCAGTTAAGACGGATATAAAACCTTTAGAAGGTGATCTAACAGATGACCGAGAGTGCAATAAGGCTTTACGAACCTGTCAGGACTATTTGAGACAAATTGCCGCTTATAAGCGTGAGCAGCAATTAAGTGATGCATTTGCCTATGAAATTAATCGTTATGCGACATGGTTGAATGTTTTTCAGCTGCCTCGTCACCAGCAAGGTAAAACAGATTTAAGACCTATTCCAAAAGACAAGCGATTAGCCTATGAAAATCTTATGGCTAATGGTCAATATCAACAGCTTGTTGATGAAGTTGAAAACAGTATTTCAAAAGCCCCTTTTTGGTTAGATGGCCATCGTTTAGTGGCTGAAGCATTACTTCAGTTGGGTTTACAAGAAGCCTATGAGGCTGTAATAACACAAACAGCTAGTTTTTTACGAAAGTTTCCGGAGTTACTCGAATTAACATTTTTTGATCAGTCTCCTTTTGCTGATGAGGAAACAAAAGACTGGGTTAAGTCTACTGTGTTAGCAAGCAGCAATCAGTCATCATCAAGTCACTTACAAGATGAGAACCAGCCGTGGGTAGAAGCATTTAAAGAGGCAAAAGCATTAGCAAGTAAAAAACAATTACAGGAAGCATTATGCCTTTTTAGACAAGGATTACGATCTGCATCGTTAAGAGAGTCAATGTACTGGAAATTACAACAGGCACAGTTTTGCTTTGATGTAAAAAAGTATGAATTGGCTTGTCCTATTCTAGAAGAGATGGATCGCTATTTGGTAGCACATCATTTAGATCAGTGGGAACCCGAATTATGTATTCAGGTGCTGTCACTTTTATTACGAAGTTATAAACGACTACCCAATAAAAAAGTAGCACCTGAAACTATAGAAAGTTTGCATGCAAGGCTATGTTGTTTTGATGTTGCAGCAGCACTTGAGTTATAACGTTTATTGAATAGAGGGATAGAAAATGGCAAAAGAAGGTTCTGTAGCACCTAAAGAACGTATCAACATTTCTTATAAGCCTGAAACAGGTGGTGCACAGGAAGATGTTGAATTACCACTTAAAATGTTAGTGGTCAGTGACTTTACCTTAAGGGAAGATGACCGTTTAATTGAAGAGCGCAAAACAATTAGCGTTGATAAAGACAACTTCAATGAAGTGTTGAAAAAGCAAAACCTTGCCATTGATATTGCTGTGCCCAATACGCTATCTGATAACGAAGATGATGATATGGGGCTATCGTTAAAATTTGAAAATATTCGTGATTTTGAACCTGAAAGTATTGTTCAGCAGGTGCCTGAACTGAATCAATTACTGGAATTAAGAAATGCTTTAGTAGCACTTAAAGGCCCATTGGGTAACGCTCCTGCGTTTAGAAAAGCCATTCAAAATGTATTGAATGATACTGAATCTAGAGAGAAGCTACTGCAAGAATTAGGGTTAGATAAAGAACATTCTGGCGAATAATCCTTAAAGTATTTAAGTAGGAGAGCGTTATGTCTGATTCACCAGAAATGAATCAACAAACAAATGAGCAGGCTACTGAAAGCAGTTCACTCTTAGATGAAATAGTGCAACAGACAAAAATAGCGCCTCAAGAAGAGGGCTATGATGTTGCTAAAAAGGGTGTAACTGCATTTATTGCTGAATTACTGAAGCCCCAAAATCAAGAAGAGCGCATCAACAAAAGCCTTGTTGATAAAATGATCGCTGAAATTGATGGGCGTATTAGTAAACAAGTTGACCAGGTTTTACATAACAAAACATTCCAGCAACTGGAGTCGACTTGGCGTGGCTTAAAAGTGCTTGTTGATCGGACAGACTTTCGGGAAAATATTAAAGTCGAAATATTAAATGCATCAAAGCAAGACCTGTATGAAGATTTTGAAGATGCGCCTGAAATAACCAAGTCAGGTCTTTATAAAACGGTATATACCGCAGAATATGGCCAGTTTGGTGGACAACCTTTTGGTGCCATTATTGGCGATTATGACTTCTCACCAGCAGCAGCAGATGTGAAATTATTACAGAATGTAGCCAGTGTTTCTACAATGTCTCATGCTCCATTTATTGCTGCAGCAGGGCCAAAATTCTTTGGCTTAGAATCATTTGAAGGGTTACCGAACCTAAAAGATCTGAAAGCAATTTTTGAAGGTCCTCAGTACGCGAAGTGGCATAGTTTCCGGCAATCAGAAGATTCCCGCTACGTTGGATTAACCATGCCTCGTTTCTTACTACGCCAACCTTATGATCCAGAGGAAAATCCGGTTCGTGCATTTGAGTATAGAGAAGATGTGTCTTCCAGTCATGAAGACTATTTATGGGGAAATACAGCATTTACATTTGCCTCTCGATTAACAGACAGCTTTGCAAAGTACCGTTGGTGCCCAAATATTATTGGACCACAAAGTGGTGGTGCGGTAGAAGATCTTCCCGTGCATTTATTTGATTCTATGGGTGATGTGGAAATGAAAATTCCCACAGAAATCCTTGTCTCTGACCGGAGAGAATATGAGTTGTCAGACGAAGGCTTCATACCTTTAACAATGCGTAAGGGAAGTGATAATGCGGCCTTTTTCTCTGCAAACTCAGTTCAAAAACCGAAGAAGTTTTCTAATAATCCTGAAGGCAAAGCGGCTGAAGTCAATTATAAACTAGGTACGCAACTGCCTTATATGTTTATTATTAACCGGCTAGCGCATTATTTAAAAGTTCTCCAGCGAGAGCATATTGGTAGCTGGAAAGAGCGCTCAGACCTTGAGCGGGAACTAAATACATGGATCAGACAGTATATTGCTGATCAGGAAAACCCTTCTCCAGAGGTTCGAAGTCGTCGACCTCTACGAGCGGCAAAAGTAATTGTTTCGGATGTTGAGGGTGAACCAGGCTGGTATCGAGTCAACTTATCTGTGCGCCCTCACTTCAAATATATGGGGGCTGATTTTACGCTGTCACTCGTAGGTAAGCTTGATAAATCATAGGTGGTAGTGAATATACTTGATTGAGCTTATCAGTGTTGTTGGTATTGCTGAACTTATATGAAAGGCAAAAGTTCGCCAGTATGGATCTAGCAATACCAACAACCTGGATCTCTTTCTATAAGTCTATTCTTTAGCTAGAAATATACTTTTTTAGTAAAAGGTATATTTCTTATCAATGGGTTTAACTCCAACTGATTTAATAAAGAGAGCGCATGACTGCAGAGCGTTGTTTATTTGAACGAATCATCAATGCAGAAACAGTTAACCAAAGAACATTAGCATTTGATGAGCATAAACTACAAAAGTCGATCCTATCCCACGTACAAGATATGTTAAATGTGCGTCAGGGTAGTGTGATGGCTTTACCTGATTATGGCATGCCTGACTTTAATGATTTAGTGTCTCAATTTCCTGATGCCATTATTCAAATAAAACAAGCTATTAAAGAATACCTGAGTTTATATGAGCCCAGGCTATCTACGATACGTGTTGAACACTATGAAGATGCAGATAATCCATTAGTGCTTAAGTTTGGTATTACTGCAGAAGTCGTAACGGAAAATCAACGTTCACGTATTTCATTTGAAACTGAGTTAGCTGGTTCTGGTCAAGCGCGGGTAAAAGGTTGATAAGGGGAAAAGTGCGGTGTCTTTCAATAAGTATTTTCAGGATGAACTTAATGCCGTTCGTGAGTTGGGTAAAGAGTTTGCAGAAAAAAATCCAAGGCTGGCACCTTATTTATCAGTGCAGGAACAAGACCCTGATGTTGAGCGTTTAGTTGAAGGTTTTTCATTTCTTACGGGGCGGTTACGGCAAAAGCTAGAAGATGAGTTACCAGAGTTATCTCATTCGGTAATGAGTTTACTCTGGCCAAACTATTTAAAACCCGTTCCTTCGATGAGTATTTTGGAATATACAATACAAGGTGGGTTATCAGAGAAGCAAACAATTGAACGCGGTGTTGAAGTTCAATCACTACCTGTTGATGGGACGCGTTGTAAGTTTCATACATGTTACGATGTGGATATTTATCCTATTACTTTAGATGATCTTGAGTATACCCTTCAAGCAACAGGTAGTAGCTTACGATTACACTTTTCTTTGCAAAACTTTACAACTTTACAAGATATATCGCTGCAGAATTTGCGGCTTTTTTTACACGGTCAATTTAATATTTCTCAAACGCTTTATTACTTTTTGAGCAGACATGTTAAAAAAATAATGGTGACTACTTCTGTTGAAGGAGAGTCAATTGATTTATATAGGTTAACTCCCAACCATGTAAAGCCGGTTGGCTTTGCTGATAATGAAAGCTTATTACCCTATTCAGATAATACTTTTATGGGGTATCGCTATATTCAGGAGTATTTTGCTTTACCAGAAAAATATTTGTTTGTTGATATTGAAGGTCTGGATAAAATCTATCAAAAAGAAACACTTAAAGAGATTTTGCAAACAGCTGGTGAATTTAACTTAGTTATTGAGTTTGATCGACCCATTGAACGTCAAGATATACCTAAATTAGAAAATGTTCGCTTGTTTTGCACTCCAGTTGTTAATTTATTTGAACATGAAGCCACCCCCATTCGGATGGATCAACGCCGTACTGAATACCGGGTTTTACCTGCAGGTGAAAGTCCTTCACACTATGAAATTTACAGTATTGATAATGTTATAGGGTGGGGGCATGGTGACCAGCTAAAAAGAGCGTATAAACCCTTTGAGTCGTTCGATCACGCTATTTCAATTGGTGGTAGCCAAAAAAATATTTATTACCGTACACGTCTAAAAGATTCTGTTGTTCAACAAGGCGTAGATACTTATTTATCTTTTGTTTCATTTAATGATGAAGACTTAGCACCGCAAGCAGAAACTATTTCTGTTGAGTTAACCTGTAGTAATCGTAATTTGCCGAGTAAATTATCAATAGGTGATATTAATGTCGAAACAGGTGATACTCCCGAGTATGTGGATTTTGAAAATATAACGAAGGTAACACAATCATTCACACCTCCATTAGATAAAGGTTTTCATTGGCGTGTTATATCCAATATGTCGTTGAATTATGTGTCATTAGTCAATACTGAAGCGCTAAGAATTATTTTATCAACCTATGATTATCGTAGTTACTATGATCGTCAATATGCCCGAATAAGCAAAAATAGACTTGAAGGCATTGAAAAAATTGAGCATGAAAATATTGATCGATTATATAAAGGCTTGCCAATAAGAGGCATCAAAACACGATTACAGGTGAGAATAAGCAAGTTTGCGAATGAAGGTGAAATGTTCTTGTTTGCTTCAGTATTAAATGAGTTTTTTGCTTTATATGTATCATTGAACTCATTCCATATTCTTGAAGTGGTTGGTATTGAAAATGGGGAGATTTATACGTGGGAGCCTCGCATAGGTCAGCAGCCAGTGCTTTAATGTATGATTTGCTGGTCAACAGCAGGCAATATAGCTTTTATCAAGCGGTTCATTTACTAACATCATACTATATTCCTGTATCTGCTAAGTTTGATGACCAGCCAATTAACATGCGTTATCGGGCAAATGCCTCGCTTGCATTTCCTCCGAGTGATATTGCTTCGCTTGAAATAAGGCAGTTAGAAGCAAGGCAAGATTACTTGCTGACAGTTAATTTTATGGGACTGTACGGACCAGCTTCCCCATTACCTGCTTTTTATACAGAACGAATTGTACAAAATGATCCAGAAAATCATCCAATACGTGATTTCATGGATTTATTTAACCACCGATATATTGAGCTACTGTATCACGGTTGGAAAAAATATCGATACTACCTTAACTATCAAGAAGAAGCGTTAGATGAGTTCTCTCAGCACATGTTTTCGCTGATAGGATTAGGTGAGCTTAACCTTAGAAAAAGTACTCACTTACATTGGCATCGGTTGCTGCCTTATTTAGGCTTATTGAGTATGCGTATTCATTCTGCGGGGGTATTGTCAGGAATTATGCGGCATTATTTTCAGCATAAAGCCATTTCAATTCAGCAGTGTATGTTACGTGTGGTACCAATCCCAGAGGAACAGCGTAACCGGCTTGGGGCGGCAAACTGTGAAATGGGAATTAACTTAGTATTAGGTGCCTCTGTCAGAGATCGTTCTGGTAAGTTCAGAGTAGTCATTGATGACTTGGATTTTTCACGTTTTGAACGGTTTCTTCCTTCTGGGGATGATTATCGTCCATTACATGAGTTAATTAAATTTATTCAACGCGATCAACTTGAATATGACATCAAGTTGGGTCTTAGGCCTTATGAAGCGCCTAAACTGGAGTTAAAACAAACCAGTCGTTGCCGGTTAGGTTGGACAACATGGTTGGGTGAACACCAGTCCTTAAAAAATCATCATGAAGTGGTATTGCCAAGCTATCACTGGTTTTCTGCGGATCAACAGCAACAGGATATCGTGACACATGAAGCTTGATCTTAATTTACTTATTTCCCATTTAAATCCAGAAAGCCGAACAGCAATAGAGTCTGCTGCCAGTCGCTGTGTAGCGAGGCAAGGCTTTGAAATAACAGTAGAAGATGTTTTATTAGAGCTTTTAGCTGTTGAAGAAGGTGAAATTCAAAAAGTATTGAAGCATTATGAAATTGAGAGCAGTCGGTTAGAAAAAGCATTGCAGCACGAGCAGGATATGCGAGGAGGCCATAATGGCCGACCGGTGTTTTCTCAGTTTTTACAGGATTGGCTGCAGGAAGCATTTTTATTAGCAACTGTCGAATTAAAAATGGACTTTATCTCTCCAGGCATTTTGTTATGTACGGTACTTGATAATGAGTTACGCTTCTCGCGATTGGCTTATTATAAAGTGCTAAGTACGATTCCAACCGATGAGTTAAAGCAATTATTACAAGGTGCGGATGAAGAGAATAAATCACCTGTTTCCAAACCTTTATCTTCAGCAGGGGATCAGCAATCTGTTTTAGAAAAATATACCATTAATTTTACAGAGCATGCTAAACAGGGAAAAATTGATCCGGTTTTCTGTCGGGAAAACGAAATACGACAAATGGTTGATGTGTTATCTCGCCGAAGAAAAAATAATCCCATAATTGTCGGTGAACCAGGTGTAGGTAAATCTGCCGTAGTGGAAGGACTGGCATTAAAAATAGTTGAAGGAGATGTTCCGGCCATTTTAAAAGATGTTACGCTCTTAGGTTTGGATATGGGCTTATTGCAAGCAGGAGCTAGTGTAAAAGGAGAGTTTGAAAAACGTTTAAAAGGCGTTATTGAAGCTATTCAATCATCAGTAAAACCCATTATTTTGTTTATTGATGAAGCGCATACGTTAATTGGTGCGGGTAATCAAGCGGGTGGAGGTGATGCGGCAAATTTATTGAAACCAGCGCTCGCGCGAGGTGATTTGCGCACGATAGCAGCAACAACTTGGTCAGAATATAAAAAGTATTTTGAAAAAGATCCTGCTTTAGCTCGGCGTTTTCAGTTAGTTAAGCTAGAGGAACCTAATGCAGAGCAAGCGGCGATTATTCTACGAGGCTTGAAAGGTATTTATGAAAAAAATCACGGTGTTTATATCCGTGATGATGCCGTTGTCGCTGCAGCTCAGTTGTCAGAGCGTTATATTTCAGGTCGCCAACTGCCTGATAAAGCGATTGATGTGATCGATACAGCCTGTGCTCGGGTCAAAGTGAGTATGGCTGCAAAACCTGCTCAGGTAGAGGATCAGCTATTTAAACAAGCTTGTTTACAACGTGAGTTTGCAGGTTTAGAGCGGGATAAAAAGCTCGGCGTCAAATATGACAGTGAGCGTTATCAAGAGCTACAAGCGTTATTAGATGAAGTCGCTGAGTCATTGGTAATTGTTGAGCAACAATGGCAGGAACAACAGCAGCAGGTTACGGAGATTCTTGAATTAAGGCAAAAGCTACGGGATATCCAACATCATCCCGAAGGAATGCAATCAGAAGGTCAAGAGGAACAAGCGAGTCAAAACGAGACTGGCAGCGAAGATCGCACTGAAGAAGATGTGCCATTAACGATAGAAGATGCTGTAGCTGAGCCTAGTGAAGATGTTAGCCAACTGTTATTAGCCCTTGAAGAGGCAGAGCAAAAGTTAGGGGTTATGCAGGAAGAGCATGTATTAGTCAGCTTTGAAGTAGATCCGGAAGTCATAGCACAAGTAATTTCTGCTTGGACAGGCATACCTGCATCTAAAATGCTGGCAACCGCTGTTCAGGGAGGTGTTGATTTTGTCTCTGAAATGACAAGCCGGGTTAAAGGTCAGGATCATGCCGTTGCTGAGATTGATAAAGCACTTAAAGCGGCTAAGGTTGGCTTGAATAACCCTGATACGCCAATGGGTGTGTTTTTATTGGTTGGCCCTAGTGGAGTAGGTAAGACCGAGACAGCCCTTAATGTGGCTGACCTATGTTTTGGTGGTGAACGTTTCATGACGACCATCAACATGTCTGAATTTCAAGAAAAGCATACCGTATCACGTTTGGTTGGCTCGCCACCTGGCTATGTGGGATATGGTGAAGGCGGTGTGCTCACTGAAGCCGTTCGTCAGCGACCATACTCTGTTGTGTTATTAGATGAAGTTGAAAAAGCTGATTTGGAAGTGATGAATTTATTTTATCAAGTATTTGATAAAGGTACGTTATCTGATGGTGAAGGTCGGGAAATCGATTTTAAAAATACCTTAGTGTTTATGACCAGTAATTTAGCATCAGATATTATTTGTGATTTATGTCAGGATGGAAAGTACCCTTCACAAGATGAACTCGCCAAAGCAGTACGCCCTGTACTCAGTGCTCATTTTAAACCTGCATTACTCGCCAGAATGAAAATAGTGCCATTCTTTCCAATTGCAAGTGATGTCATGGCTGAGCTGGTTGAGTTGAAATTAAGTAAACTCAATAAACGTATAATACAACAGCAAAAACTGGCTTTAAGTTATGATCCTGAATTATTAGCGCAAATGGCTGCAAGGTGCACTGAAGTTGAAGCGGGAGCGCGTAACATTGATCAGCTGATTAATGGTGGGTTATTGCCAAAAATATCTGATTGTATTTTACGTATGGATTCAGATCAGCATGCTTATACAAAACTGCATGTGAGTTTGAATCAGGATCTTGCTTTTGTGGTAACACCTGCGTAGTAGGAAAAGGATGTCAGCAATTTCTGTTGAAGAGCTTTTAGCAACCAGTGTTGCCTTAGCCACGGAGCGTGATATAGATCGCCTAGCTCAGCAAATTGTTTTGCTGGGCTGTAAGCTTTGTATGGCTGATGGAGGATCGTTATATACGCTGGACATCACTAAGTCTCGTCTGGAACCCAAAGCAGCTATTTGGCGAGGAACGCCAACTGCTTTCGATTATGCAGCAGATGTTCCTCTACGTGCGCATGGACAGTTTAATACGCAGAATATATATAGCTATGTCGCTTTTACTGGCCTGCAAACCTACATTGATAGTGCCTATCAGTTTGCTGGGTTTGAACTGACAGAAATTTATCTGCGTGACCAGGTTTTAAAATGTAAGACTGAAACACTATTGGTGATGCCGCTTCGAGATTGTAATCAGCAAACGCTAGGAGTGTTGGAGCTATTTAAAGTACAAAATGGGCATATTTCTGCCTCTTTTCGGTCGGTTGAAAAAATTGCCCAAGCCTTTGCTCTCCAAGCTGCTGTAGCGCTAGATAATGCGATGTTGATGGCAATGAATCGACATTTGATTCAAGTACTTGATGCCTCAAACCGTCAACTTGAAGCAGAAAATAAACAACTTCGGCTGCAACGGAAATCATCACAGAATTACGAAATTATCGGTGAAAGCGAACCGATGCAGCAAGTTTATGCACTGATGGATAAAGTGTTGAGTTCAAATGTCACTGTGCTATTGCGTGGAGAGACGGGAACAGGTAAGGAAGTTTTTGCACGAACAATTCATCAGCACAGCGACCGAAATGATAAACTCTTTGTCACTCAAAATTGTGCAGCAGTCCCGGAACAATTGCTGGAAAGTGAGTTGTTTGGCTATAAAAAAGGTAGCTTTACGGGGGCGAGCAGTGATCGAAAAGGGCTACTTGATGAAGCTCATCGTGGCACGCTGTTTTTAGATGAAATTGGTGACATGCCACTGAATTTACAGACCAAGCTTCTACGAGTGCTGCAGGACGGGGAAGTTAAGCCAATAGGTGAAAATAAGGCACATAAAGTTGATGTCAGGATTATTGCTGCTACTCACTGTAATCTGGAAGATAAAATTACCAAAGGGGAGTTTAGAGAGGATTTATACTATCGGTTAAGTGTTTTTCCAATTGTTTTACCCCCCTTGCGAGAACGTAAGGAAGATATTCCTGCACTGGTTAATCACTTTATTAAGGGGTATTGCCAAAGCTATGACCGCAAGGAAATTCAGGTTTCGCCTGCAGTGATGGATATACTTATGCGATATAACTTTCCTGGAAATGTGCGACAGTTACAAAATATTATTGAGCGAGCAGTATTACTTTGTGATAGGGAAACAGTCCTATTACCACAGCATATGCCAGAGCAAATTCTCTTGGAGAATGGTGCTTCCTCAGAAATGCCTGATGAATTAGTTGTTTATCCTCAAAATGGGTTGCCTTTGAAGGAAATGGTGCAACACTATGAGAAAAAACTACTTGAATCACATTTACGAGCAAATAACTGGAATCAGACCCAAACTGCAAAAGTATTGAAAATGCCAAGGCGCACGTTAGTAGAAAAAATACAACGTTATGGCATTCACAATTAAATATTGCTAGCTAAAGAATATATCCATAATGGAGGATTTTTATACCCCTAGGGCACAAGGGTGCGGCCGTCAAGTGAAGAAACTCCAGAGGTTTCTATAAGCGACTGGAGTGACAGTTAAAAGCGCCTGCATGAACTGCATTCCCAACATCCTTGCTGGTCAAGCGTGCAGGCAACAAAGCTTAAAATTTATTCGCGTAGAGTATATCTATGTTATTTCTCATAATTCGTTGTGTAGTTTGGTCAGTCTGAACAGACTATAAAACAAAAAAGGATTATAAAAGTTACACTGTTCACTTTATAAAATAGATATTCCTCACAGCTAAATACAACTTTACTGTTGCTGCTCTATAAGCCGACAAATGGTATTTACTAGCTTGGTACATTTCGCACTTTATTTAGTCTTTTATCTTTATAATTGTTATCAAATTAAACTATCTGATAACAAAAAGATTTTGTTAACTGAGCCTGAATTTACCAATCATTATCTGCAATGGAGTTGCCATGAGTATTGTAGGCATCGATCTTGGCACTACACATTCGCTTATCGCTATTTGGCAAAACGGTAAGACAGATGTTATTCCCAATGCTTTAGGTGAAAAGCTTACACCTTCTGTCGTTGGTCTTGACGATAACGGTGATATAGTCGTTGGTCGTGTGGCACAGGAGCGTCTGTTTACCCACCCTCTTCATACCTTTGAAGTATTTAAGCGATATATGGGAAGTCAACGTGAGATTGGTCTGGGTGCGCAACAGTTCTTACCTCATGAACTTGCCTCGTTTGTCTTACGGGCCTTGAAAGAAGATGCGGAAAACTACACTGGACAGCATATTTCCGAAGCAGTGATTAGTGTACCAGCTTATTTTAGCGAGCATCAGCGCAGAATGACGCGCTTGGCAGGTGAAATAGCAGGATTGAAGGTAACTCGTTTGGTTAATGAGCCAACTGCAGCGGCACTTGCTTATGGTATTCAGGAACAGCGTGAGCAACGGGTGATAGTACTTGACTTAGGTGGCGGGACTTTCGATGTATCACTACTTGAACTGTTTGACGGTGTTATAGAAGTCAATGCCAGTGCAGGTGACAACCATTTAGGTGGAGAGGACTTTTTAGAGCAGTTGGTACGTTACTGTTGTGCAAAGCAGGCGATTATTTTGGAGTCACTGACACAAACAGAGCGTACGACACTACGGCAAGCAGTGAAACGTGTTTTACATGAATTAAGTACGAAACAGCAGACTACTTTGAAAGTAGTATTAGCATCTGCCTCGATAGAAATGGATATTAAACGATCAGAGTTTGAGCAAGTAGCTGCAAACTTATTGGATCGTTTACGTAAACCTGTGGAAAGGGTGCTAAAAGACGCTGGTTTTCTGCCAACAGATATCGATCAGTTAATTTTAGTCGGTGGGGCTACACGCATGCCGATGGTCAAAACGATGGCGACCAAGATATTTTCACGATTTCCCGTTACTGGGATAGATCCGGATCAGGTTATTGCAATGGGGGCAGCAATACAGGCTGGACTGCTTGTACAGGATAAAGCACTTGAAGAAGTGGTAATGACCGATGTTTGTCCTTATTCATTAGGGGTTGAGGTGGCAGCATCACGAGGTAAATACACAGAAACAGGACTTTATCAGCCAATATTAGAAAGAAATTGTATTATTCCGATTTCACGTGTGGAACGTTTTTATACTACAGCAGACCGACAATCAAAAGTATGTATTCAAATTTATCAAGGAGAAAGTCGGCGGGTTAAGAATAATATAAAATTAGGAGATATTTCCGTTGATGTTCCTACGGCACAAGCTGGTCAAGAAGCGGTTGATGTTCGTTTTACCTATGATGTAAATGGATTGCTTGAGGTTGAAGTAACTGTGCTATCAACCACAGAAACTTTTTCAACAGTTATTGAAAAAAATCCTGGGCAGTTTTCAGCAGAAGAAATTACTCAACGACTACAAGCATTAAGCCGTTTGAAAATTCATCCTCGAGAACACTTGCCAAATCGTTTTTTACTGGCAAGAGGTGAGCGCCTCTTTGAACAAGCTTTAGGTGAAAAGAGAATATTAATAGGACAGCTCATTGTTGACTTTGAAACGGCTTTAGCTCGTCAGGATCAGCACTATATTGCGGAAGCTTACCATGAAGTAAGTGCTTTGTTAGACCACTTGGAAGCAGAAATGTAGTTTTAAGTTAACTAAAAGTGATCGCTATGGACTGTTGGGAACAATTAAGGATTAAGCCTACAAGTGATGTGCAGGCAATTAAGAAAGCTTATGCTAAGCAGCTAAAAGCACTTGGTCATTTAGATGATGTGTCCGCATTTCAGGGTTTAAGAGAGGCTTATGAGCAAGCTCTGTTAAGCGCTAAGCATAATAAGTTAGATGTTGATGGTTACCGGCTTCATCAGCATAACGTAGGGATGACTGGTGTAGAACAAGCACTGTACGCTGTTGAGATGATTTATTCTGACTTTTCACAAAGAGTACAGAGTATTGTTTGGGATAACTGGTTATTAAGTATAAATGGTCTGAACAAAGAAGCGAAAGAAGAGCTTTCTGTACAATTATTACGGTTTTTTTTAGATCACCCTTTTGTTCCCCCAACTATTTTAAAACGCTTAAGTTGTCACTTTGACTGGATAGCTAATCAGTGGATTTTTTATCGCCAGTATCCTGAAAGCTTAGTTGATCGTTTTTTTGGAAGTTTTAAAGATGGCCCTGGATTTTTAACTTATGATGGACTGCAAGGGCTACCATCAGTCAATGCTGATGAGTATTTACAACGGAGACTTGAAGGGCGTCATGCTTTAATCTGTAATGATATTAGGTCTGCAATTGAGCATTTGATGTCTGCATACGCAATCTATGATGCAGATCCTGTGCTCCTGAGATTGCTAGGGTGTTCATTTGAGCTAGCTAATTTGTTGGAACGAGCTAAAGACTGTTTTTATGCTGGTTATCAGTTAGATAATGATCTTGATTTCTTATTAAGAATTGCAACAATAGAAGTAAAACAAAAAAACTGGAGCCAGTCTTTAAATATTTACACTTTGATTTTTAATATTGATCCTCAGAATCATGAGGCCATCCATGGGCTTTATACATCACTTTTAAACTCAAACCAAATACCTTCTGATGAAATCGAAAGTGCGTTAGTGAGGCTGCTTGAGGCACCTATTAATGAGAGAATGCTAATATTACTTGCTGAAATTGATTTTCAAGAGTTTGAGAGTCATGTGCTTAAAGTTGTAACTGCCTTACTTAAGGTAAAGGTATCCTTAGCTTTAGGAAAAGCGAATGAAGCACTAACTACTTTAAATCAGTTGCCTGCAATACAGGATTATCGGCTTGCTGTATGGAGTATTTTATTCAAAATTAAAGTTTGTACAAACTTAAACAGACATGCTGATGCTAAACATTATATTACGTACATACAGCAGTGTGAGGAGGTATGTACTGAAGCTAAAAAAGAACTAGTGGTCTGTTATTTAGAGTTGGGTTATTACCTGCATGCACTGAATTTGATTAATATTGATATCAATGATGATAATCATATTTACTTATCATGTCGTGCTCGCTGTAATTTTGAATTGGCAAATTACAGTGATGCGATTAAGGATTACCAATCAGTATTAACACAGCTTGATATATCCGCGAATGATTGGTTTCGATTAGGACAATGTTACTATCTAGTAAAAAATTACCAGCAGGCGTTAACCAGTTTCCGTAAATGTGTTCACATAGATAATGCAAATATCAATGCAAAAGTGGAGATTGCTGCTTGCTTATTAGCCTTAAATGAATATCAAAAGGTAGTGAATTATATTAATAAAAATGATTTATATCGTGTGAGATTTTCACTACGGCTTTTATGGATATTAACTGAAGCAAGCTTTGGCCTGAATCGCACAAAAGATGCTCTAGATTATGCTGTACAAGCTTGGGAAGTATTTACATGTCAAAGTCTGGTTCGACGATGTATTTATTTATGTATAACCTATAAAAAAATTGATCAACTAGTTGATTTATTTGAGGTTTTTGATAAGGCTGCATCAGTGAGTACTTGGTGGCTTTGGCATAAACTTATTATTCTATTTTTGCAAAAACAATATTCTTCTGCCTTTGATTTATTAAAAAGTATTGAGTCTAATGGTCACTTTCCCCCAGTTTTAGCTGTAAGTATTCACAGTTTTTTTTCAAGCTTACTGTATATTTGGGAATGTAATCCCAGTAAAGCAACTGGGGCGATGACTGTAAAAGAAGAGCAATCTGCAGCTAGTCAAGTTTTATTAGGATTGGCTGAATTTGGTATGCAAAATTTTGTTGCTGCAATGCGTCATTGGGTTAAAGCAAAAAGACTACTTAATGTGTTTAGTGAAGACTATGAACAATGGCTTTTATTGATTAATCATTGGATTGTACTGGCGTCTGAATCAACAAATATGCAAAACACGATGTGTGTTGATGAAAAAGAGTATCAAAAAATATTCATTAATATATATTCACTTTTGGATGTAATTAATTGGGCTGATTTTGCCTTAGTTTCTGATGAAGAGCCAAGTAGCTTAAATATTTGTCCATAAGGTCAAAAACTAGATGATGAAGTTTAATTACCCCCCTCAACACACATCTCAACAGATGAGGGCTATCGGACTGGCCTGTCTTCATGATGTTCTTCTGGAAGACGCTAACCAAACATTATTTGGCTGTGATGATAGTGAAGAATATAAAAACCATTGGCGAACCCAGTTGCAAAGAGATTGGAAAGTAACTTGTGGAAGCTCTCTCATTGAATTAAAAAACTGGTTAATTGAGCAGGGGGGGTATAATGCTGCCTTTAGTGCAAGAGCAAGGTTTTTGAATACAATCGATAGTAAAAGGCAATTATCGTATATTGATACCTATAAACAGGAGCAAGAAGAGTACCAGGTTCTCCAGTTTGTAAAACGTAGTCTTCCAGAATTAACTCATATGGGAATTAAAGCATGGGATATTGCTACATGTATTCATCTGTTTAGGCGAGGGGCCTTCGTGGGTTATATCAGTGAAGAAAAAGCTTGGGAATGTATATTCGAAGCTGCTGATTTAGCTTTTTCTTGTTTTTTAAGTTGGCGCGAATTTGCCTTGAGTTTTCTTTATGGTCGACAGTTTTGGAAAAAAGAGTTTACTGTAAATAGCATTTTGGACATTTATTGTTGTTGGAAAACATTATTGACTACTAACGATAGTCCAGTAAACACGTTTTACTGGCACAATAAATTGAACGTGATAGGGTAAAGAGGATAAGAGTGCTTTAGTTTTCTATAAACTACTTCAAAGCCTTCAGTTCTAATGAGTCAATATTTATTTCTCGTAAAATTTTAAGGTACTTTTTAGGCGTATGGAATTAATTATATCTTTGATATGAGTAAAGTATTTCTCTGTTAGAATATTTTTGCACATAGCGTGTAAACAGAGTATAGTTACGTTTAGTTAGTTAATTGCTAAGTTATTACGACAGAAGTCGTAAGTGTCTGACAAGACTAATAAGTTCAGTTTAAAACTTATTTATCCAGAGATTATTCTAAATCGCTATAAGAAAATAATAGAAAAGAATATTAAGTCTTCTTGCTTAACACTGTGATGTAGTGCACGGCAGTAATGTAGTGGTTGTCGTAGGCTTGCTAAAATGAATTTAAGATAGCGGAAGAACATATATGGAAATTCCTTTTATGATGGCTGACGTAGGGTTAAGTCAGCAGCTTTCAACGCGTTTGCGGCAAGCAATGATTGATATAGAAATCGATGTAGATGAGCTTGCAACGCGCTCTGGTGTTGATGTCTCTGTTATTGAGCAGTTACTTGTGCAAGGTATACCTACTAGTGAATCTGTCAGTCTGTATAGTGATATACTTCGCAAATTAACCCATGTATTGTTAGTTCCGATGGATTATCTACTGGGGGTTGAAGAGTCTCCAGGCACTCTTATGCCTGATGAAAGGCACTTTCTTTCAGTTTTTACATGTCTCCCTAAAGAGATGAGGGACCAGGCAAGACAACTTATTAAACTATTAACTGATGCACCTGATCATATTGTGGAAGAATGCACAGAGCGGATGCAAAGCCAAAAGTATTCTCTCTCTCAGTTAGTAGAATGGCTTGAGAATGCAGTAGAGTTACATAAGCTTGGTTGCCACTAGGTATATACTCTTTCAATAAAAAAACCACCGTTAGGTGGTTTTTTTATTTCATGATTTATCCTTTTGAATAAGATTGTATGAGTCTGTATCAGATACGATCATTGTGTTATCTGATGTCTATTCAGTACCCCGTTTCTGATTCACTTTTTAAGTGTAATGCTTGAGTTGTTCTAATTATTTTATTGGTCATGTTTTGCAAAAAGTTACAGTGCGTATGGTATTTTACATTTAGCAATGAAAAGATAAGACTTTCGCTTACTTGACGAGTACTGTGATGGCTAAAAAAAGAGTACAAATTATTTTATTTAGTGAATCTGTAAGTGCAAATGTGACCCCTATTCTTGATTCTAGAATGCAACCAAATGAAGTTGTTTTTGTTGCTATAACACGTTTACAGCAAGCTGTTAATAGTGCATCGGCTTTCATAGAAGAAATAGGAATTACTACTAAAACAGTTTTTATAGATGATGCTTGGAACTTCAATGATCTTTTAATTACAATTAGTGCGTTATTGCAGTATCCAGATAAAGTTGACTATGAGCTAAATATTTCAGGAGGAAATAAAGTTTTAGCGATTGCAGCTTATGAGGTTTTTAAACAGGAAAATTTGGGTATTTTTCAGGTCAATCAAACAAGTGATGTAGTTGTTTGGCTAAATAACCCTGCAAATAAAGGGGTTATAAACCTAGAAGATCATCTCTCAATTGAGCGCTATTTTCAGCTACAGGGCGTTGCAGTTACGCACCAGCAAACGAGTAAGATTTCCCAAGAAGCTCAACGTTTAGGTAAACGATGGGTTAAACGTGCTAGGCACTTGACCAAAGGGTTGGCACTACTAAATCATTTAGCCTCAACAGCGAATAACCTAAAGTTATGTTCTAGGCGGCTATCCAGCCAGGAGTATTATAATGCTCAGCTTCAAGAGCTTGTGGGTTCTTTGGAGTTCTACCACTTGGTTACGTTAGAGAAAAAGCGTTTAATTTTTTCTAGTGAAGAGGATAGGGCATTCTGTAATGGTTTTTGGTTAGAGGAATATGTTTTTTCTGAGTTAGATAAAATAGCGAGAGAAAGTGAGTATATTCAAGATGTTGCCAGAGGAGTTGAAGTTGTCTGGGACTATGGAAATAGTACCGTTAGAAATGAGTTAGATGTTGTATTTTTAGCAAATAATCAGTTATTTATTATTGAGTGTAAAGCTAGGAATTTTTTGGCTCAAAGAAAGAGTGGAATTAATACAATATATAAAATGGAAGCATTATTACATCGATTAGGTGGTAAAAATGCTTGTGGCGTCATCGCATCATTTGGAAACTTTAATGTACATAATAAAGAACGTGCAAGGTTAATGGGGCTTTGTATTTTGGAAGCGGAAAAGTTGCTGGATCTAAAAAAACACATATTTCATATTATGCAAGATGTAGAAAAGTAGTTATTTTACTTGTTTTATGAAGTATGGTGGTCAATCTCAGTTTTTTGACATATAAATATGATAGATAATGGATGAGGGGTGTCCTGAGGTTTTGGCTCTTTGATACTTGTTACTAAAAAATGACAATCAGCTAAAAGGTCGACCCATGAGGCAAGCGTGCGAAAGTACCATGGAGCCGGATCAGAAAAGCTGTTACCACAACTACACCAAGATCCTTCCCTCCAGCCATCTTGATACACTCTATTGTTGTGCTCAATAAGTGGGTGAAGTGTTTGTAAAATAAAATACCCTTTATCATTCAATAGGCGGGGTATTTTCTTTATCAGATTATTAACTGAGTGTTTACCAAAGAGTGAAAAATTGCACACAGCAATATCAAATTTATCCTGAATTGTATTAGGATTAATATTATCATATGACATCAAGCTGAATTTTCCCTGTCCCTGATGTTGAGCATAAGCAATGAGTTCTGGTACTGTATCAATGCCATAAGTATTGATGTTATGGCTTGTTAAAGTTCGTGTTAACCAACCTTCACCACAGCCAATGTCGAGAACAGTCTTAGGTGAATAGGTGAGAATAGCATCAATAACGGCCTGATTAGTAGTATGTTCTCTACTTGCAATTTGTTTATTTTTAATAGCATCAGTCCATGATTTAGCGTTTTTATACCAAGACTCGATAATTTGTTGTTCTTGTAATATTGTCATGATCACTCACTGAATGCAGGTAAATTTTAGAGTAACAAAATTCATCTCATAGTGAAATTGCTATACTTATTAAAGATTAGTATAGCAATATTGCTTGGGTGAATAATTTTTATATAGATTGGTATAAAATAACTCAGCTATAAAACGACGTTAGCTTTAGAAATTATACTTTTCTCTAACTTGGGTAATTTTCGCTTGTAAGTCATCCGTCATTTCTTCTGCTCTTACTTTATTGAGAATGTTTGTTAACACTCTTTTTTCATCGTCATCAACAACACCATCGCGAAGAGCAATAGTCATTAATTGGTCAAACTCGTGTGCATTTAGCTTACCATCACTCGCAAAAATGTTTACTGCGTAGGTTGCCAGCTTGATGTAGTCGTGTGTTGTTGTACTCATAGTTATTACTCCTGTAATTGCTTTTTAGTAGGTTTTTGTTTACACAAAAGCCATGCCATGAGGCTGCCACTTATTAATCCTGCTAAATGGCCTTCCCATGAGATCTGTTGTGTGCTTGGAAATAGCCCAAAAATTAAGCCGCTATAGGTGATAACGACAATAAGAGCAATGATAAGTGAGAGAGGTTGCCGGTCAAACCAAGCTCGACTTATTAGAAAGCCAAAATAGCCATAAATTAATACACTGGCTCCAATGTGTATGGCTGTTCTACCAAACAGCCATACGACGATACCAGATGTAATACTAATAAACAGAGTTGTTAAAAAGAAGTAGTAGCTCCCGCGTACAGCTACCAATAGTCCTAAAATTGTGAAAGGGATGCTATTGGTAAGTAAGTGGTCAAGACTACCATGCAAAAAGCTCCAATAAAATATTGCAGTAAAATGACTTGTGGTACGAGGCACTAACCCAAATTGATTGAGCTGATAGCCGAGTAGTAGGTTTACCATGTGTAGTATCCACATGAAACCTAGTAAACCTATTACACACTTCCAGCGGGAAATATTAGTAATCTTTGAATTAATCATAGTGAAAAATATATTTTATTGACGATCCGAAATAGCTTTAAGTTGATCTGAGAGTTCATTAACTTTACGCAATATATTTTGATCCAGCCCTATTTTATGATTCATAGTCGTAACTACAGGCATTAGCGATGACTCTACGGTATTTGCAAGTGCGCTCAGTGATTGTTCTAATACTGGACTTGGCTGGTTAACAACATTGATAGAAAAGTCGATAGTTTCAAGGCTTTTCTGGATTTGCTGGCAGGCTTCACTTAACGCCGTAATGTGTTGTAAACCATGACTACTTTCTACCAGGTTTTCTCCAATCATTGCCATTGCATTATTGATATTACCCAATTGATGCTGAAGCATTTTACTGGCGGCAAGAGATTGCTTTTGTTGCTGTCCAAGTGTCTGGCGTACTGTTTGCTGAAAATGAGTAAGATGCTCTGACCAGGTTTGTGTTGATGTTGAATGACTTAAGCTTTTTTCGATACCAGTTAAACCTTGATTTAAGCTAGCAATTTGATAAGCTATTTTGGCTAGTGTATCCTGCTCATCTCCGCCTAGTGCAATCCGTTTACTAAACTCATCTTTGATCTTTTGCCAACGAACAGACTCTTCTTCAGTCAAAAATTGCATTATCTCTTTAAGTTTAAGCAGGTTTTCTTCTGCCCCAAAAGTTAATGTTTGAGCTTCTCCTACATAGTGGTCAAGTATCAGGTTGTTTAGCTCCTCATCATTCATAATGGCAACCACTTTTTCAGCCATTTTATTCATATTCCGGTAACTTCCTTGTAGTTTAAAAGGAGGTTCGGTCCGGTAGGCATCTGCTGTAGCAGCAGATTTTATGTAAGCTTGATTAACCTTAAGGACAAATTCTTGAATATAGAGAAGCTTTCGTATAACGCTTAATATTTCTTCAAGCTCTGCACTTGAATAGTCGTATTCTAATTGTCCATTTGTCGACTGTTTGCCTTTAGCCATATTAATCAGATGGTAAACATCAGCTAAGTTGCGAGTTGCTAATGGTGCCAATACAGAATTAGAGGTTAAGCTGTTTTCAATGTAACTCAACTCAAACGTTTCTTCTGAACCACTGAGTATATCCCCAAGATTATAAATATCGGCCCGGTTAGCTAACATGTCAGGAATCTTGAAAACTTCGCCTGATTCAGTATAAGGGTTTCCTGCCATTGCAATGCAAAACTTTTTACCTCTTAAGTCATAAGTTTTGGTTTCTCCATCCCAAACACCTTCCACGCGTCGCGTACCATCACACAAAGAAATAAACTTTTGTAAAAACTCAGGGTGCGTGTGTTGTATATCATCCAAATACAACATGACATTATTGCCCATTTCAAAACTTAAATTTAATTTAATAAGTTCTTGTCTTGCTGTTGCATTAGGAGCTTCTTCTGGGTCAAGAGAGATGACTTGATGACCTAGCGAGGGGCAGTTTACTTTGACAAAGACGAGGCCCAGTCGGTTGGCGATATACTCCATTAATGTTGTTTTACCATAACCAGGTGGTGAAATAAGCAATAATAAGCCCATTAAATCTGAGCGTTTCTGGTTACCTGCAGCTCCCATTTGTTTTGCAAGGTTGTCACCAATGATTTTAAAGTATACATCATTGATTAGTTTGTTTCGGACAAAAGATGTTAGAGGTTTTGGAGTGAAGTCGTCAAGACGTAGTCGTTTGCGTTCTTTTTCAAGTAACTTTTGCTTGATGCTGACTAGTTTTTCAAAGTTAACAGTGTCAGTATGGGTAAAGTGCTGCAAACGATTATTGAATTCAGCTAGAGAGAAGGTTAATTCACTTTGTTGGATTCGAGGATGATCTCCTAACAGACCTGGAATGCTATTACTTTCTGGAAGTGAAAGTGCTTTAAGGGAAAGTTTTTTATTTGTTAAAATGACAGTAACTGCATCAGCAATAACAGTATTAAGTATATTCTCAGGTATCTCTTTTGATAGTGCGCTTAGCCAATGTTGCAGTAACTCCCATTGTGATTGAAAATTATCGCTTAATTCCCTTAGCGTTTTTTCGAATATGTTGTAATAATTTAAGTTGTGAAGGGTTTTCTCAAATTGTTCTGCTAATTGCTGCCCCTGTACACTAACCATAAACTGGGTGGGAGATACTGCTAGCACTTCGATTAAATACTTAGCAGTACTGGTAAAGTCTATAACTAAACTGGGTGATTTCTCATGATAAAATGCTTTTAGATAATCTTCCAACTCATGAGTAAGAGCATTTAATGCTTTGCTTTCACCCATTTGATTCGCAAGTAAAAAGGCGCCTTGTGCTTTACCTGATAGCACATTTACCTGAGATGAGTTACCTTGGACTGATATCCAAAAATACGCAGCACAACACCTTGACAGGCCTGAATATTTTAGTAAACCCTGCGTTTCCAGAGATGTTAAGTAAGCAGTTAGTATTTTAGCGCAATCATGGTCGTGAATACCTTTTTGGTAACCTTCTTGATAACGAGGTGTCATATATTCACGAATAGCTTTAATTAGCTGTTCATTATCATATTTGAGTTCTTGAAGTTTTGCTATTGACCAGCCTTGTTGTTGGTTTTCGGCTGTTTTTATGATTTGATACGCTAAGTATTCTGCACGGTAAACATATTGATTTTCCGATAAAATCGTTTGTTTCCAATAATCGTTTAAATTTGCTAGCTCTTCATTATCTATAAGTTGGTAGAAATTTGTGCCACTTAAATGTATATAAAGCTGATTATCTTTATGTATTAAACTGGTATCTAGTTGTTGAGTATTGACATTAAATAAGTGTTTGCCAAGCTTTAATGTTTTACCTTGATCAGAGTATATTTCTGATTTATCCCGCAGTGACTTGATAGCCTGGTCTTTTATACCTTTTAAGTGGGATTGAATATCGTCAGCTTTAACGCTTTCTGACAGTGTAATAAGCTGGTCTGAAAACGATTGAATTTTCAGTACCATAGCATCTGACGCAAAATAGGTATTAAGGTCATCAACGCTGGAAAAGCTTTGGCTACGTCGTTCGATGCTTTTTAATACACGTATTGCTGATTCATATAGATGCTGTGCTCGGCGTTGCCTTTCATCAAGCAGTGTTTGCTTGAGATTTTGGAACGTGTCATATAACTCTTCACGTTTATTGAGAATTTCGCCAAGATATTGCTCATTATCTGCAAATTGGCTTTCAATTTCTTCAAGTTGAACGGTTAGCTTAGTGAGCTCTTCATCACAGCGCTCTGGGGTATCACAGACACTGACGGCATTAGTAATACTGAGTGAGAATAGCTTAAATTGGGCCCCAAACTCAGCAATAGACTCTGTTGCTTTAATTGACTTTAGTTTATTTCGAGACTTGGCTTTTACTTGGTTTATTTGTGCATATATCTCTGCAACTTTTTCGAGAATGAGCGTTCTCTCTGGAGCGTCTTCGACATCGAGTGTAGAAAGAATCGTCGTAAGTAAATCAAGGCCTTCTGCTGTTTGTTCAATATCATCTTGAATTACTTTGAGTGACTTTGAGTCCTCTGCGCTTGTAATAGCGTCTTCAAATGTTTCAAGTCTTTGCTGGTAGGGGGTAAGCGACTCATCTTTACTAATAAAAGCGATTGTTGCTTGGCTGATTTTATCAATCGTTTCATCAACTTTTTTGTTAAGCTCAGCTAAGTGTTCTTCATTAATATAGCGTGTGTCTTGTAAGGTAAGAAGATGACCTTTCTGTTTTTTAAAGCTGTTTAGTGCGTTAACAAATTGTTCTGGGTTATCCCAGCGTTCAGGAGTTAGTCCACTTAATAATTCTTTCTGTTGTTGTCCAGCTTTTTTTAATGCGGCTTCTGCACGACTTTGTAAATGTTGAACTTTTTCGAATTCATCAAGTACTAACTCAGCATTTTTGACAATTTCTTTAACAAAGGGTGCTAACTCACCGGCTTCACGTTGATCCAACCAATAATAACTATCAAATAATGTATTACACTGGTTGATAAGAGATGTATAAACTTGAGTGCTTGGCTGTAACTGTAAAATTGCTTTACTAATGCTGTATAAGTCCGAAATTGCCCGGACAAGTTCTGCATTACCTAATGTTGCGAATAAACCAGTAGCTGTTTCCTGGGCGCTAGCAAATTCGTCACTGACGAAAGGTGTTTGCCAGATTTGCATAGGGTGAATATGTGTTGGTTCTTCACCACTATCAGAGAAAATGATCATTTTCCCATCAGGGTACAATGCATAACCATGGCCTTCGATAGGATTATTTAAAGTTTTGGTAATGAGGTTATATGCACATAATACAAAACGTCCTGCAATGGGTTCATAATATACATAAAGTATATCTTCCCCATTGGGAGACTTGATTGTTCGTTTATAGACTAAATTTTTGGTATTAATGGTTGAAAATGTTTTGTGTTCACCTGTTGTGAGGTAGTAACCTCCAGGATAAATTATTCCGTGATTTTCGGGCAACTGTTGACACGATGAACCTAATTCATCGATGCGCGTGACTGTATTGAGCAGTGTATTAAAAATTAAGTAACGGTAAGATTCTTCGCGGTAAGGTTTTACTTTGAGCAAAATCAGATCAATAAGGTCAGCATAGTAGACTTCTGCATCATCAAGTGATTGGTGTAAATCGTCCACTGGTTCACTATAAATGCCTTGACCATCAGTCGTATTATTTTCAATCTTAATGGTGAGGTCGCCATTAATCGTCTCAATAAACACCTTATCGAGTATATTGATATGTGGATGTTCACCTAGTACATGATTGTCTCTTGATGTGGGAATCCACTCGAAGTCATGGGTTGCTGGTAGGGTGATATCGCGTTCTCCACGATTATCAATATAGCTGGGAATAGCATTGTCTAGTGACCAGCGAAAGACACGAATGTCACCTACTTTTTGACCGATTTGGAATGCGGCAAGGAGTTTATTATTGGTGACCCGAAGTTGAATTAATTTGGCATGTTTGTAATAAGTGTAAAGCTCTTTAAAGTCATCTAGAAACTTTTGTTCATTAAGAAAGCTGGTTTTGAGTTCGATAGGCGTAATTTGTAATTCATTTGAGCTTTCTTCTGAAAGCTGGTAAAGCGCAAAAACATCATTAATAGAGTGCTCTTTCTTTAGCCCCATGAAAACATTAAAACCAAACAGCAGCTGATTGCCTATTCTGACAATATCGCGTGCAACACAATTATTTTCTGTTCTAGCTCGAACACGGTTAATAATTGAGGTTTCTGTTTTACCAAAGGCTGTAATGCGTTGTTCATTTAGCTGAGCGATTTTTTCATTTAAGGCTGATGCCTGCTGTTGGAGGCGTTTCCTTAAAACTTCGTAAGTTCCCTCTTGATGGACAGCTTGTTCCAATACTTGTTCTGTATTATTAGACACGGTTACAACCTCTTACTGAAACAGCTAAAGAAATCATCAATTTAATACCGCTTTGCAGTAGAAATAAAAAGGTCATTTTTGTTGTACAAAAGTGATGTAGGGTAATGATCGTTAGCTGAGTTTGGTAATCTGTTAATTTGAGGAATGGTTGAACTCATTAATTTTTGTCTTCGTAGCGATGGAGTCTTTGGTATGTGTCCAGCTTCATCTTGAACCATTACTTTCCTGAGCCTGTAGTACACGAAGACGTTAATGCTGACTGCAATACAGCCAGCATTGGTTTAAGCATCTTTATGTTTTTTTAGTTTATATACCCTTTACTATGGGTATATAGTCATCAAGCTTTTTCTTCTTTAGAGGAAACTTGATCTATGGTATTCACTGATGCTTCTCCATTATTAGATTTGCCCATAAATTGACTGAGCATGGTAGCAATGGATTGCAACGTTACTGACTTATCAACAGCACCATCAATAGCTTTTCCTACCGAAAGGGCACTGGCAAACCGATCAAAGTACTGCCCATCTCCACTTACAATATCGATATTGGCTTGTTTTAAAGCTTCTGCTAGTACTTTGGCTTGCTCGTGGGCAATGTCTTTATTAGCGGCAATTGAGGACATGTTTTCAACATGTTTAGTATCTAGCTTCATGCGGAATTCTTCATGCTCTCTTGCCACATCGCTGATTTCACCCATTGCAGCAAATTTTTCACGTAAGCCATCGGCTTCTGCTTTGAATTTCTCTTTGATCGCTGCTGCTTCAGCAAGTCCTTGTTTTTCAATTGCTTCAGCTTCAGCAATTTTGACTTTGATATCAACCAGTGCTTGTTTTTCTTGACTGATTGCATCAGCTTCTTTGATACGGACTTCTGCCATACCCAGTTGTTCTTTACCTTGCGCTTCAGATTGCATTTTTTCTGCAGAAGCTTTGGCTTCAGCCAAGCCTTTTTGTTCAATGCCCAAGGCTTCAGCACGCATTTTTTCTTGCAAGACTTTAGCTTCAGCTTCAGCTTCCATAACACGTACGTCTTTGGCCCGCTCGGCTTCAGACAGTACACGTACTCTTTTGATGTTTTCTTCTTCTTCAGCCACTGTTCGGTCAACGGCTACTCGCTCACGAGTTACATCTGCGATCGCTTTACGTTCTTCTTCTAACGCTTTTTCTTTAGCAATGCGTTGTAATTCAACTTCTTTTTCTCTGGCAATAATTTCTAGTTGACGAACACGCTCAACTTTTTCTGTTTCAATAGCAACAGCACGCTCACGATTCTTTTCTGCAACTTCAATTTCACGGTGTTTATTTTGTTGAAGCACCTCAATCTCTTGATCGGCTTGGATTCTAGCTTGCTCTGCTTTGAGGTTTTCTTCTGTGGCAACGCGGTCGGACTCAGCTGTTTCTCGCGATTGAATATTGGCAATTTCACGCTGTTGTCGGGCCTCGGCATCAGCTTCCTGGCGCTCAAATTCCAGAATCATTTCCCGTGATTCGACATTTTTCTTTTTGATTTGAAGTTCTTCTTCGCGCTTTAAGTTATTGGTATTAACATTTTGAGCGGCAGTGAGTTCTGTTATTTTGCGAATACCTTGGGCATCTAGAATATTATCGTTATCTAGTAAACTTATTGGTGTTTGCTCTAGATAGTCAATGGCAACATCAGTTAGTTTATAACCATCCAGATCATTTGAGCTGGCATCAATTTGCTCCTGTATTTTGTCTCGGAACAAAGCTCGCTCACGGTATAGATCTTCAAAATCCAGCTGCTTACCTACAGTTTTTAACGCTTCAGAAAACTTTGCGGTGAATAATTCTTCCAGAGTTTCTCTAGTGGAAGCGCGCTCACACCCAATGCGGGATGCAACCTGTAATACATCTTCGGCAGTCTTATTTATACGTACGAAAAAGGCAACATCAATATCAGCACGAATATTGTCTTTACAAATCAGTCCTTCTTTACCTTTTCGATTAATCTCAATCTTTTTTTGAGAAATATCCATAATTTCTTTTTTATGGATAACGGGTAGCACTAATTTGCCGGTAAAACTTACAATGGGGTCTTTTTTTAAAGTATTAACGATAAGCGCTTTGCCTTGATCGACTTTGACATAAAATTTATTGATTAAAAGGACAAATACAAAAATTATAAATAATGTAATGCCTATGCCTACAATAAAAGGCATTAAGCTAGACAATATATCGCCTTCACCGTGCATAAAATACTCCTTGGGATGAATTCGTTTAAGTGCTGGAATTATACTTATCACACACCTTTTTTATGGTTTACTCGTCACGTTTAGCCATAGTTAATTATAAAGTGTCTAAAATAATTTATTAACAAAGGATATTACTTGAAATAATTTGCTCATATTTTTGCAATTCGTTGGCAAAGTTTACTTTGTAATAGTCATCAGTTTAATACCTATTTCTATAGGTTTGGGTATATCTCTTGGGGTCAGCATAGGAAATGCCTACACGTAGCGAATATAAGACTAGGTCTGACTTTTAATCAATGCTAGCAACTTTATATATATTTTTTTCTGCGTCACAGTCAATGATAAGCACATTATCTCCCTTACGAATCGTGTTTGGTTCGTTTGATCGAATATAAATGATAATCGCATCATGGTCTTTTTTTATTTCTGCGCGACCAAAATGCTCATTCACTTTACTGCTAGTGACGATGCAGGTGGTGCCTACAATGGAGCCTAATCGACTGTCATGCGTTTGAAATAAAGGCTTTAGAGGTTGAATGAGGCGCGCTGTAATAGGTACAGAAATGAGGAAGCTAGCAATAATAGAAGCAAGTCCTAGAAGGCTGCGAATCCAGTTTGGTTCAAGTAATTGTAATAGAAAGAAGTCTGTAAAGTAGGTAAAAATCCAGCTAAATATAACTAGCAAGCTTACGACAATTGTTAAAGGCACACCTGTAAGCCCACAAGAAATTAATAGACCACTGATTGATCCTGTCAATCCTGTAAACTCAACATCACCATCAATATCAAGGTCTAAGTCCAGGATATCAATATCAAGTAAGCCAATTAAGGATAGTAGCCAATAAGCTAAAACAAAAGCTAACAGTACAGAGTATACGATAGTTGGAAAAGAAGTAATGATGTTAAGAAACGCTACCATTATTCATCTGTCCGTTGTTGGGGTTTACCTAAAGCATATTCAACTAGTGCTTCGGCTGCTTTATGTTTAATCTGTACTTTATCATCTGGTGCCAGATCAAACTTTTCAGCAAGAAAAGTAAAGTCATCGGGTGACAATGAGATAGATAAGCGTGGCCGTTGAGGCTTTTTGTTAATAGGCAGTCCAAGAATCTCTCTGATAAGATCTGAAGGATTTAAGTGCTTATCTACTGCCTCTCGGCGAATAGATAAATGAATTTCTTCACCTAAGTCAAATGCGACTTGGACTGCTTTAAGTGCTTTTTTTTCCTGTTGCCACTTTTCAGGCAATATAGCCTTTTTTTTAGCCATATCCAGTTACAATTATTAAGTTAATGTAAAGTTAAATAACTAAAATTAGTCATTTTGTTGACTTTGTTTTATTTTCGCTAAAATGTCTTCTGCTCGGTTGTTTTTAATGATTCCCGCTGCAGTTAACTTTTTTTCCAGTTGCTGATCTTCTGATTCTTCGGCAAGCTGATCTGCAGCTTGTTGTTTGTATTTTTCTTCCTCTTGTTGTTTAGCTATACGGTCAAGAGTTTCTTTTGCTGTTACCAATTTTGAGTTGCTTGCTGAAAAATTAGCGGAAATAGTCGATGTTGTTTGTTGTACTTTTTCAGTTGTTTTTACCATAGCCAGTTGGCGTTGATAATCACGCAACTGTCGTTCTGTTTTTTGGATTAACGTTTTTAACTGTTTGGTATTGCTTTGGTAGTCAATAACCGTTTGTTTTACTTGAGCATGTTCATTTTCAAGGCTTGCAATTTTTTCTGCAATTTCTAATGCGAGTGATTCATTTTTGTTATTTAATGCTTCTTTTACATAATTTTCATGTTTTTTAATTTCAAGCTGAATTTTTTTCAGCTCATCTTCAGAGTGTAGCTGTTTGGCAAGTAGTGAAGTCAGTTCTTGCTTAGCTTCTTGAAGGTGATGCTCTGCCTCTGACATTTCCTGTTCAAAGATGCGCGTACTGTTAGCATCAATAATAGCATCACCAAGCTCACGGGCACTGCTACGTAAGGCGGTAAGTAATTTTTGCATGACATTCATAGTAATTACTCCTGAAACCTACTTTAAGAACGGTTGTAGTGCTTTGGTCGCTTCTAGTGCATTTTCATGTAATGTGATTATTTCATGAATAATGTCATCAAAAGAGGAGTGGATTGATAATGCACCAAAAATTAAATATTTATCAGCAGTTTTAGAAAATGATGAAAGAGGCATGGGTACATTGAGTTCTAACAGTGCTTCTAATAATGATAAGCGATGTTCCTCAAGTATTTGCTCCTCTGTCCATAAGTAGGCAATGCAGAGGATTTGCTGCTCTGTGATGGTTACAAAAATGGGTAATGGATCTAAATTGGTTGCAGTTATTTGGAGTACGTCTGGGCAACCAGGTATTGGCTGACAGTCAAACTCATAGCCTTCATGTTGACGTATATTATTAAAGCGCAGAGCAAGATCTTGAATGTGCATATTACCTCCGCGATGCAATGATATATGCATAATGGCAAAAATGACATATTATGTCAAATGCAACTGGTAAGAGGTGTTTATCTGAATTAAAAATAGAGAATGGAGATATTTTGTGAAAGGGAGGGGGAGAAAAGGTGAAAGTGAATGAATCACTTTCACCCAATAAGTTATTCGTCTAAGAAGCTGCGTAAGTGGTCAGAACGGGTAGGATGACGCAACTTACGTAAGGCTTTGGCTTCAATTTGCCGGATACGCTCACGGGTTACATCAAACTGCTTACCGACTTCCTCTAACGTATGGTCAGTATTCATATCAATACCAAAACGCATACGCAGTACCTTCGCTTCGCGTGCTGTTAGTCCAGATAGTACTTCACGGGTCGCTTCACGGAGGCCCTCGATCGTAGCAGAGTCTATAGGTGACTGTATGGCGATATCTTCAATAAAGTCACCTAAATGAGAGTCTTCATCATCGCCAATTGGAGTCTCCATGGATATGGGTTCTTTAGCGATTTTGAGTACTTTACGAATTTTATCTTCAGGCATGTCCATACGCTCAGCTAACTCTTCAGGCGTAGCTTCGCGTCCCATTTCCTGTAACATCTGACGAGATATACGATTGAGTTTGTTAATCGTTTCAATCATATGGACAGGGATACGAATTGTTCTGGCCTGGTCAGCAATAGAGCGGGTAATTGCTTGTCGAATCCACCAGGTAGCATAAGTCGAAAATTTGTAACCTCTGCGATACTCAAACTTATCGACTGCCTTCATCAAGCCAATATTACCTTCCTGTATGAGATCAAGAAATTGCAGGCCACGGTTGGTGTATTTCTTTGCGATGGAAATAACCAAACGTAAGTTGGCTTCAACCATTTCTTTTTTCGCTCGACGTGCACGGGCTTCACCGATTGACATACGTCGATTAATTTCTTTGATCTCTTGAATGCTTAACAGGAAGTTTTCAGCAATAGCGGCCAGTTTTCGTTGAGCGCGCTGGATATCTTCAAGGTGCTCAGCGAGTGCTGGTGAATATTTTTCGTTTCGAGCAATAAGTTCTGGCGCCCATTCTTGATTAGTCTCGTTGCCAGGGAATTCTTTCAAGAAAACCTTTCTGGGCATTTTGGCTAATCGAACGCAGTTTTGCATGATGGCGCGTTCGTTCCGACGAATGTTTTCTAGAGCGTGACGAACTCGAAAAACGAGTAAATCAAACTGTCTAGGAACAAGCTTCAAAGGCATGAAGTATTCAGCAACAGCCGCAAGAGCCTGACCCGCTTCTTTAGTGTGGCGGCCATCCGCTTCAACGATTTTTAATGCTTCACGAAAACGCTCATATAGAGCAGTAAAACGAAGTCTTGCTTCTTCTGGATCTGGTCCAGTATCTTTTTCATCATCGTCGTCGTCGGATGATTCTTCGTCTTCATCATCAAGATCCCTGAGAATTTCTTCATCCTTCTCAGGATTGAATTCTTCATTTTTAATCGCCGTAGGCTCATTGCTATCAGGATCTATATAACCGCTGATTAAGTCGCTTAAACGACCTTCTTCAGTAACAATACGGTCATACTCAGACAGCACGATTTCAACTGATCCAGGAAAGTATGAGAGGGCAGACATTACTTCCCTAATACCTTCTTCTATCCGCTTGGCAATAGAGATTTCACCTTCGCGTGTGAGAAGCTCTACTGTTCCCATTTCTCGCATATACATGCGGACAGGGTCTGTGGTACGCCCAGCTTCTTGTTCTACTGCGGCTAATGCAGCAGCAGCTTCTTCAGCAGCGGCTTCATCCGTATCAGCTTCATTGAGAAGTAAGGTGTCGACATCAGGAGCTGCCTCATAAACTGCAATTCCCATGTCATTAATCATGCGGATAATATCTTCAACCTGATCCGGATCTGAGATATCCTCTGGTAAATGATCATTTACCTCGGCATAAGTAAGGTAGCCTTGCTCCTTACCTTTAGAAATAAGCTCTTTCAAGCGAGACTGTTGCTGCGAATTTCCGGACATAGTAACCCTTTAACAACGAACTCAGACGTGCCGACGAAATGGTAAGCCGCCCATTATAGCCTAAACCCCCGATTTTCTTCTAGATATTCTTCTGCAGAACTTTACAGTTATGTAGATGGGGTACGCCTCATTAGATATCAACCCTACTTTAAACTTATCTATCAAAGAGTTTAGTTTTGGTAGATAAGTCAGTGGAGCACAGTACATTTAACGTTTACTCTGACGCAGCTGTTCAAAAGCGCGCATGAATGCTTCTTTTTTGGAATCATCCATAGACTTTAAATTTTTGAACTGACTTAATTCCTGATAAGTGTCCTCTAAGTTTAGCTGCTGTTGCAGTCTTGTTAAGGCTTCAAGAAAAACTTCTTTACTTGCTTGGCCTGTTTGAGGAGGCGGACGGTTTAGAACGGCAGCGTAAATATTACCAAGTGGTGTATTGTACAGCTCACCGATTAAGTGTCCCACAGATGCTTGAGGATTATCCTTTAATAGTTTTAGCATCACTGCGAGTAAACGCGTATGCTCACTTTGATCATTCGCAAGTCGGTCAGAATGTTCAACTTGCTCAGCAAATTCAGGATATTTAGATAGTAAATATACAGCCACTTGAGCGGGCGTTAAGGATACACTTAATTTGCTTGCACTGACAAAATTTTTAGCTGAATGCCTGGTGATTTTTTTTTCTAAATATTGAGTGGATTGCTTTGGTACAGATTCAGTACTTGTTTTGGTAGTGAGTTGAGATGGTACTTGTGATAGTTCGCTCAGTGCTTGTTCACTAAGACCTGTAAGCTCAGCTAAGTGTCCCAGCATTAGTTGATAAAAAACACCTTGGGGGAGTTGCTCAATGAATGGTTTCGCTAGTGCTGCGAGTCTTGCTTTACCATCCATATGCTGAATATCAACTTGCTCACAAAGTGTCTGAAAGAAATAGTCGGCAATACTTTGGCTGCTGCGTTTCAGGCGTGTTAGAAAAGCTTGTTGACCCTCTTTGCGGACCAAACTATCAGGATCTTCTCCTTCAGGTAAAAATAAAAATTTAGCTTGGTAGCCATCCTGCATGAAAGGCAGTGTGGTCTCTAAAGCTCGCCAGGCAGCTTTTCGTCCAGCTTCATCGCCGTCAAAGCAGTATATAACCTCTTTCACTGTTTTAAATAGGCGAGTGACATGTTCTTGGCTGACAGACGTCCCTAATGTTGCAACCGCATTTGGAATGCCATTTTGAGCTAAAGCAACGACATCCATGTAGCCTTCGACGACGAGCAAGAAGTCCAGTTGACGTCGCTGCTGTCTAGCTTCGAATAATCCATATAATTCTTGCCGTTTTTGGAAAATAGGTGTTTCAGGCGAGTTTAAGTATTTGGGCTTATCATTTGGGCTGAGTACTCTGCCGCCAAAGCCAATAAATCGGCCTCTAATATCACGTATTGGAAATATCAAACGATGACGGAAACGGTCATAAATAGACTGTTTTTCTGGGTTCTCAATGACTAGCCCAGTTGTGAGCAAGTGTTGAGTATTTTCAGGTGACTGACCTATGTGTTCTAGCAGGTTTTGCCATCCAGCTGGGGCGTAACCAATAGCATACTGCTTCAATATCGTAGCAGACAGTCCCCGTTGTTGAATGTAGTGCTGGGCTGATTGGCCTGAGGGTTTAAACAGTTGTTGCTGAAAAAACGTAGCAGACTGTTTGGTTATTTCAAATAAAACTTCAAAGCGATGAGCTTGTCGTTGATATTGTTGTGCTTCCCTAGGTACATCTAGACCGAGCGATTGAGCTAACTGTTCAACAGCTTGGGGAAAATCGAGTTGGTCAAACTCTATGATAAAACGCAGTGCATTTCCTGCAGCACCACAACCAAAGCAGTAGTAAAACTGTTTGTCTGGGCTAACAGTAAATGATGGTGTTTTTTCCTGATGAAAAGGGCAGCATGCAGCGAGGTTTTTACCTGTTTTTTTGAGCTGAACACGGCTTCCAATAACGTCAACGATATCGGTTCTTGCCAATAAATCATCAATAAAAGTTTGGGGAATTAAGCCGCTCATAACAAGAGTATAAATGGCCTTAGCTGTGATATATAGGCTCTCTCTGAAAAGCACGCTATCACAGCTAGCAGAGGTAAGATTTTATTAGGTCAGTTTACTTTTAATAAGTTTACTAACCTCGGCCATATCAGCTCGCCCGAGTACTTTGGGCTTCAGATTTTCGACGACTACTCTCATGTCTTTCATTGATTGAGCAGAGGTTTGAGCTATGGCTTCCGTCACTAGAGACTCTAGTTCTGAGGTAGTTAAGGCGGCTGGGAGGAAGCTCTGTAAAACTTCAATTTCGGCGCGTTCTCTTTCAGCCAGGTCATCGCGGCCTGCGCTATCAAATTGCTTAAGTGATTCGCGACGCTGCTTAACCATTTTATCCAAAATGGTTATACATCTTGAGTCGTCGAGTTCCACTCGCTCATCAATCTCAACTCGCTTCAGCTCAGATAGAGCCATACGAAGCGTAGATAGCTTGAGCTTTTCTTTGGCGCGCAGGGCATCCTTTACCGCCTCATTTAGGCGTTCTTTAATTGTTGCCATTGGGAATTTCTACGTAAGTTGAGAGCGAAAAGTCAGATCTACGTAGCGCTGGCAATAAAATTAATAGAGACGTTCGCGACGACGTTGCTCACGTTGAAGCTTTTTAGCTAGACGCTTAACAGCCGCTGCTGCTTTACGCTTACGAACAGATGTAGGCTTTTCGTAATGCTCACGACGGCGAACTTCAGCCAATACACCGGCTTTTTCACAAGAGCGTTTGAAACGACGTAGTGCAACGTCAAATGGTTCGTTATCTTTAACTTTTACCGCTGGCATGCAGACCTTACCTTCTTCCTCTTTTGGTTAATGATTAAGCAAACTATGCTTTGCAATTTTAGACCATTTCAAGGGCAGCGAATATTAAAGCGTTCTGACAATAAATGCAAAGGTATAAGTGAAAAAATGTCGTTTTTTTGTGCAAAACAATAATTAAAAGAAGAAGACTCAGTAGAAAGCTACTCTTGACCTTTATTGTGCTAAAACAATCAATGGGTGCATTGTTGGACGCGGAAGATTATCATGTGCGCCTTATTGCATTTCTATGAGCGTGATTCAAGTTGTTATGAAGGTGTTGGGAATCGAAACGTCGTGTGACGAGACGGGTATTGCTGTTTATGACAGTGACTTGGGTCTTCAGGCCCATGCACTGTTTAGTCAAGTTGATATTCATGCTGAGTATGGCGGTGTGGTGCCAGAACTTGCCTCTAGAGACCACGTTCGGCGTATTTTACCTTTAATTGAACGCGTGTTAAATGACGCAGATTTAGCAAAATGTGGGATTGATGCCATTGCCTATACGCGAGGTCCAGGCTTGATCGGTGCGTTAATGGTGGGGGCTTCTGTAGCCCAAGCACTCGCTTTTGTTTTGAAGGTTCCAACTATCGGTGTTCATCACATGGAAGGACACTTGCTAGCCCCCATGCTTGAAGAAAATCCTCCTGCCTTTCCATTTGTTGCATTGCTCGTGTCTGGTGGGCATACACAGTTGGTAGCAGTTAAAAGCATTGGCGACTATGAGTTATTAGGTGAGTCTGTTGATGACGCGGCAGGTGAAGCATTTGATAAAGCCGCCAAAATGCTGGGGCTTGGTTACCCCGGAGGTCCAGTCATTGCTAAATTAGCGACCCAGGGCACAGCTGGACGCTATCGTTTTCCACGACCAATGACTGATCGACCAGGTTTGGACTTTAGTTTTAGTGGCTTAAAAACCTATACGCTCAATACTGTTATGGGGGCGAAGGATAAAGATACCTTTGATCTCCAGACGCAAGCTGATATTGCATATGCGTTTCAAGAAGCTGTTGTTGAAACATTAGCTATAAAGTGTCGTCGAGCTTTGAAGCAAGTAAATATGGACACATTAGTGATAGCGGGTGGCGTCAGTGCCAATATCGTACTTCGTAAACGACTAGAAGCCATGGCTACTAAGTTGGGGGCACAGGTATTCTATGCAAGGCCAGAGTTTTGCACAGATAATGGTGCTATGATCGCCTATGCTGGTTGTCAACGCTTGCTTGCAGGCCAGTCTGACAAGCTGGGTATTAAACCAAAACCTCGTTGGCCAATGGTGGAGCTTTCAAGGGTCTAATAATCAAGGGGTTAACAACGAAGCAGTTAAATCCCTCAATAAATTTAGGCCAAGTTAATCCAATGTTATTGTAGATAGTCGTAGTATTTTTCAGTTGGTCTTAACTTACTTATAACTGGGAGAGGGTGTGGATAAAGTTATTATTGAGCAGCTTGATGTGAATGCTTTAATTGGCGTTTATGACTGGGAGCGAGATCAGCCACAACCCCTCTCTATCGACTTGGTTTTGTACTATGATTTGTCACCAGCAATGCGTTCAGATAGCTTAGAAGATTCCCTAGACTATGCGGCTGTTGCTGATGCTGTAACGGCTTTTTGTGCATCGAGTAAATATCAAATGCTAGAAGCACTGGCAGGTGGATTGTTGAAGCACTTATTTGCAACCTTTTCTGTAGAACACATTCGACTGAAAATCCGTAAGCCTGAAGCATTAAGAGATGCCATGGCTGCTATAGAGTGTGAGCGTTCTCGGGCGGCATTGATGAGTTGAACTAAGGTTTGTAGATTGTAATGAAGCAGCAGGCATTTCTGGTTGGTATAGGCTGCAATACTCACTACCAGGTAAATATCTCTTTTATTTTGCAGCAATTGTTAAATCGCTTTGGTGTTGTGGCGATGAGTCAGCTAATTAGGACTGCTCCTGTAGGTATTAAACATGCCGCTGACTTTTATAATATGGTGGTTTACTTCTTAGCTGAAGATCAGCCCCTGCACTTAAAAGCATGGTTTAACCAGCTGGAAACGACGCTTGGCCGTGACCGGCGTATTCCTGGGGCTGCTTTAACAGTACAGCCTGGTGATTTAGATATTTTGCACAACTCACCTCCCAGAAGCTTAATAAATACTCATCAGGTTATTCTCGATAGCTACTATTTAACTATCGCGGAGGAGTTGCTTTCGTATGTTGGCCTTGCAGGCTCAGATGAGAATATTGTTTCTCAGAATAATGAAAGGCTTGATACCGTTTCGATATCTGTATGTGGAGAACACGTTGGCCTGCAACCAAAAGTACTGGCGATATCATCCCCTTTTAATATGGCAGGAAACAAAGCTTCTGTCTTGACTCAGGCTGAAGTGTTTCAGTGGCTAGCAGACGAATCACGCGCACCTGTGTATAACATTGAAGGTGCTGACTAGCCTTGATTGTTTTCAGCATCACCTTCAAAATTTTGAATGGCCTTTAGGCGTGCTTCATGGATGGCTGTTCCTAAGGCTTTGCCAGTTATACCTTGATTCAAAAAAGGTCCAGGTTTAACTGTCAATGCTGTTTGCCATTGCTGCTGAATAGTATTGATGTGCTTATTGACCTGTTGCTGGTTTAAGTAAGGGACATTAGCGGCTATACATTTAATGCTTTGCAATAACATCATAAACCTCTCACTTCTTCGCCAGGCATCCACTCGATCAAAAATATCTAATAAGTCACTTGCTGAGAGGTTAGGCTGTATAAGTCCAGCCCAAAACTGGTTTACCAGCAAACTAAGCTGCCGTACGTTATTCGGAGCTTTTAAGTTTTCCATGAGTTGCTTTGTTTTGTTTTGAGCTAATTTTACTTCTGTTGAGGTATAAGGCTTATCGGGTTGTATTTGGAGGAGGAACGCACAGGAAAGCAGTATCTCATCATTAACTAATTGTTGCTTGGCTAGTTTAAGAGCTTGCTGTGGCAGACTGGATATTTGCCAAACTCTTGCAAGTTCAGGGAGGATTCTTTCCAGGGCTCCAACTTGCTGAAGAGTCGTAAAGAAAACCCAAGGGCTTTGAGTCTGTATGGCTTTAACGATTTCTTGCCAAATTCGTTCTGATACTAAATGGTCTACTTCTCCAGAGTTTACCATTGAGTGCATTAACGCTACTGTTTCTTCGGCAATATAAAAGCCTAAATGATGGTAGCGTGCAGCAAAGCGTGCTGCTCGAAGTACGCGAAGAGGATCTTCTGCAAAGGCGGGTGACACATGACGTAAGCAATTTTGAGCAAGATCTGCTGCACCATTAAACGGGTCTATAAGCTCTCCCTGGTTATCTTGGGCAATTGCATTAATCGTTAAATCACGACGTTGTAGGTCTTCTTTTAGGGTGACATCGGGCGCGGCATAACAAGTGAATCCATGATAGCCATGACCAGATTTTCGCTCAGTTCGCGCAAGGGCATACTCTTCATGTGTGGTGGGATGTAAAAAAACAGGAAAGTCTTTACCTACAGGCTGATAGCCTTGAGCAATCATTTGTTCGGCTGTGGCTCCGACAACAACCCAGTCCTGGTCCTGACTTTTAATACCCAACAGCTGGTCTCTTACTGCTCCGCCAACCAAGTAGATTTCCACAACAACTCCAACCTTCATTAACTTTTAGTCTTTAAAATCTTTATTGATCTACTGCTTCAGGGTAGTACTCTTGCCAAAGAGTAAAACCACCATCAAGGCTCATGATGTTGTTGAATCCCTTCTGCTTTAGGTAAAGGGCTGCACTAACACTACTATGTCCATGAAAACAATAAACCACTATAGTTGTTTCAACATCAGTATCCTCAATAAAATCAAGAATTGTTTGGTTATCTAAGTGCTGAGCAGTGGGAATATGCCCTTGTTGAAAGCTATCCAGGTCTCGAATATCAACAAAGCAAGCATTGCCCGCCTGAAGGTAATGGAGCGCCTCTTCGGGCTTGATTCTGTCAATCTCCACTTTTTTTGTATCCTTCACAAGATAGTGAGTGTAGTGTTTTTGCTTCTATATTCATGATGGTAAGCGAATTTCCCCAAATACAGCCCGTATCAAGGGCATACACATTTTCATGTTCAGCTTTACCTTCTAATGCTGCCCAGTGTCCAAAAATAATTAAATCATCATGAGTTTTTCGGTTTGCATGGTTATACCAAGGCTGAAAGCCTGCAGGCGCTTGGTTTGAACCTGATTTATGGGTAAGTTCTAGTTGACCATCACTGCTGCAAAACCGCATACGGGTAAAATAATTAGTGATAATGCGTAAACGATCCCAGCCTTTAAGCTTTTTATTCCAGTCATTAGGCTGGTTACCATACATATTCACCAGAAAATCAGCAAAGTTATCACTTTGTAGTACTGTTTCTACCTCTTTGGCACGGCGTAAAGCCTTTTTAAGAGACCAGTGTGGTGGAATGCCTGCATGAACCATTGTGACCTGTAATTGCTCATCATAATAAATTAAAGGGCGAAACCTTAACCAGGTTAATAACGCTTCTCGATCAGGTGCATCTAGAATACAGTCCAGTGTATCGCCTTTTCTTGGTTGTTGCTTACCATAAGCAATAGCCAATAAATGCAAGTCATGATTACCCAGTACGGCTTTGCACTTGTCTCCTAAAGAATACAAATAGCGTAGTGTTTCCAGCGACTTGGGGCCTCGATTGACAATATCACCAACGACCCATAGCTGGTCGCGTAAGGGGTCAAACTCAACTTGGGTAAGCAGTTTCTGTAGCTCATCGAAGCAGCCTTGAATATCACCAACGGCAAATGTCGTCATAAGCAAGCCTTTTAATACTAATGAAGTACATTGGGGATTGCCAAAGTAAATCTAGGGATAGGTACTTGAAATGCTTCACCTGTTGTAGTCACCATATGGTAGCTGCCAGACATACTACCTACTGGAGTATTGAGTACACAGTGGCTGCTGTAGGAGTAAGTGGCATTGGTACCAATCAAAGGTTTTTCGCCAATAACACCTTCACCATGGACTTCTTCTTGCTGTGCATCTGCATTAGTGATAACCCAGTGTCTGGCAAGCAGTTGAATAGGCGAATAACTAGCATTGTGAATGGTGATGGTATAGCGGAATGCAAAGCACTGTTTTTCAGGCTCTGACTGTTCATCAAGATACTCTGTTTTAACTTTTATCGTTATTTGGCTTGGGTCGACAGTGGACTCAGTCATAATGAAGTTCTATTTGACATGAAATGGCATTGTTTTGGTAGGAGGCTGCTTTAAAGCACTCCTTGTATTTTGTATTGCTATTGATTGTTGCTAGGAGAATCAATATTTCCCTTTGTTTTTGTGCTTTGTTGTGATGCTATAGCGTTGGCCATGGCTACAAACTCAGCCAGTGCTAGCTTTTCAGCTCTAATGCTTGGGTCAATACCTAAAGATGTTAGTGCTTCAGCAGAAATCATACCCTTCAGTGCATTACGAAGTGTTTTACGTCGCATACTAAATGCACTTCGAACGACTTGTTCAAACACATGAGAATCTTGTGCTGGGTAAGGCAAGGACTGGTGAGGAATAAGCCGTACAATTGCTGAATCAACTTTGGGGGCAGGTTTAAAAGCTCCTGGTTTGACAATAAACAAGTTATCAACCTGGCAAAAGTATTGAGCCATGACACTTAGTCGGCCATAAGCATTTTCTCCTGGGCTAGCAGCTAATCGCTCAACAACTTCCTTCTGTAGCATAAAGTACATATCACTTATTAAATGTCGAAAACTCAATAAGTGAAACAAAAGTGGTGTGGAAATGTTATAGGGAAGATTGCCTACTACACGTAAAGGTTGTCCTTTTTTTAGCTGGTTAAAGTCCAGTTTAAGGGCATCACCTTGGTGGATTGAAAAGTGAGGATGTTTACTGAACATGGCTTGAAGCAGTGGAACCAGGTCTCGATCAAGCTCAATAACATCAAGATGAGCACATTGTGCTACTAAATACTGAGTCAGTGCGCCTTGTCCTGGACCGATTTCTACCAAATGGTCATTTAGCTTAGGGTTAATAGCTCGCACAATGCGCTGAATTATTTGGTCATCGTGTAAAAAATTCTGCCCAAAGCGTTTACGAGGCTTATGAGCATAGTCAGGCATTTTGGCCATATAGTCTGCTTATTGCTAATAAATGGATCGTGTTAAATATACGAATTACATTGATAAGTAGTCCTTTGATGAAGGACTAGGATGTGGCTACCTATTATTTACTGCTTGTTTTGAGTCATATAAATAGCATATTCGATTGCAGTCATTAAGCTTCCAGAACTGGCTTTACCTGAGCCTGCCAAGTCCAGAGCTGTGCCATGATCTACAGATGTTCGAATAATAGGTAGACCCAAGGTGATGTTAGCAGCTTTGCCAAAGCCATGAAACTTTAGCACAGGAAGTCCTTGATCATGATACATGGCTAATACGACATCAGCTGTTTTTAGGTGCTTGGGGGTGAATAGGGTGTCAGCTGGTAATGGCCCAACTAATGTTAGCCCTTCCTTTTTCAACTTATTTAGTGTGGGGTTGATAATGTCTAACTCTTCTCGACCTAGATACCCATTTTCACCCGCATGAGGATTTAATCCACAGACTAAGATAGTAGGCTTTTGTAAGCCAAAATAGCGAGTTAAATCCTTATTTAGTGTTCTGATAACTTGTTCTAACAACGCTGGTGTTATGAGATTGGCTACTTGGCGTAAAGGGTGATGGGTAGTCACTAAAGCAACTTTCATATCCTTAGTAGCGAGCATCATAACGACTTGTTGTGACAGGGTTTGTTGAGCTAGGTACTCGGTGTGACCACTAAAAGCAATACCAGCCTCATTAATAATGCTTTTGTTGATGGGGGCTGTCACCATGCCGCTAAAAATACCTTGCTGGCAACCCGATATAGCCGTATTTAATTGCTCCAAAATATAAGAAGCATTATCTGGTGTCGGTTGTCCAGGAACGACAGGGTGAGGTGTTTTAAGAGGAAGTATCTTTAATGCACCTGGAGTTGGTGGTTCATTAATAGCAATATTGGTAATAAGTTTTGTTATCGGATAATTGAGTTGGGCTGCTCGCTCGGCAAAAAGGTTTGGGTCAATTGCTACTACAAGTTCAGCCGGAAAAGAGTGGTTGATCAGGGAGATGCAGAGATCAGGGCCAATCCCTGCTGGTTCTCCAGAAGTAATAATAAGTCGAGGTGTTCTAGCACTCATGTTTACTTAACTTGTACAAACGCTTCATCTCTAATTTTTCGAAGCCAAGCTTGTAACTCTTCCTGGTATTTTTGTTTGCGAATAGTATTGCGAATAACGTTTTTCTGAATATCACTGCTTACATCTTTTTTGCGGATATCAAGTACTTGCATAACATGCCAGCCATACTTGGTTGTAAATGGTGGTGTTATTGTTCCTTTGGAGGTTGCAGTAACTTTATTGCGGAACTCTGGCACCATATCATCAGGGTTAATCCAGTTCAGGCTACCGCCATTAAGTGCACTTCCAGTGTCGTCAGAGTTTGCTTTAGCAAGCTTGGCAAAGTCTTCACCACTTTTTAAGCGAGCATAAATACGTTCAGCAATTGCTTTGGCTTGTTTTTTGGAACGAATTTGTGAAGGTTTAATAAGAATGTGGCGAACTTTATACTGGGTCATTACGTGGTTTTGCTCGCCCTTTTTTGCAAGCAGTTTGATGATATGAAAACCGCTATTTGAACGAATTGGTTTGGCTATGTTGCCTACGGACATTTTGGGGGCAACAGAGGCAAACATTGAAGGGAGTTGATCTGCTTTACGCCAACCTAAATCACCAGCTTTTACTCCCTGGTATTCATGAGTATAAGCGCCTGCTACTTGAGCAAAGTCTTTACCTTTTTGTAGCGTTCGGTAAATATCTTCTGCAAGCTCTTTGGAGAGGGCAATACGCTCTTTGTTGGCTTGTGGCGGAATGGGCACAAGGATATGGCCAACTCTGTAGTCATTAGATAGTTGGTATTTACCCTGAGCAGAATGTAGGTAGTTTTTGATTTCCTGTTCAGTCACTCGAATTCGGTCTGCAACGTGACGTTTGCGAACACGGCTTATAGTGAGTTCTCGCTGTATTTGTGCACGTGCTTTGCTGTAAGAAATACCATCAGCCTCTAGGACACGCTTGAATTCCAAAAGAGAAAGGTTGTTACGAGAGGCAATTTTTGCCATTGCATCATTCAACGTTTTTTCGTCGATTTTTATCCCTGCGCGTTCTGCCATTTGCATTTGTATGCTTTCAACAATGAGACGCTCAGTAACCTGTTCTCTTAGTTTGTGTTCTGGAGGTACTTTACTTCCTTTTTGTCTTAATTGAAGCCGGACCATTGCCAAGCGTTCATCAAGCTGTGATTGCATAATCACATCTTTATCAACCACCGCAACAATTTTATCTAGTGGCTGAACTTCTGCACTCACATTAAAAATAGCTGCCGTACTTAAACAGGCAGCTAACAGCAAACGTTGCATTAATTTCATGAATTAAAAGTCTTCTCTGTCTTCGCGTTCACGGTAACCCTCAATGCCGCCAAGAAAGTTATCAACCTTGCTACCAAAGAGGTTGCCTAAACCCTTCATGACAAACTGAACGAAGATACCGCGGTCAGCTTCTGCATTATCAATGTCTTCATCACCATCTATCCAGTAGCGGTTAACGAAGCGAATTTTATAGCAGCAGCTATCATACTCGGCTCCAAACATAGCTTCCAGGCTTCTGTTGTTAGTAATGTCATAATTCCAACGGCCTAGAGCACTCCAGTTGCTGACCACAGGCCAAATAAAGGACATATCAGTTTGCTCAATATCACCATCAGCAAATTGTCCTGGGATGACACTACCTAGCTCATTTTTACGGGTCCGGTCAACCTGATCTAGATAGCGGTAGCTGACATTGAAAACGCGATCATAGTCAGGGTTATAGCGCATGGATACAGAATATTCCTGGTTATGGTTTTCATTAGTGTTCCAAATCCAGTCCTGTCTTAGAGACAGTGCATCAGTTGCATTCCACACTAGCTCTGTGGCAATGGGGGAGGTAGAGGCTTTTTGACTATCCAGATAACGGCGTTGGCTTTCATTAAGGTTGACATCAGTATCAGGTGTGCCTCCAAGGAGTTCTGAATAGTATGGATCAAGTTGTACTTTTCGATCTGAGAAGTAGAAAATTTGACCAATACCTGCTCGGAAGCGTTCAAAACCATTTTTCTCAAGAAAACGTGTGGTTAAACCAACAGAGAGCTGGTTCATGTCTGCCAGTCGGTCATAGCCACTGAAGCGGTTATCACGCCAAAGTTGTGCATAATGGAAAGAGTTATTGCCTGTATCGAAGACAGGATTTTCAAGTTGGTCTTTTTCTTCTGGTGAATACAGGTACAGCATCCTTGGTTCAAGGGTTTGAGTATACTCACTACTGCCAAAAAGGTTGGTTTTACGGTCAAAATAGAGACCTGCATCCAGTGAATATATAGGAACAGTTGTACTTGGACTAGTGTTGTACTGAGGATCGTTTGGTCCATAGTCCTCACTATCTAAGTTACTCAGATGGTACTGGACATGCTTAAGCTTTAAGCCTGGTGTTATGAATGCATAGGGCCATTCAAACTTATACTTAGCACCTGTTTCCAAGTAAGTACGATTGCCATGGGCATTGGTGATTTCTGAGTTTCCTTCACCGTACACAGGGCGATCAATCTCATGCTCACGGTCAAAGTCACCTTCACGGACTTTGGTTTTATAGTTCCAACGTTTATCGCGGGTAAAGTAGGTATTGTCTGCCAGATAGTTGACCTCAAGACCATTATTCTGTGCGAACCAGTTACCCTTTAGCTCAATTTGGGGAACTTTTTCATAAGCGTCACTGCCATCAGACGTCATATTTTGATATTTCTGAACAGCACCTTTTAACGTCCAGAAATGATTGTCACTACCACCATTGTAAGTGGTCACGAAGCTTTGGTTTAAGTTATCGATTGCTGTGACGTCTAGAGAAGTACCAAAATCTCTTAGGTAATCTCGATCACTGGCTTTATTGTAGTCAACATCTGCAGTCCATCGTGGCTGAAGTGCTTGGTGATGGGTCCAGTCAAAGAGCCAGCGGTCTTCGTTGTAATTTCGGTTACCATCCTTCAGCTTATCATCGTTAAGGTATGATCCACCTAATTCACCATAACTATTTTTTGTTAGGTAGCGGAATTGTCCTTCAAGCAGTAGGCCCCGTTCAGACATAATTCTGGGGTAAAGTGTGGCGTCATAATTAGGTGCCAAATTGAAGTAATAAGGGGTCGTAATATCTACGCCATTGTCATCTGAATACCCCAAAGTAGGTGGAAGGAAACCAGACTGACGCCGGTCATCAATGGGAAAGTAGATATAAGGCGTGTAAAAAACCGGTATACCCTTGACCCTGATAGTGGCATTGGTAGCAGTACCAAAGCCAGTAAACTTGTTTAAGGTGACGTTATTGCCTGTGACTGTCCAGGTATCTTCTGTAGGTGGACATGTTGTATATGTTGCATCATGCAAGACTACAAGTTCATCCTCACGCCGGGTGATTTGGTTTGCATCACCACGTGCGTGTTGATTATGGAAAACATACCGCACATTGCTAGCATCAAAGCGGCCTGATTGCATATTGACACTGGCTTGGTCACCAACCAGTAAAAGGTTGGGCTCTCTGAAGACAACATTACCTTCAAACTCTGCTGTTTCAGTGTCACGATATAAAAAGGCAAGATCACTTTGTAGCTGACGATAGCCTTGCCTGACCAGCACATTACCTGTGAATGTTGCTGTGCCGCCTTCAACAGAGCGATAGGTGTCTGCAGTAGCAAAAATAGGGGCTAATGACATATCACCTGAGAAGTTTTTGCCTTCGCGACCAGGCTCGATATAAGCACCTGTGCAGTGTGCTGGTACAGCCGCTAGCTGGCTGGGATCAAGTTGGTACCGTGGCACCCAGTCGAGATTGTTGACCCCTTGTGGTGGGGTTGAAGACGTTGTTGCGGCTACCTGTTGAACAGAGTCTTCTGTAACAGGTTGGGTGTCAGTTGCTGCTGCGGCTTCTTGAGAAGGCTCTGTTGTCGTTCGTGCAGGACGGGGTGCTCGTTTAATTGGGGCTGGAGCACGGTTATTCACATTGCAGTCCCAGCCTTGCCCTGAAGCATTGGGAACACAGTGCCACTGTTCGTCGGCGCTAGTAGGGTTAGCGGCCCAAGTGGGGATTAATGGCTGGATGGTAAGAATACCAATGATCCAGGGAATATTAATTCTGCGGGGAAACTTGTTTACTGCCATCGCGGTTTAATCCAGGCTTCCTGTCGGGTAATCTATTTGTATGCTGAAGCGTTTTCTTGCTTAGAGTGATGAATCAGCGCTCGTGCAACCAGTACTGCTAAACGTTGCATAATAATCTATTCCAATCATGTTCAGCTACCCCATTTCAATTTTATTCCTCTTTTGAGACATTTTTGGGGAAAAAAATGCATTAAATGTTGTTGTATTAAGCTCTAATAACATAAGCAAACATTAGTGAATACAAGTTAACCATTAATTACAGCGACTACGCTGTCGAGCACAAATAAAATGGATGAACGCTATTTAAAGTTATGCCTGTGGTTACACGATAAATATGTTGACCAAAGGGTTTTGTCTAATACACAACATGAGCTTTCAAAACAACTTACACCACTACAAGGCGATGCCAGTCAGCGGCGATATTTTCGCTGGGATATAACTCCTCAGCGTTCTGTTATTGCCGTTGACGCGCCACCTGAAGTGGAAAATACGACTGCTTTTGTTGCGATTGCAAGGCAATGGCAGTTGCAGGGTATTCCCGTTCCTGAGATTTTTTTTGCTGACAGTCAGCAGGGTTTTTTATTGATCGAAGATTTAGGAGATCAATTATTACTTCCTTTACTCAATCAAGATAATGCTCAGTACTACTATGGACAAGCGTTCAACATTTTGCAGCAAATACAACAGTCTACTTCTTTCACAGATTACTCTTTACCAGCGTATGATCAAATTTTTTTACAAAGGGAGCTTGATTTGTTTCATGAATGGTTTGTGGTTGAATTCTTAAAAATTGAATTAAACGCGATCCACAAAAAAATGTTACAGGGAATGTTTGAACAAATCATCGATTGTGCATTACAACAGCCACAAGTTGTTGTGCATAGAGACTTTCATGCTCGTAATTTAATGGTCACCAATAACGCATTACGGGTGATTGATTTTCAAGGTGCAGTGGAAGGACCTGCAACATATGATGCCGTGTCTCTGCTCAAAGACTGTTATATTTGCTGGCCAATTGACCAAGTGAAGCAGTGGTGGTTTGATTGGTCAAATAGCTTAACAGCTCTAAAAGGGTTTTCGCCAGAGCAAACTTGGCAGTGGTTTCAGTGGGTGGGCCTACAGCGTCATCTAAAAGTGTTGGGACTATTTGTACGTTTATTTAAGCGTGAGAATAAAGCACGATATTTGCAGGACTTACCATTAGTGGTGAACTATGTGGAACAGGTCATTCTGTCGGAGCCTGACTTTGCGGACATAGCCGATTGGTGGCAGGATGAACTTCAGCCTCGCTGGTTAAGTTATTACCATTCTAAAAAGGACTCATAATGAAAGCGATGTTGCTCGCTGCAGGAGAAGGTCAACGTATGCGGCCTTTGACCCTGATAACTCCAAAACCATTGCTTCCTGTGAATGGGCAACCGCTAGTGGCTTATAGCTTACAACGCTTAGCGCAGTCAGGTATAACAGATGTAGTTATGAATACCTCATATCTAGCAGAGAAGGTTGAGCAAACATTAGGTGATGGCCAACAATTTGGAGTACAGATCCAATACTCAAGAGAACAGCAAAAACTGGAAACCGGAGGAGGGATTTTTAAAGCATTACCCTTACTAGGGCAAGATCCCTTTCTTGTCGTTAATGGTGATGTCTGGTGCAATTACCCCTTTGCTGTATTAGAAAAGCAAAAGCAGCGGCTTCAGGATGAACACAAACTAGCCCATTTAGTTTTAGTGTCCAACTCCCCCCATCATCCAGAAGGTGATTTTTATTTGGTAGAGGAAGGGCATATTGCATTATCAGGTAATGCTGAACAACGTTTTACTTATAGTGGTATTAGCATCCTCCATCCAGATTTATTTGCTGGCTGTAACCCTGGAGTGTTTTCTTTAGCACCATTGTTGCGAGAAGCTATTCGTCAGGGCCAAGTGACTGGAGAGCTTTATCAGGGGGAATGGTTAGATATTGGTACTCCTGACCGGTTACAGCAGTTATGTTGTCATCTTCAGGCGAGTGAGTCACTAGGTGCAAAATAATGAAGTATGGAACGCTAATAGGTGCATTGCTTGGTTTGCTTATTGGTGGTGGTCCTTTAGGGGCTCTCATTTTAGGTGTAGCAGGGTTTTGGCTAGTAGACCGCAGACCTGTATGGCAATTACTTACTGGAAGTGGATTACAGAGTCGATTATTTACGGTTAATCATGAGCAGGTTCAGTCTGCTTTTTTCACAGCCACATTTACGGTGATGGGGCGTGTTGCAAAAGCGGATGGTCGTGTCTCTGAGCAGGAGATTAAGACTGCCTCAGAAATTATGAAGTCAATGAAGCTATCTCCTGGTCAGCGTAAAGCAGCGATTAATCTTTTTAACGAAGGTAAAGAGCTATCTCGAGATTTGGTCCCAGTGTTGAGTTCGTTTCACCAGGTTGCACGTCACCGCCATAGCTTAATGAATATGTTTTTGGAGCTACAGCTTCAGGCTGCTTATGCTGATGGGGTCATTAGTCGACAGGCTGAAAATGTATTGCGTGAGGTGTGTTTGGCGCTGGGCATTAGCCAGTTTCGCTTACAAGTCATTCAGCAGCGCTACTTAGCACAACGGGCTTTTTTTAATCAGTATCAGGAACAAACGAGGCAGCGGCATCAAGCTAACCTAGCCAGTCGTAATCAACTAAGTAATGCTTATGCTGTGTTAGGTGTACCCATTGGATGTGATGATCAGCAGATGAAAAAAGCGTATCGTCGATTAATGAACCAACACCATCCAGATAAATTAGTCGCTAAAGGTTTACCTGAAGAAATGGTGTCTGTAGCAAAACAGAGAACTCAGGAAATACAAGCCGCTTATAATTTAATTAAAAAACACCAAGCCCATAAAAGGTAGCCGTTCAATTACTATCGCATTTATTAGTCATTTCGATGAGTTTCATTATAGGCATGCTCAAGTTAAGAAGGCCTTTCGAATAGATGTTTTGGTAAATTATTTAGAGGGTTTACCAGAGTGCCCCATTTTTTGCTACTGTAACTTAGCAGCTTCTTCTGCTGCCTTTTCTGCACGTTTTATTGCATCTAAAACAGCATCTACCCATTGACCCACATACTTTAAAATGCGGCTATCCAGCGTACTGTCATAACTCATACTAATGAGTAATCGCTGTCGGTAGCTGGGGTTTTCTGCCTTAATACTGGCAGCCTTACGGAGTTGTGCCCATCTGGAATAGAGGGGGGCACTATTCACTTCTAAGTCTAATACAGGAATTTTCAGTTTATCTAGAGGTTCAACAGGCATTGAGGCTGGAGACCAATTATTCGGCTTGCAGTCAATGAGTATGATTCCTGTGTAGTCATCAGGATGATTAGTGAGGTGGGGTAGTAAAAAGGGGCAGCTGTTACCAATGGCTAACAAGAACACTTTATCAGTTGTCTTTTCTTGACCAAACTTATGTGCACTTTTCATTAATTCATTTACGCTACTTGCATATTTTTCTTGCAATGAGGGTGTTACTTTAAACACTGGCAAATGCTTTTCACTATCAGTCTCTTGGTTTTTGGGGGCAGAATTTTCTTTTGTATTAGTCTTTGGCTGATTATTGTTAGGCGAGGTTTGCTGCTTTTCATTATCAGTTTTATTTGAAGTAGGATTGGCGTTTGTTTTATTGTCTAACTTTTTGTTTTTCTGCTTGGTATCAGCATCAATAGCATTTGCTTTATCTGAATCTGAAGAGGAAGCTTTTCGGGCTTCCATTATAACTTTTGATGGAGATGGTGGATTTATAGCTAGCGTGCTCCAGCCTTTTAATGGCAGTTGCTGTCGGAGTTTATGCATATACTTTGGCCAATCTGCATGATTGCCTTGTTCTGCAAGAAGTATTACAGCCCCCTTTAATGAGCCTGCACGTTCATTTTGCCACAGCCCGTATATTGTATCCTTTGGCAGGTTAAGGGTTACCAGTTGGTCAGATGCATAGATTTGTTGTAGAGCTTGTTGGCTCCGGTTTATGAAATCGTTAGCTAGTGCTCTATCTTGCTGTGGTGTAGTTGTATTTTCTTGCATAGTTGCGTTGGCAGAATCTGTTGGGGAAGGGGCTTGCTGCCCAGAGTTGGAAGGCTGGGTGGGAGCTGCTGGGCTATTGGTTGAATTGTCTTCTTGAGCAGCCCATAGAAGTATACGGCCAGAAAGCAGAATAATGATGCAGGTAATAAATAAATCAATGTGACGCATGGTGCATTCTGTCCTGACCCTGAATTTTAATGGCGTTACGTATATGCAATTAGGAGAACAATGCTTAGCTTTTATTGAGCTAGTCCTACTGAAAGCATAGATAAGTTCAGATAAAATGCGCCCAACCTGAATGAAGAGGTGGTGATAATGAGAAACTACTTGATTGCACCCAGTATTTTATCTGCAGATTTTGCACGTCTGGGGGAAGAGGTGGATGCTGTTTTAGCAGCTGGTGCTGATATTGTTCACTTTGATGTGATGGATAATCACTTTGTACCAAATTTAACCGTAGGGCCAATGGTATGTAGGGCATTACGTAATTATGGTGTTACCGCTGATATTGATGTCCACCTAATGGTTAAGCCTGTTGATCGTATAATTGGTGACTTTATTGATGCGGGTGCAACCTACGTTACGTTTCATCCTGAAGCATCAGAGCATATTGATCGTTCACTCCAGCTCATTAAATCAAGTGGTGCTAAGTCAGGGTTGGTATTTAACCCAGCAACACCTTTAGATGTATTGGAATATGTGCTTGATAAAGTGGATATGGTGTTAATCATGTCTGTAAACCCTGGGTTTGGTGGTCAAAAATTTATTCCTCAAGCACTTAAGAAAATCCAGCGAGCCAGAAACATCATTGATGAAAGTGGTTTGCCAATTCGCTTGGAAGTGGATGGTGGTGTTACTGTCGAGAATATTGCACAGATAGCTGCTGCTGGTGCGGATACCTTTGTTGCCGGGTCAGCCATTTTTGGTAAAGATGATTACCGAGCTGTCATTGAACAAATGCGTGCTAATTTGGCGGAGGTTAATTAATGGCTGTCATTGCTTTCCCAGTATTACCAGATCCTGAGTTGGTGTTGTTTGATTTGGATGGAACGCTGGTTGACAGTATTCCTGATTTAACGAGTGCTGTCGATGCTATGCTTGTAGCCCTTGGATTTGAGCCTGCCGGACAAGAACCAGTTAGTCATTGGGTTGGCAATGGAGCGCCAAAGCTTGTTGAGCGAGCTTTGCTGGCCAAGTCAGCTGAGCCGCTAACAGATGCGTTATTAACAAAGGCTAATCAGTTATTTAATGCTCACTATGAACACCACAATGGTGAGCAGGCTTGTGTTTATAAAGGTGTTTTAGCATTTTTGCAGTGCCTGCATCAGCAAAATATCAGCATGGGGATTGTAACTAATAAACCTAGCCAGTTTACTGAGCAACTACTGGAAAGGTTAAACTTAACACACTTTTTTAACCTGGTGCTAAGTGGTGACAGCCTTCCAGAGAAGAAACCAAGCCCTGCACCGTTACTTCATGCTATGGATTTCTTTGCAAAAGGACCTCAAAAAACATTAATGGTAGGTGATTCCGTTAATGATGTGAAAGCTGCTAGGTCGGCTAACGTTTCTGTAGTTGCGGTTAGTTATGGTTATAATCATGGTGAGCAGATTGATACAGCAAACCCTGATATAGTGGTAGACTCCCTGGCAGAACTCTTGTGCTGAAATATTTAGGCAAGTGTTAGCTACATAGCGTTAATAAGCGGTTTTGTGATTAATATAACCATTGGTTGCTCCATCCATAGTTATTCAATTAGGGGGGAGTGTGAAGCTGATGGTTATTATTTGAGTTTCAGTGATTTATTATTTAGCATCGTTAACTTCGCATTAGAAATATAATTGAATATACTCTTCGCTGTGGGTATAAATGAGAAGGCCTTATAACAATAAGCCTGTTATCTAGGAAAACAGTAGGGGAATAAACTGTGAAAATGTTAGCTTTTACAGAGCAATATATGAGTCTTTTACAACGACCTTTAACGGCTAGCTGGCGATGGTGGCGTTGGTTTTGGTGATAGTAAAACAAAGGATATTTGTAATGACTCAATATTGTTTAGGTAAAACGCATGACACACGAGCAGTTTTTACAGCTAGCCGAACAAGGCTACAATCGTATTCCAGTTACCCGTGAGCTTCTAGCTGATCTCGACACTCCGCTTAGCACCTACCTTAAATTGGCAGACCTGCCTTATACCTACCTTTTAGAATCTGTCCATGGTGGCGAGAAATGGGGGCGTTACTCCATTATTGGATTATCTTGTCGCACGGTACTTAAAGTTTTTGGTCATCAGGTAATCATTGAAGAACAAGGTACTGTTTTAGAAAGCCTGACGGTTGATGATCCTTTGACGTTTATTGAGACGTACTTTAAACGCTTTAAAGTTTATGAGCCGGATGATTTGCCACGGTTCAATGGTGGTTTGGTGGGGTATTTTAGTTATGACACTATCCGTTATATAGAGTCTAAGCTTGCAAACTCTTCCCCCAAGGATGAATTAAACACCCCAGATATACTGTTAATGGTGTCTGATGATGTGGTTGTTTTTGACAACTTATCTGGAAAAATTCTACTCATTACTCATGTAGACCCTAGTGAGGCTGACGCCTATCAAAAGTCTCAAGTAAAACTGGGCCAATTAGTTGCCAGAATGCGCAGGGCAACAGTAAATGCACCTTATGCGGCAGGTAGTGCACCACTATCAGAAACTGATTTTAAGTCTTTATTTGGACAGGATGCCTTTCAAGAAGGTGTTAATAAGATTAAGGACTACATAATGGCTGGGGATGCCATGCAAGTCGTTTTATCTCAGCAAATGCAGGCACCTTTCTCTGATCCACCTATCAATTTGTACCGTGCATTACGATGCTTAAATCCTTCACCTTACATGTACTACTTTAACCTGCAGGATTTCTATGTTGTGGGGTCATCTCCAGAAATTTTAGCACGTGTTGAAGATGGAGAGGTTGTGGTGCGCCCTATTGCAGGTACACGACCAAGGGGGAAAACCGTAGAAGAAGACTTAGCGTTAGAAAAGGATTTGCTGGCCGATCCAAAAGAGTTAGCTGAGCACTTAATGCTGATTGATTTGGGGCGGAATGATATTGGTCGTGTGGCAAAAACAGGCACTGTCACGGTATCTGATCAGATGATTATCGAAAGATACTCCCATGTTATGCATATTGTTTCTAATGTTACAGCACAGCTCAAAGATAACCTCACTGCAATGGATGTACTTAAAGCAACACTACCTGCAGGTACACTTAGTGGTGCGCCAAAGGTGAGGGCTATGGAAATTATTGATCAGTTAGAGCCGGTTAAACGTGGCATTTATGGTGGTGCTGTGGGTTATATTTCCTGGAATGGCAATATGGACACGGCCATTGCTATTCGAACAGCAGTGATTAAACAAAATACACTGTATATCCAGGCTGGTGCTGGTGTGGTGGCTGACTCACAGCCTGAAATGGAGTGGCAGGAAACACTAAATAAAGGGCGAGCAGTTATGCGTGCAGCCATGCTTGCTCAAACAGAATTGGATCTTCCTTAGCCAATTAAACTAGCACAGTTACCACACACAGTATTTTGAGGTTTAGATACTAAGTGAATTAGGAGTGAATACATAACTTCTTTAGTTTCACATTTGGTATTTTTCCTCTGGAGATCGCCATGTTATTAATGATTGATAATTACGACTCATTTACCTACAACATTGTGCAATATCTGGCAGAACTAGATGCAGATGTTGAAGTGTATCGCAATGATGAAATTGATCTAGCAAAGATTAAAGCACTGTCACCTTCTCATATCGTTATTTCTCCTGGTCCTTGTACCCCAAATGAGGCAGGTATTTCACTGGCCGTTATAGAAGCATTTACAGGAAAAATTCCAGTTTTAGGTGTCTGTCTTGGCCATCAGAGTATTGGACAAGTTTTTGGTGGTCGAGTGATAAGGGCTAAAGAAGTTATGCATGGCAAGACTTCCCCTGTTAAGCATAATTCTCAAGGCGTTTTTTCTGGGCTACAGAACCCGTTACAAGCAACGCGCTATCACTCTCTTGTTTTAGAGCAGTCTTCACTTCCAGACTGTTTTGAGCTTACGGCGTGGACTGAATTAGCAGATGGGTCTGTGGATGAAATAATGGGGATCCGACATAAGTCATTGGCGATAGAGGGGGTTCAATTTCACCCTGAGTCGATTTTAACAGAACAGGGTCATGACTTACTGGCTAACTTTTTGCGACAGAGCTGTTGATTGGGGGAGGGAGTGAAAATGAATATTAAACAAGCCATAGCGCATATTGTTGAAGGACATGATTTAACTACCCAGCAGATGCACAAAGTCATGACCGAGGTAATGACAGGGCGGGCAACTGATGCGCAAATCGCAGGTTTGCTTGTTGGGTTGAGAATGAAAGGAGAGACTGTTGACGAGCTGGTTGGCGCTGCAGAAGTTATGCGTTCACTTGCTCAACCTGTCCATCTTAACCTTCCTGACCTAATTGATACCTGTGGAACAGGGGGGGATGGCTCAAATATATTTAATGTTTCGACTGCTGCAGCATTTGTGGTTGCTGCTGTCGGTGGCCATGTAGCTAAACATGGTAATCGTTCTGTTTCAAGCAAAACAGGTAGTGCTGATGTGCTTGAAGCTGCAGGGATTAAACTGGATTTAACACCAGAGCAAGTTGCTCGATCTATTGAGCATGTAGGGGTTGGTTTCATGTTTGCGCCAGCCCATCACAGTGCCATGAAGTATGCGGTTGGCCCGAGGAAAGAGCTTGGTGTAAGAACGCTTTTTAATTTGGTAGGCCCCTTAGTTAATCCAGCAGCCGTTAAGCGACAGGTTATGGGCGTATTTGCTCGGCAGTGGGTTAGGCCGATTGCTACTGTTTTGCAAAGGTTGGGGTCAGAGCATGTCATGGTGGTACATGCTGGAGATGGTCTGGATGAAATTAGTATTGCTGCAGACACTTGGGTTGCTGAGTTAAAAAACGGCGAGATACTTGAGTATAAGTTAAGCCCAGAGCAGTTTTCAGTTGAACTGAAGTCATTGTCAGGACTTAAAGTGGACTCAGCTGAAAGTAGTATTGAGTTAATTCGTGATGCACTAGGCAAACAAACAAAGGAAAATGCTACCAAGGCAGCTGATATGATTGCATTAAATGCTGGTGCAGCAGTCTATGTGGCAGGTTTAGCAAGTAGCATGGAGCAAGGTGTTGCGATGGCTCAAGATGCGATTGCCAGCGGTTTAGCAAAAGAAAAAATTAGTGAGTTGGCGAGTTTCACACGATATGCCACTCAAGTGGATGATTAACAACAGGTAAAGAAGTTGTCGTAATGAATACTCCAACAGTACTAAAGCGAATTTTGCAGCGAAAACAAGAAGAAGTCAGTTCAAGAAAGCAAGCAATTTCATTATCAACGTTGCTGGCGAAAGTGGCTGATTTACCTGAAACTAGAGGGTTTGCTTCTGCTATCAAGCTACAACTGAATAAGAAAAAAGCAGCGATTATTGCTGAAATTAAGAAAGCCTCCCCAAGTAAGGGGGTGATTCGTGAGCATTTTCATCCAGCTGAGCATGCTGCTGACTATCAGCAATATGGTGCTACGTGTTTATCGGTGCTTACAGATAAAGACTTTTTCCAAGGGGAAGATGTTTATCTGCAGCAGGCGCGTGAGGCATGTCAGCTTCCAATGTTGCGCAAGGACTTTATTATTGATGCTTATCAGATTGTTGAGTCTCGGTATATTGGTGCAGATTGTATTTTGTTGATAGCGGCTGCATTGTCACATCAACAACTTGTTGATTTATCACAGGAAGCTATTCAACTAGGCTTGGATGTTTTGGTTGAAGTACACAATGAAACAGAGTTGGAGGCGGCTCTGAAGCTACCCACTCCGCTTCTAGGTATTAATAACCGTGACTTGCATACTTTTGATGTCTCATTAGAGACAACCTTGCGATTGCTGCCTGCTATACCAGAAAGCAAAATTGTTGTTACTGAAAGTGGAATACTAACGTCAGCAGATGTTGAAAAGATGGTCGCAAATAATGTTTGGACATTTCTAGTAGGAGAAGCATTTATGCGGCAGCAAAATCCAGGCAAGGAATTAGCTGTTTTGTTTGATGGTTATTTATAAAAAAGATATAAAACAAAAAAGGCGAATTAATTTCGCCTTTCTTGTTGAACGCCTATCTATTAAATGTTGGTATTAACGAGTTCCGAATACCACCATTGTTTTTCCTTTAACGGATACTAGTCCTTGCTCTTCTAGCGTTTTTAATACACGTCCAACCATTTCTCTTGAACAGCCAACAATACGGCCAATTTCCTGACGGGTGATTTTAATTTGCATCCCATCTGGGTGAGTCATGGCATCAGGTTCTTTGCATAGATCCAGCAATGTACGAGCAACGCGGCCAGTAACATCAAGGAATGCCAAATCACCTACTTTGCGCGTTGTGTTGCGAAGGCGATTAGCCATTTGCTTTCCAAGGGCAAAGAGGATTTCTGGATCTTCTTCACAAAATTCTTTGAATTTGCTGTAGCTAATTTCAGCAACTTCACATTCAGTTTTTGCTCTTACCCAAGCACTACGAGATCCTTCTTCATCGTCAAGAAACAATCCCATCTCGCCAAAGAAATCTCCTGCGTTCAGATAAGCGATGATGATATCCCGACCGTCATCATCTTCAATTAAAATTGTGACTGAACCCTTCACAATATAGTAAAGGGAGTCGCTGCTATCGCCGGCATAAATAATTGTGCTTTTAGCACTATAGCGGCGACGGTGACATAGTGACAAAAATTTGTCTAAGTCTTTAATTTTGGGTGTAGGTGTAGTAATAGCAACCATAAACAGGGTCCAACAACTTATGTTAATAACATCCTATTATTTTTAGTTTTCATTATGACCCTAAAATTCCCTTTATTCTAGTTAGTCAATTGGTTAAGTGTTTAAACTATGATGCCTGTCCATTTTTTTTGCGTTAGACAGCTAATTTAAACGTGAAAACATTCGCAGTAAAATAATGAGGATTCAAAAAACTATGTTAGGCTTCATACCTCGTTATTAACTTACAAGATAGCTCGTTGAGTAATAATTATGCAAGCACGTGTTAAATGGATTGAAAATGGAATGTTTCTAGGAGAGTCTGGTACCGGCCATACGGTGGTGATGGAAGGTTCGCCTGATGAGGGGGGGCGAGAATTTGGTATTCGTCCAATGGAAATGTTGTTGCTAGGAATGGGCGGGTGCTCTTCAATTGATGTGATTTCTATTCTAAAAAAGGCGCGTCAACAGGTGAGTGACTGCTATGTGGAAATTAGTGCTGAACGGGTAGATGCGGTTCCAGCTACATTTAAAAAAATACATTTGCATTTTGTTATAACGGGAAAAAATCTTAAAGAATCACATATTGAACGAGCAGTAAATTTGTCTGCAGAAAAATATTGTTCAGCATCAATTATGCTAGGTCGAGCAGGCGTTGAAATTAGTCATGATTATAAAATATGTGAACAGGAATAATGTATGACTACATTATTAGATAGACCAAAAAAAACAGCAGGTTTACGTCACGTTGCCTTGTTTGTTGAAGATTTGGCTGCATGTGAACATTTTTATGTCAATTTATTGGAAATGACTGTTGAGTGGCGGCCTGATAATGAAAATGTTTTTTTAACATCAGGAAATGATAATCTTGCCTTACATAAACGTCATTCTGAAATTGATAAATTACAACAAAGGCTAGATCATATCGGATTTATTATCGATGAAATAGATCAGGTTGATGTATGGTATGAATTTCTTCGTAAGCAAAATGTTGTGATGTTATCTGAGCCTCGAACACATCGTGATGGTGCCAGGAGTTTTTATTGTCTTGATCCGGACGGCACCACTGTGCAGATGATTTATCATCCTCCTATCTCTAAAGGTAAGTAAACACTTATTTACCTGTTTTGTGCCTCTATTGTTACCCCAGTAGTCTTTTTATACTGCTGGGGGACAAATAGCTTAAAAAAATGGTGCCGATACGTGTTTTTTCACCATTTTATATTTATCCATGTGGTGAGCTGATCAGCCGGGAGGCCAGTGCATATTTCTTCCTCCCAGGAGATGAAGATGGATATGGAAAACAGTTTGACCTCCTTGGTTATTGCAATTCATCACTAAGCGATACCCATTTTCATGAATCTTCTCTTCTTGTGCTAAACGTTTAGCGACTAGTAGCATATGGCCAAGTAGTGCTTGATGGGTATTATCTGCTTCATTAATTGTACTGATGTGGGTTTTTGGTATAACTAATAAGTGATGTGGTGCTGCAGGGGCTATATCTCGAAAAGCCAGTGTTAGCTCATCCTCATAAACAATTTGTGCATCAAGTTCATGATTGATAATTTTACAAAAAATACAAGACACAGACTTAATCCTTTTGTCTAAATTAAATTTCAGAAATAAACGTTAACGCACACTGAAGAGTCAAACAATAGTTTGATTAACGAGGGTGTTTTGGAGCAAACATTGAAAAACGATATCCATGATCTTGGGTTAGTCATTGATTCAGGTACGCCTATTATTGTTGTAGAGTCATACGACGAGCTTCGTGTTCTAGAGATGATGACACGTTTAGCAATGAATCGAGGCTTAGTGCTTTTTACATGGAGTGTGACAGAAGGGTTAAACCGGCTTGGGTTTGGGCATGGTTCTGATAATGAGGCGATAACTGAAGCTGATGAGGTTTTAGTTCATATCAAAAAAGAAACAGTTCCTAGTCTTTTTGTTTTGTGTGACTTCCATCCATACCTTCATCCTAATGAGCATCGAAATATACGTTTACTAAAGGATATAGCCCTACAGCACTCTCAGTTGCGTCATATTGTTATACTTTTAAGTCACGCTTTAGATTTACCTCCAGAGGTAAAACGGCTGGGGGCGCACTTTGAGCTTTCTCTGCCGACAGATGAGCAGTTACTTGCGATGGTAAGAGAAGAGGCTAATAACTGGTCTAAAAAGAACCTGGGGCGACGTGTAAAAACAGATAGCAAGACACTGGATAAGCTTGTCAGTAATTTACGAGGGTTGAGCTTAAATGAGGCTCGACAGCTAACAAGAGGCGCTATTTTCGATGATGGAGCGATTACCGTTGATGACTTACCTGAAGTGAACAAGGCAAAGTTTTCTTTAATGGATATGGAAGGCGTCTTGAGCTTTGAGTATGAAACAGCACATTTTTCTGAGGTTGGTGGATTAAATGCGTTTAAAGCATGGTTAAGCCAACGAAGAACAGCATTTCTCCAACCTTCAGAACAGCAAGATATACCAAAAGGAGTGATGTTGCTGGGTGTTCAGGGAGGAGGTAAAAGTTTGGCTGCAAAGGCTGTAGCAGGGATGTGGGGAATTCCACTGCTTAAGATGGACTTTGGAGCACTGTACAACAAATATATTGGTGAAACTGAACGTAATATTAGAGAAGCGCTTAAACTAGCTGATGTGATGTCTCCCTGTGTATTGTGGATGGATGAAATTGAAAAAGGTATAGCTGTAGGGCGTAGTGATGATGGTACTTCAAAGCGGATTTTGGGAACGTTATTAACATGGATGGCTGAGCGGAAAAAATCCGTATTTGTAGTTGCGACATCTAACGATATAACACAGTTGCCACCAGAACTAATACGTAAAGGACGTTTGGACGAGATATTCTTTGTAGATTTACCTAATGCAGAAGTGCGCCGGGATATTTTTGCTATTCATTTTAATAAGCGTAGTATTGAATCAGAACCATTTGATTTGGAAGCGTTAGTTGAACTTACGGATGGTTTTTCGGGAGCAGAAATTGAGCAGGTTATTGTGGGTGCACTTTATTCAGCAAAAGCAAGTGATGAACCGCTAAAACAAACACATTTAGAAAAAAATATTCAATCTACAAGTCCACTTTCTGTTGTGATGGCTGAAGATATTGCAATCTTGCGAGGTTGGGCTAAAAATAGAGCCGTTCAGGCTCAGTAAATGGTTGAATTAAAATAATAAAGCAAATTTATAAGTTTATAAGTAATTAGAAAGTTAGTTGATGATAGCCAATTAACTTTCTTCACTACATTTTTCACTGGCAAGAGTGCTTTTATCTTCTTCTTTGTTTAGTTTTACTGATGCCTGTTGGTTGTGCATTTTGATTAACGATAATTGAGCGTCACGTATAAAATTTTGATAATGTGCAATATGTTCTGCAGAATTTAAATAAGAAAGTATTTTTTTTGAGCGAGATAGTGATAAAAGCTTTAGGTTGTCAGTACTTCTTAGTGATGAATCGAACTCCAAAAGTGGAAATAAAAAATGGATGTATCCATGTTCTTGTTCATATTTCATAATATATTGCTTTGCTCTTTCTAGCTCATTTCTGTATTGACTAATTAATCTTTGATAGTGAGTTGCTCCACTAAAGTGAGGTATGATTTCATCGGAGTAGGTTATTGCAAGTAAAAAAGCAAAAGCGCCAATAATACCTCCTAGCCAACTAGGTAAGAACCCCATTAAACTCGCAATAAAAATAAAGCAGAGTAAGCTAAAGCACATATACCAAATATTTTTTATTATTTTTGATATCCTGATTTCTGTTTTATTAGGTAGATCGTCGAGATCTAATTGTGTTAAATCAAAAAATTGTAGTGTTTCTGTAGCTTGCATAAATTGAGGAGAATTTTTAGAGGGGCTTGAGGTTTGCAAGTATGACATCAAGTGATGTTGATTACTACTCAGTTTGATTTTCTTTGATATATTACTGTCCATTTAATATTTTCCCTGTAATATTACGCTTTTGTTAAAGGTGAAATATTAACTTCCATTGTCTTAGTATCCCATTGTAGTTAAGAACAATAATCTATAGTTCTAATAATAGAGAATAATTAGTGTTGGCGCAGCTTGTATTCACCTTTAATGAACCAGTTGTGCAAATATTGACTGAGTTAATTGCTTTTGATATCCACAAAATATAGGTTATTACGAAAATGTTAAACAAAAAAAACTTGTATTTTATGATTGTGTCTTTTTTACCTGTCTTTTGTGTTGCAGATGAAGTTATGAGCAATCGATATGAAATTTATACTTTTCATGAAACTGCTCAAAATCCAATTACCATAAAGTTGGATACTTTTTTAGGTGATAGTTGGGCTTTTAATGGAATAGCCTGGAAGCAGCTAAAAGAAAGCGGGACAAAAAATAACTATGATTTTGCGAGTTATAAACTGAGCTTTACTGATTCAAAAGATGGTGTAGTCATATTTCGATTTAGCCAACAGAATGGATCTGCATGGATTTATACAGATCATGGCTGGGAGTTTGTTGAAACGTCGACAGAATAATTGAATGTTTATTAGGTTTACATGACATTTTTAAATGATTGAAAAAAAACTCGTAATAACATGTTTTTATTAGCTTTTTAGGGGTTGGTCTGGTTCGTGCTCTGCAGCAAGTGTCTTTCTAAATAACACTTGCTGGGGAGCAAAAAATGAGGTTAAAAAATTTATCGCTGGCGCTTTGTGCGATATCTTCGTTTACGTTGTCATCATGGCTGTATGCCGATGCACAGTTGGTGTCTGGTGATATTGTACTTGGCGTTAATGACGAAGGTCATTTGAATGTAACCGACATAATGGGAGTTACAATAAACGCTGGTTCTACAGGTTTAACATATACTTCTGTAGGTGATGCTACATCTCCTGGTTGTTTATGTGAGGGGTGGGGGGTTTCTGCCGTAAATGGTGGCCCTCATACCGGTTGGGCGAGTGTTTCAAATGGAGGTATTTCTAATATCTCTTTTGATAGTTTTGTATCTGATGCAACAACTGCAACATCTAATGTTCATATGACTGATTTACCTGGGTTACTGGTCAAACATGAGTTCATGCCATTTGCGGGTGCGCCAGGTAATGCTTACCAAGCATCTGTAACAATCTCCAATACGACAGGAATGGCGTTAAGTGATGTACGTTATGCGAGGATGATGGACTGGGATGTGCCCCCTACGGAGTTTAGTGAGTTTGTTACTATATTAGGTTCTGATGCTGCTAATGTTTTAAGTACCAGTGATGATGGTTTTGCTGTACCTGATCCAACAGCAATTCCTTTATTTGATATAGCCGCAGATCCTTGTGGTGTTGATTCTGACTTTGTTAAGTGTGGTCCAGATGATCATGGCGCTGCATTTGTCTTTGGGTTTGGGGATTTAGCTGATGGTGAATCGGTCTCATTTGATATTTTTTATGGGGCTGGAGAGGATGAAGCAGAAGCGACTGGAGTACTTGGAGAAATTGGGGCTGAAGTGGTGTCTTTAGGTTACTCAAGCATCTTTGATGAAGACTTAGGCGAGTCTGTTCCAAATACGGATTCTCCTGTGTTTTTCTTTGCATTTTCTGAAGTTGGAGGCGAAATTATTTTCCCAGATCCAACACCTGATCCTATTCCTACACCAGAACCTGGTAGCTTAGGTGTTCTTGCTTTGGGCTGTTTAGGACTAGGTTTATTCCGTCGTCGCCGTTACCAATAGTAATTAAATCTATCGTCTTAAAAATAGATGCCTACCTAGGCATCTATTTTTTTATATATCTGAATTGTATGGTTTAAAAAATAGTTGAGTAATAATTATTTTTATGTTGAGCGTTGCGTGTCCAATAAATTTGTTTATGAATTTTACAGTTTTCTTTTTGTTGATTTTTTATTAAATGCTAACTATCTGAATTATAAAAAAATATAATGGCTGGCCTAAAACATGCCCTTTGTTAGTTAGAAAAGTTGAAATACGTAACTTGCTGGCTAAGGGAAATGTAATGAAATTAAAACAACTATCGTTATGGCTGATATTAAGTGTGTTGATACCACATGCAACTTCATCAACAATTAAAGCGTTGCCATATAGCCACCCCTACTCATTTAGCCAACAGAAACTCATCAATGAAGCGAAGCAGTTATTGCAAAGTAAGCAATATACTCAGGCTAAGGTTGTAATTGAACGACTCCATGAAAACTTCCCTGAAAATGTAAATTATTATATTTTAATGGCTGAAATATATTTGCATCAAAAAAACTATCCTGAAATGCATGAGCTACTTATTCAGGGGGTAGAAAATTATCCTAAAAATGCAAGATTACATGCTGCAATAGCCAGGAGCTATTCTACTCAGCAAAAACATCAACAAGCGTTACGTCACTTGCTTATAGCTGAAAAGCTTGATCCAACATTATTTGTTGCTCAGATTGATGCGGGTGACTTATATATGAATGTTTTTAACAAACCTGCATTAGCGGTAGATTACTACAAACGTGCCATTGTTCTTTTTCCTGAGCACGGAGGTGCCCATTTTGCGCTTGGAGCCGCGTTGCTTCGACTCGAAAAATATGATGAGGCCGAGTATAACTTGAACAAAGCGAATGAGCTTTCTCCAGAACGGATTGAGCCTCTATGGGCGTTAGCACAAAGTGCATATTTACAGGGCCAATTCATAAAGGCCATTAGCCGGACAAAAAAGATACTTGGTAAATTTCCCGAATACAGTAATGCATTTATTTTGCAAGGAGATAGTTATTTACTGCAAAGAGATTGGAACAATGCATTGAAAGCTTATAAAAATGTTGCAAAAGAAAAAGATAATAATATTTTAGCGAAATTAAAAATAGCAAGAGTTTATTTTCTTAGTGGGCAATATCAAAAAGCATTAGCAGCGTATCAATCATTACAGGAAGATAACCCGGAAAATGCTGAAATCTACTTTAATTTAGCGAGCTTGGGGCTAAGTCAAAAGCAACTGGTACCTATGGATCGCACATCTGAGTGGGGACGTACTGCCGTGATGCTTGAGCCAGAAAATAAAAAGTACAGACAGCTATTAGCATGGATTTATCATGCTCAAGGTAAGACGCCTGAAGCACTTAATTTAATTAAAGAGTATGTTTCCGAAAGTTCTCAAGATGCTAATATTAATTATCAAGCCGGTATATTCTATCGTGACTTGAAAAATGTCGAGAAAGCGAAATATTTTTTACTTCAGGCGTTATCTATCAATCCTGACATGGCAGATGCGGAAAAAGCATTGGAAAAATTGCAGGCATTATAATATGCGCTTTCCCAAGCGCATATTAGTGAAAGTTTTTACCTTTAAAAAGGGCGAACAACGGCAAGTATAATAATACCGATCAGCAGAAATACAGGGATCTCGTTAAAAAAACGATAGTAAACATGGTCACGTTTATTTTTATTGTTTTGGAATACTTTAACAAAGTGTCCACATGTAAAGTGGTAAATGACTAACATAACAATTAAAGATAATTTAGCGTGAATCCAGCCCATTTGTAGATAAGCTTGCCAATTATAACTTAATAGCCATATACCAAATATCAGTGTTGCAATCATCGCTGGAGTGGTTATACCTCGATATAACTTTCGCTCCATTGTTTTAAAGTAAGTTTGACTTGCCATATCCTCTGCCATGGCGTGATAAACAAACAGTCTTGGTAGATAAAATAGCCCAGCAAACCAGCACACCATAGCAATTAAATGTAACGCTTTAATCCAGAGCATAATACTCCCTTTAGCATTGGTAAAAATCAGTGTTTGAATTGATAGAAACGCTCAATAGCTTTGCGTGTGATAATACCATTTATTCTGTTAATCATTGGGGCGCTGACACTGGTTATGTATAACGCTTCTACTTGCGTTTGATCGAGCTTTTCTAATGCTTCATGTAATGTCGCTTGAATATAGAGGGGAATAATATCTTTGCGTTCACCAGGTAGCGCTAATAAATCGATATTGTCGCTCTCATGCTCTTCATCAGTGTCCTCCTGAATTTGGTCAAGATATCGAGCTAAGTCAGCAGCAAGTAGAATAGCTTCAGGTTTATCTGTATCAATGACAATCCAGATGGGTTTGGTGGCTAATGCCTGACTAGCTTCTTCGAAAGAGCAATAGCGTGCCAGGCGCACGAATTGACGTTCCATAATCGAAGAGACACTGGTTCTTTGTAATGCTTGAGATAGCGGATCATTACGAAAGTTTAAGCCTTGTGACTGTAATTGTGCCAAAAAGACGGATGGCTTTTTAAAGAAGTATTTGCTGGTCATACTTGCGACAACAATGACAAGCATAGCGGGTAAAATGATATGGGGATTTTGAGTTAACTCTAGTACTGCCATCAAAGCAGCTAATGGTGCTTGTAGCACAGCACCCATCATTGCACCCATGCCCAGCATGGCATAGAACCCGCTTGGAGAGCCGGAAGCACCTGTAAGGAATCCTCCTGCAATACCTAATGCGCCGCCAAGAGAGGCACCTATAAAAAGCACGGGACCAATAAGCCCTCCAGGCAGTCCAAGCCCACAAATGGTACTACTCACTAACAGCTTGCCGATAACTAGAAAGCAAAGCAATTGCAGAGGGACAGCGCTTGAAAGCGTCATATTCACAGTATCATAACCAACGCCCATAATTTCAGGTAGGAGTGCTCCAGAAACAGCCGTTAAAAAGCTGGCGAGTATGATACGTTGCCAAAGAGGGCGTGAGCGTAATTGACAGGTTAGTTGAACCAAGTGAGTAAAGCTTGCCGCAATAACTCCAGCCATAATACCAACGACGACAACAAGAGGTATCTCCCAAAGTGAAGCGAGGAACATGGGAGGAACACTAAATGCGGGGGCCATACCGTAAACCATTTCAGAAAGTACTGCTGCTGTAACAGCGGCTAGAATAACGGGCGTAAAACCGGCAATGGTATATTCCATCATAATAACTTCCATAGCGAAAATAACGCCTGCTATGGGAGTATTAAATGCTGCAGAAATTGCACCTGCTGCGCCACAACCCACCAGTGTACGAATACTGTTGTTTGGTAACTTTAACCACTGGCCTAGTAAGCTACTACATGCTGCCCCAAGGTGTACTGCAGGACCTTCTCGTCCTACAGGTTGACCAGAAATAATAGCAAGGCTGCCTCCTAAAAACTGAACCAGCATATTTTTTATGGGTAAGTGCCCTTGGTGGTAACCGAGCCGTTCTATGACATGAGTGATACCTACCCGTAGGTATTTTGGTTTTACTTTGTAAAGGATGATTAAGAGTAAGGTGCCAACAAAAAGTGGTAATCCAATGCGTTCAAGTAAAGTAAGGCCTTCAAAATTTTCGTCATCTAGATTAGGCAGTATATGCTGTAAGGGTAATTCAACAGCATGACGAAACAGAATAACCACCATGCCAGAAAATAAACCAGAGAAAAGCCCTAATATTGCCAGTTGGGGCAACGCATTAACATCCGCAACTTGATGCCGAAAGCGTTCTAGCGTGGGTAAACGAAATCTATCCTTTATCATATTTAACCAAGAGTATATTGAATAAGCGCGCTACTCACTGATGAAGTAGGTAACGCATAATGATGGTTCAGACGCTTTGCCATGAAGAGACTAACGTATACTTCACTAAAGCTTTTACCCGATTTTGGAGTGTGCGTGGTGACACCCCTTTTTTGGTTTAGCAGAAAATCAAAATGCTCATAATGGTTATGCTTACTTCCTTGAATCAAATAAGCGTTTTCCGTAGCGTTGTTTATCAATATTACTAGTGATGTATATGATTATGTTTTGGTAATTTACTAATAATACTGAAAGTAGGCACTATGAATAGGTAATCATCTTTTTACACAGTTAAAAGTCTAATAAATAAGTGGCCCAATTTAGATTATTAAAAGGTATATTATCGTGTTCGTCATCTACTTTGAATGACTACATGACGGTTTTCTTCGTTGTATACTGATTGAATACCTTCAGGATAATTTATTGAATAATGCTAAAATGCTTTTTCTTAAGGGTATGATCTACTTTAGTTTGCGTAAATAGAGGTGGGTGTGAAAAAAATTGGTATCGTGGGTGGGACCGGTTATACCGGTGCTGAGTTATTACGCTTGTTGTTGGCTCATCCAGAAGCAGAGGTTGTTACCATTACTTCGCGAGCAGAACAGGGCCGAGAAGTAGCAGAACGCTATCCTAATTTACGTGGAATAACATCATTACGCTTTGATAGCCCTGATGAAGCACCTTTAATCGACTGTGACTTGGTTTTTTTTGCAACCCCCAATGGTGTAGCGATGCAGCAAGTGCCAAGCCTGCTTGCTAAAGGGGTACGAGTTATTGATTTGGCTGCAGATTTTCGTTTGCGAGATGCAGAGCAATGGGCTGAATGGTATGGGCAACCCCACCAATGTTCAGAGCTACTTGCTTCTGCAGTGTATGGATTACCTGAAATTAATCGTCAATCAATTAAAAGGGCGCAGTTGGTTGCAAACCCTGGCTGCTATCCAACGGCTGTTCAATTGGCTTTCTTGCCGCTAATTAAGCACAAGCTAGTTGATTTGCAGGCATTAATAGCAGATACCAAGTCTGGGGTGAGTGGAGCAGGGCGTAGTGCAAACGTAGGCACTTTACTTTGTGAAGCCAGTGAAAACTTCAAAGCTTATGGTGTTACTGGACACCGACACTTACCTGAAATTATACAAGGGTTGGCTCAAGCTGGTCAGGTTGATATTAAACAAATTGCTTTGACGTTTGTACCTCATCTGACGCCAATGATTCGAGGAATTCATGCAACATGTTATAGCAAGTTAACAGTAACAGGGGCAGATTTACAGGAGATGTTTGTACAGCACTACCTAAATGAACCTTTTGTTGACGTGATGCCTGTAGGCAGCCACCCTGAAACAAGAAGTGTCAAAGGGAGTAATCTCTGTCGAATAGCTGTTCATCAGCCATTCCAGAAAGATACCGTAGTGGTGCTATCGGTTATAGATAACTTGGTTAAAGGGGCTGCAGGTCAGGCAGTTCAGAATATGAATATTATGCTCGGGTTTCCAGAGCAATTGGGCTTACAGGTAACGGCAGTATTGCCCTAGATTGCAGGAGTGATTATGACTGCGGTAAAAGGAAGCAAACAAGAACGTTTGGTAGTTGTTCCGTACCATCCTGTCAGACGACTACTGGCGCATTTATTATATTGGTTAATACTATTGGCTGTTGGGGCTGCAAGTTTTTACATTGGACAGTTTGTCGGTGTAGAAGCGAAATATGCTGTGGAGTATGAAACAGGGCAGTTGAAAGATTTAATTGATGATCAGGATGACAAAATATCTGACTTGACGCAGAAGCTTGCTGTAATGGAGCGAAGCCGACAAATAGACCAGCATACCAATGAAAGTATCCGTCAGCATTTGCGTAAATTGCAGGCAGAAAATCTTGAGCTAGAGCAAGAAGTGAGTTTTCTAAAAAGCATCATGCAACCGACTGATCAAGCCAAAGGTTTGAGCATACAAAAGTTTGAGCTTAAAGCTACAGATGATCCTCGTCAGTTTCAGTATAAGTTAAGGCTAACTCAAATAGCTAAACGCCACAACAAGCTCAATGGTTTTGCAAGTGTGACTATTGTTGGCAAGAAGGCAGGTATTCATCAGGAAATACCATTAAATGAAATTTCAAAAAACGTAGACTCAAAAGATATCAAGCTTGGTTTTGTATACTACCAGGAAATACCCGGCCCGGATGGCCATTTCGGCATCATGGATTTACCTGAAGGGTTTGAGCCTGAGTATGTATTGGTAGAAGCACGTAAAACAGGCGCTAATGCCAAACGGGTAGAAAAGAAATTTATGTGGAAGAAGGAGGCCCAGTTAAATGTGGGGCAAGGGTAATAAAAGAAAAAGTACAAGCATTGATAAGCATGGCGAAAACATAACACTAATATCGAAAGGCACTGTACTGTTTGGGGATATACAGTTTACGGGTGCTTTACAAATAGAGGGACGAGTCAAAGGCAATGTAACGGGGCAGGATGGCTTAGTTCGCTTGGCTGATCGAGGGATTGTAGAAGGTGATATTAGAGCGCCAAATGTAGTCATTAACGGTACTGTGACAGGAGACCTTTACTCTTCTGACCATTTGGAACTGGCTTCAAAAGCCGTTGTAGCAGGGAACGTGTACTACAATCAGATAGAGATGGTTAAAGGGGCTCAGGTGAATGGTAGCCTCGAGTATCGCCCGAAAGCAGATGACAAGGTCAAGAAAAAATCTGTTGCTGCATTGACAGTGAATGCCCAAGCTGTAGTTGAAGGTGCGTCATAGAGTCATATAGCAAAGAGCAACGAAGGCTAGTTGTCTAGTATGCTGCTTTGTGGAAAATGATTCTTGTGAAATGCAAGGAAAAAGTTGACGGAAACACTTGGTTACTTGGATAATATTCATTCAGGGTTGCAATGATGGATGTGGAGCATAAATGACCGTTGAGACTTTTGACCCAAATGAAACTGTTGCCATCAACTTTTCAGCTGCTGCAGCCGCTAAGGTGAAAGATTTAATTGAAGAGGAAGGTAATGGCCAGCTGAAGTTACGCGTCTTTGTAACGGGTGGTGGTTGTTCAGGCTTTCAGTATGGCTTTACCTTTGAAGAAGATATGGCGGATGATGATACCCAGGTTGAGCGTGATGGCGTGCTGCTTGTGGTAGATCCTTTGAGTTTTCAGTATCTGGTTGGTGCAGAAGTTGACTATCAAGAAGGATTGGAAGGCTCACGGTTTGTGGTCAATAACCCAAATGCAACAACCACATGTGGTTGTGGATCCTCTTTTTCTATCTAGAGCTTAATAAAATTCTCCTCTCTTTTAACAGCACATATTTGAAGGGAACATGGTTACCTTATGTTCCCTTGCTGACACTAAAACAGCTCATTTTGGGAAGGGGCTCCAGCATAAAAACTGTGTACATTCTCTAGTGTCATATGTGCAATAGACTCCAATGCATCATGTGTAAAGAAGCCTTGGTGCCCTGTGATGATGACATTTGGGAAAGTAAGCAAGCGGCTGAACATGTCATCCAGTAAAACTTCATTTGAGTGATCTTGATAGAGTAGTGGTCGCTCATACTCATAAACATCAAGCCCTAAGTTAGAGACTTTTCTTGTTTTTAAGCCTTCGACCACTGCGTTAGTATCAATTAGCCCGCCTCGACTGGTATTAATGATCATTACACCATCTTTCATGAGTTTTAGAGAATCAGCATTAATCATATGGTGATTTTCATCGGTATGTGGACAGTGCAGTGTAATCACATCTGATGCTTTGAATAACGCTGGTAATTCAGCATACTCAACGCCCAAGGCCAGGCAGTCAGGGTTAGGTTGTATATCGTAAGCTAATATTGTGCATCCCATTCCATGTAATATGCGAATAACAGCGAAGCCAATACGACCTGTACCTACAACGCCAACCGTTCGGTTGTGGAAATCGACTCCCATAAAACCATCAAGGGCAAAGTTATTTTCTTTAACCCGATTGTAGGCCCTATGTATTTTTCTGTTTAAGGTCAGCATCAGGCCAATGGTGTATTCTGCCACTGACTCTGGAGAATAGGCAGGAACCCTGGCAACACGAATACCCAATTTTTTTGCATGGGTTAAATCGACGTTATTATACCCTGCACATCTTAGCGCGATGAATTTGGTGCCTACTTCGTTTAATCCTTGAAGTACATCTGCGTCCAAAATGTCATTAACAAATACACAAATGGCAGAAAAACCTTCTGCTAGCTTATAGGTTTCGAGTGACATCCGAGCTTCAAAAAAGTGCAGGTCTAAGCCAATTTTATTATTACAGTTGATAAAGAATGCTTCGTCATAGGGGCGAGCATTAAAGATTGCAAGTTTCATACGAAATTACCTTAGAGAAGAAAAAGCTAAGAAAACATTTTGAAAAATGATGAGTGGCTAGCTTGGCATTTAATAAGAGTGGAAATGAAAGTCATTTCCTCTTTAGAAGTTTAAGGTAAACCGTCTGCGGATGTGTTTCAGGGATAATAAACAGCACCTAATACTCTAGGTCCTTTAGCGTTGGTAACGCTGGGGATATTGCCCGTTTTATGATTTAACGTTTGCTTTGCTAGCCAAGCGAAAGCAATTGCTTCCAACCAGTTAGCAGAGATACCTTGTTCATCTGTTGTATAAGCTTGATAGCCTTCAGGTAACTCTTGGGAAAAAATATCTAGCAAATATGAATTGTAAGCCCCACCACCACAAATAAAAATATCACCAGGACCTATGCCAAACTGTTCGATGGCATTAATGATGCTTTTTACTGTTAAAAAGATGAGAGTGGCTTGTACATCATTCGCACTATATTGTGAAAAATTATGTAAGCGCTGATTAAGCCATGATGTGTTGAAATACTCACGACCAGTACTTTTGGGTGGGGGTGTTTTGAAGTAAGGGTCTTTCAGAAAGTGATTTAAAAGTTCAGAAATAGGCTTACCAGACGCTGCCCACTGTCCATCTTTGTCAAAGTGTAAACTTAAATGCTGTTGGCACCACTCATCCAAAAGTACATTTCCTGGACCTGTATCGAAGCCTTGAATATTAAACTCGACAGCTTTTGTAAGTGGAGGCAGTACCGTGATATTGGCCATACCACCAATGTTGACAATATAACGTGTAGTATCAGGGTGACTTAGTGCGTATGCATGGTACGCTGGAACAAGAGGTGCGCCTTCGCCACCGGCTGCAATATCTCTTCGGCGAAAGTCTGCAACTGTGGTGATACCTGTTGCTTCAACAATGATATTGGGGTCACCAATTTGGTGGGTAAAACCGAGTTGAGGGTAATGTCGTATAGTTTGCCCATGGCTGCCAACAGCTTCAATTTCTGAACTTTTTATATTGACGCTACTAAGTAAGTTGTTGATGAGTTGAGCGCTTAGTAAACCAATATCTTGATCGGCTTGTGCTAATAAGTGCACGTCATAGTGTGCAGTATGGCAAAGGGTATGCAGCTGATGACGAAGGGAGTCTGTATAAGGCAGGTGTGCTGAGTTAATCAGCTTTCCAGGTGAAGTTGTTAAATCAACGAGGACGGCATCAAGGCCGTCCAAGCTGGTTCCTGACATTAAGCCAATGTATAAAGGAGATGTCATTTACTCTTGTTTCAGTGCTATAGCTGTATTTTCTGCATTTTTAAGTAATGACAGCATACTTTTAGCCTGTTGTTTAAAGTTCGCAAGTTCTTTGCGGGCAATTGGCATGGCTTTGGGTAGTTTGACTTTTAAGGGATCTTTGTGCACACCACTTACGCGGAATTCATAGTGTAAATGAGGTCCAGTCGCTAGTCCTGTGGAGCCAACAGCACCAATTACGTCACCTTGTTTAACTCGTAAGCCAACACGAATACCTTTACCAATACGATTCATATGAGCATAAAGTGTGCTGTATTGCTCTCCATGTTGAAGGATAACAACTTTACCATAACCCCCTTTTCTCCCTGCAAAAATGACTTTGCCTTTACCTGCTGCTCGTATTGGTGTGCCGCGAGGGGCTGCATAGTCAACACCTTTATGTGCGCGAATACGGTTTAAAACGGGGTGTTTTCGCCCAAGGCTAAACCTAGAACTGATCCGAGAGAACTCAACTGGAGTCCGAATAAAGGCTTTGCGCATGCTGCGGCCTTCTGGGGAATAAAAGTCATTTGCACCATCAGAGTCGGTATAATTAATCGCTGTGAAAGCTTCACCACGGTTGTTGAATTCAGCAGCAAGGATATTGCCTTCACCAATTTTTTCACCCTCAAGGTATTTCTCTTCATAAACAACTTTGAAGGAATCTCCTTTACGGATATCAAGCGCAAAGTCGACATCCCAGGCAAAAATATTAGCTAATTGCATAGTCATCTTATGAGATAAACCTGCTTTTCGACCTGCAAGAAAAAGAGAATGATTAATCTTTCCTGAAACTACTTTTGCACGGACATTTGGCTTGAGTTTAATTTTCTCTGCATGATAGCTATCTGTTGTCGCTGTAAATAAAATACTTTCAAGCTTGTTACGCACAAACCGGACTTTTTCTAGCTTACCTTTAAATGTGTATACCTCTAAAGACTGGCCTGGGCGGATATCAGCTAAAGACTTTCCTTCTGGGCCGCTATTAATCAAACTATACAGTTTAGATACGCCTAAGCCATGACGGGAAAAGATCGTTGATAAGGTATCACCTGGGTTAACCTTAATCGTAAACCAACTGCCTTGGCCTTGATTAACGACCTGAGGCACTGGTTTGGGCTGTATTTGATTATTGATCGGTTTAGGGGTTGTTAGCGCAGAGGGTTGTGATACTGACACTGGCAGCATCACATCATCAGGGTTATCAATACCTAATTCTACATGAATGGGTTTATCAGTTTGAGTTGCCGTATCTATCTTGGTTTTCAAAGCTGGTTTTACAGATGATTTGTCGGTTTTTTGCGGTGTGGCTATTTGAACGGTGCTTGCTTTTTGATCTTGAGAAGTTGATGTTGCATTGGAGGCTACCGTAGCCGTTTGATCATCTGTTTGTTGTGCAGAAACAGTAGTATTGTTGGGTTGCTCTGTTTTGTCTGCTGGAAGAAAGCTAATTGAAAACCCTATCCCTACGGCAAGTGCGCCAGCAATCACCAAATGCTGTCTTGGAAATCGCTGCTTTCCTGTTACTGTTAAATCAGCTTTTTTCATGATGTTCTTACAGCGCCTTGTTCAGTGATAGGTGTAAATGCCCAAAGTATAAACAAATATTCAAATGTGATGTAGTCGAAAAAAGCTTATATCAAAAAGTCTTAATACAACGTAGATCGTTTAATTACTAAAAAATTCCATTAAGTTATTGAAAATGAAGACCAAAGCGAGTTGCTTGCTGAAAAAAGCCGTTTATCGACTTTTTATGAATGTCATATTTTTTTCATAAACTGCAGTATTTATCTGACGAACAGAAACTTATTAAGGCACACTCACCGTGTTTGATAAGCCAAGAGACTTATTTTAGGCACTACTAATGCTGTATTGTTGAGTAAATCGGTGAAATTAAGTAGCTTGAATACGGAACTTCGGTGAAGACTATAGCTTTATGCTTTTAGGGCCATTAAAATTGGTCGCTTTCTTATCAGATAAGACAAAATATAGGGTTGAACAATGTCTGCGGATCAAAATCCACTGATTGATGACTTAACAAATAGACAATTAATCGCTCAGATGACTGCCGAGGATGACTTGCATGCTCATTTAAATGAGCAGTCTAGAGTTGTCTATTGTGGGTTTGACCCTACTGCAGATAGTCTGCACATTGGTAGCTTGGTACCGCTTTTAGCATTACGTCGTTTCCAACAAGCAGGACATAAACCAATTGCTTTGGTGGGTGGCGCTACAGGTATGATTGGTGATCCTAGCTTTAAAGCCGCTGAACGTAAGCTCAATACGCCTGAGATCATTCAAGAATGGACAGAAAAAATTCGTCAGCAAGTTTCAAGATTCATTGACTTTGACAGTGGGGTTTCACAAGCTCGCGTTGTTAATAATTATGAATGGACAAAGCAGCTTGATGTACTGACATTTTTGCGTGATGTTGGAAAACACTTTGCTGTGAATATGATGATTAACAAAGAGTCAGTCAAGCAGCGTATTCAGCGTGAAGGTGAAGGCATTTCTTACACTGAGTTTTCATACATGCTTCTGCAATCCTATGACTTTGCAGAACTCTATAAGCAGTATGGTTGTACTATGCAACTTGGTGGTAGTGATCAATGGGGAAATATCACTGGCGGTATTGATTTAACGCGCCGTCTACATCATGCGCAGGTTTATGGGCTTACATTACCACTAATTACTAAGTCTGATGGCACCAAGTTTGGTAAAACTGAGACGGGTACGATTTGGCTTGATGCGAATAGGACATCACCTTATGCGTTTTATCAATTTTGGATAAATACAGCTGATGCTGATGTGTATCGCTTCTTAAGATATTTCACATTTCTTCCTATTGAAGAAATTGTGCAAATAGAAGTGGAAGATGCACAGGCTCAAGGACCAAAACAAGCTCAAAAGATACTTGCTCGAGAAGTTACCCGTCTAGTGCATGGAGAAGATGGGTATAAAGCCGCTGAGCGAATTAGTCAGGCTCTATTTAGTGGAGAGCTTGGTTCATTATCCGAAGATGATTTATTGCAACTTAAACAAGATGGACTTCCTTGTACAGTACTTGGTGATACAGACTTTAAAGAAAAGTCGCTTATCCAACTGTGTGTTGAAAGTGAGCTTGCTTCTTCTGGTAAGGCTGTTAAAGATGCGCTAGGGCGAAAAGCGGTCTTGGTTAATGGTCATCCATTGACAATGGATGACAATATGAAGATAGATGAAGTCTTTTCTAGAAAGAATGCGCTATACGGTCGCTTCTTTATCACCCGGATGGGTAAGAAAAAGTATCATTTATTTGAGAGCGTTTGTTAATTTAATTCAGTCTGTAACCGATGCTTCTTTTTTTGATATTGGAGCTTTGATGTAAGGCATTTGCTAGGTTAGTTACTTTGAATTATCAGCAGTATCTTGCTATGAAAAAAATGCCTTAGAAACTTCATAATGTTCCTTGCCTGATAAGCTTTAGTATTTATACTTATAAATTACCAGCAGAAAGGAGTTGACCTTTTAAGTCAGCTCCTTATAATGCGCCCCACTTCAGCGGTAAT
>NZ_JAGSOY010000079.1 GCF_018837975.1 Zooshikella harenae | reverse complement strand
AACTACTCATTAAGAATATTACCTTTAACATCAGGATACATTCAGAGTAGTATAGCTTTAACTCTGCTTCTTATAATGTTTACATGTCCTAACTTGATGAAGCCTTTGCCATTTGTGTATGATAGCTTAAAGGCATTGGTTTACAGTAAAGATAGCCCTGTAAGTCATCACACCCTGCCGCAATTAATTGCTCAGCTTGCACTTTATGTTCAATACCTTCAACAGTTACTTTAAAGCCTTGGTGCTTCAGATATTTTATCAATGATATCACCATTGCACAGCGCCGATTATCAACCATCATATCAACCAATGTTTTATCTACTTTGATGGTATCAATGGGGTAATTCAATAGTTGAACCAAGGATGTATAACCCGCCCCAAAATCGTCGATCGCCAGTGACACGCCAATATTTTTTAGCAATGCTAAATTTTTTTCAACCTTGCCGATATCACTTATTTCAAATGTCTCAGTAATTTCTAATTGAATGATTGAAATATCCACCTTACTTTCTGAAAAAACAGTTGATAACTTATCAATAAAGTGTGTTGAACTAAGATGCGCAGATGAAATATTAATCGCTATTTTTAGATCAGTACCATACAGAGCCTGTAATTGAGGAATATCTTTTATAACTTGTCCAATAACCCAAAAATCTATTGTTTCAAAGTAACCACGGCTTTCTGCAATCGGTATGAAGTCAGCAGGAGATACAAAACCAAGCACACTTGATTGCCAACGCAATAAGGCTTCAACTCCAGAAATTTTTATTTTTTTTGCATTATAAATAGGCATATAAAAAACTTCAAACTCTGTAAAATCTCTCTTCTTAAGTTCTGTTTCAATTTCTTTATCTCTTCTTGCTTGAACAGCTAACTCCTGAGAATAAAATGCATATTGGTTTTTTCCTGCATGTTTTGCTTGATACATTGCAGTATCCGCATTAGAAATCAGCTCAGTAGGCTTTGATCCATCATCAGGGTATACAGCAATACCTATACTGGCCGATACAGGAAAATAACCTGCCTCACAGTCAAACCCACCCTCAAATAACTTTAATATTCTTTCTGCAACTTTATAAAGGACTGCTTCTTTATCAAAGTCATGTAACAGTACAGCAAACTCATCTCCGGCCAACCTTGCTAAATCATGATCATTAACGTTAATAACAATATCTGTCGTGCGTACTGATAACTGTAAACGCTCGGCAAACGTCTTAAGCAAAATATCGCCCGCTTCGTGACCAAACTTATCATTCACGAACTTAAAGTTATCTAAGTCAATATAAAGTAGTGCAACTTTCTTTACTTTTCTATGTGCCCGATCAATTACACGTTCCAAGCACTGAGTAAACGTTCTACGATTATATAACTTTGTCAGTGCATCACGTTCAGCCATTTCCTTAGTCACTTCATATACTTTATGAAGTTGTTCATAGACACGAACAAAAGCACGACTTAAACTACCTACTTCATCCTGACTATCATAAGCATTAGGTTTATCTTTATTTCCTTCTAAGACATTCGTTAAATCTTTTTCAAGAACCTCTATAGGGCTTGTAATATAACGTTTGATCAAAAATATTAGCATAACATATGAACAGAGAGTAAGAATCAAAAATGACAACAACATGCGTTTCTCAAGCTCTCGTAACTGTCCGGATATTTTTTCATCACTGACATTAAGTACAATATTACCTAAATTCGGAATATCATAAGCTACTGAAATCAGTGAGTCAGTTGTTACTTTTTTTTCACTGTCTATTCCAAATACCAATGTATTGCTATTTTGCTCTTCTTTTAAGGTTTTTCGTAATTCATCAAAATCAGTGGCATCAAATGCCATCACAACTGCAATAGATTGTTCCCACTCCTTCATTAAAGGTTTGCGTTGTGTATACCTATCAATAAAGCGGATGTAGAGAAGCCTCGTTTTATTATTCTTACTTAGTAAATATCTATTACTAATAATTTGTTCTTCACGCATTTTTTTTACTATGATTGGAATATCAGGATCAATTGTACTGAAGGGATCACCACTATTTTCATAGTAAAATTCGATGCTGTTATCTGGAAAAAAAATTGCTAATGATATGTATTGAAAGTCAATTTCATCTAAGTCTTGAATAGCTGTTTCTAAATTACCTTCAACAGCAAGTGCTTTGAAACGTTTATCTTCCACATTTAAATACTGTCTAATTTCAGCACTTCTTACCAGTGATGGGAAATAAGTGTCAGCAAAGCTAAGATACCTATTCATACTATCGACTAACTGATTAAGTTGTAACTTTGCCTGACTAGAGATAAAATCAATCAACGATTTTTTTTGCACCTGATAAATACCTATAAACGTAATCAGGTAGCTCAATACTAAAACCGGAAGAATTAATACTCTAACACGTCTACTTAGTCTCATGCTCTTTGCTCAATGCCCGCATGATTCGATTTCTCTGACTCATATTTTTATCTGAGATAATTCTATAAGGCTCACTTCTATCTAATACACTTTGCTCAGGATAAATACTTTTATCACTTTTTACTTCATTAGGTAATAGTTCGATTGCAGCATTATTAGTCGTTGAATACCCTATATCCTCTGCATTCTTTGCAGCATTTTCAGCATTATTAATAAAATTGAGAAATGCTAATGCCTGCTTTTTCTTCGTCGAATGGCTCAATACAGAAAAACAATCTATCCACAGTGATGTACCTTCATCCGGTACGATGTACCGCCAACTGTCTTTTCCTGTTACATCGTTTAGCGTATGTTGATCACCACTATACCCAATAGCCATATATAACGTTTCATCATCAGGCTTTGCGCTAATATAACTTATAACATAGTCATACGTCAGTACAGCAGGAAGTTGGTTTTTAAGTAACTGATAAGCCGCTTTAAGATGATTATTATTCTCACTATATATAGAATATCCACTCAACTTTAATGCAGGAATTAATGTATCGGTAAAGTCTTCATGCATACCTATATGCCCAAAAAGGCTAGCATCAGGTTCTATCAGCGCTCGCCATGATACTGGTTTAGTCGTAACCTTGTCTGCCCGATATACAATACCAACCGTACCCCAGAAATAGGGAACACCAAAGTTACCACAACTTTGAATCCAGCGTTTTTTAATATTAACTAAATTATTTACTTCTGAACGTGTGATTGAAACCAACTTGTTATTTTTACCAAATAGTTGAGCAGAAATACTATCAATTACAACTAAGTCAAATTGCTTTCCAACCTCACTTGCCAGTACTTCATCACGCATTTCATCGGTATCATAATAAATTTGGTGAATATTCCAGCCTGTTTCTTTTTCCCACCGTTCAATAACCTGTGTTGACAAATACTCCTGCCAATTAAAAATAACTAACTCTTCTGCTGAAATCGTAGTAGCAGTAAGCGTAAGAAAAAAGAGAGAAGTAAGTATGCTATGCATTAAAAACCTCAAGATAGTAAACGTCCTATTAGATGAAAGTTTAGTTCTCTTCAGGCTAGGCTTAAAGGTGAATTAGTTACACATTATTAATGAATATCTATTCAGGAGCTTAAATAAAAATTCCCATGGGATGATAAGTTTAGAAGGAGTAACAAATAGATAAGACAATAATGAGAAGAAAGCACTTCCCCCCTTACTTATAACTCTCCTTTGTAAGCAGAGGGGAAAATATGTTTCTAGTTAGCTTTTCGGTTAGCAAAAAAAGAAGGTTTCTTAGTCGCTACAAAAACAAGTGCGATAATCAATAAAATATTTAACGCGCCAAATATTGCTTCTTTCATTAACGCACCATCAAATAGCTCAATCTTATTTTCACTCAGAAAAGCGACGGAATCGTCTATTGCAGGATAAATGAACAAGTAAGTATTAAGCGCAATAACAACAAAGCCAATCAGCTTCACCCATAACCATCTTTGATTTGGCTTGCCCATAAGTAATAAACCAGTGATTCCTGTGACAAGCATAGCAGGTATTGTCAATAACTTAGTGCCTGTAAACACAAACTGGCGGTTCAGTGTTAAAGCATGAGCATTCCCTTCAGGAATAAATACACCAGCAAAAATATACGTTATAATGCTTCCTAAAAATACTGCCAAGGCAATTAAGTGGATAGTTTTAACTAATGATCTCATACAAGCTCCATATTTTTCATATCCCTGCGTATAGGGCATTTTTAGTTTTTTTATAACACCTAAAAGTGATTCATAATTAATATTAATAAGAAACCAATTTACTACTGACTACAAATCTTCCACAACAATAGTGGGCTTCTTTTAGTCAATGATAAACTAAAAATCATATCAGCTATTTGGGGTAACCACGTTAGCCAATAAGGTTTTCTACCCACGTAAACAACTTGATAAATCAGAGATTTATATAACTTCATCTTTAGTTTACTTGGTTCAATTTTAAGCCCTACTCCTGCTGCCTTAAGTACAGCTTCCTTACCTGACCAAAATGTCAAGATATCCTGAACCGCAGGTTCAGGATAGCAAGTCAGCAGGTCAGGATGAGAAGTTCGTTCATGTAATGCTTGTAAATTAAGTCTTTTTTTAAACCAAGCTATATCTACTCCAATAGACTCTGGTGAAATACCTATTAGCAAACCTTGTGAGCAATGACTTATATTAAACCCAATATTTACACCAGGTATATAAGGCTCACCAAAAGACGTTCTTTTAAAGCGCAAGCAGTGCTTAGGTACCTCCAATAAGGTAGCAAGCATTGCCTGTAACCAGCAATGTGCTTCTCTACCCTGCTCTTCTCGACTCAGACTCCTTTTATAAGGTATATATACTACATTCGTAGCATAACCAAAACACTTTAAAAAATGATACAACTGTGTTGGTCTAATATCTTGCCACTGATCAATAGCCTTGGGTGACAAACTTTCACAGTACATGTTAAATACCCTTCATTATGGGCATATCAATTTCGCTAACCAATTTGCTGCTTTGGGCAAATAATCATGAAAATAGTGCTGGCACACATGAGCTTCCTGAGGATACTCCAACATGGAAACGTTGCTCTCACCTATCCAGTCTTTAATTAACTGACAATTTTTCATTGGAAATACAGCATCGTTTTCACCATGAATACAAAGTACAGGACAATTTGGATTAGTTTTTCCCTCAAGTGTTAGTTTATCCGCCGCAATCCTTGCCATCTCCTGATCATCAGCTGCATGAAAAACATATCTAAAATCGTGACGTACACGAGGATTAATATCTAGATAGTTACTGATGTCAAAAGCACCTGATAAATTAATTGCAGCTTTTATTTCAGGAAAATGAGATGCACAACGTAGCGCTAAATATCCCCCAAAACTAACACCAAAAACACCTAATCTATTACGATCGATCGCCTGATGCTGACGGAGCGTATCAAAAACAGTGCCAAATACATTTTCAAACTCAATGGGCATAGCAGTCTGTCCGAGTAACTCTCCCTGTCCTGGCCCATCAAAAATAAAACAACTAATGCCTTCGCGCAAGAAGTGTTTACAAAAAGCATACAACTCAACTTCTTTAGCTGAATCAAGTCCATTCAGTAATATCACACACGGGGATGGCTGATCTTTTTTGGCATGCAACAAATAGCCAGGTAACACTTGCTGTGAATAACGAAGCTCTAATCGTTCACATGGATAAGGATGGTTTGGTAAGGCATGTAGAAAACTATCAGTCACTTTTGCACGAACCTGTTCTTTTTTTGCAGGGTCAGCAAAAAACATAAACTCAGCCCAGTGATAGGCTGCCGCAGCTTTTAAATAAAGTTCTGCAGCTGTTTTATGATGACATTCTCTGGCAACACTTACTAATTCATTACCATGTGTATTCCAGGCATCGAACCATTGTGGCCAAAATTTTTCAGCATCTTTACTCGGTGATGCTGTAATTTTTTTACTCACATCAATTATTTCCCCCCATTCTGTTCCACCAAACATAATTCGAGGTAAAAAATAATATAGTTCAGAAAATTGTTGAGGCGTCATCATGCTCATGGTATTGCCACTTGTATAATCTGTTGACCAAGCTACTCACTTTCGTCACATTGTCGTTTAATAAAACGTCATTAATCAGTCATGATTAGCAGTAAGCCAAATAGAAATTAAACCTAAAAAAACATTAAATAAATAATGGAATTAACTGCTGTTGTTTCACATCGTCAACAAGCTCATGCTTTTGAATTTTACCATTACGCCCACGAGGAAACGGTTTATTATAAATATAGGCATATTTTGGATGCTTTAATGGGCTTAATGCTGTTAATAAATGCTGCTGAATTTTAGGTAACATTGATAATATGTTTTGCGTCGAACGCATAAATACAAGAGGAACTTCGCCTTGTTCATTATCTTGCCAAGCAGCAACTGCTACATCATCAAGCAGATTTAAACTAAGGATCGTTTCTTCAATTTCTCGGGTATACACTGTAAACCCATCCGCTAACAAAACAATGTCACGTAGACGACCTTTTAGTTGTAAAAACCCCTCTGACGTTAACACCCCCATATCACCTGTTTTTAACCAATCTTGTTGAATAATTTCCTCACTGGCAACTGGCTGACCGTGTTCAGCATCCCAATACCCCAACATATTGCCTGGCGACTGCACCCAAATTTCACCTACCTGCCCTGGCTGAGAAGGATTACCTGCTCGATCCGTCAGTTTGAGTGTAACGCCTTTTGCAGGCTTACCCACTGTGCCTCTACCTTGCTCATGATCATCATTCGCTAACCAGCAAAAAGGCCCTGCTGTTTCTGTTAATCCATAGCCTTGTAACCATCGACACGAAAGAATACGTTGTGCTCGCTGTAAAAGAGTTTGGTCTATAGGTGCACAACCATAGGCAATTAACTCTAAAGCTGAAAGATTTCTGGATTCAAGTTCAGAGTCTTTAAGCGCTTCTGCGAGATAAAAAGGAGGCAACATCATATGGCTAATGCCGTATTCTGCAGCTACAGCAAAAACCTGCTGATCATCTGGCACATCATTGATGACCAAACAAGCACCCTGGCTAAACCCTGCCAGCATCAATAACTGTCCTTTTAAATCAATAATACTGTCGTCTAATAAAATCCGTGCTTGAGCATGTATTTGCATAGCTTTCGCGACGGATTGACCTTGCGAACAAAGTCGATAATCAGATAAACAAACGCCTTTCGGTTTACCCGTAGTACCACTGGTATATGCTTGTACCAATACATTATCAGTCTTCTGCTTTACACAGAAACTGGCGTCTAAATGCACGTCTTTCTGGTTTTCTACGTCAGGTAATGTCAGTCGAAACTGTTGTGGAAAAACGACATCTGTTCCATTTGAATCTTCAATCAGCCAATCAGCTGCCGCATCACTCACAATCGCATTCAACTCATGGTGTCTGGCTTTAACTAATCCCTCAAGATAAATTAACGTTAAACCTAAATAGCTGGCAGCCAATTCAAGCACAATAAGTTGATATGTATCAGACTCCGTCACAAGTAATCGGTGTGTTGGACAAACACCCTGCGATTGTAGCCAACGCACCCGATAATGAACCTGGTTAAGCAACGCTTCATAAGAAACCAACTGACCAGCTACGCATATCGCAGTATGGTTGGCATAGGTTTCAGCGGTTGATTTTACCCGCTGATAGACACTCGACATAGTATACTCTCCCTAAGCAGCCTCGCTAAGCCGCTGCTCAACAGCATTCACAATATCGTTAATCACAACCCAATCCTTAAAAGGAACATTTTTCAGGCTAATATCCATCGACTTTTCCAGGGCCACCATAATACAAACCAACTCTGTTGAATCTAACAGCAACTCATTTTCCAGATTGGTATTTTCTTTTAATTCACTAACAGGCATATCAAGATATTCTGCAAGTGTCGTATAAATGGCTTTTACTGTTTCATTAGTCATTTTTATCCCCTAGTAAATAATTAATTAGACGTATGCTATTTAGTGAAATGCAGATAATGCTAACGTCGCAGCAGTGCCTCCCAAACCACGGCTGTTAATTAAAATCCGTGATAATGCTTTTTCTTCAGCCTGCTGGATGAGCTGTTGATTGGTGAATATTGGCTCTGCGGAACATTGTGGTGTGGGTAATACCACTTGCTTTTCAAGCATCAACGCTGCTAACGCGATATCCAATGCACCTGCGGCACCAAATAATTGTCCTATTGATGCTTTAGGCGTTGAAACACGGGTATGCTGGCTGAGTACCCATTGAATGACTTCTGCTTCCTGTTGATCCTGAAGAGCCTGTGCAGCACCATCAGCAATCAGCAGATCCACTGGACAACCTCCTGCTGCTGCAAGCATAGTTTGCTCCAGCCCTTTTCCAGAGCACGTTGGATCATTACGCATACTCCAGCGTTTTATTTGAGCATAAGGTTCTTTTCCTCTAGCCTGAGCATGTTCCACTGATTCCAATAGCAAAAATACCGCACCTTCTCCAGGAACCATGCCATTAGCTTGTTTATCGAATGGTGCATAGTGGCCAGTAGGAGTTATTCCCTCTGGTACACCTTGCAATGCAGCCAAAATAAAATCGGTATTAATCGCTTCGCAACCACCTGCTATTGCACAGTCTAACTTGCCTTGAGCAATCAGATTAGCCGCCATACCCACACTCATTAAACTGCTTGCCCGATCAGCCATTAATGTTTTACTGAATCCTTTTAAGCCATATTGCAGAGAAATTTGACCTTGTACAGCAGCAGGAAACCAAGCTGTCGCCTGAAAAGGACTCACATCACGGGAAGAACCTTGCGGCTTATGTAAATTTCGAAGTTCGCGTTCGGTAAAAGCCCATCCACCAAAACAATTGCCTACTAAAACCCCTATTCGCTGGCGGTCAACGGTTTCAGGATTCAATCCAGCATCTTGCAAAGCACGCTCTGCTGCAACCAAACCAAAATGGGAAAATGAGTCAATCTTACGAATTTGCCGCTTGGAAAGACCTGAAAACAGCTGCTGCTCATCAATAACAGCCACATGGCCTTGCAGGTCCTCATTAAATTGCCCACATGCTTGTGGTGTTAGTGCTTTTACCCACAATGCCTGTTTATCATCACAACCTGGAACCAATATACCCAAACCTGTCACAACTACATCATTATTCATCGCCAACTCTCTCTAGTCCTCAATGCGTTTCAGTACAACTGCACTGTGAATACCTGAAAAACCACTGGCTGCTTTCAATACGTAGCTCATTGCAGCGGCACGCCCCTGGTTTGCAACATAATCCAAAGGACAGTCAGGGTCTGCAGTCTGATAGTTAATAGTAGGAGGCACTTGTTGATGGACCAGGCTTAAAACTGCAGCCACCATTTCAATAGCATTGGCAGCAGACAGTGCATGGCCATTCATTGATTTCAGCGAGCAGACTGGGATGTGTCTGGCATGTTCCCCCATCAGTTTTAACAGGGCTTGTGACTCATTCACATCATTTTGAGGTGTAGAGCTACCATGCGCATTAACATGGTCGATTTGACCAGGCTTAATATCAGCATCTTCAAGTGCTAATGACATGCTGCGTAATAGTTCTTCTCCATCTTCAGGTAAATCTGTCATGTGGTAAGCATTACAGGTCGAGCCAAAACCACACACCTCCGCTAAAATGGGGGCACCTCTGCGGCATGCATGCTCGTATTCTTCCAACACTAAAATGCCACAGCCTTCCCCTAGGACAAACCCGTCTCTATTTTTATCAAAAGGACGAGAAGCCTCGGTGGGTGATTCATTATGACTACTACTGAGCGCACCAATAATGTCAAAGGCTGCCATCGTTATCGGGGTGAGTGGCGCTTCTGTAGCACCAGCTAGCATCACATCGGCTTCATTATTGCGGATACACTCCAGCGCAAACCCTAAGGCATCCAAACCAGCCGTGCAGCCCGTTGCTAAAGAAGCGGTAGGCCCACAAAGATGGTATTGAGCAGCGACTTCAGTCGAAGCGCTATTAAAGCCAATATAAGGATATAAGTGGCGATCAACTTGACTATAATCAATCGGCTTACTGGCATGATCGGTATAGCGCAGGAAAGCTTGTTCCATATAGCCAGTACCAGCAATGGCTGTGGCAATGGACACGCCCATTAATTCATCAGGAATCACTCCAGCTTGCAAACCTGCCACTGACATAGCCATCTTACTCGCAGCCAATGCAAATAAAACATGCCGATCCAAGCGTTGGCCTTGTTCCTCACTTATTTCCCAGTCAGAAGGTATAAATCCTTTTACGATACCCGCAATCTTGGCTTCCAGCCCTGCAGTATCAAACTGACTGACCACATCGACACCTGAAACGCCTTGCATACAGTTTTGCCAAAACTGTTCAGTACCAATACCATTCGGGGCAATAACGCCTAGCCCGGTTACCACCACGCGTCTTTGTTTTGGTTTTTGTTGATTCATCGTGATTGTCACCTTAGTAATTACCAAGCCCACCACAAACATTCAATGCTTGAGCTGTCACGCCTTTCGCTAAAGGAGAAGTCAGATAAGCAACCATGGCCGCTACTTCGTCAGGCTCAATATAACGGCCAATAGGGACACGCTCCTCAATACACCGCTTAGCTTCTGCCTCATCGACCTGCCAAAGCCGTGCATAATTAGTGCGTACCTGCTTTGCCATATCAGTTTCAACAAAACCAGGGCAAACTGCATTAACTGTAATGCCACTGCCATTACGTGCTAATTCCAAACCGAGTGCTTTGGTAAAGCCGACCATGCCATGTTTGGATGCACTGTAAGGTGCGCCATGAATAACGCCTTGTTTACCACCCGTACTGGCGATATTGATAATATTGCTACCCGCAGACATTTTGCCGTGATTCAGTACTGCATGAGTCACATAGAACATACTGTTCAAGTTGGTGTTAATTACATCACGCCATAAATCCGTAGACAGGTTCTGGGTAATACCACCACCTCCTCGTCCTGCACAATTCACCAATACATCAATACGACCAAAATGTTCGACCGCCTGTTTAACCATGCCATTAACGGCATGCTCATCAGTTACATCACAACTTATTGTTAAAACCTCACAGCCCTTTTCGCTAAGCTTATTCGCCAGAGTTTGTAATGCTGCTTGCTCTCTCGCCACTAAAACACAATTCATACCTTCTTCTGCTAAACGCAGGCTTATTGCAGCGCCAATGCCTCGACTGGCCCCAGTTATTAATGCTGTTTTTTTTGCCATGGTTTTTTCCACCATAATTCTTTTTTTAGGTTTTATGCCTTTCGTATTCGGTAAACAAAAAGCCCTAAAGATTCTTCGCTGTGGGTATAGTTTTATGCTGAGAGTTCAGCCAGTTTTTGCTGAATAGCATGCATTGTACCCAAACTATTATTATTAATAGCTTGAGCAACCAGCTGTTTGGCTTCTGCGGGTGTTTTATTCAATGCTTGCCAATGCTCAGGATTAAGCACAACATCATGCCAAGAATTTATTTTTACACCAGTTGTTGTGTCTTCTAATGTCCAGCTACCAACATGTTTTTTAAGAGGTAAAGGTGGTGTTGGTTGGAAATAAGTTACGGCATGATCTGCACAACGACGAATAGTTCGAATCACTTCATCCCCACCATTAACCTGCACAGTCATAGTGAAAATTTGGTGTTCCCCATCGTTATATTCCATATCAACCTGAGTACAATGAGGTAATAAAGCAGGCCAGTATTCCGCTTCGCGCAATAATTGAAAAATAATATCCTTATCACCTTTCACTACGAGTTCTTCTGCAAATTCATGATGCCACGTCTGTTGTTCCAAACATTTTTTTATTGCCAGCAACTCTCTATCACTGTTTGCATCAATGGTTTTTTGCATAAACTGTTCAGCATCTACCGTTGAGTTAACGCCTTCAACCAAACCACTGATATTTTCTTTGATTGAAAACTCATGCCATAACTCAACACAGCAGGTATCGTCCGTTAAGGCAATAAAACACCACTTACCTTTCATATTATTCACTAAAGGCATTGGCTTAGCTTGTTGGAAAGTAATTTCCAATTTTTGATCATCTAAAGTACGAATTGACTGCCAACAAAATAACCGATCATTACCCCAGGCAGTGAGGCGAATTTGCTGTTGGTTACCTTCTTGTTCAACAACTTCTGATTTTAAGCAAGGTGCAAAATAAGTAGACCAGTTTTCTACTTGACTACAAAAATAAAATGCCTCACATGCTGGACAATTAACCTCAATTTCATGCTTAAGCTGCACGACAGTTCACCTCTTCATCTAGAATTGCAACGACCCGACACCAAGCGGCATCTGCTTTTTCAAGTTTGATTGGAAAACAACTTACTTTGAATTTTTTATCTACGGGTAATTGATCTAAATTAGCAAGCCGTTCTAATTGACAATATTCTTTTTCACGACCAAGCATATGCGCAGGCCATAGCACTGATTTATTTCCTGTTTCAAGGTAATGGGTAACCATATCTGCAAACGGAGGATCAAAACTAAAACTATCAATCCCAATAACTTTGACACCTTGACTAATTAACCAGTCGGTAGCTTCTCGACTAACACCTCTAAATTGCGAATAATATTGTGGGGTACCTTGATATTTATCAGCTCCGGTATAAAACAGTACAATATCATTCGCTTCAACTCTTAAATTTTGCTGTGTTATTGCCTGCATCATTTCAGAAAGAGAAATAGCGCCTCGTTTAACATCATTACTGACAGCAATTACCACCCCTTGTCCATAACACCACTCTAAGGGAATATCTGTAATGGTCTTTTGCGGCTGTCCCTGCTGGTTAACATCACCATAGTGATAGGGTGCATCCATATGTGTCCCTGTATGGGTACTGAGGTTATAAAACATCAGTGATAGGCCTTTATGATCGGGGAAGTCTTTATGATTCATCCCCCAACCACAGCGCCACTTAAGCCACTCCCAACAGCGTGAAATCCAACTGTTACTATTGAGATACACTAATGCCGAACCTAGCCTATCAGCACCACGTTTATGATCTATCACCTTACGTTTAACAGGATCTGGTTCCCAATAATCAGGGTCAATTGCCACACTCAAATCAACAAATTTCGGCATTTATTTTTTCCCACAAAACTGTATTCAATAAGCTGACCATCAACCATTTTTAATACACGATCAGCATCACTGAAATAAGCCTCATCATGTGTAATGGCAATAATCGTACGCCCTTCATTTTTTAATGCGGGTAATAATTCTTTATAAAAATATCGACGGAATGAAGGGTCTTGATCAGCCGCAAATTCATCAAGTAATAATAGTTGTTCTCCACTGACCAATGCTTGTAATAATGCTAGTCGTTTCACTTGCCCCTGGGATAATTTTACCTGGCTTAAACGACCTTGGTGGTAACTGACTCTGCCATTTAACTTAAGTTGAGATAACCGATGATTTACCATTTCAACATCAGCTATCTCACCATTCTGATCAATAACCGTTTCAAAGATGTATGGAGAAGGTCTTACCAAAGCACAGCTTAACATATCGTCTTTATTTAAAATTGTATTACCTAACTGGCGCTGCCCTGAACATAAAGGATATAACCCACTTAACATTTTTATCAGGGTTGATTTTCCGGCTCCATTGCCACCAACAATAAAGAGCAGCTGTCCTGGTGATAATTGTAAATCCATAAGCCCAATTTGTCGTTCTTCGTTAGGATATTGATATGCCGCTTTAGAAAGGCGCACACTATCGTCCAACGAATAATGCTGTCCTTTTTGTGCAGGAAGCGTTGCTAATGGTAAAACCTGTTTTAAGCTGATAACACTCTCAATCGCTTTTGGAATATACTCCAACACGGTGGTAATAGGACTTATTAAAAATAATGTCGCTAAAATAAATCCCGATTGATGATCTACTCCTTGTTCACCAAAAAACCATTCAGGTATCCATAAAAGTGATAAGAGCAGTGTTAATGTAATACAGTGCCCCCAATTAAGATTAAAGGCATCCAGCCAGGCAATTTTTAAGCGTTTACTGCGAATAGCCAATAATGTATTTGATAAATTCTTCTTCACGAGCCAATGCTGTCGTGTTGCGCTTAACTTGACCTCCATTGCACCATTGAATAACTCATGGTAAAGCAGATGTAAATGATCAATCTTCTCCCTAACATTTTGTAAATGGCCACTCACATAGTGATTCATTAAAAATGCAACACCTACAGCTATCAATAAAAAAAACGAATAGTGTAATAACCCTGTTAAAGATTGTATTGAAAAATAAATTAACACACCCAGTATAATAAGAAAGTTAAGTAGTAGTTCTGGAATAATGCGCATGCCTTGCTGTAACATATCCATATCACGCGTTAAGGCTGCATAAGCACGAGCCCCACCTATTTTTTCCATTAATGCATAGTTACAGTCATTCAGGCTTTTCGTCAATTGGTAGTGAATAGTAAAGCTAAAATATTCACTTAAAAAATCAAGCAAGAGTTTAGTTAAAAATCCAGAACCAAAAACCAGTAATACTAATAAAAAACCACTTTCTATATTTACTGCCTTGGTGTTATTGAGTGAATCACTTATTAATGAAAGAAAACTAACTTCGGCAAAAGTAAATATTGTGCCACAAAGTATTGAAACAATAGCCATCCAGCTATATTTTGACAGGCTTTTAACAACCCATTTCACCCTTACCCCCTTTATACCACCCTGGGAGACAATGATTATTTGAAAGCACCTATTTACCTACATAACTCAGCAACAAATACTAATTTATATTTACCAAAGAAAATCTTCGTTTATATAAATAAGACATTTAATACCATTTTTCTAAATAGGCTCAAACAACTGATTTAGTGTAATTAACAAACCATAAAATGATAAGGTTGTGTTTAACAATGCAGGCATTAGAAATAATTTTTATGATGACGTCAATTAGACTAAAGTATACACTTCGTGAATCATTTTTATTTGCGTTTTCCCTTCATGCTTCATCAACCCCTCTGAACCCTACCTTTCCTGAAGGATGCTGTGCTGTGAGCAAAGCTAACCTTTAGCTTCAGAGAACCTCTAAAAATGCACTTTTTCCGTGACAACTGTGTCAGCGCTGTACTCGGATCCTCATGTATGCCTTATACACTGCGGTCCTCCGTGCAGTGCTTCCTTGCTCTCACAAAAAAATCTCTATTTTTAGAGGTGCCCTTCAGCTGATCAACTACTTTAACGCATTGAGCCTCTCTCATGAGAGTGAGGCGGGAAGTCTATAGCAAAACCCAATCATTGGGGTGGCCTTATCATCAATCCTGTCTCAATTGACTTTTAAAGAAAATCGGCTACATCTAAGAGAACGCTTTAGCAAAGAAGATGACCTATGGACTAAATCACTGCTGCAGCCTTGAGCATATAGAATCCGCACTGTGTCTGCTTGCTACATATACTTCGTTAGCAGTATATGTAGCCATAAGTGTAATAACCAAAGCCATTTAAATCTTATAAGTTGTACAAGTAGTAGTGAAATGAATTACCTTGCCCATATCGTATTATCTAAAAAAGACATTGACTATCAATTGGGTAATTTACTGGCAGATCCACTAAAAGGAAAACCATGGGCAGGATGTAGCCCATCCCACCTAGATGGTATACAAATGCATGGTTGGATTGATTCATTCACCGATGCTAATCAACATGTAAGGAGAGCAAAAACCAGACTTGGCACGAAAGGTTATCTTAAAGGTGTGGTAATCGATATTACATTTGATCACTTATTAATTAAACACTGGGAACAGTTCATAAACACAGACATTAATAAATTTATTAATACATTTAATCTTAACTCCCTTAATAATTTAAACAATCTACCAAAGCAAGCGTCTGATTTTATTAAGCGAATTATTGCTCATAACGTTCTCTCGAGTTACGAAAATTTTTCTGGTTTAGAGTCAGCACTTAAACGTATAGATCTTCGGTTATCCCCAAGAATACTCGCCAAAGAAACAGCATCAAGCTATTTACCCTTAATAGCATCGAACCTGGAATCAATTGAAGAAGATTTCCTTCTTTTCTTCCCCGAATTAGCCCATTATTTTATTGATAAAAGCGGCTCATCAGCGCAAGAACGATGGCTAAAATAAACCTGTTCCTCATCACTTAATCTGTTACAATGCGCCACACGAAAGCCTCAATGTATTCTCATGAGAACCTATTTTACGCTTACATTACCAATCATTGTCGTAGCAAAGGTTGAAGACAACGCTTTAATACAGACAACAAACCCCTTGTGTCCAATGGGTATAAAAATGATTTGTAAAAGATGTACAGCCTCTAAGATGCAATAACAGGCAACAACAGAATTCAGGTATTACTTAATGCATCACACCGCTTTTTGCAAACTTAAGCTGCAGCCAGCCTTACTAAATAACCTGGCCTCTCTCAATTATCAGACCATGACCCCCATTCAGCAGCAAAGTCTACCTGCCATTCTGCAAGGACAAGATGTTATTGCCCAAGGTAAAACAGGGTCTGGAAAGACTGCAGCCTTTGCGCTGGGCTTGCTAAACAAGCTTGATGTTAAGCACTTCAGAGTCCAATCACTGGTACTATGCCCGACAAGAGAACTGGCTGACCAAGTCGCCAAGGAGCTTCGTAAACTAGCCCGCGCTATCCACAATATCAAGGTTCTTACGTTGTGTGGCGGTATGCCTTTTGGCCCCCAAATCGGCTCACTTGAACATGGTGCTCACATCATCGTAGGTACACCAGGTCGTATAGAAGAGCATTTACGAAAAGGCACTCTACAACTCGATCACCTAAACACACTGGTTTTAGACGAAGCAGATCGTATGTTAGACATGGGCTTTCAAGATGCCCTTGATGCAATTATCGATAAAATGCCTAGCCAGCGACAAACGCTGTTATTCAGTGCAACATACCCTGATCAGATACAAGCCATTGCCAGCCGGATTATGCATCGTCCACTAATGGTGCAAACCACTACCATCGACAGCAATACCAAAATCAAGCAATATTTTTATAAACTTGACAATAATAAACAGCGTGATACCGCATTACGCTTGGTGCTTATCAAATTCTCGCCAGTATCAGCTATTGTTTTCTGCAGTACTAAAAAAGCTACACAAGAAGTTGCAGAGGAATTACGTCAACATGGCTTCAGTGCTTTAGCATTACATGGCGATTTAGAGCAAAAAGCCCGTGACCAAATTCTCGTACGGTTTGCTAATCAAAGTACTACTATCTTGGTAGCTACCGATGTAGCGGCCAGAGGCTTGGACATTGACTCTGTTGATGTTGTTATCAACTATCATATTGCCAAAGACCCTGAAGTACATGTTCACCGCATCGGACGAACAGGTAGAGCGGGTAGCAAAGGTACAGCCTGTACCCTCTATAGTGAAAATGAACAGCATAAGATTGCAAAAATCGAAGACATGCTGAATAGTTTTATCCAACCAGAACCACTACCTCCTTTTAACCTATTAGAAAAGCAGTCTGACAAACCACCCATGGTCACCTTACAAATTGATGGTGGAAAAAAACAAAAAGTAAGGCCAGGTGATATTCTTGGCGCATTAACAGGTAAAAATGGCATTGCCGGAAAACAGGTTGGTAAAATTCATATTTTTGACTATTGCGCATACGTTGCAGTATCTCAGGAAGCAAGTAAACCTGCATTAAAAAAATTATCTGAAGGCAAGTTAAAAGGCCGTTCCTTTCGGGTAAGGAGAATTAGAGGTACATAATTATGTGCCTCTACATTCAATGGGGCTCGTAATTTCTTAAGCTTTTTGTAACCGTTTTTTACTTTTAGTATACCCTTCATGAATCATTTTTAGGGTTTGTTGTCAGCATTCTCGACCACCAAGGATGGTGGAAATGCAGTTAATGCAGGAGCAATTAACTGTCACTCCAGTCACTTATTAATATAAGCTCCTAAGTCTTCATCACTTGATAGCCGCCCCTGAAAACCCTTCATTATGAGCATATATTTACAGAAGTATTTCTTAAAAATTAATTCTTTTAATTGAAACGTATTCCTTCATAATTTATTCAATATTTTCAGAGATTTCCCTATTGTAAGCAGATATCACCTTGATTATTATTTGTCCAGTGCATACAGGGAGGTGTAGCATTATGGATAAGGGTATTTTTTTCCTCATAAAATTTGGAGAAAGTGAGTATATGGAAAAACTTCACCATGAAGGCGAAATGCTTTTACAGCAGCTAAAAATGTTCAGAAAACCTATATACAACACCCAACGTCGAGATATTTATGAAGGGTTTACACATATAGTACAACGTTGCATACCATCAATAACAATACATAATAAAGCTATTAACAATCATTATACCCCAATCATATTTGATACTCGAAACGACAACCCCTACATTTATTGCATGTGCGCAATTAATCATACATATTTAAGTCATAATAATAAGTCATTCATTGACAGCACATGCTTTGAACTAGGTGATACTGCTGTCATTATAAAAAACACTTTCCTTTTTTTAGATAAAGTACAAAACTACTGCATTAAAAACAATTATCAAATAGATAGTGGTCATATAAAGTATATCGACTTCAACAAACATAATGGCAAACTTAACCTGTTTACCAAATCAAAAGACTATGAACACCAAAGTGAATACCGATTAACTATTAACACTCACCATACTCACAGCACTTCACTAAAAATTAAACTTGGAAATTTATCAAGGGAAGGACATTCTATTATTTGTAAAAGTTATGAAATAGAAAAACACCTCAAGCAGTTTTTTTCTTATACCACACATTAAAGATTGTTATTTTAAATTATTTTTAGCCGTAAAAATTCAATCCAATGCATCCAGACATAGGCGTTGTTGAATAAATCGGCCAGCCCATCCTTCTTTAGTATTTTGGCGAATTAATGGTACCCTGATGCGACTACTAACCCATCAGAAGCCATCACATGCCGTATAAACATAACCAATCCAGTCACCGGCAACATAAAAAAGCCAAATATAAGGTGATCAATTGGGCGGAATATACGGAAGCATTGCGTCGTCGCGGCGATATTACGATTTGG